>JAGOAA010000015.1 GCA_017984215.1 Cytophagaceae bacterium
TTGAGCTTGGCGGATTTATTCGCCCATCTAAGTCGGCATTAATTAATCCTGCTGCGATCCAGCACATTGATTTCAAATCACAAAAAGCAATTCGTTTAATTAACGACGAAATCATTCCGATTTCAAGACGTAAGGTCCGCTCGATGCGACTCTTGTTTCAAGGCGCCGAAGTTTAATCCTGTGGAATGAATTGTTTCCAAAACGTAGGATTGTAGCGTTCCCACGCGTGGCATCCAAAGGGTAATTCGCCTAATAACTCATACGAAATTTTTGGATTTTGTTCGATTGCAAAGGATAGGGCATCTTTCCAATGTGGCAATCGAAGCAAAAATCGAAAGGGAATAGCTCTTTTCTGGGCAAATGAAAACATAGCATCTTCATTGGCTAGCCATTCCTTGAAAAAAAGTTGGTAGATTTTAATATAACGCAACAATGGTTTTACCCGACGTAAGGAAAGCCCTCCATTAAACAATACAGGATTGCAACTTGCTTGGCCCGCTAGATGGTGTTTGCGTAGCTTCGGTGCTCCGATGTAATCATATCCCTTGTCACACCATGCCAACAAATTATCTTCGAATACATAGGCATCTAATTGATAAATTAAGATGTAATCAAAGTTGGGAAATGCTTCGTAAAAAATTGGGTTGGTCAGAAGCTTATTATAGGATTTTGTACTTGTAAAGTATTCGTCGCTGAATCGTATAGTATTTGGAGTAATACCATATGAACTTAAAAAGGAAAGATTTAACGACTCAGGCGCAACAAAGATCATGGGATGTTTTCCCAATACTCGGACACATTGCCGTAGTGAAACCGCTTCTTTTGGGTTTAACGTTGTTTGATAAAGGGGAATGATGACTGCGACCTTTTCCATGCTTATTCAAATAGATCTCCCAATAAAGGTCTCCACCATTTTCCGCCTTCTTCTAGTTGGTAAGATCCTCTTATAGCGTGTTTTACAACTGGAATGAATCGAAGAAGTCTGTTTGCTGGGAGATTTGCACGCATGCGATAAAATGCCTCACGGCGGAGTAAGGCTGTGGTAATTTCAGCATTCACTTCTTTTTCGTCTTCAAAGTGTTTCAGAAGTGCATGTGCGATATCAGCCTTTTTGCGAAGTGTACCTAATTTATCTTCCCGTGACCTCGTAAATCGTTGCAAAAGTGATACATGGGCCGGCTTACTTTTAAAGCCAACTTGCTGATTGGAATGTTCACGGTATTGAATCAAACACGTATTGATAAACCCAATTTGGTTTGCCATACTTAAGTTGAGTGCAATCCATCCATCGTGTATGAGTTCTTTGGTAATATTGGGTACAGCTCCAATTTTTGGTAGGGCACGTTTCTTAACGGCTAATGCCGCCCCGGTTACCACATAGCCTTTTAAAAGTATTCGGAAGGACCCTCCTGCTTGCCACAGATTTTGTACCTCAGGAGTGAATTCAATTTGTTCAAAGGATGTCTTGCCTGTCGGAAAACCGGCTTGGTCAATCATCGTTGCGTTTGAGAATACGGCTTCTTTATCTGGATTTTCTGCTAGGTACTTGACAATTTGTTCAACTTTCTCCGGCATCCAAACGTCATCTTGATCGCATAGAAAAATCAAGTCGCCCTGGCATAATGCCATACATTGTTCAAAATTCTTGCTACTTCCTAAATTGACAGGATTACGGTGAACTTGCACAGGAAATGCAACCTGTTTGCTAAAACGATCAATAATCGCGAGTGTTTCATCTGATGAACCATCGTCACAAACAACTAACTCATGAATAGGCATGGTTTGTTGCTTGATGGATTCCAATTGTTTGGATAGGAACTCCGCACCATTAAATGTGCACAATGCGACGGATATTTTCTGCATAGTCTCCTAAATTACATCGGAACGTAAACTAGTTTTTTGGTTTCGAAAAAATCTTCTTTGAAATACGACGTAAGGTCAGTCACCTTCGCTTTTTTACCTAATTCAGCAATTTCTTCCGTTAGTTCACCCCCTTTTAAGAGCAGTAAGCCATTGCGTTGCGTGTGAAAATGGTTAGGACTGATTTTATTTTTGACCCAGTAATAGAATGGGGTTAAGCGCGTAACGGCCCGACTAATAATAAACTCAAAATCTTGATCTACATCTTCTGCGCGCATGTGTTTGGCCTGGACATTACTTAATCCAAGTGCCTCTGCAACCCCTTCCACAACTTTGATTTTTTTACCAATGCTATCGACAAGTAAAAATTGCGTTTCAGGGAATAAAATGGCTAAGGGTATTCCTGGAAAACCGCCTCCTGTTCCTACATCTAAGACTTCTGTGCCCGGACGAAAGGGAAGGAATTTGGCGATGGCCAAGGAATGTAACACATGGTGCAACATCAAATTTTCGATATCCTTGCGTGAAACCACATTGATTTTTTCATTCCACTCGTTGTACAAGGGTAAAAGTTGGTCAAATTGTGCTTCTTGCTCTTCCGTTATTTCCGGAAAGTATTTTTTGATTAATGCTGCGTTCATTTCCATGTGATATCAAAGGTACGAATTTCCATTGAAGGTCCTTATCTCCTTTTGCGCCGCGCCTTCTTGGCTTCAGCTAATAATTTTTTTGCCTCTATATGTTGGGCCGATTTCTTTTCCGCCTTATCTAAGACCTCTTTGCAGTAATCAACGGTCTTATCAAAATCATTTTCTTGATAAGAGATGCGCGCAAGTCCTAGCACAGATGCCCAATAATAGCCAGATTCAAACGAATCGGTTTGCTTGCTGAAATCCATGCATTGTTGGAAATATTGCTTCGCCTCAGGTCTGTTTTTATAAACGTACAATTGATAATAACCCAAAATGTAACTGGCATACCTGCCCGAAACCGCTTCGTATCCCACTTGATGCTGTGCGATGCGATTCAATATGGCCTTGGATTGTTCCATTGCTTCGTCCATACGCCCTACAATGAATGCCGCGCGGGCATGGTAGCGATGGAAGAAAGGATTATCGGGGTAGTTTTCGTGGGTGTACTTAGCTAAATCATAGGATTTATCCGTCATATTTTCCATCGCGTAAATCTGCAAGAGAAAATAGCGAGCCTCGGTCCGTGTGTAAAATGCCTGGTAGCTAACCTTTTCTAGTTGGGCCACACCTTGCATTTTATTCGCCTTCGGGAATAGCCAAAGCACGGGTCTTAATAACGGAAAGTTCTGTTTGATGAAGTGATAATAGTAATTGTACAAGCCGTCCCCAAACATCAACTCGGGGCTGAAATCCGCAAAATTCCGCGAATATTCGAGGTATTTTAAGGCATTTTTGGCAGCGAGGGTCGCTCGTGTCCAATTCTTCCGTTCGGCATGTAAGCGTCCTTTAAATCCATATGCCGCAGCCATGAAAAAGGCCGCTTCTGGATTTTCTGTTTCATCCCAAATTTTCTCCGCCTTTTCGATGCTGCTGTCCATGTACTCGATCAAGCGTTCATCATAGACTTCATTGCCGGTATTAGGCACAATTTTCCACCACTGCATGAGTCCTAGAAGGAAGTCGGGAAGGGGATGATTCGGATATTTAACCTTCAGGTAATTGAATTCGCGTTCCGCTTCGGGGAAGTGGAAATTGTACATTTGATTGATGGCCGTGGTGGCTTCAATTTGTACTTCGGAGGTGAGTAGGAGCATGCCTTTTGAGCGCTCTTTTTCTGCTTCTTCCGTTAACTTCCACCATTGGCCTTCCGCTTGAAAAGCCAATGGTAGTGTTAACAAGAATAAAATAAATATCTTAAGATGAGATTTCAATTGCATCTCCGTTTTGGTTTAAGAATTTAAATTCTGTAATGCCAAACGAGGAGTCTTCCATGATGGAAATCCAGGTTTTGTATTTGAAAAACCAATTCATTCGAATGGATGGGAATCCTTTCGTGAAATACGCATGCAAGAATGGATGAACCAATAATGTCAATTTCTTTTCATTTTGCTTCAATACCAAATGTTCCACATGCTGGGCAACAATCTCAGATACCGCAATACTTGCTGTAATCGTGCCTGTACCACCGCAACTTGGGCATGTTTCATGTGTCGAAACGTTCATCTCCGGACGAACACGTTGACGCGTAATCTGCATCAACCCAAACTTCGTTAACGGAAGAATCGTGTATTTCGACCGGTCCCCGCGCATCTCATCACGCATGATATCTTGAATCATTTTGCGATTTTCTGCCTTCTTCATATCGATGAAGTCGATCACAATGATTCCGCCCATATCACGTAAACGTAATTGACGTGCAATTTCTTTGGCAGCTTCGCGGTTGACACTCAAGGCCGTAGCTTCTTGATCTTCTTCCGAATTCGATTTATTGCCTGAATTGACATCGATAACGTGCAATGCTTCGGTATGTTCAACGATCAAATAGCCACCACCGGGTAAAGATACCGAGCGGCCAAAAAGCATTTTCAATTGCTTTTCGATACCTACTTGTTCGAACAACTTTGTTTTGCCCGTGTGAAGCTTAACAATCTTTTCTTTCTCCGGAGCGACGTTATGTACATAGTCTTTCGCTTCGTTATAAAGGTCTTGGCTATCAACAATAACATTGTCAAAATCGTTGTTTAATAAATCGCGCAACATAGATGTCGCCCGACTCATTTCTCCAATGATTCGTTCGGTCGGTTTTGCATCAACTAATTTTTTGATGCCTTCTTCCCATTTCGCGATTGACTCTTTCAAGTCACGCTCCATTTCTTCCACCGCTTTTCCTTCAGCTACTGTACGTACAATCACCCCATAATTTTTGGGTTTGATGGACGTCATCAATTTTTGAAGGCGGTTGCGCTCAGCTTTAGACGTGATTTTCTTTGAGATGTTTACCCCGTTTGAGAACGGCACCAATACCAAAAAGCGTCCAGCTATGGAAATATCGCAGGAAAGGCGTGGGCCCTTCGTAGAGATAGGCTCTTTGACAACTTGCACCAAGGCTAATTGTCCACGAGTCAGTACTTTATCGATTTTGCCTAATTTGTCAATTTCCGACTCCAGTTTGTAATTCTCCAACTTGATGGTCTTGCCTTTTTTGGTTAAGACATCACGGGTGAATTTTTGAAGTGTATGTAAATTAGGACCTAGGTCATGGTAATGCAAGAATGCATCTTTTTCATAACCAATATCAATAAATGCGGCGTTTAATCCAGAAACCAATTTTTTAATCGTACCCAAGTAAATATCTCCAACAGAGAATTGTGGTTCCGATTGTTCAATGTGGTATTCTACGATCCTTTTGTCTTGCAAAAGGGCTATTCTATCACCCTTGGGTGTAGAATTAATGATTAATTCATTACTCACAATGTTGACAAGAAGAATGTTTTATAAGGGCTAACGCCCGAATATTTAATATACAGGAAATTAAACGCCAAAAACAGGCTATTTATTGTTAGATAAAATGCCTGTTCTTGGGTTTTGCTAACAATCTCAAAATGAAACTGTAAACCTTATATTATTTCTTCTTATGACGATTCTTACGAAGACGTTTTTTTCTTTTGTGTGTTGAAATCTTGTGACGTTTTCTTTTCTTTCCGCAAGGCATAGCTTTGAGCGTTTAAGTTTTTAATAATTTACCAAGCTGACTTTCAGCTTTCTATTGTTGTGAAGACACGTAAATCGTATCTCTACAGTATTTAATGCTGCATTTCTGCAAGCAATTCGTTTGCGGCTTTTTTCTCTTCAGCATCTTTACTTTCGTTTAGAACGCGCTTCAGAATCTTTTTAGCCTCTTCTTTTTTATCTAACTGGGCCAAACAAAATCCGAGGTTTAAGGCGGCTTTGTAGTTGTTTGGTTCCAGCTTCAATATCTGGGTGAATCGTTCTTGACCTTTGCCAAATTGATTCGATTTAATGGCTAATATACCTAAATTGAATATCGCCGGCACGAAAGTCGGCTCCTGTTCAATCACTTCCCTTAAAAGGCTAATGCCTTTCATCGGTGTAGGTGTATCTACATAAGTCATCGCCATATTCGTCTTAACCATCAGGTTATTCGGATCTTGCGATAACGCTTTTTCAAAGTAATTACGCGCTTTTTCGCCTAGGATTTGACCCTTTTTAGCATTGATTGCGTAGGTTTGTGCTTCAAAATACAATTGGCCTGCACGTAAAATATGCGTCAATGTCGCATGTTTATTTGCATATTCCGCTGCATAATAAGCAGCACTATCGTATTTGTCGGCGCCAATAAAAGCTGTTGCCAATTTCTCCAATGCGGATACTTCTTGTGCTTCAGTTTTGGCTTGTTGCAGGATTACTTTTAATGCTGCAATTTGTTTTTGCTGTTCCGGTGTTAAGGGAGTAGCATGGCTATTTTCTGTTTCTGTTTGCGCAGTTTCTTTTGCTGCAGCATCTCGATTTGCCCCTCCTGCCACGGAGTTTTCTGTTTTACTGCTCACATTTCCTTTGGGTAATTGGAAAATGAGGGCTACTAAACCAAGGCCAACACATAAAATGATCGCAAGCGTTTTATTCATTTTATTGACCTATTTGCTTAATCAAATTGAATTAAGCTTTCGCAGGGTCAGTGCTTGTTTTAACTTGTTCTATGAACACTTTTGCAGGCTTGAAGCTTGGCACATAGTGCTCATCAATGGTAATGGACGTGTTTTTCGAAATATTACGCGCGATTTTCTTCGCTCTTTTCTTATTGATAAAACTTCCGAATCCACGAACATAAATATTTTCTTGTTTCGCTAGGTTATCCTTTACTACTTCAAAGAAGTTTTCTAACGTTTCAGATACATCTTTTTTATCTATCCCTGTTTTGCTGGAAATCTCAGCAATTACATCTGCCTTAGTCACGGTAATGAGTCTTTATTGATTCGTTGATTCTATTTCGTTCCCCCTTGCTTTCAAAAGGGACACAAAAGTAAGGTTTTTCTTTAAAAGGGGCAAATGAAAAAGCGATATTTATTTTTTTGCTTTTAGGTAGCCCATTATCTTTGATGCTTTCATGAAGAAAGTTACAAATCACCCCTTTGCCGAAACATTAATTACTTGGTACAAAGATCATGCCCGAGATTTGCCTTGGCGAAGAACGAATGACCCTTATGTGATTTGGTTGTC
Source organism: Cytophagaceae bacterium (assembly GCA_017984215.1). Lineage (GTDB taxonomy): Bacteria > Bacteroidota > Bacteroidia > Cytophagales > Spirosomataceae > Aquirufa > Aquirufa regiilacus. The sequence continues at coordinate 7,071 of JAGOAA010000015.1, forward strand.
GGAGATTATTCTCCAACAAACACGTATCGCCCAAGGCTTGCCGTATTTCTATACCTTGACAGAGGCTTTTCCTACTGTATACGATTTAGCAGCAGCGGATGAAACAACGTTATTTCGTCTCTGGCAAGGCTTAGGCTATTACAGTAGAGCTCGAAATTTGCACAAAACAGCCAAACATGTGGTTGATATGCTTGACGGGAAATTCCCAGAGACCTATTCCGAGTTAATTAAATTGCCAGGCGTAGGTCCTTACACGGCAGCGGCCATCGCTTCTTTTGCCTTCGGCGAAGCAAGTCCTGTCGTAGACGGAAACGTTTATCGAATTTTAGCCCGCTATTTTGGCATTGAAACCGATATTCTACATGCATCTGCCCGCAAGGAATTTACGGCAATGGCACAAGAATTAATTCCAAACTCAGATCCAGCCCGATTCAACCAAGCCATCATGGAGTTTGGTTCATTGCAATGTAGCCCAAGTCCCGATTGTGGAAGTTGTCCGCTAATCAGCTCCTGTTTCGCCTACCGCGAGGAACGGGTTAATCAATTACCCGTTAAGTCGAAAGCGAAACCCCAACGAATTCGCCATTTTCAATATTTTATCATAGAGCAGGCAGGGAAAGTGCTCGTTCATCAACGCCAAGCCAAAGATATTTGGCAAGGATTGTGGGAGTTCTTCTGCGTGGAATCTCCCGACCTGCAGGAAACGATTAATTTACACCCATTTTTGTCACCAATCATGGAACATGCTGTGGCTTTGCAAGCGCCCGGAGTCCATGTATTAAGTCACCAGAAAATCATTTCAGCCGCCTGGTTGGTACAATTACCTTCGGATTTCAAGTTTGAAAAACCATCAGATTATCAGTGGATTTTGTCATCCGAATTCGAGCAATTGGGTAAACCCGTGTTGTTATTAAATCTGATTACTGATAATATTGCATTGAAGGAAATATTGGAAGGCTAGAAGATGTACATTTGGCTGTTCAATTACCTAACCTTTAAACAATACAATTATGGCAGGCGTAAACAAAGTGATTTTATTAGGCAATTTAGGCGGAGATCCTGAAGTGCGAGCATTACCCAATGGGGTAAAAGTGGCGAATATCAATATCGCAACATCGGAAGCTTATACTGGGAAAGATGGCCAACGTGTCGAGCAAACAGAATGGCATCGTGTGGAATTATGGGATAATTTGGCCAACATCGCCGAACAATATTTGCGAAAAGGCAATCAAGTATATATCGAAGGAAAAATACGTTCAGAAGAGTGGCAAGATAAGACAGGTGCTACGGTGCGTGGTTATCGTATTCGAGCGACAAACATGAATTTGATTGGTGGTCGTAATGAAAAGGGAGCTGATGCAACCGAACGTCCAAAGCCGGAAGCGGTTAACTTAAATGCCCCTGCGGCGAATGTGAACCCTTTTCCTACGGTAATGCAGGAGGAAGGCGATGATTTGCCATTTTAAATTTTCAATAAGAAGAGGGAATATAGGATGACTGTATTCCCTTTTTCTTAAATTTGTGCGTACTGTGCACATTAAAATATGGAGGCTGACCCCTTTCCCATTCATTTACTTACTATCATTGATCCCAACCTTCCTTTAAGTTCGGTGTTTTTCATCGGGATCATTTTGATTGCTTTGCTTTTTCTTTCTGCCCTATTGGCTGGTTCGGAAGTTGCCTTCTTTTCCCTGAATGCGGATCAGCGGGCGGCGCTTCGTGATAGCGATAATCCTGCGGAGAAGGCGGTAAGCCTACTTTTGGATAAACCCCAACAGCTTTTAGCGACCTTGTTGATCGCCATCAACTTTGTTAATATCATCTTCATTACGCTGTCCAACTATTTGACAGAAATGATTTTAGGCCCTCAATCAGTAGGGACTTTAGTCGTGACTTTATTCTTGTTGTTCGGTGTCACGTTCATCATCACATTTTTCGGCGAATTGATTCCAAAAGTTTGGGCACAACAAAATAATATTCGCTTTGCGACGTTCTCTGCTACGTTAATTCAATTTTTCAACGTGGTTTTTACTCCACTTTCAAGATCTTTATTGGCTATTTCCAATTTGATTGAAAAGCGAATTGAAAAGAAATCTTACACGTTGACGGCGCACGAATTGAACCATGCGTTGGAGATAACGACCGACGAGAATACAACGGAGCAGGAGAAGGATATTTTGCGTGGTATCTTGAATTTTGGCAATACGTCGGTTAAATCCGTCATGAAAGCCCGACGCGACATTGTCGCCTTTGATACGGAAATGGACTTCCATGAATTGATGGATAAAATCAATAAAAACGGATATTCGCGTGTGCCTGTTTTCAAGGAAACCATCGATAAAATTGAAGGGATCTTGTACATCAAAGATTTGTTGGTTCATGTAGAAGAAGACGAGAAATTTGATTGGATTTCGTTGTTGCACCAACCGTTTTTTGTGCCAGAAAACAAGAAAATTGATGACTTGCTTTACGATTTTCAAGAGAAGCGGGTGCACATGGCGGTCGTGGTGAACGAATATGGGGAGACAGAGGGACTCGTAACCATGGAGGATATTATTGAGGAAATTGTGGGTGAAATCAACGATGAATTCGATGATGAAACCGCTGATTATAAACGCTTGGACGAACAAAATTATTTGTTTGAGGCTAAAACGTCCCTAAATGATTTTTGTCGGGTTTTCGATTTAGATGTCGTTTATTTTGAAAAGGCGAAAGGGGAAAGTGAAACCTTAGGAGGTTTAATGATCGAGTTATTTGGTCGGATTCCAAATTCCGGTGAAGAAATGGCCTGGGAGGATTTTGAATTTAAAATTCAATCTGTGGATGCTCGACGCGTTAAAAAGGTAAAGGTGAGCAAAAAGTTAACCGATGTTTCTGAATCTGAATATGCTGTTTAAATCCACTCGATATATTTACATAGGCATGGTTGCCTTAGGGTTATCTGCTTGTATTAAGTTGATGCCCGATCCCACGGATCCCTCGCAAGGGGAATCGTCCTTTGAGAATGCCGTTGATCGAGGTGCTCTAGATAATCCTAGAATCATGGAGGCATCGGGTATAGGGGCGAGCAGAAAAAATCCGGGCTACTTTTGGGTAACAAACGATTCAGATGTTCAAGGCCCGATGTTGTATCTGATCGACTCTTTGGGCAAAGGGAAAAAGGAATATTTATTGAGTGGAGCAACCCACCGGGATTGGGAAGATTTGGCTGTCGTAACGGAATCCGATGGTTCTGCCACCGTTTACGTGGCTGATTTCGGCGATAATTTTCAAGATAACCCGAATTATGCTATTTATTGGTTTAAAGATTTAGCTATTACATCAAATCCCTATACGGTATTAACGGATATTAATAAATTAACCTTTCGCTTGCCAGATGGCTTTCGTGATATGGAAACCTTGTTAATTGATCAGAAATCCAAAGATATATTTGTGATTACGAAGCGGGAAAATAGTAAGCGTTTATATAAAATACCCGCAGCGAAGGTGCTGAATGGGACGACAGTCACAGCAGAATATATTCAAGATTTAACCTTTTCGACACCGTTTTCGAGTGATGCAAAAATCCAACAAGCCTATTTCTTAACTGGAGGAAGTGTTTCTCCAGATAATTCGGAAATATTGATTCGTAATTACATTGGCATCTATTACTGGAAGCGCAAAACGGGGGAAAGTATTCCGGAGGCGCTTCTGCGTCCCGCGAAGGCTGTACCTTATTTATTAGAGCCCCAAGGAGAAGGAGTAACGTTTTCTTTAGATGGTTCAGGATATTACACCCTTTCAGAATCGCCTGATTTAGTGCCTGCTCACCTGTATTATTATAAGAAAAAGTGAGAAAGAGAAGTCGCATACAGGTATTTGTGATGGGCTTGCTCGTATGGGCTTGCCAATCTTTTTACATTGGGGATTCCGACCAATCTCAAACGCGCTTTTCGAATACGAAGGATGTAGGAGTCTTGGCTAATATTGAAATCGATGAGGCATCCGGCATGGTTGCTTCCCTTCGAAATCCAGGAAACTTTTGGGTAATCAATGATTCGAAGGATTTGAATCGCATGTTTTTAGTCAGTGAAGCGGGTCAAGGGAAAGCAGAATTTAGCTTATTGGGCTTGCATAATCGCGACTGGGAGGCGATGGGCCGCTGGCAGAATCGGACGGGTCAAACCTATTTGTATGTAGCGGATATCGGGGATAATTTTGCTCAAAATGCTACCTATCAGGTTCACCGCTTTTTAGAGCCATCGTTGAAATTAACAGATCCTTTACGCCGAGTTATTAAACACACCCAAAGTTTGGCATTCACGTTGCCTGACGGGTCACGAGATATGGAATGCATGCTGATTGATCAGATTACCGGCGATCTTTATTTTATCTCCAAACGGGAAGATCACAAGCGTTTATATCGCTTGCCTGCAGAAGCATTTGCGTCCAAGGGAATTCAGAAAGCTCAGTTTATGTACGAATTGAATTTCTCCATACCCACGTCAGACCTCAGCTTGCTCAAGCAATTGTATTTCATTACGGATGGGAATGTGGCATCTTCCAACGAAGAAATCATTATCCGCAATTACTTGGAAATCTATTACTGGAAAAAGCAAAAACAGGAAAGCATTGCAGACGCGCTTCGTCGGAAGCCGCGCATTGTTCCTAGTATCCTTGAACCACAAGGGGAAGCTTTGGCTTTTGACGGCATGAACAGAGGCTATGCAAGCATCTCGGAGATTGCAAGTTTATCGAGTCCAGCGCACTTGCATTACACCGCTAAGCGATAATCATTAGTTTCGCGAAACTTAATAGCAAGGTTTTTTCCCCCACGCCTTGTTCGAACAAAATGTGTGCTTTGCGTTCGGCGCCATTGACCTCCAACTTCTGAATCGTCCCAAAACCAAATTTCTGATGTTCTACCCGCTGGCCTGCGGCTAAACTCAATGCGTCTGATTGCACAAAATTCGCCGAAGGGACATGTTGGTAATTCGTATTCTGCTTCGGTTTTTGAATCAATTGAGCGGCACTCGCGCTGGTGGATTTCTCCACGAAGCCCGTTTTTTGAACGGGTCTGAAGTTAGATGTGTCCTTCTTTCCTGGCGTTTTCGCCATTTTGAGGTAGGTGCTGTCGAGTTCATCGATGAACCGACTCGGCTCACAACTTTTTAATCGGCCGAATTGATAACGGGATTCCGCATAGGAAATCATCAGTTTTTTCTCCGCCCGCGTGATGGCAACATAGAACAAGCGACGTTCTTCTTCGAGATCCGCTTGGCTTTGCAACATCATTTGACTCGGGAATAAATCTTCCTCTAATCCTACTAAAAATACATGCTTAAACTCCAATCCTTTGGCTGAGTGAACCGTCATCAAGGTTACTTTGTCCTTATCGTTCGGGTCTTCGGTGGTGTCCGCGTTTGTGAGCAGGGAAACCGACTGCAAGAAAGTTGACAACGATTTGTCCTCATTTTCTTCCGAATCCACGAATTGCTTGATGGCGTTCAGTAATTCTTGTACGTTTTGGTAGCGCGCTAAGCCTTCAACCGTTTTGTCTTCATATAATTCACGAACCAATCCGGATGTTTTAGCAACGTGACTCGCTACTTCATAGGCATCTTTTTGTTCCACCTCGACCATCAATTTATATGACTTGATCAAGTCGGCGAATTGTTCAATCGGTGCCGTGCCGCGCACGCCTTGGAATTGATTAATATTTGCGACCACATCCCAAACCGTTGAACTTTGCTCAGCGGCAGTTAAGGAAATTTTGGCGATGGTTGTATCTCCAATCCCGCGTTTCGGTAAATTAATGATACGCTTGAAAGCTTCTTCATCTTGTTGGTTTACCACAAAACGTAAGTAGCCCAAGACATCCTTGATTTCCTTCCGTTGGTAGAAAGATAAGCCGCCGATAATCCGATACTTGATATTTAAGCGACGCAAGGATTCCTCAAAGGAGCGAGATTGTGCATTGGTACGATACAGAATGGCAAAGTCGGAGAAGCGTAAACCTTCCTTTTGACAGGTTTCAAATATGTTGGAAGCAATGATGCGTCCTTCTTCGTTATCGCTTCCCGCACGAATGATTTCGATCTGATCGCCATCTTCATTCGACGTAAAGACGTCTTTCTTTAATTGGTTTTTATTCCGTGCGATGACTGAGTTCGCCACAGCGACGATGGCTTTAGTCGAACGGTAGTTCTCTTCGAGTTTGATCGTTGTTAAATCGGGGTAATCGCGCTCGAAATTGAGGATATTTTGGATGTCGGCCCCGCGGAAGGCATAAATACTTTGCGCATCGTCACCTACGACACAGATGTTTTGGTGAACGGCGGAAAGCTTTTTGGTGATGAGGTATTGGGATACGTTGGTATCTTGAAACTCATCGACCATCACATGCTTGAATTTGTGTTGGTATTTGTGCAACACATCCAGGTGATCGCGGAAAAGAATATTCGTTTGAAAGAGCAAATCATCAAAATCCATGGCATTTGCCTGGAAGCAGCGCGTACAATATAATTTATAGAGCTGTCCCATCATCGGGATTTTGGCGTAACGATCTTCCTGTTCTAAAACGGGGCTGTTGATGTATTGTTCGGGGCCAATTAGTCGGTTTTTTGCATTGGAGATTCGGTTCAAGACCAAATTGACTTTGTAAATTTTATCATCTAGATTTTGCTCTTTGATGAGCGTCCGGATGAGGGATTTGGCATCGTCGGTATCGTAGATGGAAAAATTGGAGGTATAGCCCAAACGTTCCCCTTCAAAGCGTAGGATTTTGGCAAACACGGAGTGGAAAGTACCCATCCAGATGTTTTTGGCTTGCGTCCCGATGACGCTTTCGATCCGATGGCGCATTTCGCCGGCGGCCTTATTCGTAAAGGTCAAAAGCAGAATGCTGAATGGATCGACGCCCTTATCGATTAAATGGGCTGTGCGGTAGGTCAGCACGCGGGTTTTTCCCGAGCCGGCACCAGCAATGATCATTAGGGGACCATCGATGTGTTCGACTGCTTGTCGTTGGGGCTCATTCAGACCTGCCAGGTAATCCATAGGGTATAATTTAAATTCAATTGGGGGGAGCAAAAATAGGAAATTTTGACGGGTAATTCGATGTGTAAATTGATAAAAAAAGGCGCAGAATGTCCGCGCCCTTTTACCCTTAATCTTTCACTTGTTGACTTACCTATTGGACAGCGACTAAATCGCGTTTTACTTCCGTTAGGATGTTGAATGTTTTGGATTGAATGACCTGTTTTTTGGCATTTAGGATTTCCATTTTATACTTTCCGTCCAAAAGGTTTGCGAAGTTGTACAACTTCTTGCTTGCGATTACTTCTTGGTGGATGATATTTTGGTCTGCATCGTAAATGATGACTACAAGTTTCGAATTCGGTTCAGCGCTAACTAGGAATTTCATTCTTCCCACTTGGTTGATGCTAACAGGTAAGCTTAATCCGGCGGCCATTGCGTGGGGAGTCATGGACATGCTCGTTGCGAAGAAGGCAAGAGCCATTGCATTGATGATGTACTTTTTCATACTCGTTTGATTTTAAAATACTTAGGCGGAAATATTTCCGTTTGTTGACCCAAAACTAAACTTTCCATGTTAGCTCCAAATTAAATCCGAGTAAAATTTAACTTTTTCAAGAAAGTTCTTCTTAAAAAAATTATAATTCTCGGAATTGTGCAATTGTGTGCCGGGTTTTCATGAGCCCAGATTTCAATGTTATCAAATTGTTAATGAATGCAGAATTGTTTTAACCATTTGGTAAAGTATCGTTAATGCGACCTTAATCAAGGCGGTTTTTCTTTCGGGTAGTTTTGCATCGTAAAATTCACCAGTATTAAAATTCGCATGAAATCCATTTACGTATTTATTCTATTATTACTCGTATCAACACCAATATTTGCACAAGAGGGTGGTACCATCCGAGGTACTATTAAAGATTCAAAAACAAAAGAAGACATTATTGGGGCAACGATTCTCGTTCAGGGAATTAATAAGGGTGCTGCTACTGACATCAACGGTTTTTTCTCTTTCGGTAAATTGCCTGTAGGCTCTTATTCATTGAAAATTTCATTCGTAGGCTACGAATCTAAAATTTATGAAGGTGTTAAAGTAGCGGCTAACCAAGTAACCGAACTTAATCTTTCGTTAGTGGAAGAGTCGGCAACGTTAGCGGAGGTTAAAGTAGTCGCTCAGAAATTAACGAATACAGAGCAATCTGTGATTTCGGAAATTAAGGCGGCTCAATTGGTCGTTAGTGGTATTTCTGCCGCACAAATCACAAAGACATTGGATCGTACGGCTGCTGAAGTTGTGAAACGCGTTCCGGGTGTTACGATTTTCGGAGAGCGCTTCATCAACATTCGTGGTTTGAATGAGCGTTACAACACCGTTCAATTAAATAATGCATTTGCGCCTTCGATGGAAACGGATGTTCGTTCGTTCTCATTTGACATTATTCCTGCAGGTCAAATTGACCGTATTTTGGTATTCAAATCTCCATCAGCTGAAATTCCAGGAGAATTTGCTGGGGGTGTTGTGAAAATCTTTACCAAATCTATTCCGGAAAATAACTTCTTAACACTTGATATCTCAAGCGCTTACCGCGAAGGAACAACCGGTTCAGCATTTTTTGCAACAAAAAATGCCAATATGGCTTGGACAGGTTTTGATCAAGGCTATTTCGATTTGCCTAAGTCTTTCCCAATCAATCGTAGCGCCTTAATCAACACGGGAGCTTCAGGTATTGATGCCATTGGTGCTTCCTTGAAGAACAATTGGGTGCCGGTAGAATCCAATGCAATGCCTGACATGCGTGCATCCTTAGCGGGTGGACTTAAATTTGATTTGGGTTCCGTTCGTATTGGTAATGTGACGGCTGTCAACTATTCTAACACGCGTTCTATCTTTAAAATGGAGCGTAATGACTGGGGATATAGTAATATCCAAACGACAGGAGAGCCAGATGAGATTTTCAATTATGTTGATAATCAATATTCAAATGCGATTCGTTTAGGTGTTTCGCACAACTGGTCGGCACGTTTCGCAGGTGGATCTGTGATTGAATTCAAAAATTTATTTAATCAATTAGCGAATACACAATACATTCAGCGTTCAGGATTTGACAATGGTTCGAACTGGGATATTCGTTCATTCGATCAGGTATTCAGAGGTATTTACACGGGTCAATTGACCGGCCGTCATGAATTTCAAGAGGGTAGCCTAAAAACGGATTGGATGGTCGGTTATAATTCAGCTTATCGTAACCAGCCGGATTACAAGCGTTTCCGTTACAATGTAGATGGTTCATCGAGCAGCTTATTTATACCAAACGGTGCTGCACAGACATTTTTGTTGGGTCGTACCTACATCAACATGGACGAGTCATCTTACACAGCGGCGTTTAATCTTGATAAACGAATCAAAGTAGGCGATGAGAAGGAATTGGATTTCAAAGCAGGTTTATTCTATGAAGATAAGGTACGTGATTTCGGTGCACGTAACATTGGTTATGTGAAATCGACGCCTTCTTTCCAGACGACCTTGCCTATCGACCAATTGTTTTCTCCTCAAAATTTCAACTCGAGAACGGGTGTGAAAATTGATGAGCAAACGAACCCGAATGACTCTTATAACGCAACGAACAATTTGTTTGCCGCTTATGTCTCTGCGAATTATGCCTTAGGCAAGAAGTTTAATGCTATTGTAGGTGTTCGGGCAGAACAAAATAGCCAGAAGCTGAATTCAGCGGATTTGGTAGGGAAGGCCATCAACTACGATAACACGCGTTTGGATGTGTTGCCATCGATGAACTTGACCTATAATTTCACGGAGAAGTCCTTGTTACGTTTGGCTTACGGAAAGACATTGAATCGTCCAGAATTCCGCGAGTTAGCTCCTTTCTCTTTCTATGATTTTGTTAATAACCGTACGGTTTCAGGTAATCCAACTTTGAAGAATGCTGAGATTCAAAACTTTGATTTCCGTTATGAATTTTATCCTACACCGACGGAGTTAGTAAGTATTGCTGCATTCTACAAGGACTTCACAAACCCGATTGAGGTTGTGTTTGCTTCAGGTGCTAACCCTATCTTGAATTTCTCAAATGCGAAGTCGGCCTATTCAACGGGTATCGAAGCAGAATTCCGCAAGAACTTAAACGCGAATCAACCCAATACAATTTTGGGAAGAACGAGCTTAGTTTTCAACGGTACGTATATTTTCAGCCGCGTAAAATTGGATGAGACGGTAGCGAAGGACCAATCTGATAATCGTCCTTTGCAAGGTCAATCGCCTTATATCGTGAATGCTGGTTTGAACTATAACGATACCAAAAAGGGCTTACAATTGAATTTTAATTACAACGTCATTGGTAAACGTATTTTCGCTGTAGGTAACAACTTTGGATCTCCATACCCAGATTGGTTTGAGATGCCACGTAATGTGATTGATTTTAGTTTCTCAAAGCAATTGACAAAAGCGATCATGCTTAAAGGTGGTGTGAGCGATATCTTGAATCAAGGAAATACGATTTTACAAGATGGTAACCAAGATCAGGTTTTTGATCGTAACCAAGATCAGACCATTCAAAACTATGCGCCTGGTCGTGTAGCTTCATTAGGGCTTATTATTTCTCCATTTAATTAATCAAACAATTTAATCAAACAAAAGTGATGAAACGCTTACAAACAAACATGTTTAAAGTTTTCGCAATGTTAACTATTGCGGTAGTTACATTAGCGGGTTGTGCGAAGGAAGAGGAAGTTTTTCCTGTGCCAACAATCTCGACGTCGGGAACACTAGCGGGGATTCCGGGTGCGACCATTACGGTTAAGGCGACAATCAATGCGCCTGCAGGTATTAAGTCGATTACGGTTTTGAAAAACGGTGCGGCTTTTGATTCAAAAATAATGGCTGGCGAAAAAACAGCTGAGTATTCGAAGGATTATGTGATTGAAGGAACAGCAGGTTCAACGGTGAACTTTACGGTACAGGTTACAGATAACCAAAACCAAGTTTCTTCGTTGGTATCAATTCCCGTAACCGTTTCTGTCGTACCTCCTAAAACCATTGTGGATGTAGAAGGTGTGATCGAAGGAAACGTGACATGGACTGCGGATAAAATTTACCGTTTGAAAGGTTATGTACGAGTAGGTGAAGAAGCTACTTTTGGTACCATTACGAAGGTTGGTCAATTGACTATCCAAGCAGGTACGGTTATCATCGGTGATAAAGCTACTAAGGGAACTTTGGTTGTACACCGTGGTTCTAAATTGATCGCGATTGGTACTGCTGCTGCTCCGATTGTATTTACATCTGCTGAAGGTGTAGGCAACCGTGCTCCAGGTGATTGGGGTGGAGTTGTTCTTTGTGGTAAAGCGCCAAACAACTTGACAGGTACAGTAGAATTAGAAGGCGGTTACAAAGGTTACCACGGTGGTACGGATGCAGCAGATAACTCGGGTTCATTAAAGTATGTTCGTATTGAGTACGCGGGTATTCCATTGAATCCAAACCAAGAAATTAACTCATTAACGATGGGTTCAGTAGGTTCAGGTACTACGCTTGAGTATATCATGGCATCTTTCGGTTTGGATGATTCATTTGAGTGGTTCGGTGGAACAGTAAACGCGAAATATTTGATCGCTTACAAAGGAACGGATGATGACTTTGACGTAGATAATGGTTTCTCAGGAAACGTACAATTCGGTTTAGGATACCGTGACGGTAACTTAGCGGATGCTTCAGGATCAAACGGATTTGAAGTTGATAACAACTCAAACGGAGATGCGGCAACACCATTTACTTCTGCAACATTTGCAAACATGTCAATCATTGGTGCTAAAGGAACGGCTTCATCTTATTTGGATTTCAACTTCCAAAATGGAGCGCAATTGCGTCGTAATAATAAATTGAAAATCTATAACACATTCATTACAGGATACCCAACTGGTTTGTATATCGATAGCCAAAAAGGTTCTGCGAAAACAAACGCGGCTAATGGTGACTTAGTTGTTAAGAACGTTGTTATCGCGGGTACTTCAGGATGGGGATCAACAGGTTTCACAGCATTGAATACGAACGTGTATGGTTTCGGTGTTGCGGTAGCTGATGAAGAGCAAATTGCTAAAACAGGTTCTGCTGGTACAGTTGCAACAAAACCAATTTTGATTGGTGATGTTAAGGCATCTGATTGGTTCAAGGCAATCGCCGGGAACAAAGTATTGACATCGACTGCCAATACAGGTATTGCTGCGACATTATGGTCAGCTCGTCCAACGTTAACTTTAACGGCTGGAACTTCAGAATCTTTGATCGGAACGGCTTTACCTGCATTGCCAGGTATGACTGCAACGGATTACATCGGTGCATTCAAAGATTCAGATTGGACTGCTGGTTGGGCTGAATTCTCGCCTAACTCAGTACTTTACATTAAGTAATTTATAATTAGCTAGGACGTTGCCAAATGAGGCAACGTCCTTTTTTTTACACCAATGATAAAAAATATATTAACTTTTTTTGCAGGCGTCATGCTATTGGCTTCCTGTCATTCCAAAGACGAAGTAGGCTACTATTTTTCTGACGCTGAACGTGATACGCTGTTGACGAATATCATTACGTACATGGGAGAAAAAGCTACCTATTCAACAGATTCAACAAAATTTCAGGCACAATTCAGACCTGAATATGTTAGCCGTTTACCACTTTATCATTTTGTTCATTTGACCAAAGATGAAGCGGGCACTTATTTTTATTTAATTAGTCGGCCCGTGGCGGGTCGAAAGGATTTACGAAGGGGAGTAGTAGGTCGATTCATCTTAAAACCGGAATCTACGGATATACTTGCTTTTGAAGAGGTTGTTAACACGCCGCACTTTGATGACGAAACCGTGAAGGAACGTGGGGCTTTTTTATTTAAGGCACTTGTCCGTGAAGGGAATTTAAACGCGTATTTGCCCATGAAACATTATGTGGAATGGCCAGATTCGACACTAAAATATGACAAAAAAACCCATAATTGGGTTTCTACGATATCGGGTTTGTAACCTACGATTTTATATTGGTGTAATATAGTAAATGTCGGCAGGTCTCCTGTCGACATTTCTTGTTTGGAGCGAGTTGAAATGATAAATTTTCGTGTAATTTAGAACAAGTTTAAAGGAAACCTATTTATCAATCTTATGCGTCAATTTTTATTTTTTTCTTTGTTGATGACTTTGTTTATTTCGCCGGCATACAGTCAAAAGTTGGCCGACCACCGTGTTATCGTCATCATGACCGACGGGTTTCGTTGGCAAGAAGTTTTCGGAGGAATGGATTCATCCATTGTAAAAGTGAAGCGTTTCCACCACGGGGATAGCGCGCGCTTAGTTAAGCAGTATTGGGCACCAGATGCTGAGACTCGCCGTGAAAAATTATTGCCTTTTTTTTGGAATACAATAGCTAAACAGGGCCAGATTCATGGTAATCGTAGCAAAGGATCACTTGTGAATGTTGCAAATCCCTATTGGTTTTCCTATCCAGGATACAGTGAGTTATTAACAGGCCAGGTTGATACATCCGTGAATTCGAATGATTACAAGGCGAATCCCAATACGAACTTTTTTGAGTACTTGAATAGCCTAAACGCCTATAAAGGTTCGGTTGCGGCTTTTGGAGCTTGGGATGCGTTTGATCGAATTTTAAATGAAAAGCGTGCGGGTTTTCCGGTTATTAATGCTTTTGATGATTATAATTCCTATGTAAAAAGTAAGGATAGCGATTTACTTTCACGCATGACGAAGGATTCTTTCCGCGCGTTTGGGGATGCGGAGGTTTTGGATGGGTTTATGCATTACCAAGCGATGGATTATTTGAAAAATAAGAAACCCAAAGCCATGTTCATTTCCTACGGCGAAACGGACGAATTTGCACATGAAGGCCATTATGGACATTACCTGAATGCGGCGCATCAATTCGACGCTTGGTTGGCTGATATTTGGCGATTCGTTGAATCAGACCCCTTATACAAAGGTAAAACGACCCTATTAATCACGACGGATCATGGTAGAGGAGATAAGAATAAATATGAATGGACATCACATGGAGAAAAGGTGAAAGATTGCCATGAGATTTGGTATGCCATGCTGGGGGCCAAAGTCCCTAGGTTGGGTGAGGTACAATCTCTAGAACAAGTGTATCAAAAAGACTTGATTCATTTTGTTGCTAAGATCATGGAGATTCCTTTTAGCAGTAGGCCCAACTAGTATTTAATAATTTGGTAACATCCATCGGTCATGAGATGCTTACCTTCGCAATGTTTTAATAATAAACTTATGTTTGGTCTAGATCCTACGCTGTTATTCCTATTATGCTTTTGCTTAGTTGCGGCATGTGCTTTTGAGTTTGTTAACGGATTTCATGATACGGCTAACGCCGTAGCAACTGTCATATATACACACTCATTGAAGCCTACTCAAGCAGTTGTATGGTCAGGGTTTATGAACTTTCTTGGGCTGCTAACCGGCGGAGTTGGTGTTACGATGAGTATCATTGGCCTATTGCCAACCGAATTATTAGTGGATACCAATGTCTATCATTCCATGGCGATGGCATTAGCGCTGTTGATTTCTGCAATTATGTGGAATTTAGGCACCTGGTATTTAGGAATTCCCGCATCTAGTTCTCATACCTTGATTGGTTCCATTATTGGTATTGGAGTGGGGCATGCATTGTTGCCAGAGGCTTCCAACAAAGGGCTTTCATCATTGAACTGGGATAAGGTGATTGAGATTGGGCAAGCCTTGTTGTTGTCTCCTTTATTTGGTTTTGCCTTGGCAATCATTTTGATGTACATTTTAAAGAAGTCGGTAACTAACAAAGAAATCTTCAAGGAACCGAAGAAGAAATCACCTCCCCCTTTGTGGATTCGTTCGATATTAATTGCTACCTGTACCTTGGTATCTTTTTTTCATGGGAGAAATGATGGCCAAAAAGGAATTGGCTTGGTGATGGTTATATTAATTGCGTTTTTGCCTGGTTTCTTTGCGGTCAATACTTCGCTTGACTTAAATGCGTTGCGAACACATTTGTCTACCGTACAGCAAATAACCGCGAAGATTGATTCGTCTGCATTGTCAATCAAAGAGCAAGATGCATTAGCCAAGATTAAGTCGTCCTCACAGGACCTTTTTGTTATTACATCCAAGAATCCTGGGATATCGACCTTAACAACGGATCAAAAATTTGCGATTCGCAAAGCGGCTTTGACGATTAACAAGCATTCAAAGAAGTTGATTGAAAGCGAATCTGTTGCTTTATCTGAGAATGATAAGCAAGCATGGAAAAAAGCAACGGCAGGGTCTAAAGCGCCCTTTTTCACCTACGGATCAAGTTCCAGCTCAGGTTTAGCTAGTGTGACCGATTTTGCGCCTAATTGGGTGATGTGGATGATTGCCTTATCTTTAGGTTTGGGTACGATGATTGGTTGGAAGCGCATCGTGATTACGATCGGCGAGAAAATCGGGAAGGATCATTTGACTTATGCGCAAGGGGCATCCGCTGAGTTAATTGCATCTTTAACGATTGGATTAGCAACTGCGTATAAATGGCCGGTGAGTACGACACACGTATTAAGTTCGGGTATTGCAGGTACGATGGTAGCCCAGCGCGGGATCAAGAATCTGCAAGGAGGAACTGTGCGCAGCATTGTTTTAGCTTGGGTCCTGACCTTGCCTGTTACGATAATTTTATCAACCGTATTGTTTTTGTTTTTCCGTTGGATTGTCGGCTAGCTTTATTGATAGAGCTGGTTGATGAACATTTGCGTGTACGCAGGGCTAGTAGTAATACTTTTATTTCCCATTCCCGCGAGTATGTGAATGATATCGTCCACTGTTTTTGAAAATACACCATCACCTACGTGTTCTAAATATGTATTTGTCCAGGTAGATTCAATATCCCATGCGGGTAAATCAATGAAGGTTTTGGCCTTTTCAATTAGTCGGTTATTTGCCTCCATCGACAACTCAAATCCTAGATCAGATTGCTTTTGAATGGATGTTGACCTGACCGTTTCACCTAGCAAAACAGAACCATCTTTCAATTGTTTAATGGTTAGTTTAATTTCATCTTGCGGCAAAGAATTGTCAAATGAAGGGCAAGATTGGCTACTTGAAAAGCACTCAACAGAAGCTCCCGAAATCAACGTGTTTTTCAATTGGGTACGTTGTGGAGATAGTTTAATTATTTGGGACTGACATTTTTGCAATAGCTCATTAGGATAATGATTTGGGAGCAGTAATTGCGTTTGATTTCCACAAGCTAAGATAATGTGGTCAGCCCAAATTGTTTCCTGTTGAGACGTTACGATCTTAGCGATACCTCTTCGCTTTTCTACATCAACTACGAGTGTATTGGGCTTGTAATGTAGCCCCAGGTCACTTATGAGATGGTTTCTCAAGCGATGTGTCATTTCTTTCGAATCCACCACCCCTTCATTCGGCAGGTGAATTCCGCCAAAGATTTTATTCGTGATTAATGCAGGATTAAGTTGCTTACAATCGGCTGGAGAATATAATTGGGCTGGATAATTTCGTTCTTCAAAAAGTGCTTGTAATTCGTGCAGTAGGGTTAATTCTTGCGTGCTCTTTGCAATATACCATGTACCTGTTTTGGAAAAAGTCAGGTCAAAGTTCTCTTGAAGCCCCTGGTAAATGCGTAGGGATTTCCGACTAATGTCAAACCATTTTGCGAACGATTGCCCGGATGGATTAATATGTCCAAGGTTTCGAAAACTTGATTCAAATGGGGAATTGTCCTTTTCGATTAATAATACCGACTTTTTCTTGTTCAGCGCATGCAAGGCACAAAATGTACCTGTGATGCCGGCCCCAACGACAATTAAGTCATATTTTTTACTTTTCAACATGATCCAACAGTTCAATTTAATTCATTACGAAGTTGCGGATTTAACATTAGTCAATCGTTATGCCTATGTAATCAAATTGTAAAGTAAATCAGTGTTTAATTGTTGTTTTGGCCATGTTTTGCACCATTTTAACTTAAATCACAAGGTTAGCAAATCATCATGATTAATAATTCTATAATAAATGGTTAACAATTCCTTAACATTGGAATTGTTGGGATGTCTTATTTTTGTGTCGAAATTATCACCAATATAAACAACCCTATCATGTTCGGACTCGATCCAACCTTGTTATTCTTGTTATTTTTCTGCCTTTTCGCCGCTTGTGCGTTTGAATTCGTAAATGGATTTCACGATACGGCTAATGCAGTAGCAACTGTAATTTACACACACTCCCTAAAGCCAACCCAAGCGGTGGTTTGGTCAGGCTTCATGAATTTCTTGGGTCTTTTGACTGGTGGTGTTGGTGTAACGATGAGTATTATCGGACTCCTACCCACGGAACTCCTCATGGATGCCGATGTGTATCATTCTATGGCGATGGCTTTGGCTTTATTACTTTCAGCGATCATGTGGAATTTAGGAACATGGTATTTCGGAATTCCTGCATCTAGTTCCCACACGCTTATTGGATCGATTATTGGTATCGGAGTGGGTCATGCTTTATTGCCTGAAAATTCAAATAAAGGTATTTCTGCAATCAACTGGGACAAGGCAATTGAAATTGGTCAAGCTTTATTGCTTTCTCCCCTTTTTGGTTTTGCCTTAGCAATTATCTTGATGTACATCCTAAAGAAGACTGTTAAGAATAAGGAAATTTTTAAGGAGCCCAAAAAACAATCGCCACCACCCATGTGGATTCGTGCCATTTTGGTTACGACATGTACATTGGTTTCTTTCTTCCACGGTCGGAATGATGGCCAAAAAGGAATTGGACTTGTCATGGTGATTTTGATTGCGTTTTTACCAGGCTACTTTGCTGTTAATACAAACTTGGATCTTGCGCAAGTTCAAACAAGCTTAACTTCCGTTAAGGCCATTACGGCTAAAATAGACACGCTACCTCTATCTGAGAAAGAACGTGAAAGCTATAATAAATTAGTGAAATCTTCGGCAGACCTAGATAAGATATTAGCTTCAGGTGTAACAACGGCAACGATGTCGACTACTCAAAAATTTGATGTTCGTAAAGCTGCTTTGACGATCAACAAGCAATCAAAGAAATTGCTTGAAAGTGAATCGGTGGCTTTATCTTCTGGAGATAAAAAAATCTTAAAGAAGGCTACGCAAGGCGATAAAGCTCCATTCTTTAGTTTTGGCTCTACTTCTTCTTCCGGAATCGCTGGTGTGACGGATTTTGCACCTGCATGGGTGATGTGGATTGTTGCACTTTCATTAGGCTTAGGTACGATGGTAGGGTGGAAGCGAATTGTCGTTACCATTGGCGAGAAAATTGGTAAAAACCATTTGACTTATGCACAAGGCGCTTCTGCAGAATTAATTGCCTCGTTAACCATTGGGTTAGCTACGGCATATAAATGGCCTGTTAGTACGACACACGTATTGTCTTCTGGTATTGCTGGAACGATGGTTGCATCACGTGGAATCAAAAACTTACAAGGTGGAACCGTAAAGAGTATCGTGCTTGCTTGGGTTTTGACCTTGCCTGTAACGATCATCTTATCAGCGCTGTTATTTGTTTCATTCCGCTGGATTATCGCATAATATAATTTCTGGGGGCATCTTCAGGATGCCCCATTTACTACACACCAATATAAAAATGAAAAAATTAGCCCTATTGCTAGGGGCCTTAGCTATGCTTTGGTCTTTAGTTTCGCAGGCACAAGCGCCCGCTCAAACAACACCTGCTACCAAAAAATGGTATGATTCTTTCAGCATTCGTGGCTATGGCCAAGTGCGTTACAATCGTTTGTTTGAAACCAACGATAAACTCAAATCAGAACAAGGGGACAAAAGTGTAGGAGATAATGGAGGGTTTTTCATTCGCCGACTGCGAATCATTTTCAGTGGACAGGTAAATGAGCGTGTTTATTTTTATATCCAACCAGACTTTGCAAGTAGTGCATCCTCCACTGGATTACATTTTGGTCAAATTCGGGATGCTTATTTTGATTTAGGCCTAGATAAACACAATGAATTCCGTTTTCGTGTAGGCCAAAGTAAAGTACCTTTTGGATTTGAAAATATGCAGTCTAGTCAAAATCGACTGCCTTTGGATCGCAATGACGCACTGAATAGCGCCGTCTCAAATGAACGTGATTTAGGTGTGTTTTTCTATTGGGCTCCTGCCAAAACACGCAAATTGTTTAGTTCATTAGTGAATGATGGACTTAAAGGTTCTGGCGATTACGGTGTTTTCGGAATCGGAGCTTATAATGGACAAACAGCCAATAAGCCTGAAGGAAATGACGCACCTCATATTGTTGCACGCTTAAGCTACCCCGTTCAAATTAAAAATCAAATTGTTGAAGCGGGAATCCAAGCGTATTCCGGTCAATGGACGATGGCTTCTGATCAGTTAAGTACGGGTGTGAAAGTGAATAGCACGAAGACTTATTTAGACGAGCGAGTTGCTGCTAGTTTTGTATTATATCCAAAGCCGTTTGGTATTCAAGCTGAGTACAATGTAGGAACAGGTCCTGAATTCAATAAAGCAACGGGAAGTATTGAGAATAAAAAGCTATCAGGTGGATATGCAACATTTTCGTATAAGCTCGATATTGCGAAGCAAGTGCTAATCCCTTTTGTCCGTGTTCAGCATTACGAAGGTGGGAAAAAACATGAATTAGATGCACGTAGCTATCGCGTTGATGAAACAGAAATTGGCCTTGAATGGCAACCCAATAAAAACTTTGAATTAGTTACTATGTATACCATGGCAACGAAACGCGCCGAAGATTTTAAATTACAAGAGAATTTACAAACAGGAAATTTGTTGCGTATCCAAGCGCAAGTTAATTTCTAAGGATTGGTGTTTAGGCAGGTAATAATCCTGCCTAAACAACTACCAACTCGCCGATAATCCACCCTCATTCCGCGGGCTGAATCTAGGATTTTCAACTGGTTTACGAATTAAATCAGTTAATTGATACGCAAAATTAGCCTGATGTACCCAATGCTGGTAATTATCCTGAACCGAAACATGTTTTGGAAGGTAGGCATGAAATATATCTAAATCAAAGGTTTTCGCTTTCACGCCGGCCCCCGACAATTCGCCATCATGCGCATTGATCATCTGCTCAATGTGATTCGGTACAGGTACCATCATAACGGGCTTGCCCAAATACATCGCCTCAGCCACCGATTCAAAACCAGCCGTCGAGATTAGTCCTGCACAATTCGTCATTTTCGCCAAATACTTTTCGGCATCAATCGGATGAAAAGTCAAGGATTCCGAATATGCGTATACGCTTTTGTGGCTTGGGTTATCCCAAAAACAATCCAATTTAACGGAAGGATGTTTTTCCGACCACGCCATGATTTCATCGGCTAGTCGATGGTGGGTTAAATAAGCCAACCAGTTTTCACCTGCCTGTGGCTGAATTGATTTCACCTCCTGGCGTAACAACGGTGGGACCGTGATGATGTTTCTTTTCGTATCGTTTGGGATATAGCGAAATGATAAACCCAAAAGTTTTTTCGAACCAATAGCCGTAATCTTAGTGTTGATGTTTAATAAAAAACGATCTAACGCTTTTTCTGCGATGGACTCAAAGTTTTCATTTAAAAGCAGGTATTGATGTCCAATGGACATGCAAGGCACTTTAGAGCCCGATTTTAAATGATATAATCCCGTAATGGACTCATAAAAATTAACGATTCCATCCGGTTGCAATGCTTCGATGAATTCACCCAGTTGCGTGGCACTCTTCCAATAGGTGCCGAACTTTGTAAATGCCTGCATCGCTGTTTTACCTAGTTGGACCGATTTACCCTTCCCATAATTGATGGATGGGCTCTCATACTGAATGATGGGCGTATTGCCAATAAAATCAGCAAAAAAGCTTGGGATTTTTCTTCCTTCAAATGAACCGACCGCATAGCCAATCACTTCGTGTCCAGCCTCGCGTGCGATTTGAGTTAAGGAAATCGCTTGCGTTAAATGACCGCGACCTTCTCCTTGGATGGTAAAGATGAATCTGCCCATATGGTTTTTAATTCAGATGTAAGATCAAAACTTGGATAATCAATTAATTGCCATTCACCCGCGTGTGTCTCCACCAAGGCCGTTAAGGATTCCACCCAGTCCCCCGAGTTCATGTAGGTTATCCCGTCGATTTGCTTAATTTCCGCTTTGTGAATGTGCCCACAGATGATGCCATCTGCTCCTTTCGCTTTGGCTAATTCAGCCAACTTCTCCTCGAAATCCGAAATGAAATTCACGGCTGCCTTCACCTTTTGCTTGATGACTTGCGATAAAGAATAATAAGGCTTGCCTTGCCAAGAACGGTATTGATTATACCATTTGTTTAGCCACAGAAGAAACGTATATCCTATGTCTCCTAGATAGGCCAACCATTTCATTTGGCTGGTAATGCTATCAAAAATATCGCCGTGTGTGATAAAATACTTTTTGCCATGCGTGTTTAGCATGTAGTCTTGTCGGATGGAGAATTGCTTCCCAATTTTCAAAGGCAATATCTGTTCCAAGAAATCATCATGATTCCCACGTAGGTAAATTACTTCCGTATCGAAACGGTCCATCATTTTCAACACCGCGCGGAAAAAACCGGTATGTTTCTTTTTCCAAGATCCTCCTTTTTTCAATTGCCATCCATCGATGATATCTCCATTGAGAATCAATTGATGGCAAGAATTGGACTTCAGAAATTCGTTAACTTCTTTTGCTTTTGCTCCTTTACTCCCTAGGTGTAAGTCGGAGATGACGATTGTCTTGTAGGTTGGACGCATGGCGTGTATTTTCGTTTATCAAAAGTACATGTGCGCCAAGCCTAGTGTGTTACCTCTAAATTATCGAATCGTTAATTCATTTGCACCTATGTTCCTGTTTGTGCAATGGGGAACAAGTCGAACCTCCTGATACCGTAGTCCTTATCCCTATTCAAGTACCTTTGGAATCAAACAAATGAAGGTATTATGAAAAAATTAGTGATTCTATTATTCACACTTGTTGGCTTAAATGCCCAAGCCCAATCTAAAAAAGAATGTAACGAGCTACTTGACGCAGAAAATCACGTCGCGGCTAATGTGAAAATGTATACGGAGACCTGGGATAAAATCTTGAATCACCGCGATATTGATGCCATCAACGACACGAATTTCGCGAAGGATGTTGTCTTACTGAATCAAAAAGAGGGAATCCGCGCAACAGGAATCGAAGGATTTAAAAATGCGTTTAATTACTATTTGACTACATTCTCCGACATAAAATTCACCTTCATCGACGTATGGGGTCATGGAGATAAATTAATAAAGCATTGGAATTTTCAAGGCAAACACAATGCGACAGGGAATAAGATGAATTTATCTGGGGTAACGCTTGTGAAAATGAAGGATGGAAAAATAATCGAAGAACAAGATTTCGATGATAACTTGTGGTACAATCAACAGTTAGGCCAGTATATGGTTAAATAATTTTCGCCCCCCCCTTAAGCTTTGCCAATCCTTAAAGGTTTGGCAAAGCTAACGAAAGGGATATCAAAAAATTATATCAACTAATCGATTTTCGCTGTTTCTAATTTTGGTGCAAGGGTATAAATAATCGCCCATGCTAATACATACGCACTTCCACAGAGCAAGAAGATGATGTTATAACCGTCGTTGATATCTCCGGCTAATTTGTATTTGTCCAACAAGAATCCAACAATCATCGGGAAGAAAATACCCCCTACAGATCCAGCCATTCCTCCGATCCCAATCACCGAACTAACTGCTTTCTTCGGGAACATATCCGTCGCAATCGAATAGATGTTTGCACTCCAGGCTTGGTGTGCCGCAGCCGCTAAGGAAATTAACGCGACCGCTTGCCAAATGTTATCGCAATAACGCGCCATCATAATAGGTACAACAGCTAAGGCAAAGCCCAACATCGAATATTTG
Organism: Cytophagaceae bacterium; assembly: GCA_017984215.1. Taxonomy (GTDB): domain Bacteria; phylum Bacteroidota; class Bacteroidia; order Cytophagales; family Spirosomataceae; genus Aquirufa; species Aquirufa regiilacus. The sequence goes on from JAGOAA010000015.1 coordinate 30,053, forward strand.
CGTGCCTTGAACGAAGGCCATCCTTTGTTGATCAACCAGCCGGACAACCACCCCCCGCCAATACTACCGATCGTCGTCGCCGTGTAAACAATGATTAACTCAATACTCGGCTTCTTTAAATCCAAATGGAAACGCTCGTTGAAATACGATGGCAACCAGAATAGGAAAAACCACCAGATAGGATCGGTAAACATTTTTCCAAAAACGAACGCATACGTTTGTTTAAAGCCAAATAAACGACCCCATTTCACCGGATCTTGATTCTCATCTTTTTCTTCTTTGTCCGCATGGATGTAATCGAATTCTTCTTTCGACAACATTTTGTGCTTCGATGGTACTTCGTAATAGAACCACCAGAAAATCAACCAAATAAAACCGATTGCTCCTGTGACGATAAAAGCCATTTCCCAACCGTAAACTCCCAAAATCCAAGGTACTAATATAGGTGCTGCTACAGCGCCAATGTTGGCTCCCGAATTAAAAATTCCAGTCGCTAATGCCCGTTCATTTTTAGGAAACCATTCTGCTGTTGTCTTAATCGCCGCAGGGAAATTACCTGCTTCGCCCAAGCCCAACAAGCCGCGCATGAAAGCGAAGCTCAAGGTTCCTGTTGCCATGGCATGTAACATCGCCGCAATACTCCAAACGATGATCGAAATGGTATAACCTAATTTGGTCCCAATGCGATCGATGATTCCACCGAACCCCAATAAACTAATGGCATAAGCCGCCTGGAAGGTGATAACGATGTTGGAATAATCAGTTTCCGACCAGTTAAATTGGTCTTCCAAAACGGGCTTTAATAAACCGATTACCTGGCGATCCAGGTAGTTGATCGTCGTCGCGAAAAAGAGCAAGGCGCAAATTCGCCAGCGATACGTTCCTATTTTATTCATGGTTTAGAGGGATTTGTTTGGGTTATTTAAGACCCTTATAAATAGTTATTAAATCACTAATCGTATTCGAGATACTTTGGTAATCTTGTTTTGCAATCAGCGCTGGCGGGAATAATTGTGATCCCATTCCGACCGCCGAAGCACCCGCATCAAACCAGGTTTTCATACTCTCATGTGTAGGTTCAACCCCACCCGTCACCATGATTTTGCTATGCGGCATGGGTCCTTTTATCGCTTTCACAAAGCCCGGTCCTACCACATTACCTGGAAATATTTTAACGATTTTCGCTCCTAAAACCTCCGCATTACGAATCTCCGTCAAGGTCATCGTTCCTGGCATCCAGGGGATATCATGTTTCGCACAAACCTCACCTACTTCTGGCGTTGTGAAGGGTTGCAACATGAAATCAGCTCCCATTTGAATGAATTCAGATGCTTGTTTGGCATCGTAAATCGTACCGATTCCGAGTACCAAATCCGGACATTCCTTTTCACAAAAGTCAATTAATTTAGCAAAAATGGCCGGCGCTTCCGCACCCCGATTCGTGAATTCAAACACGCGAATACCCCCATCGTAACAGGCTTTTAATACGGATTGAGCTACACCCAAATCCGCATTGAAAAATAAGGGGATAATGGGAGTTTCAGAGATGCGTTGGTATACAACGGAAGAGCTATTTCTTGCCATAATTATCGGTTTAAACGACCACTTAGGTCGCCTTTCATTACTAGTTCAATTTCATCCAAATTCGCCCGATTAATATCGCCTTCAATGGTATGTTTTAACGCGGAGGCCGCAACACCAAATGCCAAGGATTGTGCCTCGTCACCATAGATCAAATTCCCATAAATATACCCGGCCATGAAGGCGTCACCGCCACCAATCCGATCCACAATTTGGGAGATTTCAACCGTGTCTGATTTCAAAACTTCTTTCCCGTCAAATGACATGGCTGAAAGGGTATTTTGAGAAGCCGAAATTTGGCCTCTTTTTGTATTGATGATTTTTTTCAGACGAGGGAATTGCGCCTTGATTTGTTTGCAGATGGAATGCCAACCGCTTTTCGTGCTGCCATCGGGAACAATGCCTAATATGTCTTCCGCATCGCCTTTACCACACACGATGATGTCACAACCTTCAATCAGTTCCGGCATTACCTCCTGAACCGTTTTTCCATATTGCCAAAGATTCTTACGATAATTGACATCCGCCGAAACAGTGATTCCTAAGGCGTTTGCCACCGAAATAGCTTCGCGCAAGGCTTGTGCCGCCGATTCCGATATGGCCGGACTGATACCTGTCCAGTGGAACCAACAAGCATCCTTGAAAATCTCTTGCCAGTTGAATTCAGATGGACTTAAGTTGGCAAATGCCGAATCCGCGCGATCATAAGTCACTTTGCTCGGGCGCATCGCTGCACCAAATTCCACAAAATACAAGCCTAATCGGCCTTCGCCGTAGGCGATGTCGCTCGTGTCAACGCCTACTTGTGCATAATATCCTGCTGCAGCTTTTCCTAATTCGTTATTGGGAAAACGTGTGACATGTTTTGCTGGAATCCCCAAATGGGCTAATCCGCCCGCAACATTCGCCTCGCCACCCCCATAGGTGATGTTAAATGACTGTGTTTGCACAATACGGGAATAGCCCGGAGGACTTAAACGCCCCATGATTTCCCCAAACGTGACTACTTTTTTCATGCTTTATTCAAAGTTAAAAAACGCTGATGCATTTTTGTACGAAATATCCTCTACGAGTTTCCCTAACCAAGCGATGTCGGCTGGCAATTCTCCATTCTCCACATCTTGGCCGAGTAAATTACACAAGATTCTGCGGAAATATTCATGTCTTGGGAAAGATAAGAAGCTGCGCGAGTCCGTCAACATCCCCACAAAGTGGCTCAGCATTCCCATGTTGGATAGCGCATTGATTTGCTTCTCCATGCCATCTTTTTGGTCCAAAAACCACCAGCCAGAACCGAATTGCATCTTGCCTACGATGGTGCCATCTTGGAAGTTGCCGGTCATGGTCGCCAACAATTCATTGTCCCGTGGATTCAAATTGTAAAGAATCGTTTTGGCCAATTGATTCGTTGAATCCAAGTGGTTTAAAAATGCCGAAAGGGGTTTCGCTTGTTCAAAATCTCCTATCGAATCAAATCCCGTATCAGGTCCTAATGAGCCCAATAAGCGCGCATTGTTATTGCGAATCGCACCCAAATGGAATTGTTGGGTCCAGCCTCGTGCATGATCTAAGTGTGCGAAGTATACTAACATCGCCGACTTAAACTGCCATTTTTCTTTCTTGCTGATTAACTTTCCTGTGATTAAACGCTCAAAAATCAATTCGATTTCTTCTTCCGTAAATTCTTCGGCATAGATATGTTCTAAACCATGATCGCTTAAACGGCAACCAGATTCATGGAAGAAATCATGTCTTGCTTTAATCGCCGCTTTGTAATCCGCCAAACTGCGAATGGATTGGCCTGCAGCTGCTGATAACGCGTTGACATATTCAACAAAAATGAGTTCATCATCCACGCCCATCGCTTTGTCGGGACGGAAAGTAGGTAAGACCTTAATCTCAAATCCACTAGCTGCGATTTGCTTGTGAAAGCTCAAGTTGTCGATCGGATCATCCGTCGTACAAAGCGCTTTCACGTTCATTTTCAACAACAAATTCCGCACAGAATACTCCTTCGTGCGAAGTAAGGCTGAACAATGATCATAAATGCGTTTTGCGGAGTCTTTGTTCAATAATTCAGTCACACCGAAATAGCGCTGCAATTCCAAATGCGTCCAATGGTACAAAGGATTTCGCATCGTGTATGGAACGGTTTCCGCCCATTTCATGAATTTCTCTTCATCACTTGCATTGCCCGTGATGTACTTTTCATCTACCCCATGTGCACGCATTGCACGCCATTTGTAATGGTCGCCGTACAACCAGATTTGAGTAATGTTATCAAATTGCTTGTCTTCTGCGATCTGCTGCGGAACCAAGTGATTATGGTAATCGATGATGGGCATCTTGGCCGCAAAATCGTGATATAGCGTCTGCGCCGTAGGCGTTTGCAATAAAAAATCTTCGTTTAAAAAAGCCTTCATAGGATATTATATGTATTTCTGTACAGCAGCCTCAAATCCGTGTAATGCGCTTAAATCAGCACCCCAAAGACTCGTATCTGCTAATACTTTTTTCAAATCAAAATCTTTCCACGCCTCGTAAAAATGGGCTGCGTAATCACAGTTGATAGGATACAACTCACCGTTGGCATCTCCATAATACTTACCATTTTCTTCTTTAACCGCATGCATGAATTGCAAATAGGCCGCAAAGCCCATCGCAAACAATTCCGGTGCTTTTCCGAATTCTTGGTAGTATTGAACGAGTAATGGAATATTACGCATACGCATTTTGGTCGTGTATTGGACCGTAATGTCAATCAACTTGTGATTGATAAAAGGATTGCGGAAACGATCGAGTACCGAACGGCCAAATCGATCAGCCACCTTGAGATCCATTTTATACGGAATGGCTAAGGCTAATTCGCTGAGCATTAAGTTCATCACTAATTTGCTCAAATAACCATTGGCCATCACATCTTTTACAAGACGGAAACCCAATAAAAATGACATCCCGCACATCAAGGTATGCGTGCCATTCAATAAGCGCAATTTTAATTCTCGGTAAATTTCGATGTCATCGGCGATAACGACACCTGCATCCGCCTTCGCGAAACTGAGTACTTCACGTACTTTCGCTCCTCCTTGAATCGCCCACAAGCGATAGACTTCGGAAATGATTAAGTTTTTGTCTTCGTAGCCCAAATCCGCACAAATTGCGGCTGATGTCGCTGCATCCGGTGTGCCGGGTACAATGCGATCTACCAAGGAGTTGCAGAAATGGTTCGCGTCTTGTAACCAAGCGACAAATGCCGCTGGCAATTGATGATCTGCCGCTAATTTCAAGACGATTTTTTTCAGCACATCGCCATTGTTAATGATTAATTCGGTCGGGATGATGACCATTCCCGATTCAGATGTGCCGTTGAAATGTTGCCAACGGGCATATAAAAATGCCAAAAGCTTCGCAGGGAATGATTTTGGGCAGCCTCCATCGATGGGGTCATTTGCATGGTATTGAATGCCAACTTCCGTTGTGTTGGAAATAATGACCTGCATGTCACTACTCGCAGCGCAAGCTAAAATTTCGTTCCAAGCTGTTGCAGCCGTGATGGTCCGTGAGATACTGGCATTAATGACCGTTTCTTCGATCGCAACACCATCTTCGATTCCTTTGATGCAATGGGTAAATAATCCATCTTGTTCAGTAAATGCATCAGCACCTGGTCGGTCGGTGGATTTAACCACCACAACCCGTCCTTTAAATTGGCCCGCGCGATTGGCTTTGTCAATAAAGAAATCACATAATCCACGTAACAAAACGCCCGTCCCAAATTGCAATACTTTTTCAGGGTAATCGAAAACCGCTGGATTCGGGGTTTGAACTGAAATCTTGGAGCTAAATCCTGCTGTTAAATTTTGTCTATTTAATATGGCCATGCCTGCTGCTATTGTTGTTCTTTCCTCTTAAAAGGCGAATAAGCCCCATTTTTACCCAAAAAGCCCGAAGTTTTTCGGGCTTTGGGAATAATAAAAAATTTAAAACGATTACGCTTCTCCTATTGGGCCATTATAGCTCATCGGAAATTGAAAGCCACCATCTCCTCCGTCCTTATTAATAGGTCCAAAACTATCTTCATAGCGTTGTACATTCTCTTGCAAAGCTTGTAATAGTCGGTAAGCATGATCTGGCGTCATGACAACACGAGACTTGACTTTTCCTTTCGGAATGCCCGGTAAAATGCGGATAAAATCCATGACAAATTCAGATGGTGAGTGGGCAATCAAGGCTAAATTTACATAAGCGCCTTCCGCCAATTCTTCAGGTAATTCGATATTCAGTTGGTTCTCTTCTGTGGGATTTTCCATAATCAATTGTTATAAGTTTTGAATTTACAAAAGTGCAAGGAGAGATTAAACCAATTGGCTATTTTGTTTTGCCAGTAGCGCAAAATAGGCTGTCCCTTCCCGCATTAATTCGATGTGTGAACCTGATTCGACGCAGGTTCCTGCTTGCATGACATAGATGTGATGAGCGTCTTGAAAATTCTGCATGCGATGGCTGATCAATACAACGGTGCCCACCCGTTCCCTTATGGTTCGTAATACTTGCATTTCAGCTGCTGTGTCCAACGCCGCAGTTGCCTCATCGAGTAGGATGACCTCCGGTTGGCGATATAAAGCCCTAGCAACCCCTAAACGTTGTTTTTGGCCACCGGATAAGGCGATTCCATGGTCGCCAACAATCGTTTCGAATCCATGGTCTAGTTGTTTAATAAGATCGCCTAATCCTAAGGCATCTACGATTTCCTTCATTCGCTCCTGATTTGGATGTAAATCCCCTAAGGCGATGTTGGCTGCAATGCTTCCATTGAACAATTCGATTTCTTGTGGGACACAGGCAATTTTTTGTCGGAGCACCTCCGTCGACAAGCGGTCAATTGATTCTCCATTCCACGTGATTCGGCCGGAAGAAATGGGATATAGTTTCTGCATTAAGTGGAAAAGGGTGCTTTTGCCAGAACCACTTTCACCAACGATGCCGGTAAATTCTCCCATGCGACACTCCAAACTTACATTTTGTAGAATATGTTTTCGAAAACCATATTGAAAATTCACTTGCTGAAATGCCAAGGAAGTCCCAAGATTTAGCGGGACCCGATTTCCCATATCCTCCACGTTGGTATCCAAAATATCATACAGACGTTCGCTGGCTATTTTCGCCGCCTGCCAAGATTTGTTGACTTGTGTTAACTGGGCTAAGGGGCCAGAGAAATAATTATACAACGCAAATAAGGCAAAAAGTTCTCCCATGCTCAGGCGATCTTGCATGACCAATTGACCCCCTTGCCAAAGCAATAATAAAATAAAAAGCGCGCGCATGCCTTGGACCGCCCATTCCGAGATATAATTGACTCGTTTGGATGCATAGGCTTCTCCGAGGAACGTACTTAGTAATGCCTGTGTTTGCGCCTGAAGGAATTCATGTATTCCATACATTTTGATAGTCTTGGCCCGACTAATCGATTCGACTAAATAATTTTCTAAATTGGCGGTATTTTCCATCATTTGTCGCTCTTGCTTACGGTTCCAGCGGTTGGTAATTCCATAAACGGCCGCATGCAGGGGGATGAGCGGGAGCATCAACCACGCAAGTCGTTTATCCCACCAGAACAAGAGGGCATAGGCAGAAAGAACAATGCTGGAATTAAGAAAAAGTTCGATCATCACTTCGTTGATAAATTGCCTGATCTTAACGGCGTCACTGACACGGGACATAATTTCCCCCACTCTGAACGTATCAAAAAAACGTTGCGGTAAGGTGAAAATATGGCTGAAATAACCACGCATAATTCCATAATCGAGTTGTTGGCCTACGGCCAGCATGGTCTTCGTTTTATATGCCTGTAAAGCGAATTGCAAGACCAAAATACCAAGCATCGCCAACGAATAGCTTTGCAATAAAGCATACTGTTTTAGCGGGATAATCACATCAGATAGCTGCTGGATGAATAAACTCATCGTTAGCCCCAATACGGTATAGACAAGTGCTAGAAGCCAAGTGGAAATGAATCGGAATTTATGTGGTCGGATAAGCTCCCAGATGCGCGCATAGCTGGAGGACTGTTCCTGATAAGCATTGAAATTTTCGCCGGGTTTCAGCAAGATAATGATCCCCGTCCAAAAGCGACCGAACTCCTCCCAGGACATTTTTCGTGCTAAGCCATCGCTAGGGTCCATCACATAGACCCGCTGCTCATTGAAGCGGTCCAGCACCATGAAATGGCTCAAATTGTTCTCTAAAACGCCATGTACAATACCAGGCAGTGGAATATGCGTTAAGTTTTGCCGTGTTCCGCGCAGCGCTTTCGCCTCCAATCCCATGCAGGAAGCCGCATGTAACATCCCCATGAGATTTGTTCCCTGTAAGTCGGTTTGTGCCCAATGGCGAATTTTAGCTTGTGGGATGTGTAAACCATAATGTTGTCCCACGGATGCGAGACAAGCAATGCCGCAGTCTTTGATATCCTGTTGTTTGATCTTAACCATGCCTGAATTTGGCACACATTAGGAGGAAACCTTATTCGAAAAAAGCATTTATCAAGATGCTGATAAAAAAAGAACCCCGAACGTTGCCGTCCGAGGTTCTGTAATCGTAAGCTACAAGCAGAAATTAGTTGCTTGCTGCTGTTTCTTTCACTTCTTCAACCTCCGTTGCAGTCGCTTTTTCCAATGTTTTCAACTCATCAGATGAGTTTACTAAAATGTTTAAATAGCGACGAACACCTGTACCCGCTGGAATCAAGTGACCTACGATAACGTTCTCTTTCAAGCCGTCTAAGGTATCTTGTTTCGCACGAATCGATGCTTCAGAAAGAACTTTCGTTGTTTCCTGGAACGATGCTGCTGAGATGAATGAATCAGTACCTAATGAAGCTTGTGTGATACCTTGTAAGTTAGATGAAGATACCGCTGCTTGCGCATCACGGACTTTCATCAATTTCAAGTCACGACGCTTCAATGATGAATTCTCATCACGTAAAGCACGTGCTGAAAGAATCATACCTGCTTTGTACTTATCTGATTCACCTGCATCTGTGATGACCTTCTTATCCAAGATGGTATCATTTTCTAAGCGGAAGACAAAACGATCTACGTTTTGACCTTGCAAGAATTGCGTATCACCTGGTTCAAGGATCTCCACTTTTTGCATCATTTGACGAACGATACATTCAATGTGTTTATCATTGATTTTTACACCTTGTAAACGGTATACATCTTGAATCTCATTTACTAAGTATTCCTGAACCGCTGTAGGTCCTTTGATTTTCAAGATATCTGATGGCGTAATCGCGCCGTCAGATAATGGCATACCTGCACGTACGAAGTCATTGTTTTGTACCAAGATGAAACGAGTCAATGGCACCAAGTAACGACGTTCCGTTCCTTCTTTCGGAGTAACGATAATCTCACGGTTACCACGTTTGATCACACCATATGAAATAACACCATCGATTTCAGAAACAACCGCTGGGTTAGATGGGTTACGTGCCTCGAATAATTCCGTTACACGTGGTAGACCTCCCGTAATGTCACGCGTTTTACCTGCCGCACGTGGAATCTTCGCGATGATTTGACCCGCTTTGATTTTATCTCCTTCGTCGATAGCTAAACGTGCACCTACTGGTACGTTGTAAACTAAGTTTTCTTTGCCTTTCGCAACAACTAATACGGATGGGTTTTTCGTCTTATCTTTCGATTCGATAATTACCTTCTCACGCATACCTGTTTGCTCATCCGCTTCCTCTTTGTAAGTATTGTTTTCTTCGATTGCCTCGAATTCTACTTTACCTTCTGCTTCAGATAAGATAACGGCATTGTATGGATCCCAAACGCAAATTTCTTCGCCTTTTTTGATCGTTTGTCCTTCTTTCACACGTAAGAATGAACCGTAAGGTACGTTGTTCGAAATCAACACCTGCTTGTTTGCTGGGTTAACAATTTGAACCTCACCCGAACGACCCATCACGATTTCAGTTGGGTTACCTTCTGAATCCGTTGAGCTTACCGAACGAACTTCTTCAAAATTGATGACACCATCAAATTTCGCTTTCACACTCGCATCCAAGGAAACGTTTTGTGCTGTACCCCCAACGTGGAATGTACGTAAAGTCAACTGCGTTCCTGGCTCACCGATTGATTGCGATGCAATTACACCTACTGCCTCACCGATGTTCACCATACGAGCTGTAGAAAGGTTACGTCCGTAACACTTCGCACAAACACCACTACGTGTTTCGCAAGTTAATACGGAACGAATTTCTACCGAATCAATCGCTGTTTCGTCGATTTTCTGTGCTGCAATCTCCGTGATTTCATCACCTGAAGCCACGATCATTTCGCCAGAAACTGGATCAATTACATCATGTACAGATACACGACCTAAGATACGCTCTGATAATGGTTCGATGATTTCCTCATTGTCTTTCAATGGGAATACTTCGATACCACGTAAAGTACCACAATCTTCTTCATTCACGATAACGTCTTGCGCTACGTCATGTAAACGACGAGTCAAGTAACCCGCATCGGCTGTTTTCAAGGCAGTATCTGCCAAACCTTTACGCGCACCGTGTGTTGAGATAAAGTACTCTAATACGTCAAGACCTTCTTTAAAGTTAGAAAGGATTGGGTTTTCGATGATTTCACCTACTGAACCTTGTAAGTTCTTCTGAGGTTTCGCCATCAAACCACGCATACCACCTAGTTGACGAATTTGCTCACGAGAACCACGGGCTCCCGAGTGCATCATCATGTAGATGGCGTTAAATCCTTGGTTATCCTCTTCCATCTGCTTCATCAAAGTCTCGGTAATTTTCGAGTTAACTTTTGTCCAGATGTCAATAACTGCGTTGTAACGCTCGTTATCTGTGATTAAACCCATTAAGTAGTTGTCCCAAACTGCTTGAACATCTTCCTGTGCTTTCTTCACTAATGAAGCTTTTTCAGCAGGAATTTGAACATCACCAATACCCATCGATAAACCACCGTGGAAGGCTTGTTGGAAACCTAATTCTTTGATATCATCCAAGAATTGTGCTGTACGAGCCATACCACAGATCTTATGAACATGTGAGATGATTTGTTGCAACTTCTTCTTCGTCAATAACTCATTGATGTAACCTACTGCCTCTGGAACACATAAGTTGAACAATACACGTCCCGCAACAGTTTCCACCATTTCTTGAACCAATGTACCATCTTCCTTACGGACCGTAGCTTTCACCACGATGTTCGCGTGCTTAGATAATTTCTTCTCGTTCAAGGCGATAACAACCTCCTCAAATCCGTAGAAACGAGATCCTTCACCTGCTACTTTGTGATCTGGAGTCGACTTACGTCCTTTTGTTACATAATATAAACCTAACACCATGTCCTGAGATGGTACCGTAATCGGCGCACCATTCGCTGGGTTCAAGATGTTATGTGATGCAAGCATTAATAACGAGGCTTCCAAAATCGCTTCATGTCCTAGTGGAACGTGAACCGCCATCTGGTCACCATCGAAATCGGCATTAAATGCCGTACACGTTAATGGGTGCAATTGGATCGCTTTTCCTTCGATTAATTTCGGTTGGAAAGCTTGGATACCCAAACGGTGAAGGGTAGGAGCACGGTTTAAAAGAACTGGGTGTCCTTTCATCACATTTTCCAAAATATCCCAAACCACTGGATCTTTACGATCAACAATTTTCTTCGCAGACTTAACTGTTTTTACAATTCCACGTTCGATCAACTTACGGATAACAAACGGCTTGAATAATTCAGCCGCCATATCTTTTGGAAGACCACATTCGTGCATTTTCAATTCTGGACCTACGACGATAACCGAACGACCTGAATAATCGACACGCTTACCTAATAAGTTTTGACGGAAACGACCTTGCTTACCTTTCAACATATCTGAAAGAGATTTCAAGGCACGGTTACCTTCTGAACGAACCGCATTTACTTTACGTGAGTTGTCAAATAAGCTGTCAACAGCCTCTTGCAACATACGTTTTTCGTTACGTAAGATTACCTCTGGCGCTTTGATTTCGATCAAACGCTTCAAACGGTTGTTACGGATAATCACACGACGATATAAATCGTTCAAGTCAGATGTTGCAAAACGACCTCCATCCAATGGCACCAATGGACGCAATTCTGGTGGAATTACAGGTACCATTTTGATGATCATCCACTCAGGACGGTTGTCGATACGACCGATCGACTCACGGAACGCTTCTACCACTTTCAAACGCTTCAAGGCTTCAGCCTTACGTTGTTGTGAAGATTCTGTGTCCGCCGAGTGACGTAAATCAGCTGATAAGCTGTCTAAGTCGATACGTGTCAACAACATATTTAACGCGTCAGCACCCATTTTCGCGATGAATTTCTGTGGATCCTCATCAGGAAGGTGTTGGTTTTCGCGTGGTAATTTATCTAAGATATCTAAGTACTCGTCTTCCGTTAAGAAATCAAGGTATTGGCTACCGATTTTTCCTTCTTCCGCGTACATACCTGCTTGAACGACACAGTACCGCTCGTAGTAGATAATTTGATCTAATTTCTTCGTTGATAATCCGAGCATGTAACCGATTTTGTTCGGTAAGCTACGGAAGTACCAGATGTGTGCAACTGGAACCACTAATTCGATGTGGCCCATACGCTCACGACGTACTTTTTTCTCAGTCACCTCTACACCGCAACGGTCGCAGATGATGCCTTTGTAACGAATACGCTTATATTTCCCGCAATGACACTCCCAGTCCTTTGTTGGACCAAAAATACGCTCACAGAACAAACCACCCATTTCGGGTTTGTAAGTACGGTAGTTAATTGTCTCCGGTTGAGTTACCTCACCGTTTGAACTTTCAAGAATCGACTCCGGTGATGCCAATGAGATGGTCACTTTTTGGAAATCGCTGTTCAGTTTTCTCGTCTTTTTAAATGACATTTTCGATGTATTTAATTGGAAAATGATTTCTTTTTAAGGGCCGGGGTTAGCGGCCCGATAAATGATTACTCAAGTGTGATTTCAAGAGCTAAACCTCTCAATTCGTGAATCAATACGTTGAATGATTCTGGAATGTTTGGCTTAGGCATATTCTCGCCTTTCACAATTGCCTCGTACGCTTTGGCACGGCCGATCACGTCATCCGACTTCACAGTTAAGATCTCTTGCAAGATATTCGCTGCTCCGAAGGCCTCAAGTGCCCAAACCTCCATCTCACCGAAACGCTGACCACCGAATTGAGCTTTACCACCCAATGGTTGTTGTGTAATCAATGAGTATGGTCCAATTGAACGTGCGTGCATTTTATCATCTACCAAGTGACCAAGTTTCAACATGTAAATGATACCCACAGTGACCGGTTGATCAAATTTATCTCCCGTTAAACCATTGTATAGGTAAGTACGACCCCAATCTGGTAAACCAGCTGCCGTTAATTCTGCCGCAACTTCTGCCTCAGTTCCACCGTCGAAAATTGGCGTAGCATAACGCTTACCTAATTTTTGTCCAGCCCAACCTAATACAGTCTCGTAAATTTGACCTAAGTTCATACGAGATGGTACCCCTAGTGGATTCAATACGATATCTACCGGTGTTCCATCTTCTAAGAATGGCATATCTTCTTCACGTACGATACGAGCTACAACACCCTTATTACCGTGACGACCCGCCATCTTATCACCTACTTTCAACTTACGTTTCTTCGCGATGTAGACTTTCGCCAACTTCACGATTCCAGCAGGTAATTCATCACCTACTTCAAGAACGAAACGCTCACGCTTGAATCGACCAGCGATTTCATTACGTTTTACGTTGAAGTTCTTAATAAGGTTCATGAACAATTTGTTCAATACTGCATCAGAAGTAGCTTCTTCCACGATCAAGTCAGAAAGCAAGTTTGCTTCTTCTTGAACTGCGTAAGTAGACTCATCACGATACAAGTTTTTATCTGGGAATAATAATTCTTCGATGTTCTTCGCTGAGAATTTAACACCCTTCTCTACGATAACCGTACCGAATTTGTGCTTAATACCTGCGCAAGTTTTACCCGCTAAGATGGCAACAGTTTTTTCGATCATTTGGCGACGAATCTCCAAAAGGTCTTTGCTGTATTCCTTCATTAACTTCTTCAATTCAGCTTTCGATTTCTCACGCTCTTCTTTATCCTTCTTAGGACGTGCGAACAACTTAGTATCGATTACCACACCTTTTAATGATGGTGGCGCTTTCTTTGAAGCATCTTTCACATCACCTGCTTTGTCACCAAAGATGGCACGTAATAATTTTTCTTCTGGTGTTGGATCCGACTCACCTTTTGGTGTGATCTTACCAATCAAGATATCTCCTTCTTTCACTTCAGCACCTACGCGAACAACACCGTTCTCGTCTAGGTTACGAACTGTTTCTTCAGATACGTTTGGAATTTCAGATGTCAATTCCTCTTCACCACGTTTTGTATCACGAACTTCTAATTCGAATTCTTCAATGTGGATCGAAGTAAAGATATCGTCACGAACAACTTTTTCTGAGATTACGATCGCATCCTCAAAGTTGTAACCTTGCCATGGCATGAACGCCACTTTCATGTTACGACCTAATGCTAATTCACCTGCCTCTGTTGCATAACCTTGGCAAAGCGCTTGACCTTTCTTCACTTTCTCACCTTTGAACACGATCGGCTTTAAGTTGATCGTTGTATCTTGGTTCGTTCTGCGGAATTTGATCAATTCGTATGTTTTCAATGATCCGTCAAAGCTAATAAGCGCTTCTGATTCAGTTTGATCGTAGTTAACAACAATTTTCAATGCGTCAACGTATTCAATCACACCATCACCTTCAGCTACAACTAACGTACGAGAGTCAATCGCCACACGGTGCTCAAGACCTGTTCCTACGATAGGAGCTTCAGGACGTAAAAGCGGTACCGCTTGGCGTTGCATGTTGGATCCCATCAAGGCACGGTTGGCATCATCATGCTCCAAGAAAGGAATCAATGAAGCGGCAACCGAAACGATTTGGTTAGGAGCAACGTCCATGTATTGTGCATCTGCTGGATTTACCAATGGGAAATCACCTTCAAAACGAGCCTTCACGCGGTCAGATAAGAATTTACCTGATTTCATGTCGATAGGAGCATTCGCTTGAACGATGTTTTTACCATCTTCCTCTTCTGCAGTTAAATATTCTACGCGGCTTGTTGTATCTACTTTACCACCATCGATTAAACGATATGGTGTTTCGATGAAGCCCATTGAGTTTACTTTCGCGTGAACACATAGAGAAGAAATCAAACCAATGTTTGGTCCCTCGGGGGTTTCAATCGTACAAAGACGACCGTAGTGCGTATAGTGAACGTCACGAACCTCGAAACCTGCTCTTTCACGTGAAAGACCACCTGGCCCTAGTGCCGACATACGACGCTTGTGCGTAATCTCAGCCAATGGATTCGTTTGATCCATGAATTGAGATAGTTGGTTTGTTCCAAAGAACGAGTTAATCACCGACGATAATGTACGAGCATTGATCAAGTCAACTGGTTTGAAATCTTCGTTGTCACGAACATTCATACGTTCTTTGATCGTACGCGCCATACGTGCAAGACCTACACCGAATTGAGCATATAATTGCTCACCTACGGTACGAACACGACGGTTAGATAAGTGGTCAATATCATCGACTACTGCACGTGAGTTGATCAAACCGATCAAATACTTCACGATTGAGATGATATCTTCTTTGGTCAAGACTTTGACATCCATTGGGATATCGTGGCCTAATTTTTTATTGATACGGTAACGACCTACTTCACCCAAATCGTAACGCTTGTCTGAGAAGAACAAGTTTTGGATGATGTCACGTGCCGTTTGCTCATCGGGAGCATCCGTATTACGTAATTGCTTGTAGATAACTTCTACGGCCTCTTTCTCAGAGTTTGAAGTATCTTTTTGCAAAGTATTGTAAATGATGTTGTAGTCAGAAACGTTCACGTCATCTTTGTGCAAGATAACCGTTGCAGAACCTGATTCTAAGATCGTCTCAACTTCGTTCTCTGTGATAACTGTATCACGTTCGATCAAGATTTCGTTACGGTCGATAGAAACTACCTCACCTGTATCTTCATCTACGAAGTCTTCTTGCCATGTTTTCAAAACACGTGCCGCCAAACGACGACCAACGATGCCTTTCACAGCTTTTTTATCAACCTTGATTTCTTCAGCTAAGCCAAATAAATCCAAGATATCCTTATCATTTCCGTAACCAATGGCACGAAGCAATACGGTTACAGGGAACTTTTTCTTACGGTCGATGTACGCATACATCACATTGTTAACGTCCGTAGCAAATTCAATCCAAGAACCCTTGAATGGAATGATACGCGCCGAATACAATTTCGTTCCGTTTGTGTGCTTCGATTGTGCGAAGAACACACCTGGTGAACGGTGTAGCTGAGAAACGATTACACGCTCCGCACCGTTGATCACGAATGATCCACGCTCGGTCATGTAAGGGATGTTTCCTAAGAAAACCTCTTGTTCGATGGTTTGGAAATCCTCGTTGTCTGTATCGTTACAGATCAAACGCAATTTCGCTTTTAAAGGTACTGAATACGTCAAACCGCGGTCGATACACTCATCTACCGAATATTTCGGTGGATCTACTGAGTAGTCGACAAACGACAAAACGAAATTTTCACGCGAATCCGCGATAGGAAAATTTTCAGCAAACACTTTAAATAAACCTTCGTCAGTACGGTTTTCAGCAGCTGTCTCTAGCTGGAAAAAATCCTGGAAGGATTGGACTTGGATATCCAGAAAATCTGGATAATTGATCACAGACTGCGTTTTCGCAAAGCTGTGTCTTCCTGTGGCAGTGATGTTACTCAAGGCTTTATACGTTTTAAATTAAAATGAAAAATGGCCCGTGGGCGCAATTTCTCGCCGTTTCCGACGAAAATTAAAAGCTGAATGCCTCGTAGAGATAAGTTTGGATTTCCCTTTGCGCCTCCCCTACGATAAGAGAATTGTGTTTCAGAAAAACAAACTGCGGATTCGCCCGGAGGCGTTAATCCTAAAATAGCCTGCAAAATTAGTAAAAGTTTTTTAATTGCCAAACAGGGGAGGGGATTTTTTATTTAGTCGCTAGTCAATAGTCGCTAGTCGTCAGTCCGAAGTCCGGAGGAAGTCACTAGTTGTCAGTCGCTAGTCGTCAGTCCGAAGTCCGGAGGAAATTAGTCCGAAGGAAGATATTCACTCTTCACTCTTAGTTCTTCACTCTTAACTCATTACTTGTTTATCATTTTACTGATACAATGAATTTATATAGGACACGTTTATTGCCTGAATTTACCTTCGGACTTCGGACTATTTTCCTCCGGACTCCGGACTGACGACTGATTACTGCCCACTGATAACTGTTCCCCCATGCTCCCCCGACTAAAATTTTACCTCCGCTTTACACTAGGGATGACCCGACAAGAAATACTAGGCATTTATTTCTTGATGGGCTTGGTTGTGCTTGGGATGGGGATACATGCGATATATCAATATGTTGAATTGCAGTCGGAAGTCGACTTGATTAATCCCAAGCAGTTTGAGGAAATTTATATGGCTCAAAAGGCGGCTAATAGAAAACTGAATTTTGTGTATAAAAGTCATCCTATATATAAGCGAACTTTTACCTATCCGCATTACGTCAAAAAATCCCAAGAATGGAAGATCAATATCAATGAGGCGGATTCCGCGGCCTGGGTGGCTTTGCCGGGAATTGGTCCAGGCTTTGCCAAACGCATATTGACTTTTCGCGATCGTTTGGGTGGTTTTGCATCCGCCGAACAATTGAAAGAGGTATATGGAATAGATACAATTTGGGTAAAGCAGCATTTGCGGAAATTCCAACTCGGTAAAGGTGTTTATCGGCCCTTGTTTGTGAATCGGGCGATTTGGAATGAATTTCGTCATCCTTATTTACCCTATGCACAGGCCAAAGTCGTTTTGAATTTTCGAAAACAACATGGCGTTATTGCTGATTATGGGGCATTGATTCAAATCAAATTGCTTGAACCCTCCGTTTGGGAGCGACTAAGGCCCTACTTAAACTTTGAGCCTTGAATTTTATGTTAAAAGCCGTAATTTGCGAGGGAATTACACATCAACAAAAATACAAAGCCATGTCAACAGGTTTCTTTCAAGTACCTACACCTATTAATGAGCCTATTTTAGCATATGCATCCGGATCGAAAGAGCGGGAGCAATTGCAAAATAAATTAGCCGAACTTCGTGCCAAACAAATAGATATTCCCATGTATATCGGCGGGAAATCCGTTCAAGGTGCTCAAAAGGTAGCCATGACTTGTCCGCACGATCACCAACATGTTTTGGGTCATTATTATGAAGGAGGGAAAAAGGAAGTTGGCCAAGCGATTGATGCCGCCTTAGCAGCCCATGCAGCCTGGTCGGCGACACCTTGGGAGCGCCGCGCAGCAATCTTTTTGAAAGCAGCAGAATTGTCGGCAACCAAATACCGCATGGATTTAAACGCTCGAACAATGTTGGGGCAATCGAAAAACGCTTTTCAAGCAGAAATTGACGCTGCATGTGAGTGGGTAGATTTTTTGCGTTTTAATGTACATTATGCTTCGCAGATTTATGCGGACCAGCCGATATCTTCGCCGGGGGTGTGGAATCGCGTGGAGTATCGCGCATTGGAAGGTTTTGTTTATGCACTAACACCATTTAATTTTACAGCGATTGCAGGTAATTTACCTGCGGCTCCAGCCTTGATGGGAAATACAGTTGTATGGAAGCCATCGCCGAGCCAAGTGTATTCGGCAGGATTATTGATGGATATTTTGACGGAAGCAGGATTACCTGCGGGTGTAATCAATTTAGTATTTGCGGATGGTCCTGAGGCGGGCGATGTCGTCTTTAATCACCGTGATTTTGCAGGGGTACACTTTACAGGATCCACAGCCGTGTTCCAAACGATTTGGAAAAACATTGGTAATAATATTTCGAATTATAAATCATATCCACGCATCGTCGGAGAAACAGGAGGGAAGGACTTTGTAGTTGCGCATCCATCTGCGGACCCCAAGGCTTTAGCTGTAGCTATTATCCGTGGTGCCTTTGAATACCAAGGGCAGAAATGTTCGGCTGCGTCGCGTGCGTATGTCCCTGCTTCTTTATGGCCCCAAGTGGAGGCTTATTTGAAAGAAGATTTGGCAGCGATCCGCATGGGAGGAACGGAGGATTTTGGAAATTTTGTGAATGCTGTGATTGATGCGAAAGCCTTTGCGAAGATTTCGGGCTTTATTGCGGATGCTAAACAAGATGCGGATGTGTCAGTTGTAGCAGGTGGTCATTGCGATGATTCGAAGGGTTATTTTGTGGAGCCGACTGTTTTATTAACAAAGAATCCAAAATCGAGAACGATGGTGGAGGAAATTTTTGGACCGGTGTTGACGGTTTATGTTTATCCAGATGCCGAATGGAATCAGGCTCTGAAATTAGTTGATGAAACTTCAGCCTATGCCTTAACAGGAGCGATCTTTGCGCAAGATTCGTACGCGTTAGAGGAGGCGAAGGCAGCGTTAGTCAACGCAGCAGGTAATCTATATTTAAATGATAAGTGTACAGGAGCTGTTGTGGGCCAGCAGCCATTTGGTGGTGCGCGTGCTTCGGGAACAAACGATAAGGCGGGCTCATATTTGAATTTATTGCGTTGGGTTTCGCCTCGTACAGTGAAAGAGGTATTCGTTTCTCCAACGGATTATAGATATCCGTTTTTGGGGTAGATTCGTTAAATAAGTGCATTTAAGGCCTTGCAGATTCAATATTTGCAAGGTTTTTTTGTTTTTTATCTCTGCTGATTCTCAATGAATTAGGGGTAAATAAGAAATTATTTTTGCGTAGGTGTTGGTATTTATAAATTAATCCTACATCTTTGCACTCCCAATCGCTAGGAAAAAGCTTCTAGCACATTAACGGAAGGGTTTACGAGAAGGTTTCGGCTGGAGGGTAGG
>JAGOAA010000057.1 GCA_017984215.1 Cytophagaceae bacterium
CCGTTGAGCAAATTGTTCATGTCATTAATCCTAAAACGGCGTGGATTCAAAATTGCAATTCGACACCCTTTACTGTTTCCGGTTCTGCAAGTCCCATACGTGCGAATTATCCAGCCTACATGGCACCTGATGGAGAGAACTTTCGTGACAAGAATGCGGTGCGTTTATTTAACGACGTAAAGTCCATGGACTTACGTGATTTGATGCGATTGGGATACGACCGCCACCTAGCGGCTTTTGATGTGTTGATTCCGAGCTTACGTAAAGCTTATGCGAAAAACCCGCTGCCAGAATTGAACGAATTGGTCGATAGCTTAGGGGCTTGGGATCGAAATGCACAAGAAAATTCCATTGCCCAGCATGTGGCGATTCGATGGGCGAATCAGTTATTGCCAACGATACCTAAAATCAGAGCATTCGGGGGCGAAACAGATCCTGTGATTAATTTTACCCAATTTGCTTCAAATGCATCTTCAGAGCAATTATTAACGGCTTTGGCGCAAGTGAAAACCAACATGGAAGCGCAATTTGGCACATGGAAAATTACTTGGGGAGCCGTTAATCGATTCCAACGAATTTCCAATCGGATGGAATTTGATGATGCAAAACCAAGCATTCCTGTGGCCTTTACTTCTTCCGCTTGGGGCCAACTTCCCTCCTACACAAGTAAACCTTACAAGGGTTCTAACAAGTGGTATGGTATCAATGGCAATAGTTTTGTTGCAGCAGTTGAATTTGGCCCTAAGATTAAGGCTTATAGTTTATTAGCAGGTGGTCAAAGTGGCGATGTAAGTTCTCCTCATTTTTTTGATCAGGCGGAGATGTACAAGCAAGGGAATTTTAAAAATGTGCTCTTTTACAAAAATGACGTAAAAAAAGCCGCGATTCACGTGCATCATCCTTAGTCAAACTCCATGGAATTGTGTAAATTAGATCGCTATTTATTCAGATGCTAAAATCCTTATTTCCTCTTCCCGTTCATTTTGAAGCTATTTTTCACGAAGCTGCCATTGGTATCATTGTGACGAATGCTTCGTTTGATATCATCCTGTCAAATGAATACGCACACCGTTTATTTGGTTATACGGAAGTTGAATTATTGGGTCAAAACATTTCGATTTTAATTCCAAATCACCTCAAGGGAAAACACGAAGGTCATTTAGGTAAAATTAATCACAGTCCAGTTTCCCGGCCGATGGGTTTAGGACTAGACTTAAAGGCCAAACGCAAAGACGAATCACTTTTTCCCATTGAAATTTCGTTGAGTCATTTTAAGTCGGAGGATCAGATGTATTACATCGCCTTTGTCAGTGATGTGACGCTTAAACGCAAAGTGGAGATGGAATTAATTTTGCGTAATCAGGAGATTAACCAATTGAATGAATCGTTGGAAGCCGAAGTAGAGGCGCGTACACATGCCTTACAACACACTTTGGAGCAATTGGAATTGCAAACCAAAGAACTTGAACAATCCCTTCAAAAGGAAATTGAACTAGGCGATTTGAAGACACGATTTGTTTCCATGGCTTCACATGAATTTAGAACACCGTTAACATCAATCCTATCTTCCGCTTCGTTGATTGAAAAATACAGCGAATCGGCGGATCAGCCTAAAAGGAGCCAACATATTCAACGGATTAAATCATCTGTTGCGCATTTAACTGAAATTCTGGAAGAGTTTTTATCGGTAGGTAAATTAGAAGCTGGTAAGGTAGAAGTTCGTCCTGATACCTTTGATGTAACTGAATTTTTAGCGGATTTGGTGACTGAGCTGGATGGGATGCGTAGGCCAGGCCAAAAAATATTAACCGTCATCGATGGAAGTTTGTCGGATTTTGTTTCTGATACTTCGATGTTGCGTAAAGTATTGTTGAACGGCTTATCCAATGCATTAAAATTCTCGCAAAAAGAGGTGTTTTTGAAGGCTGGGATGCATGATGAAGAACTTTTTATTGAAATTATCGATCAAGGTATCGGGATCAGCGTTGCAGATCAAAAGCATCTATTTGAACGGTTTTTCCGCGGAGGCAATGCAAGTGTCATTCCGGGAACAGGTTTAGGGCTTCACCTGATGGACCGCTACATGCGCCTTTTAGGTGGAGAATTGAAGCTCAGAAGCGAATTAGGATTAGGAACTACATTGACAATCACATTACCCCAATTAAGCTATGCCAACTAAAATACTCATCATTGAAGATAATGTCGATATTCGGGAGAATACGGCTGAACTATTGGAATTGTCGGGCTACCAAGTTGAAACAGCCTCCGATGGAATCGAGGGTGTGCGTTTGGCCAAAAGTATTTTGCCAGATGTGGTCATCTGCGATATTATGATGCCCAATTTGGATGGTTTTGGGGTATTGCAAGTATTCTCGAATCAACCCGAACTAGCTCGAATTCCATTCATTTTCTTGACGGCTAAAACGGATCGTGCGGATATGCGAAAAGGAATGGAAATGGGCGCTGATGATTATCTAACCAAGCCTTTTCAGGAAGTTGAACTGCTGAAAGCAATTGAATCACGTTTGAAAAAACAAAGACCAGCCATTTTACCTGATTCGCTAACGAATCAAACGGATTTGGCTTTAGTCGAGGAGGCGCTTACGTTCTTAGATTTTGAACACTCGGAGGCGGATAAAAAACAGCAGAATTTAGCGAAAAAGTCCATTGTTTATGCGGAGGGAGATTCCCCTAATCGATTATATTATCTAGTGAAAGGAAAGCTAAAAACCTATCATACGAATCGAGAAGGCAAATATTTCATCACCTCTTTTGTTAAACCGGGTGAGTTTTTTGGCTTCGTTGATATTCTTGAAAATCAGTTTTATCGGGAATCTGCGGAGGCTTTGGAAGAGGTGCAAATTTTGAGTATTCCCGTACGTGACTTCAAACAAAAATTGAGTGAGAATATTCACATCGAAATTCATTTCCGGAAGGCATTAACGGGATATTTGTTGAAAAATGAATCCATTCTGTTCTCCATGGCCTATCAATCCCTACGGAAGCGTGTTGCGCAAGCGTTGGTTGAATTGGTGAAAACATATGGACCCGAGGAATCCGGTCCTGTTTCAATGCGTTTATCGCGAGAAGATTTAGCTTCACGGGTAGGTACTGCGACTGAATCCGTCATTCGGACCTTAAGTGATTTTAAGAAAGAAGGTTTGATTGAGGTCAAAGGGGCTGAAATGACTATTTTAAAGCCCGAAGCATTAGCTAATCTGAAATTCTAAGAAAAAGGATGGCAAATAATCGGACTTAAGGGCGAATGCTGTAAATAAGACGATTGTGTCATCGCAATTCCCCAGGCGCCACGGAACAACAGTAAACAAGCAATTCCCCAACCCAAATATTGAAAAACCGAGCTAAATCGAGTTATCTTATTGATTCCCCAAAGGCTTAATTTCAATGCAGGTAATGTCGCAATTCCGAATGCGATCATACTGAGTGCTCCCAACCAAGCATTGGATTGAAGTAGAGCAATACTTAATCCGCCTAATACAAGTCCACAAGGCAATAATCCATTACTCATTCCTAAGAAAAAGTACCCAAAAGCGCCTAGTTTTTTGCCAACTTGAATAAGGAATTGCCCAACAGAACGATGTAGAAATTTAAATAGGTTGTCGCTTAATTTCTTACTTAATAACAAAAGCAATACGATACCGGCAAAGAGGTAATAGATATGCCACCAGGTAGGAAAAAGCCAAATGGAGCCCATTTTAGCCACAAAAAAACCTAATATTCCGTACATACTTAACCTTCCCAACGTATAGATGAACATACGACCTGATTGCTTACTTCTTTGCTCGATTTGTTGCATGATGGGGCCACACATGATGGCGCAATGCCAGCTGCCCGCTAATCCGATAAAAAAAGCATAATACCAGGAGTTCATTACTTTTTAGAAATGACGATTCGATCTTCTTGTAAATAACTTTTGCCGGCAATCGACCATCGGATGGTTCTTTTCCAAGGACCTTCAATTAAAAAATCCGTTGAGGAAGTCCAGTTTAGACCATCTTGAATTTTCCAATGGATTGTTTTGTCTCGTGATTCGTCTGAGGGACGGAAAAATTGTACACTGGCTGAATCGCATCCTGTGGGTAATTGAATCAATAGATATTGATCATTTGCGATGGATTTAACTTGGATCTGTTGAGTTGAAGGTATCGATTGATTTTGTATGTTAATTTTCGCTTGATAAGCCTGGCCATCCGCATAATAGTTCTCCCCTACTAATTCGATTTTTTCATGAGACATATTGATGTAAAAATAGGCCATGAAAGCACCAAATAGGACAAAGGTTACGATAATTCCGTGACCCCAATGAAACCCTTTTTTTTGTTGAATATTACTCATCTGGTTGAATAAAGCTAGTTTTTAATATTTCTTCTTGTCCTTGATTATTTTGAATATGAATCGGGATTTTTTCTCCCTGTGGCCATGCGCCAATTTTGGCTTTGATGAAAAATTCAGTTTTGACCTGTTTTCCTTTTTCAATTTTACCTATCCCCTTACCTATCCAAATAAGCTCAAGCGGTTTGTCGACATGCACCTGAAAGGATTGGTCCTCCATCGACTT
>JAGOAA010000058.1 GCA_017984215.1 Cytophagaceae bacterium
AAGGTATTAGCGGATGTTAAAACAAGCGGAACGTACACAGCGACTGCTCGTGATATCAATGGTTGTATTTCATTGAATTCGAACATTATCAAAGTAGTAGCTCAACCTAATCCAGCGTTAGCATCTGATACGAAGATTGTCAAAGAAGGCGTTTATACATTAAAAGCAACAAACTTCCCATCTGCTGCCACGGTTAACGCAACAGGGGCTGGTGAGTATGTTTGGAAATTCGGCTCAGCATTATTGACTCCGAAAACGTACATCTCTAAAGTTAAAACGGCAGGCGATTATACAGTTGCTCGTAAATATTTATACACAATCGACGGTACTCCATTAACTTGTATTACAGATCCAGTTAAATACACGTACACAGTTGATCCAGATTATTCAGGTGTAGCGGTTTATCCAAACCCGATTACAGCAGCATCAAGCTCTGATTTAACAGCTAAGGTTCAAATTCAAATCTTAGAAGATTGGACAAACGGTGAAATCACACTTTATGATATGGTTGGTCGTCCAGTATACGCAGGTAAAATTGCTAACACAGACGGAACTTCAATCTTAGAAGTGAGTGGATTAGCAAATGGAATCTATATTTTACAAATCAAGGCTGATGGCGGCAAATCGTTCGTTGGTAAGGTCATTGTAAATAAATAAGAACAAACACTTTTAAATCAAGCCGATCCGAAACGATCGGCTTTTTTTATGATGAACTATTTTCGGTACATACTATTGCTCATAAGCATTCCTTGCCTATCCCAGTGGACAAAGGTGGAAACACCAAGTACTGAGTCATTCCGGGCATTAAAATCGCATGGGCGGCAAATATGGACCAGTGGAACCCAAGGGACAGTAGGACACTCTAAGGATGCTGGAAAAACGTGGACATTCCAACAAATTCCCAATGCAGAAAAACTGGATTTCAGGGACCTTGCCATCATAAATGATAGAGAAATCATGCTGATGAGTGCAGGACTATCCGATGAGGGAAAAGCAGTCATCTTCCGAACGATGGATGCTGGGAAAAAATGGAATGAAATTTTCAAAAAAAATGAACCTGGCTATTTTTTCGATTGCTTACAGTGGGATAAGACAAATAAACGAGCATGGCTATTATCTGATCCGATTAAACAAAGGCTCACGCTTTTTTCATTTGAGGAAAATCGCTTCAAAGAGCTAGACGCATCTGCCACGCCTGAATTACAAACAAACGAAGCGTTTTTCGCAGCGAGTGGATCAAGTATGTTACAAGCAAAAGACCAACTAATTATTGTCGGGGGCGGTGCAGATTCAGTCAAAATTTACACTTACAACATCTCTGAAAACACTTGGAAAACGAACAATCCAGGTATTGCATCAGGCGAAGCAAAAGGCTATTTTTCAATCGGCTCGAAAAACAAAAATGAATTTTGGGCAGTTGGAGGAGATTACCGAAGGTTAAACGAGCTTTCGATTCCAATTATTACCACAATCGATGGAGGGAAACATTGGGAAATATTGCAAGACACACCCAAATTTTACATGGAAAAAGTGATTTGGGCGAAACCCTATTGGATTATATCGGGCCCTAGCCAAAGTGCTGCCTACCATCCACAAACAAAACGATGGAGAAGTTTAGGAAACAGCATGTATCACAACATCATACAAGTAGGTGATACCATTTGGGGTATAGGGGCGAAAGGCCAATTAGGTTACATCAGCCTTTCGTCCATCACTGAACTATTTCTTTCTAAAGAATAAAGAAATAGGCGTCCCTTCTAATTTGAAATTCTTACGCATTTGATTCTCCATATAACGTTCGTAGCTCTCTTTAATATACTGAGGTAGATTGCAGAAGAAAATAAACGTAGGATAAGGCGTAGAAACCTGTGTACAGTATTTAATCTTGATGTATTTACCTTTCCAAGCAGGTGGCGGATAATTTTGGATTACCTCCAACATCACATCGTTCAACTTCGACGTAGAAATCTTTTGAGAACGATTCTCATAAACTTCAAGCATCATTTCTAAAACCTGGAAAATACGCTTTTTCTCCATCACCGAAGTAAAGATTACAGGCATATAATTCAACGGTGCCATGCGGTCTTTGATCGCTTTCTCCAACTGAATTGCAGTATTCGTATCCTTCGCTACTAAATCCCACTTGTTTACCATCAATACAATCCCTTTCTTTGCCTTATCAGCCATACTCACGATATTCATATCTTGAGCCTCAAGTCCTGTTAATGGATCAATCGTAGTCGCATCAATTAAAATAATGGCAATGTCACATTCTTCTAAAGCTTTGATAGAACGTAAAACAGAATAATATTCAATGTTATCGTCTATGCGTGCCTTTCTACGGATACCAGCCGTATCGGTAATGATAAAATCTTTACCATATAAGGTGTAGCGGTTTTGAATGGCGTCACGTGTGGTTCCCGCCATATCAGTCACGATGGAACGATCGCGGCCCAACAAAGCATTCAAAAAAGATGATTTACCTACATTCGGTCGGCCAAGGATTGCAACACGTGGTACCCCTGCCTCTGGATTTTCGATTCCTTCATCTTTGAAATGGGAAATCATCACATCCAGCATATCCCCAGTCCCACTACCACTTTCCGCAGCAATTGGATAGGGTTCACCTAATCCCAACTCATAAAACTCGGCAGCTGCCATTGCTTTTTCGTTGGTATCGGCTTTATTCGCCACTAGGATTACGGGCTTTTTAGAGCGACGTAAAACATTGGCAAAGTCCTTATCTAAATCGGTTAATCCAGTCGTACAATCCACGACAAATAGTAGAACAGCCGATTCTTCAATCGCTAATTCCACTTGTTCACGAATCGCTCCTTCAAAAATATCTTCGGAACCATGTACATATCCCCCTGTATCAATAACAGAGAAAAATTTGCCGGTCCACTGACCATAACCGTAATGTCTGTCACGCGTAACGCCAGACATGTTATCCATGATGGCTTTTTTCTGTTCAATTAAACGGTTGAACAACGTTGATTTACCCACGTTTGGGCGGCCTACAATGGCTACAATATTTGACATCTGTCCTATAAATTAATCGGGTGAATACCCGAATGATCGCAATTTATCTGCTTTTGCACGCCAATCTGGCTCTACCTTCACAAACTGCTCTAAAAAAACTTTTTTACCAAAGAAAGCTTCCAAATCGGCACGTGCCTGAATACCAACTTTCTTTATACTCTCTCCTTTATGCCCAATAATAATAGCCCGTTGAGAAACCCGTTCTACATAAATTTCGGAGGCAATTCGCAAAATAGCGGGCTCATCTTTAAAGGATGTCACCACAACTTCACAAGAATAAGGAATCTCCTTTTTATAATTCAAAAATATCTTCTCTCGAATAATCTCTGCAGCAAAGAACCGTTCGGTTTTATCTGTTAACTCATCTTTATCGAAAAAAGGAGGATGAACTGGCAAATTCTCCACAATGTGCTTAAAGATTTGATCCAAATGCACATGCTCTTGTGCAGATATAGGCAAAATAGGCTTTCCAGGGAAAATACCTTGCCAATATTCCATGCAGGTTTGGAGCTTTTCTTCCGACACCAAATCAATTTTATTCAACAATACAACGATGGGTGTTGCCGTATGATCCTTCCAATTTGTTAGGAACTCCAAATCTTCGTAGGTATCAAATACGTCTGTCACATATAAAACCACATCAGCATCTTCCAATGAATTCTTAACAAAAGCCATCATGGACTTATGCAATTCATATTTTGGCATTAAAACACCTGGGGTATCCGAATAGATGATTTGATATTCATCTCCTTGGTATTCTCCATTCAACATACCTAAAATACGATGGCGTGTTGTTTGCGCTTTTGAACTTACGATTGAAAGGCGCTCACCAACCAAAGCGTTCATCAGCGTACTCTTGCCCACATTGGGTTTGCCGATGATACTTATAAAACCTGCTTTATGCTGCTGGGCCATGTCAAATAATAAATTCCCCGAATGGGATATTGTGAATAATTTAACAAAGATACTTGTTTTTCCCGAAAAAACCCTGCATATTTGCACTCCAATATATCGCGGGGTGGAGCAGTTGGTAGCTCGTTGGGCTCATAACCCAAAGGTCGTCAGTTCGAGTCTGGCCCCCGCTACTAGAAAAAAGACAAGTCGAAAGGCTTGTCTTTTTGTTTTTAAGACAACGAATAACCGAATCATCATGTTCGTTACCTACGTTTTATACTCAGCAACATTCAATAAAATATATGTCGGCTTTACATCTGATTTAATAAGTCGATTTCATTCTCATAACTCTCTAGCGAAAAGCGGTTATACCATTCGATATCGACCTTGGAAAGTTATTTACGTTGAGTTTTTTGATATGAAATCAGATGCAATGAAAAGAGAAAAAGAACTGAAATCGAGCCGAGGGAGAACTTTTATTAAAGGGCTTTTGTGAATACTCGTTGGGCTCTTATCCGTCAGCCGACGGACGTCAGTTCGAGTCTGGCCCCCGCTACTAGAAAAAAGACAAGTCGAAAGGCTTGTCTTTTTGTTTTTA
>JAGOAA010000002.1:0-6545 GCA_017984215.1 Cytophagaceae bacterium
GTGATGTCATCCGTCCATGCTTCCAACTCGGCAACACGTCCTTTTTTCTTGAAATTCGTTATTTCTTTGCCGTATAGGGCGATTCCTGCGCTGTCGTAGCCGCGGTATTCCAAACGCTTAAGTCCTTTTAAAATGATGGGGTAAGCGGCTTGTGAGCCGATGTAGGCGACGATTCCACACATAAGATGCTTGTTTTAGGGCTATTTGAGTTACAAATATCTCGAAATCTACGTGGAAAAGCAAGGTGGGTAAGGGTAAACGCTGCCGGGGTCAACGACCCCGGCAGCGTTACGCAAAGAACCACTTTTTCGCCAGTTTCACTACCTAAAACATGATAATTTTCACATTTTTAGGGCATTTTATGCGCTTTTTTGAGCCTTTTCACCTAATTTTAAGTCACAGGTTGTTGGGGTCCTGACCCCGACAACCTGAACAAAACCCTTTAGATTCATGAAGAAACTTATATTATTCCTATTCGTAGCGATATGTCCGCTAGCCCTTCAATCCCTTCAAGCACAAGATTTACGTATCGAACCGCTCAACTGGTGGGTAGGCATGAAAAACCCTAAATTACAGCTCCTGATCCATGGTAAGGATCTGAAAGGTGCCGAGGTGATTGCTACTAAACCAGGCTTAAAGATTGTAAAAGTGCATACGGCCGACAGCCCGAACTACTTGTTCGTTGATTGTGAAATATCGAAAAACGCGCTGGCGGGGTCATATCCGATTGATATCAAAAAAGGCAACAAAACCCTCCACCACATCGACTACAAACTTGATTCTCGGACGCCTAATTCCGCGAATCGTCCATCTTATTCTACGAAAGACGTTATTTACCTGATTACGCCCGATCGTTTTGCAAATGGTGACCCGAGCAATGATGCTGCACCTGGTTACCGCGAACCGAATCCTGCGCGTAACGAAATGTACGGTCGGCATGGCGGTGACCTAAAAGGTATCATTGACCGTTTGCCTTATATCCAGGACATGGGATTTACGGCTATTTGGAACATGCCTGTGATGGTTAATGACCAGGCGAAGGAGAGTTACCATGGCTATGCCATTACGGATCATTATTTGATCGACCCGCGTTTTGGTACAAATGCACAATACAAAGAGTTAGCAGAAAAGGCGGGCCAAAAAGGCATTAAGCTTATCATGGATGTTGTCTTGAATCACTGCGGCGATGGCCACTGGTGGATGAAGGATTTTCCATTCAAGAATTGGATCAATTTTGACGGAAAATTTGTCTCGACAACGCACCGTCGGGAAACGGTTCAAGATCCACATGTATCTCAATTTGATGCTAAAATGCAGACAGAAGGATGGTTCGTTCCTGCCATGCCAGATTTAAATCAAAAGAATCCATTTATGGCAAACTATTTGATCCAAAATACCATCTGGTGGATTGAATATGCACATTTGGGTGGTATTCGAATTGATACGTATCCCTATTCCGAGAAGCATTTTGAGGCGCGTTGGTCTGATGCGGTCTTGGCTGAATATCCCAACTTAAACATGGTAGGCGAGGAGTGGTCATCGAATCCGATCATTACGTCTTATTGGCAAAAAGGGAAAGTCAACCGGGATGGATTTAAATCATCCTTGCCGGCCTTGATGGATTTTCCCTTACAAAATGCCGTTTCGGAAGCGATGAATGAGAATGACCAAGACTGGGGCAAGGGCTTGAATAAGATTTATTCGGTGATTTCGAATGATTTGGTGTATGCAAATCCGGATAATTTGGTGGTTTTTGGTGATAATCATGATATGTCGCGTTTTTATTCACAGGTCAAACATGACCAAGCTTTATTCCGCATGGGAATGACTTATTTGTTGACGACACGTGGCATTCCTCAAATTTTTTATGGTACGGAAATCTTGATGGCGAATCCCAACTCGAATGAGCATGGCGAAATCCGGGGTGATTTTTATGGCGGTTGGCCTGGAGATGCCAAAGATGCCGTGACCCAACGCGGATTTACGGCCGATGAAAAAAGTACGCAAGACTTCTTTAAAAAGTTATTGAATTGGCGTAAGAACAATGCCGTGATTCATGAAGGGAAATTGACACATTTTGGTCCTGAAAATGGAGTATATGTCTATTTTCGTCATTCGGCAAAAGGGAAAGTGATGGTCGTGATGAACAAGAATTCGAATTCCAAAAGCTTATCGATGGATCATTATGCGGAATTGATTAAGGCTGGGGCTCAATTGACGGATGTCTTAACAGGAAAGAAGCAAACCCTAGGTTCTACATTGGAAATACCGGCTAAGGCGGCCTTGGTGTTTGAGGTGCAATAATTTCCGACCGCTTAATAATTATTGTTTTTAGAAGAGTTTTTAGCAGTCTATTTTTGGGAAAATCTTATTTCTAAAAATAGACTGTTATGTTAAACGGATACAAGTCAATGCAATGGGTTCTTTCTGCCACATTGCTAATTTTTTCTTTATTTTTTTCAAGTTGTTCTGATCAAGTAATTTCAGGTAGCGGCGGTTATTCAGATGTTTCTTTAAATAGAAACTCTTCAGAGTATGACATAAAGCGCTTAAAAGAGGTTGAAGTTGTTGGGAATTCTTTTTGGGGAGTGCCATACATGAAAAATAAAGCATCAGCGAATAAGTCGGGATTTATCTTCCGTTTTAATGGGGTGTCGATGTTTAGAACTCCTGCTGCTTTGCCGCTTCTTACCTTGTTAAGTACAACAGTATGGATGGGTATGACCTTAGAGCCTGTATTTGGTTACAAAAAAGTAACCGAGCGATATGGCAATCAGAGCTTTTCGTATGAAGATCCAGATAAACCTAATTTACATTGGGCCATTGCATCAGTTTTAGCCTTACCCATTGCTGGAGCAATTAACAATCAAATGTATCCTAATATCGCCGTATCAAATGCCATGCACGAGATGAATTATCAATTGGTTCATCAAAATCCAGATATTGATGTATTTTCCAATCCTAAATATGTAATTACAAATCAAAGAGGTTTTTGGCGTACAGAGGGTAATGTTAAGGCAAATGTCTTGGGATCCCGTATTCGTACGGAACGTGTTGTTGTTCCTAAGCCTTAAGTAACGAAAACATGCTTAAGCATCTATACGTTTTCTTCCTCAGCGCATCACTAAGTTTAGCTTGCGTTTTCAGTTCTTCAGCACAGGAAATCTCCAATGTGCAGGTCGGTTATGTCCCTGAAATTAAACGTTTTGAGGTAGTCTTTGATTTAGATAGTAAGCAAAAAACGGGGGTGGATCTGAACGTTTATGTACAGGAGCATCCCAATGGTGCTCGAAAACAAGTGGACGCATCTTCCATCCACGGATTAAACTTAAAAGGTATCATGCCGGGGTTTAATTATTATTTTCAAATTGATGCCAAAGGCTTGAATTTACCTCCTTCGGAATATGTTTTCGAAATTACGCCAACCGTTTTGCAGGCTAAAGGCGAATTCAAGCAGCCAGATACAACAAAAGTTTTAGCTGTTGTCGCACCCGAACCTGCGCCCAAGAAAAGTATCCAAATCATTCAGCCCTTTGAACAATCCTTTACTTTCGCATCCGTGGGAATAAGCCCGATTGCATTTGGTGGGGAACAATCTAATTTAACGCTAGCAGGGAATGTGGGCGTTATTCGAGGGGGCTACGGATACAGTGTCAGTGTTTTGTACGGCTTTGGAGGGGCGCCATCGACGAGTTATGAGGCTTCGAATACACAAATCTCCAACTACACAAAAGCCAATTCCATTTATAAGTTTACGAAAGAAGTTAAGACAACTCGCTTGTCCATTATACCTTCCTTTTTACTCGGTATCAAAGAATATCTATATCTACGCGCCGGAATTGGTTATGGTGCTAGATCCTTGTATTGGGCGGCGGAAGAATTTAACTATACGGGTACGAAAACGGGTGCTATTTGGGCGAAAAATTCATACGCAAGCCAGTCGGGTGTTGAGTTGGAAGGTGGCTTGAATTTGATGTTTAAACGAATGCATATTTCCACGGGCATCAATTATTTAGGTCTTTTCAAATCAGCGGATTCAAAAGCGTTTTCAGATGCTTGGATAGCCTTTG
This sequence comes from Cytophagaceae bacterium, assembly GCA_017984215.1. GTDB lineage: Bacteria > Bacteroidota > Bacteroidia > Cytophagales > Spirosomataceae > Aquirufa > Aquirufa regiilacus. The sequence goes on from JAGOAA010000002.1 coordinate 4,071, forward strand.
GTATAAATTTTTAATGCATGAAAAAGTACTTATTTGTTTGGCTGTTTTTTGTTTTGATTGCTTGTGAAAAGGATCCAGCTATTCCGGTAGGCAAAGGCAATTTCGTGGATGTTGTCACGAATGATGTAGGTAGTATTCAAGGAACCAAAGCCGTTTCAGGTATTGCTATTTTGAACTTAACCGGGCAATATGCCGTGCAAGAACGTGGATTGTGTTACGGACTTACGGCAAGTCCTACGGTTGCAGATTCGTACATGTTGGTTGGCTCGAATAACCAAACAGTCACTTTATCTGATTTGATTCCAGGCCAAAAATATTATGTCCGCTCCTTTGCGAAAATTAATGGTATCTATACCTACGGAAATCAAAAGGAATTTTTAACGAACGCAGAAAATTCGTCTTTATCAAATGGACTGGTTACCTATTTGCCTCTGAATGGCAATTCTCGTGATTATTCAAATTCCTCAAATCATCTCACAGGAACAGCTACTCAAACGACTGGGCGCTTTGGTATTGCAAACACCGCCTATACGTTCAATGGTTCGAATTCCTATTTAACGATGTTATTGCCAAAGAATTTGCCTTCCAACAATGCCCCTTATTCTATTTCGGTATGGTTTAAAGCGAATGTTTGGAATCGGGAAATGGCGATTATGGGATATGGTCCATCCAGTGCTTCTGCGGCAAGTAATTATGTGAAAACGATGCCAAATGCAGGATTACTTCATTATCACTGGAATTTAGACTTTACCATTACGCGTTCTATTTTTACGAATTCGTGGAGGCATTTGGTCATCACCTACGATGGAGGCGTGGAACGCTATTACCTAAATGGTCAACTTATTAATTCTTGGGGACATGGGGCAAGTCCTTTGTTCGTTAATCCAAGTGTTTTATCGGTAGGCGCTCGTGTCGTTAATGCCTCTACCAACGATATAAAGGAATTTTTCAATGGCTCAATTGATGAGCTCCGCATTTACAACCGTACGTTAAGTGCCGCTGAGGCCGTGTCATTGTTTAACTTATAATTTTATTTGGCATTTGATTTTTAATTAGAAGCCCTTATCTTGTTTGCAGAAAGCCCTGCAAAGGCCCTAGTTCTAATCAAAATCTAATGTATACAAGTAGCCTTTTTAAGGCCCTACTTTTTATTTCTTTGCTCCTTTCTATTCAAGGTTGGGCAGATGATTCTTACAACCCAGTTAAATTTAAACATGATTTGCGTTTCCAGAATCCTCAGTTTATGTGGACCAACTGGAATCGTGTTTTCAAAGAAGATGGCGGATTCTTTTCCAATGCCAATGTAGGTGATTTGGAGCGCATTTTGGAGGCGCATTGGGCGGATGCACGGAGAAAAAATAACCTTGATTTAATGGTTAAAGCCGCGATTCCGCTCGCGATGGTCTATCACAATCAGGCCAAATTTACCCATGGTCTTCCCTTTTTTGAGTTTCTTTTTGAACATGAAAAACAAGTTCCTGTCTATTATTGGCGGCATATCCTCATTAAATTAGAGGAGGAATACCGTGGTAAAAACGAAATTGAAAAGGCGATTCCCATTCGACGCCTACGGATTAAATTAGGCTATATCAAGACTTTCTGGGAAATCTACCGGGAATGTGGTCTCTTTGAAGATGCCTTACGCGATTTTTTACAATTTCAACCTGTACCTGTACATGGCGATTATCGCCGACTTTTTTATTTGCAACGTTTAGGTTGGTTGTATACCGATTTGAAAAATTTCAAAAAGGCGCGGAATATTTATGCCCAAGGTTATCGAGAAGTGGCTGAGGTGCGGGCAGCATCAAAAGCTACCTATTTACCGCGCGAATTGCGCTATTGGGAAGGTTTGTTCAAAGGCCTCATGGCTGAATGCGATATGGAATTGGGTAACTACTCACACGTCATTCCTATGTTGCGATTCGACATTCAGTCAAGTTTCGATAATCCCGACAATCAAATAGCAAAAGAAATCTCATTAGCGCGCGCTTACCTCCAAAGAGAAAGTTGGGAATCTGCCAAATATTACATGGATCAGGCCCGAAAATTGATGGCAAATAAGGTTATGCCGCCTGTTAAATTAAGGATGCTTGATGCCTATGCTGATTACTATGCTGCGCAACAGCAATATGATTCAGCTTATTATTTCAATCGGGCTTTGCAAGCCTATCAAGATACCGTGAACGCGCATATCAATCGGAATAAATCAATTTTGCTTTTAGGCCAACTTGAATTAGCCAAACACCGCGAGGAATCACTTAAGAGTAAACATCAAGTAGAGGTTTATTCGGAATCATCCAAATTACAAGAATTTAAAATCAAATTACTGAGCCTTATCCTCGGTGCAATTATTTTTGGGTCGATATTGTTGTATGTCAATTTTCGTCAAAAAGGTTTATTACTCCAGAATCGAATTCAATTGGAACTGGAACATGAACGCAATGCGGTCCTTTTAAAAGAATTGCATCACCGTGT
>JAGOAA010000002.1:6645-162529 GCA_017984215.1 Cytophagaceae bacterium
TTATTTTTGGGTCGATATTGTTGTATGTCAATTTTCGTCAAAAAGGTTTATTACTCCAGAATCGAATTCAATTGGAACTGGAACATGAACGCAATGCGGTCCTTTTAAAAGAATTGCATCACCGTGTGAAGAATAATTTACAGGTTATTTACAGTCTGTTGAACTTACAGAAGCGCCGTACAAAAAACATCGAATCCGTAGATCTAATTACGGCCCTTCAAAACCGAATACAAACCATCGCCTTGGTTCACAATAATTTATTCCAATCCGACGAAATGGAATTTGTCCAGTTGGACAGCTATGTTCGAACCTTGGTGGAACACCTGCAACAGATGTATGCACAGGAGGAAGTAAGCCCCGTTCAGATTTACTTCGATATTCAGGATTCCATCAAGTTGCGCTTTGAACGAATAGGGACATTGGGTTTGATTATCAATGAAATCGTGTCGAATGCATTTAAGTATGCGTTTGTAGAAGCGGAACAAGGCATTTTACGGATTGAGATTGAACAAGAAGGTTTCCAAATTCGTGTCATTGTTGAGGACAATGGTCCGGGTTTGGTCGATGAAATTAATCGGAACGCTAATTTAGGTATGCGGCTTATACGGATATTGAGTGAGCAGATGGGGGCGACCTATACCCTGCATCAAAGCCAAGGCATCAAGCATTTAATTACTTTTAACGTGTAGCATTTATGGAAGAAAAGCGGGTATTGATCTTAGAGGATGAGATAATTGTGGCGTTAGATATCAAGGAGATTTTAGAGAATTTGGGATATCGGTGTTTGGTTTTTCATGCGTTTAATTCTGCATTAGAATCACTTGTCACTTTTCAGCCTCAATTATTGATTTGTGATATTAATATTGGAGAAGGGCCATCGGGTATTGATTTTGTCATTCAGGCGCAGAACCGTGTACCCGGTTTAGCCGTTATTTACTTGACGGCATTTAGCGATCGCCAAATCGTCGAAATGGCGGGGAAAACGCACCCAGTGAATTACATATTGAAACCTTGGAGCGATCATCAGATTCGGGTGTCTGTAGAAATGGCATTTGATCAAATTGCTGAGGGCGGCAAACAGCGTCAAAAGCTCGCGGAACTTACGCAAGCCGAATTGAAAATTCTCGAATTAATCGCGCAAAATAAGAAGAGTAAGGAGATCGCCGACTTATTATTTATATCGGAAAAGACGGTCAAAAATCATCGGTATCACATCAGTAAAAAGCTGAATTTGTCGACGGAAAATAACAGTTTACTTACGTTTGCCTTAAGTCACTTTGGGTATAAAAATGAGGCCTAGGTCTCATTGTAGGAGTCGCGGGAAGAACGTTCCTTTGTATGGTAAATAACCCTAGTTCTATAATAACACGCGATTACCTAACCCTAATACCTTCAATTTATACAAAGCCTCTGCTAGGGATAGCGGGGGCTTTACTTTTTTATTGTCCGATACATTTGTAGCCCCGGAAGGAATCGAGTCGGACGCGAACCCGGCCTCATCTTAGGTGCCGGAAACCTGCATTCTTACAAAACTCTTGTTTATTTCATTTAAAGGTTATTTTTCGGTCTTTTTGTGTAGTAAAATTGCAATTTTTTGGTATTCTGCTACACAAATGTTGCACAAATTTTAGTGTCTAAAACTTGGTGTAAATTAAAGGATGTTTTTAAGGATAACATTTAATTATGATTGACTTCTTTAAGTACCTTATCATAACCGTCTAATTCCCCACCGTTGAAATCAATACTTAATTGGAAGAATTTCTGATCTTTAAAATAATAAGCCGCATCACTTTTTGTAATTGAAATATAATTAGGCCATGCCCCAAATTGATTTTGAGGTTCTTTACAATTGCTTGGAGTTAAATGTATGGTCTTTCTATCTGGATTATCAACTACTTCAGCTTGGACAAATTTAGAAATCTTTCCACATAATGTATTAAAATTGAACAATTTGCCATTTTTGTAAATTAATGCTGTCAAACTTCCATTTGTATTTGAAATTACAATTTTTAATTTTTTCTCAGGAATTGTATAAGTACCAACAAAAAAACTAAGATTATTATCAGCTTGCATATTATTTTTTTTAGAGGAAACAGTTGCTTTGCAAAGATTGTACTCTCTCATTTGATTATCGAAAATCTTAGCAGGATTACCATAGCCGTCCCGAACTAAATCATATCTATATTCTGAGCCTTGAAATTTCATTTTTAATGTTTCGGTTGGCCCCCCTTTCCCATATAAATCAAAGGTTCCATTTACTTGACTAACAATGTTTCCAGTTGAATTATATCTAACCATTTCTGCATTACCACCATCCAATAGAGTTACAGCAATCGACCCGTAACAAAAAGTGTAATTTTTCTGCGAATATGAGTTAAATGATAAAAAAATTAAAATTGCAATTAGTGCTATACTTTTCATTTTATTTTTGATTTAGGTATTAGGATTATTTAAAAGAAACAATTTAGTCATCCTGTTCACAGATGTTTAAACACCTTCAAAAATTCAAATTAAAATCAACACATAATGAAATTATTGTGTTTTGTTAGTATAAAACACAAATTAGGTATAATCACAATTAAAATAATTAATCCAATTCCTCCTCTATTGAGCTAAACTTAATGAATTGATTAATTGCATCATCAGCTTTTCGAGAATCAGAATTAATTATGTTTTATATGTATAATATATGATTGACATTAAGTTGAAGCCCTCTATTCGCTAATTTTATTGATTGTGGGGTAACTTTATTCATGTTGAATAAAGTTATTTTATGTTCATGTGTTGTAATTAGAAACGTATGTTATTGTTTGTTTATTACAAGAAAAATGAAATTTTAAACGGAGGATAAATAATTTCTTTTTATATTATTAAGTCTAGACTTCAATTTTAAATTTATCGCATTTTTAAATTGAGTATTAATAATTAAATATAAAATAATTACAATGGTTCGATTTTTTACCGCACTTCTTTTTCTTTTATTTTTCTCTAATCCTATAAAAGCTCTTTCTGAGTTTGAATGGTATGATTTGATACATCAACATCAAGTGCGGATTAATTTGGTGACCAATTATTTGGAAGTAAAAGAACCAGGTAGGGTATGGTTGAAAAAGAATAAATTGACTTTTAATGGTGTTTTGTTATCTGATTTACCCCCTTATTGTAAGGCCAGCCATTTCAACTTAAAAAATAAGCAATTGATTTCCTTGCCAGGGACTGGACAAGTCTATCATTTCGATTCAACAAAAAATGTTTTGGAACGCCTTGACAAAACCTTCTTTCGAGGCTATAATTTTCATGCATTACAATTTGTGAGAAATGATACATTATTTAGTTTGGGAGGAGAAGGTTTTTGGAGAAGCAATAGTATTTTGAGTTTCTTCGATTTCAAGAATAAGGAATGGGAAGAAATAAAAACCAAAGGTGATATTCCGCGTGGGGTTATTAGTTTTTCTGCAGGAATACAGCCAAATCAGAGGACCGTTTTGGCTGTGGAAGCCTTTCATCAAGGTGACTATCAAGTTCGTAACCTTGGGTACTATGCCTTGGATTTATTAAGTCTAACGTGGGAAAAGAAGGGCGATGTTGATTTGTTTGAATTAAAAAAACTGGGTCAGACGAATGCCAACTTCGTTCAAATAGGCAATCTAATGTTTCTGAATGATCCCCAAATCGGTTTTTATGTTGATGCTGAGTCGAATAAGATTTACAGATATATTGGCCCGAAAAAGCTATTTTTCTTAATCGAATCTGAATTGTTTCTTCGCGGTAATCAGATTATTTCCAAACAACATGATAAAAATAGTACTGGGAATAATTTCAAGATAGATTCCATGTCCATGGCTACTTTGAGAAGAGATTCTCAATTCATTGGAAGTTTTTACGAAGAAGTCCCAATGTTTACGCGCTTAGAGCATTGGCTAATCGGAATTAGTTTATGCCTTCTAATTAGCCTTGGCTTGAATTTTCGCTTTCTTTTAAAGAAAAATACGATTGTCGGCGATATAAGTTTGGCCAATATTCCAATTGGGGGCACTGCCTTTATTGAGCTATTTAAAGTCCACGGCGAAGACTATTTAGTTAGCACTGAGGAGATATCGATCATACTGGGTTGCGAGAAGAAGGCATTTGATACGCAAAGGCAATACCGGGCACAGTTTATCAATGCGATGAATCAATATTTTGCGGATCATTATCAAATTGAAGAAGCCGTTTTTCGTAAAGCGGATGAAGATGATAAACGCTTTATTAAGTATGGGTTGAAAAAGGAGGCTTTAGAATAATATTCTGGAATGAGTACTCTTTATACCGTGGTATGTACTCATATAACACGATAATCTTCATTTGTTTTTATGTTTATCCCAATCTTACAAGCATCTTTTGAGGCTTGGGTAAAGAAACGCTCAATTTTCGAATGGAGGTATGTACATGCCAATTGGGCAAGTGCTAAATATTAATCTAATATTCAATCAAATTTTTAACATAAATGAAGAAATTATTATACTTCCTTTCAATTACATTATTATTTTCTTCTTGTTCTTCTTTATTTTATTCAAATAGGGATTTTAATAATACCTTTTCAATTGAATCAAATGTTAAAAATTTTGAAATTAACTTTCCTTATTTAAGGCATGAATCTTACCAGGTAAATAATGGAAATTTCACCCACACATTACCGAATTTGGGTCGAAAGTATACAACTTTTGATATAATAAGTAATGATTATGAAACTCAGAGAATAAATTTAAAAAAGTCAATTCGAACAGTGCCCTTATTAATTGATATTTTGTATCTGCCGGCTACATTCGGAATACCGCTCGTAATAGATTTATTAAAAAGTGATTTCTATAAAATTAGTAGTGTGTCTAAAAATAGCAAAATTACATTAGTGAATACCCAATCTTTTATGCTTGGAAAATTTGATAAAATTAGGGATACGAAGAATTCAGAAGTATTAAATAGCTTTGCTAAGGATTATCCGTCTTTTAACAAAATAGATTTGGTAATTAATTTGAGAGATTCCTTAGAGTTTAATTTAGCAATTGAATCGAATAAAGAACAAAATATCACAAACTTTATTAAATCGCGGCCAACATCAAAATATTTATCCAAGGCAACTAAGATTGAATCAGAATTCACAAAAAGTAGAATAGAATTTTCCAATGTTAAGCTCAAAAATACTGTTGAAGCATTTGAGAGTTTTATTAATTATTTCCCTAATGCAATTCAGATTTCTGAAGCTCATAGATTATTGGTCGAAGCTGCGGAGCGAGATGCTTTAAAAAGTTTTACAAACACTAAGAAAATTATATTTTTTAACGACTATTTAATTCCCAATAAAAAGTACCTGAGCAATATTGATTTTTCGAATAAAAAAGCACTCATAATCTCAACAATTTTAAAGGCGATTGAAATTGAAATTGCCAACAAAGATTTAATTAGTGTAAAATCAAATTACTCGAATTATAATTTGTTGAATAAAAAAAATATTGATTTATCTGATTTAAATAAATTTTCAGAGATCTTCCAAAGGCAAATTTCAAATCCACTGTTCAGCGAATTATTAAAAATTAGAACAAATCAAGAGCAATTAGCCTTTGAGGATAAAATAAGAAACGATTTTCCCAACTTATTTAATAATTCAAATATTGTAGTAAACATTTTAACAAGAAGTATTGATAAAAATGGAAGGGTTGTCATTTTTAATGCAGACTATTTGTCTTCAGATTTTTTCGATCCAAGTTTAAGTAAAAAATATAAAAATTCGCCCTCGTCCACTTTTAAATACAAAGGCAATTCAATTTTAACTTTTGAAAATCCAGTTAAACAAATTTTAACATTTAGTCAAAATGTGCTTTCAGCCGTTCAGGAAAATTATTTAAAAGGAGGATTAATTTCTAAACTTAACATAGATGATTTAAAGATTATTAATGAGGAGTATTTTTTTAATAATAGCTTGGTTGGACATAATTTTTATGATTCAAATGGTAGTTATTTATATACCTATGAATATGAAAATGGCGTCAACTTATCCCTTAAAAAGTTTGACGCTGACTTGAAGGTGTATAATAAGTTGGTTTCAAATAATAGCTTAGATCAAGCTTTAGAAGGGTATCGACAACTTTTGAATAATAAATATCCACAGGAGATAAGTCAGAATATTGAATTAAAAAATAAAATTGAAATTTGTAGACAATTAATTGTCAAAAAGGAAATTGAAGACGAAAAAATAAGAATAGCCGAAGAAGCAAGACAAGAGAAAATAAGATTAGCGGAAGAGGCAAGAGAAGAAAGAATGCGAATAGCCGAGGAAGCTAGGCAAGAGAAAATAAGAATAGCTGAGGAAAAGCAGCAGTTTATTAAGTATTTGGCTATAATTGCACTTGCTTCTAAAGCGAAAGAAAAATTAGAAAATTCATATGGTGGTGCTTTCATTGGTAAAGGTGGAGGTAGTTCAAGTTCCTCCTATTCAAACAATTCAAGAACTAGTTCAAATTATTCAAGTAGAGCCCAAAGTCAACAAAAGAAATGTACATCATGTTCTGGAACTGGTAGATGTCGAACTTGTGGGAAAGCTCAACAAGACGGGTATTATAACCGAAGCGGAAGTTATATAAGGATAAATGAAATAAGGCCTGGCATGACAATATGTGATAAATGTCATGGACGTGGCACATTTGGAAGCGACTATAATAGCCCATGCGGCTGGTGCAAAGGACAAGGTTGGGAATTTTGCAGAACTTGTAACTACAACGGACGTGGAAGTAATGCCGGACAATGCCAAACATGTAAAGGCTCTGGAGTGGGCAAGTAAAATTTTAATAAAAATAGTAAGACAGATTGTAGCTAATTGGGGTTTCCTTTAAATGTTCTTTTTAATCCGTAATCATGTTTTCTTGAGAAAAGAATTAGTATAAATTTATTTTACAATGAAAAAAAATGATTAAGGCAAATAGATTAAAGTACTTGAAAAATGTTCGTTTTTTTCAAAAAAAAGTGAGTTTCAAAACTTACTAATGAACGTGGGAAATGTAAGAGATGTGGTGGAACTGGACAATACTAATTAATGTAAAACATATAGAATGAGATATATCCTTATAATTGTTATTATAGCAATATTTTATACTTCTAATCCTTCGGTATCAGAGCACCAGCAAGCTGTAATAAACAAAATTAATAAAGTTGTAAAAAACAATTTTCCTTCCGACAATGGAACAGCCTCAGATAATTTAATGTCATCATTAGGGGGATTATTTGTTGATGGTTTAGTTGGCGGAGCTGTAGAGTCCTCCGTTACTAGAAAAGATTATTTTCTTTTTTCACTTACCAATGTAGATTTTAACGGAGAGTCAAGAGTTATAGGTATAGGTCTTTTAGGCAATGTAAAAATTAGCGACGAATTTATGGGTGTTATCAAGCAAACTATTTAAAAAGAAAAAAGAACAAGTACTGTAATTATTGATTAGTTCGCCAAGAATTGTTTTAAAATTGGCGTTAAATTCTATAAACAAAAAAAGTCATGTTACTTAAATGATCTGTTAATCATTGGTTCAAAGACATCAGGCTTTATATTTGACTATTTGCCTTAACAAGATTTTAATGTTATTAAAACTGGTTTCCGCAGAGGTTCTTTGATAAGTCAATCAAGTTTTTCGTGTATAGCTTTGAACTTAAGGTTTCTGTTATTTGACAAGTTCATTTTTTAACTTACACAAAAAGGACATCTCTTTCGAAATGTCCTTTTTTATTGTCCGATACATTTGTAGCCCCGGAAGGAATCGAACCTTCATCTTAGGTACCGGAAACCTACATTCTATCCATTGAACTACGGAGCCAAGGTTGCAAATTTACGAATACTTCTCCAATTGTCTTACCAAGACATTGAAATCTTTCGGATAGGGTGCTTCGACCGTTATGGGACTTCCATCCATCAAGTTGAAGCTCAGGCTATGGGCATGTAAGGCCACCCGGCGCATCAAGGGGCGCTCTTCGGTATCCTTTTTTAAATGGAAATTACGTTTCAAGTCCGACAAATACACATCCTTACCGCCATACATCTCGTCGGCTACGATGGGTGCATGCAAACAGGTTAAGTGAATGCGGATTTGGTGCATACGACCCGTGATGGGCATACATTCGACCAAGGTATATCCCTTGTAAACTTTCAAGGAACGAAACCAGGTTTCCGCATGCTTGCCGTTCGATCGTGCGATAATCACCTTCCCGTCTTTGAGGGGAAGGATGGGTAAATTCACCAACATGCCATCCCAGTCGTGCATACCTTCCACCACGGCGTGGTAGCGTTTGGCTGTTTCCCGGTGTTCGAACTGCATGGAAATATGTCGGTAGGCTTCCGGATTTTTGGCAATCACCAATGCTCCCGTTGTTTCCTTATCCAATCGATGACCCACCTGTGCATCTTCCGAATACACTTTTGCCATGCGCAAAATGCTAGGCGCATAATCATCCTTCCGCTCATCCAGCGTTGCGATGCCCGATGGTTTGTTGATGACGATAAAATCGTCGTTTTCGAAAAGGATGTAATCTTGTAATTTGTATTTCATATATCAGTCGCTAGTCACTAGTCGCTAGTCATTAGTCCGGAGTCCGTAGTTGTCTCTCTTATTTCTTCACTATTCACTCTTCACTCTTCACTCAATTTGGTAAACAAATCTTCCCCATCGTCATCCACGGCGAATCACCCAGTCGGCGATCAGATGTCGGATTCGAATCCATCAAGGTTTCATTGGCCAATAGTGCGAACAGTACCGCTTCTTTTGCCGCAGATTCAATACCTAAAACCGCTGAATCTTGAATCGTAAAACCGGGCAAGAGTTGGGCCAAATGCTCCATCATCAAGGGATTTCGCGCGCCACCACCACTCACATAAACGTATCCTTCTTCCAATCCCGTGTAATGTTGAATGGCCAAGGCAATTGTTTCAGCGGAAAAATAGGTGAGTGTTGCGATGCAGTCGGCCGCACTCAGTCCTTCCGGAACCATTTGGCCAATCCGACCCACGTTGAAATATTCGGGTCCCGTACTTTTGGGGAATGATTCTTCGAAAAAGGGTAGGGCTAGCAAGGCTTTTAAAAATGCCGCATCGACTTTACCCGATCGCGCGATTTGGGCATCTTCATCAAATGATTTTTCAGCATAATTCGCTCTTACCCATGCATCAATCAAGGTATTTCCAGGGCCTGTATCCGTTACTAAAATATCGGATGGATCTTGATTCGCGGGCAAATAGGTGAAATTCCCAATTCCACCGATATTTAAAAGTATTCGCTCCTCCTCGGCTTTGGTAAATAAAAAGTAGTCCCCAAACATAGCCAATGGCGCACCTTCGCCTCCCGCAGCCACATGTTTTTGACGGAAATCCGAAAGCGTAATGATTCCGGTTAAATGGGCTAAATGATCCCCATCACCTATTTGTAAAGTTGAATGAGGGTTTGCGCCTGTTCGATCGGGACAATGCATGACGGTTTGCCCATGAGATGCTAATGCGTCTACGTCGGTTGGATTCACGCCCCAACGAGCTAAGGTCTCCAAAATAATTGATGCATGTGTCCGCGCGATGTTCGCGTTCAAGGTGCACAGGCTAGGAAAATGAATGGTTTCCTTTGCAAAAACAGCCCGAATGGACTCCTTGAACTCGGATGAAAAAGGCACGGAATCAAAATGGATTAAATCACATTTGGTTTCAAGGCCTTGACCCGTAAACCGACATAAGGCCATATCCAATCCATCCAAAGACGTGCCTGACATTAAGCCCAATATTAATCTGCTGGGCTTTTCTGCAATTTGATATAGCTGTTTAATCTGTGGATTCAAGTCTTTCTATTTTTCGCTCGTTTACCTTTGGCAATCCTTAAAGGTTTGCCAAAGGTAGTGCGCAAAGCTACAAAAAAATCCCCCAAGGGAGTTCGAAAATTCGCCAAGTACTTGATAATTAATTGATATTTCCGACGGATGATTTCGTATCTTTGGGGCTTAGTTAATTCACTCATCCACCTTATGGCATTAGATGTAATCATCGTCGGCGGAGGCATCGTGGGCCTCGCGACAGCTCACAGATTATTGGAAGCAAATCCTGCATTGAAAATCGCGCTTTTCGAAAAAGAAGCGATGGTCTCCATGCATCAAACGGGTAATAACTCGGGTGTCATTCATTCGGGTTTATATTACAAACCGGGTTCGTTGAAGGCCAAAAATTGCATCGAAGGTTATCACCAATTAATTGATTATTGCCAAAAAGAGGAGATTCCTTTCGAATTAACGGGTAAAATCGTGGTGGCAAGTACCCAGGACCAACGGGTTCAATTGGAGAATTTATACCAGCGGGGCCAACAAAATGGGTTGGATGGCTTGAAGAAGTTGAGCTTGGAGGAAATGCGTGAGCATGAGCCGCATGTGATTGGTGTAGAAGGGATGTGGGTGCCACAAACCGGTATCGTCGATTACCGTGCTGTTGCTGCGAAACTAGCGCAAGGGATTCAAGCGAAAGGTTGTGAAGTACATTTGGGTGAAAAAGTGATTGACATAACCAAAGGGCTTAGCTATTCCATTGTCGAAACGAATAAAGCGGTATATGAGGCGAAATTGATCATCAATTGCGCGGGTCTATATTCGGATCAAGTGGCCCAATGGACACAAAAAGAGCCTTTGGATGTGCGTATCGTACCTTTCCGAGGAGAATATTTTAAGCTCAAAAAGGAAAAAGAATACTTGGTTAAGAACTTGATTTATCCTGTTCCTGACCCCAACTTCCCGTTCTTGGGCGTTCATTTCACCCGCATGATGCGTGGGGGAGTGGAGGCTGGACCTAATGCCGTTTTGGCATTTAAGAAAGAAGGCTATACGAAATTAGGCATCAATGCGAAAGAACTTTGGGATACCTTAACTTGGCCTGGATTTCAAAAAGTTGCTGCTAAATATTGGGAAACGGGTCTCGGTGAAATGTACCGCAGTTTCTCTAAAGAAGCCTTTACCAAAGCCCTGCAAGGATTAATTCCTGAAATTCAAATCGATGATTTAGTCGAAGGGGGTGCCGGTGTTCGTGCTCAAGCGTGTGATCGTAGTGGAGGCTTACTCGACGATTTTTCGATCGTACAAGATGAGAAAGTGATTAATATTTTAAATGCGCCTAGTCCCGCAGCGACTTCATCTTTGTCAATAGGCAAGACGGTGGCGGAAATGGCTTTGGGGCGGTTTGCATAACCAAATATGTTGAGACGCGATACTTCGCTTCTTCATAAATACATAAATAGACGCGAGGTATCGCGTCTCTACAATTTTGACGTGAGTTTTCGCGTCTTTATAACAACAACATGAAATTACTACTTAAATACCTTACTCAATACCGCTGGCGCGTTTTCGCTGCCTTGGGACTTGCTGCAACTAACCAGATTTTCTCCTTGATGGATCCTTACATCTTCCGGAAAATCATCGATGATGTCGCGGCTGTCTATCACGCAGAAACACATACGATGTCTCAATTCGTGGATGCCATTTGGCCTTTAGCCTTAGCTTCTGTGGGAGTTGCTTTCGTGAGTCGGGTAGCGAAAAACTTTCAAGACTACATGATTAACACGGTTACTCAAAAAGTGGGGGCCAATTTATATTCGGATGGAATCCGACATTCCTTGGAATTGCCTTATGAGACTTTCGAGGATCAGCGTTCTGGCGAGACCTTGGGTAAATTGCAAAAGGTAAGAGTTGATGTAGAGAAATTAATCACTTTGGGGATTAATATTCTATTCCAATCGGTCATTGCATTGGTTTTTATTTCCATTTATGCATTCTCGGTACACTGGATGGTAATGCCGCTTTTCTTAGTCACAGGACCTTTGATTGCCTGGGTTTCCTCTGTTTTAAGTAAGAAAATTAAAGTCATTCAAATCGAAATCGTCAAAGAATCTACGGGTTTAGCGGGTTCTACCACGGAGTCTTTGCGCAACATCGAATTGGTGAAATCACTTGGTTTGGCGGAACAAGAAATTGCCCACTTAAATGCCACGACAGAGAAAATTCTCAAATTGGAATTGAAAAAAGTGCGTTATGTGCGTTCTATGGCCTTTGTTCAAGGTACCTGTGTGAACTTATTGCGCATGTTGATGGTGGTCGTTTTGATTTATTTGATTTACAAAGGCCAAATCACCATCGGGCAGTTTTATTCTTTGAACATCTATTCGTTCTTCCTATTTAATCCCTTGCAAGAGATTGGAAATGTGGTGAATACCTTCCGGGAAGCGGAGGTTTCGCTCCAGAATTATGAAACCATCTTGTCGATCCCAAGCGAAAAGAAGCCGGAGAATCCCAAGTCAATTACGCACATTCAGGATTTGACTTTTGATCATGTCTCTTTCCAACATCAATCTGCGACGCAAGAAGCCTTGTCGGACATTTCTTTCCAAGTTAAAGGTGGAGAAACCATTGCTTTTGTAGGGCCATCGGGGGCGGGAAAATCAACCTTGGTGAAATTGTTGGTGGGCTTGTACCGACCGAAAAAAGGTCAAGTATTCTACAATGGTGAAGCGGGTGATTCGATTGATTTCGATCAATTGCGTAAAAAGATTGGCTTCGTAACCCAAGACACCCAATTGTTTTCAGGGTCCATTCGTGAGAATTTATTGTTCGTAAACCCGAATGCCACGGATGCGCAATGCATGGAGGTATTGGAAAAAGCGGCTTGCCAAAGTTTATTGGCTCGGGCCGACAAAGGATTAGACTCCTTGATCGGAGAAGGAGGCGTAAAAGTGTCTGGCGGAGAGAAGCAGCGTTTAAGTATCGCTCGCGCCTTATTGCGTGATCCCAACTTATTGGTTTTCGATGAGGCGACTTCGGCTTTGGACTCCTTGACCGAAGAGGAAATCTCAGAAACGATTCGTGCGGTTTCGCAAGCTTCGGAGCATTTGACAATTTTGATTGCGCACCGTTTGTCTACGATTATGCATGCGACGCGTATTTATGTGTTGGAGAAGGGAAAAGTCGTTGAATCGGGGAATCACGATAGTTTGCTGGCCGACAAAGGTTTATACTATGCCATGTGGCGGCAGCAAGTAGGGGAAAACAAATAATTTATTTTGTAATTCCTTGATTTGCCATATATTGTTTGGCAATCCTTTGGCTTGAACAAATAGGATTGCGTATATTTGTTGTTTGTAAAAATTTAAATTATGTCTTTAAATAAATTCTCGAGAACACTTACACAAGAAGTTACGAATCCGGCGGCGAAAGCAATGCTTTATGGCATTGGATTGACTCCTGAGGATATGAACAAGGCTCAAATCGGTATCGCAAGTACAGGTTATGAGGGCAACCCGTGTAATATGCACTTGAATGGATTATCTGTTCATGTGAAAAAGGGAATTCAAGAAAATGGCATGGTGGGATTAATTTTTCACACCATTGGGGTTTCTGATGGGATGACAAACGGTAACGATGGGATGAGCTATTCCTTGCCATCGCGTGATATCATCGCTGATTCGATCGAGAATGTAGTTGGCGCGCAATGGTACGATGGCGTAATTGCTGTGGTTGGTTGCGATAAAAACATGCCGGGAGCCATGATGGCTTTGGCACGTGTGAATCGTCCGGGTATGTTGGTTTACGGTGGAACCATTCGTTCTGGTTCTTACAAAGGAGAAAAATTAGATATCGTTTCGGCTTTTGAAGCTTTAGGAAAGAAATACGCAGGAAATATTTCCGATGAAGATTACGAAGGAGTTATTCGTAATTCGATTCCGGGCCCGGGTGCTTGTGGTGGAATGTACACCGCAAATACGATGGCATCATCGATGGAAGCAATGGGTTTGGTTTTGCCAAATTCCTCGACGTATCCAGCGACGCATGAAGGCAAAAAAGAAGAATGTTTGGCGATCGGTGCTGCAATGAAGGTATTGTTGGAGAAAAACATTTGTCCGCGCGACATTATGACACGCAAATCATTCGAAAATGCGATGACCGTGGTGATGGCCTTGGGTGGAAGTACAAATGCTGTTCTACATTATTTAGCGATTGCCCATTCGGCTGGCGTTGAGTTTACGTTGGATGATATTCAAGCGATTTCAGATCGTACGCCACTATTGGCCGATTTGAAACCGTCAGGAAAATACTACATGGAAGATGTTTTGGCGATCGGAGGAATGCCAGCCATTTTGAAATATTTATTACAAGAAGGATTCTTACATGGCGATTGCATGACGGTAACGGGCAAGACCATGGCGGAGAATTTAGCTGATGCACCTGATTTGAATTTTGAGACGCAAAAAATTGTGTATCCGATTTCAAACCCGATGAAACCAACAGGTCACTTGCAAATCTTGTATGGCAATTTGGCTACGGAGGGAGCGGTTGCGAAGATTACTGGTAAAGAAGGTGAGCGTTTTGAGGGAGTTGCCAAAGTGTGTGAGCGCGAGGAGGATGTGATGGAATTCTTGTCAAAAGGTGAAATTAAAGCCGGCCACGTGGTTGTGATTCGCAACGAAGGCCCGAAAGGTGGTCCAGGAATGCCAGAGATGTTAAAGCCTACTTCCGCCTTGATGGGTGCTGGTTTAGGTAATTCGGTTGCCATGATTACCGATGGACGTTTCTCTGGAGGAACGCACGGATTTGTTGTAGGGCACGTGACGCCAGAAGCACAAGAAGGAGGAAATATCGGATTGGTGAAAGACGGTGACAAGATTACCATTGATGCGGTCGATAATAAAATCATCTTGCATGTATCAGATGAAGAATTAGCAGAACGTCGGAAAGCATGGAAACCAAAGGTTTCGCCGCATACATCCGGAGTTTTGCGTAAGTATATTAAAAACGTTGCCTCAGCCAGCCAAGGTTGTGTAACAGATTTGTAAAAAATCAACAATTCAATTTTTTTCTAACGCATGAAGGCTTAAATTAGCTATTCATAAGTTGATTAAAGATAAAATAGTAAAAGACCATGGGACAAACCCAAACCCAACCCGCTGATTCAAAACAACCCGAACAGAAGAAATTCTTAACGGGAGCACAGGCTATTATGGAGTCATTGGTCGCGCAAGGGGTTTCAACTATTTTTGGATATCCAGGTGGTGCCATCATGCCTACCTACGATGCTTTATATGATTATCAAGATCGTTTGAAGCATATTTTGGTGCGTCACGAGCAAGGAGCTGGTCATGCTGCCCAAGGTTATGCTCGCATGTTGAATAAGGCTGGTGTTTGCATGGTGACTTCGGGTCCGGGTGCCACCAACTTGATTACGCCTATCGCGGATGCGATGTTGGATTCAACGCCGATGGTATGTATCGTAGGCCAAGTGAAAGGAAATTTATTGGGAACGGATGCTTTTCAAGAGTGTGATTTGATTGGTATTTCCATGCCTGTAACCAAATGGAATTATCAGGTCATGGATCCCAATGAGATTCCTGAAATTATTGCAAAAGCATTTTACATTGCAGAAACAGGCCGACCAGGTCCTGTATTAATCGATATTACCCGTACGGCTCAATCCGAAATGATGACCGTACCTTTTGAATATAAACCTTGCACGACGATTATCTCGTATAAACCGCGTGTGGAGCCGAAGCAAGAACATGTGGAGGCGGCAGCGAAATTGATTAATGGCGCCAAGAAACCTTATATTTTAGCGGGTCACGGTGTGTTAATCGCCGGTGCTGAAGAAGAATTGAATGCGTTGGTTGACAAAGCTGGAATTCCGGTTGCGACAACGCTTTTGGGTATGTCGGCGATGGACGCCGATCATCCGATGTACGTGGGTTGGCCGGGTATGCATGGAAATTACGGCGCGAATGTGCTGACAAATTCTTGTGATGTATTGATTGCCATCGGTATGCGTTTTGATGACCGGATTACCGGTGATTTGGCAACCTATGCGAAGCAAGCAAAAATTGTCCATATCGAGATTGATCCTGCGGAAATTGATAAAAATGTGAAAGCGGATGCGCCAGTAGTAGGCGATGCGAAAGCTGCCTTGAAAGCCTTGCTTCCATTGATTAAACCAGCAGAACATTTGGAATGGCGTGCCGAGTTTGATTACTACTTCAAAGAAGAGCACGAGAAAATCACCTTGAAAGATGTTTTCCATGAAGGAGATCAGATTAAAATGGGTGAGGCGATTGCGATGATGTCCGACAAAACGAAAGGAGAGGCGGTTGTGGTGACGGATGTAGGCCAACATCAAATGGTGACGAATCGTTACTATCGTTTTAAGAAAAGAAATTCAATCGTAACATCGGGTGGAGCAGGAACGATGGGTTTTGCCTTGCCTGCTGCCTTTGGTGCGAAAGTAGCTGTTCCTGAGCGTGAAGTCGTTGCGGTGATCGGTGATGGAGGTTTTCAAATGACTTTGCAGGAATTGGGAACCATCGCGCAAAGTAAACTTCCTGTTAAGATTATCATTTTGAATAATAACTTCCTTGGGATGGTTCGCCAGTGGCAAGAGCTATTCCATGCGCGTCGTTATTCATTTGTTGAATTAGAAAATCCAGATTTCATCACGATTGCAAAAGGCTTTGGTATTCCCGGGCATACAGTAACGGATCGAAATTTATTGAGTGAATCTTTGGATACCCTATTGAATTCAGAGACTCCTTATTTATTGGAAATTGTTTGTGAAAAAGAAGGGAATGTTTTCCCAATGGTGCCTGCGGGCAGTACTGTAACCAACGTAAGGCTCGAGTAATATGTTGATAAATTATACCCTTTCGGTTTTTACCATGAACACGGTCGGTTTGTTAAATCGGATCACGATCATTTTCACGCGTCGTCGCCTGAATATTGAGAGTTTGACGGTTTCGGAAACGGAGCGACGTGGTGTTTCGCGTTTCACGATTGTGATTCGAAGCGAAAACCGTGATGTTGTGGAAAAATTAGTTCGTCAGATCCGGAAGGTGACGGACGTATTAGCGGTTTATGGCTATTTGGATGATGAAATCATCTACAATGAGGTAGCCTTGTTTAAATTGGCGACTCCACTGGGAGGCGAGCCGATTGACGTGAAGACGATCAATCTTGATTGGAATGCCAAGGTGGTTCATTGGGGATTGGAATACGTGGTGGTAGAGAAAAATGGATCCGAAGAAGAATTAGGAGAATTTTATAACTACTTGAAAAAGTGGGAAATTTTAGAGTACATCAAATCCGGTCGGATTGCCGTAGGTAAAACGGAAAAAGGTTTGGTTGAATTTCTTCCCGAGGGTAATTGGGAAATAGTATAATCGAAATAGTATATAAATTAAAAAACAAAAAAATGGCAAAGATTAATTTCGGTGGAGTTGTTGAAGACATCGTAACAAGAGAAGAGTTCCCTTTAGAGAAAGCTAGACAAGTATTAGCTGATCAAACAATCGCAGTAATTGGTTACGGCGTGCAAGGTCCAGGGCAAGCGCTTAACATGAAAGACAATGGTCTGAATGTTATCGTAGGTCAACGTAAAGGTAAAACCTATGACAAAGCTGTCGCTGACGGTTGGGTTCCAGGTGTAACTTTATTTGAAATCGAAGAAGCTTTGGAAAAAGGAACAATCATTTGTTACTTACTTTCTGACGCTGCTCAAATCGAATTATGGCCAACAGTTAAGAAATATTTGACAGCAGGTAAGTCATTGTATTTCTCACACGGATTTGGAATCACATACAAAGAGAAAACAGGTATCGTTCCTCCAGCAGATGTGGATGTATTCTTAGCTGCTCCAAAAGGTTCAGGTACTTCATTGCGTCGTTTGTTCGTAGCAGGTAAAGGCTTGAACTCTTCTTTCGCGGTTTACCAAGATGCGACAGGAAAAGCTCGTGAGAAATGTATCGCTATGGCAATCGGTGTGGGTTCTGGATATTTATTCGAAACAGATTTCTACAAAGAAGTAACATCTGATTTAACAGGTGAGCGTGGTACCTTGATGGGTGCTATCCAAGGTATCTTCGCTGCACAATACGAAGTGTTACGTGAGAACGGTCACTCACCTTCTGAGGCTTTCAACGAAACCGTAGAAGAATTGACACAATCATTGATGCCATTGGTTGCAGAGAATGGAATGGATTGGATGTATGCCAACTGCTCTACGACTGCACAACGTGGTGCTTTGGATTGGTGGAAACCTTTCCGTGATGCTTCGAAGCCAGTATTCGAGAAATTATATAACTCAGTTAAGACACAAGCGGAGGCGGCACGTTCAATTGATTTGAACTCACAACCGGATTACCGTGTAAAATTAGAAGCTGAATTGCAAGAAATGCGTGATTCAGAGATGTGGAGAGCGGGAGCTGCGGTACGTAGCTTACGTCCTGAAAACAACTAATTTTAGCTGTATATATTTGAAGTCGCCTGGGTTTAACCTGGGCGACTTTTTTATTGCCCACCTAGCAGTTTTTTGTACATTTGCAGGGCATGGAATTCAACAAATTAACAGAGGTTCCAAGCCTTCATCAAATCAAACAAGCTGCACAACAAATTCAGAACATCGTTCTGAAGACACCTTTGTTGTATGCTCCCCGATTGTCTGAAAGCTTTGGTGCCAAGATATTTTTAAAGCGGGAGGACCTCCAAGGGGTTCGTTCTTATAAGATTCGTGGTGCCTATCATAAAATTTCCAATATACCGGTTGACCTTCGTGCGCAAGGTGTTGTTGCTGCTTCCGCTGGAAATCATGCACAAGGTGTAGCGCTATCATGTGCCTTACTCGGCATTCAAGCGTATATTTTTATGCCAAAAACCACGCCTTTACAAAAGGTAGAAGCCGTTCGTTTTCATGGCAAAGAGAAAGTCCGAATTAAATTAGTAGGGAATACCTATGACGAGGCATTTGCCGCTGCCCAAACATTTTGCCAACAAAATCATTCGATTTTCATTCCTCCATTCGATGATTATGATATCATAGCTGGCCAGGCAACGGTTGCCTTGGAAATTGTGGATCAATTGCCCACACCCGCTGATTTTGTTTTAGTGGCTATCGGAGGGGGTGGTCTTGCGGCTGGGGCATCATTGGTTTTACATGCCCTTTCGCCTCAAACAAAATTAATCGGCGTCGAGCCTGCCTTAGCTCCATCGATGTCGGAGAGTCTTGATGCACATCAGGTGGTCACATTAGACTCCATCGATTCTTTTGTCGACGGAGCATCCGTGAAACGGGTGGGAGAGAAGACCTTTGGGATTTGTGAAAAATCACTTGATCGGATGTTGGTCGTTGAGAAAAAAGTTCTCTGTCAAACCATGTTGGACTTATATCAATATTACAGCATGATTGTTGAGCCCGCAGGCGCTTTGTCTGTAGCCGCACTGGAACAATTGCGCCCAGAAATTGAAGGGAAAACCGTAGTCTGCGTAATTTCGGGAGGTAATTTTGATACAAAACGTTTTCCTGAGATTAGTCAATTAGCAAAATCTTGATTATTTAAAGAAAAATAAAACACTTTTGTTTTTCGTTCGTAAGGACTATTAATCTTAATTTTAATTGATATTTAGATTAATGATTTTAATTTGATAGGTTATTCCATAATTTTTAGTTTTTTAGTCTAAATCAGCGGTCGTATTTATTTTTGATTTTTTGCTTCGTACTATAAATAAAGCTAGTTTTGTGTTCGATTTAGCAGACAAAACAATATGAGCAACCGCATTCAAATCTTTGATACTACGTTACGTGATGGGGAACAGGTTCCCGGCTGTCAATTAAACCGCGAGGAAAAAGTTGAAGTAGCCTTAGAACTCGAGAAGTTGGGCGTTGATGTTATTGAGGCGGGTTTTCCTATTTCATCTCCTGGAGATTTTGCATCTGTTAAAGCGATTGCTGAAGCGATTAAAGAACCTACGGTTTGTGCGCTGACGCGTGCTAAAAAAGAAGATATTGACGCCGCAGTGGAGGCATTAAAACCTGCACGTCATCCGCGTATTCATACGGGAATTGGTGCTTCAGATGTTCACATTAAACATAAGTTCAACTCGACACGTGAAGAGATTATTGAGCGTGGGGTTTGGGCAGTCAAATATGCCAAATCTTTTGTGGAAGATGTTGAGTTCTTTGCTGAAGATGCTGGTCGGGCAGATTTACCTTTCCTAGCAAAATTGACTTCGGAAGTGATTAAAGCAGGTGCGACGGTTGTCAACCTACCCGATACTACGGGTTATTTACTGCCGAATCAAATGTATGATCGCATTACATATTTATTCGAACACGTAGATAACATACACCAAGCGACTATTTCCATGCATAATCACAACGATTTGGGATTAGCCACGGCAAATACGATTGCAGGGATTCAAGCAGGAGCACGTCAGGTAGAGGTTACCATGAATGGAATTGGTGAGCGCGCGGGTAATACTTCCTTGGAAGAAGTAGCCATGATTTTAAATGTACATAAGGACTTAGGTTATTCGACAGGTATTAATCCCCAATATTTATACCCGACGAGTTGCTTGGTTTCCAATATGATGGGTATGCCTGTACAGGCTAATAAGGCCATTGTAGGTGCAAATGCATTTGCTCACTCATCTGGCATTCACCAAGATGGTTTCTTGAAACATGCCCAAAATTATGAAATCATGAATCCCGAAGATGTAGGGGTGCCGTCATCAGCGATTCTACTAACTTCTCGCTCAGGTCGTGCAGCGTTACGTCACCGCTTAAGTTTGTTGGGATTTGATTTTGAAAAACCAGAATTAGATAAGATATATACGCGTTTCTTACTCATGGCAGATGCGCGTAAAATGATTCACGATGAAGATTTAAAAGAGCTAATCGGCTAATTCATTCGTTGGAATCAATACAAAACGAGACATCTTCTGATCAAAGGGGATGTCTTTTTTGATTTTAATGCTTTGGCTTAGGGAATTGATAGGCAAAAATAGAAAGGGTTTACTTGATTGCTCTACCAAAAGTATTCCCTTTGTAGTTATTGCATATTCATGAATGCCAACTTCGTATGCTGGCAGAGGCTTTAGTTGTATGGCTTGAGGAAGCCCTTTAACTGAAGTCAAGTTAATAACTTCGGCAGGAAAGGTATAATGCCCTGATTTCTTCAGCAACTTGGTTTCATGATCTCCTAAACTATATAAGGTGTTCTTATTAAAATAATATGCATTGCTCGCATCAGCGATTAGACGTATACGCAAATTTTCCATTTTGGGTCCTGCCATAACTATTGAAAGCCCTACCCAAACCACTGCAGGAATCAGTAAAAATAGACGATTTATGGGCAGTTGGTATAGAATCGGTTGAATCGCCGCGAAATAACTAATTAAAATAAATACAACACCATAACTCGAAAACCGCTCGGAGAACAAGGCCCCTAAATCGCCAGCCTGTGCATTGCCGCGCCCCAAAGTAATCATGGCACCTACCGCCATCACTTGCAGGAGAATTAGTCCAGAAAATAAGAGTGTATTGTTTTTTGTCTGATGGTATTTCCAAAGAACATATAAGCTATTCATTAAAAACAATGCCCCGACGATCATACTGATGGTCAGGTCTTTTTTGACCGCTCCTCCTACAAAAACAATCGTTCCTTTGACCGTAAAAAGTAATTTCTCTACGATTGATCCCGAAGAAGGTATCGTTGCCGGGGATGCATAGCCAATGAAATAGACATAAAAGACAACTGCTCCCGCCAAACCATACAGCCAAACGCAGGAATCTCGAAGGTAAATCAATAGTAGTAGGATGATGGGAATAAAGGCAAGTCCTTCCGTGCTGAACATGGGGTAAAGCAAAGAAAGCCAAATGCCCCATGCCCTACTTTTATGATCGCTCAGTGCGTATGAAATCCAGATGAGGAAAACGAGTGAGGTCGTGTGTTGTAAAACCCCAATTAACGCGAAGTTGTCCAAGTTGCCATTGGGCGCGTAAAGTAAACCGACAAGTGCCACCATGTGCCACGGATTGATTTGATTTCGTTGCGCTAATTTGGCAAACGGGTATATGACGGTTAAGGTTAGTAGATTCGCCCAAATAGTTAATGATTTGAAATCAAAATTCGTTTCAAATAGTGCATAGATGGCTGTAATCAATCTGGCCATCGGTATTCGATGGATGTAACTATGAAACTCGAACGTGCGATTCCAAAATTCCTTGGCTGTAAAACCCGGCAAGTCTGTAAAATAAGCCAAAAACAAGAAGTCATCCCCCCAATTCGGAAAGTTGATTAAATAGGTAGAAAGTCTGTAAAAATGCGCTAATATGATGCAGCTACATGTCGCCAGAATTAAGCCTTTTTGTAGGTTTTTCATGCGCTCACATTACTCGCTAAAGTAATTTTTTCTTGTTCGAGTATCTCCAAAATGCGCATATTAATTCGCTGTTTGGTTTGTTGGTACACCGACAAATCCTTCGTTTCCACAAAAAACATCACAGAAATGTCCAGCGAATAAGGTCCAAATCCTTCAAAGACAACCTTGGGTTCTTTTTTCTTACATAAGTTTTCTTGTAAGATGCCTGCTGTGATTGATTCAATCGTAGCATTGATTTGAGCTGGAGTCGTTTTTAAGTTACAAGTAATGTTGAATTTGGCTCTTCGATAATCTCGCTCAGTCAGGTTTTCCAAAGATTGCGATGTTAGTAATCGATTGGGAATAACGATAAGGTTACCATCATTTCCCCTTAGTCGAGTACTGCGAAAACCGATTTTCTCAATATCACCTGTAATGACTCCCACTTGAATACTGTCGCCCACCACAAAAGGAAGGTCTAAGAATATCGTAAATGAGGCAAATAAGTTTTCGAGTGTTTCCCGAGCAGCCAATGCCAAAGCCAATCCCCCAAGTCCCAATCCCGTGATCAACGCAACCACATCCACCTCAAAAACACGACCCAATAAAACAAAGCCTGCACCCGCGATAATAAATACGAGTGATAGGTCGTTTAAAAATGGAATGAATTGCTGCTTGGATTTTTGTTCGATACCTTGCCATTTCACTTGCGCAACCAATATGCCTACTTTCACTAAGCGAATGATGACCCAAGTGATGGTTAATATAAGGGCAGATTCGAATGATTTCGCGATTAAAAAACGAATACCAAAGTTTTCGATCGAAACCCAATGCCACGCGTTTGGTACACGTAAATTTTGTGTGGCAAAATATAAGAAGATCCAGAATGTTAGTAGCTCAAAGGGTTTTCGCAATTGTTGAATACAATCCTCGATGGTAATGGATGAATCGGGGAAAAATCGAAGGACGATTTTTGAGAAGGCATTGGAGATAATACGTTTGAATGCGAAACCTACCAATAGGACCGACGCGAATAAAATTAAATCAATCGCCGAGTTTTCTAAAAAATACCAATTGCTTAAGCGCTCCATGCGTGATTCTTACATTATGATTTCAAATATAGCTAATATCTTACTCGATTATGAAAAAAATTACGACCTTTGCAGACTTGAAAGATATAAAAGGGAGGAATTTTAACCGCATGATTTACAATCAATTGACTCATTTAAATAAAAAGTTTTTCGTATCGTTAGGGCTTGTGCTCGTTTTCTTTGCTTCTTGCTTGCCGAGTACATCTGCACAAACGATCGTTAATTCACCTCTTTCTTATATCGGAATGGGTGAGTTATACACGCCTGAAACACCTTCTAATTCAATGATGGGTGGAATTGGTGTTTCGAATTCAAATGGTATTTATTCCAATCAAATTAACCCCGCGCTCCTAGTTCGTAATCAGTATACCATGTTTGAAGTAGGCATTAATGCCGAATTGAAAAACATGCAAGATTACCGTCAGCGCCAACAAGCTTTAGGGGGTAATTATCAGTCGGTGAACTTGACTGTACCTGTCCTTCCAAATCGCTGGACCATGTCTTTTGGGGTTCGTCCGTATTCCACGGTTAATTATGAAACGCGTTCTTACCGTCGTTTAAATGTACTGGGTGTAGATAGTTTATTGTATTCCTACAAAGGAGAGGGCGGTGTTAGTAAGCTTTCTATTGCAAATGGAGTTCGAATCGGCAAGGAATTGTATGTGGGCCTAGAAATGGGTTTTCTATTCGGTGCTGTCAATCGTAATGTGGGTACTCAAAACCTTTCGGATGGCCAGTTTTACAAGATACAGTTGGAGAATCAATCTCGTTACAGTGACTTCACGTTCAAAGCGGGTGCCGCTTGGCGCAAAGTGTTAAAAGGTGATGTTGTTTTGAATGCGGGAGCAACCTTAGATTTAAGTCCGAGGTTGAATTCAACATTAGTAAAGCGTTTTGTTACCTATGATTTGGGAGGTTTAAACATTATTAATTCGGATACCCTGTCAAAATCACAATCGATTACGCAACAATTGCCTGTTTCCACTCGCTTAGGTGTTAGTGTAGAACGCCTTGCGCACTGGATGGTAGGAGTAGATTATGTTCGCACCGACTGGTCCAAAGTTGATAATAATTTAGGGCGAAGCGCTGTATTGCCGGTAAGCCAACAAGTATCGATTGGGGCTGAATATACACCTGATTTTGAATCAATTTCGAATTTTTTCAAGCGTGTTACCTATCGGGTAGGCGTAAGCCAAACGACAACTCCGTATGATTTTGCTGGCAATGGTCAGTACGCGAAAGATCAAAGCCTTTCTTTGGGCGTTGCCTTGCCTTTGCGTAATTTCTTGAACTACATCAATGTTTCTTATCAAATCGGTAAGCGTGGTTCACTTACAGATAATCGCTTAGAGGAGCAATACCATCGCGTGGTTGTTGGTTTAACATTAGGTGATATCTGGTTCCGTAAAGTCAAAATTGATTAATCCCATGTTTGGACATTTGAGATTCCTGCTTCTTGTAGTGATTTCTCTGTTGATTTGGTCTTGCCAAAAAGAGCAAGCCGTGGATAATCGTGTCTATCGTGGTCCAAAATCCGAACTCTTGGGTATCGATATGGTTTATTCAGATTCAGGAAGGACCGTTGTGCACATGATTACGGACCAACAAATTACCTCGCCTACCGAAGATCGTATTTACCCTAAAGAAATGAAACTATGGTTTTATGATAAATTGGGGAACGTTAGTTCACAGATTCGCGGGGATTCAGCGCATTTCTTTCGAACAGACAATTCCTATAAATTAATGGGGCATGTGGTCATCAACAATGTGCTGAAAGGGGAAGTAATGAAAACAGACGAGTTTACTTGGTTGCCTGACGAGAAGCGAATTTTTACGACGAAACCCGTATCCATTAAGACTCGAACCGACATTGTGCATGGTGTCGGATTTGATGCGGCACAAGATTTTTCAACGTATTCGCTGCGACACGTGAGCAATTCCGTATTGACTGTTGATGAATTACCGTCGAATTAACGACAATTTTTCAAGGCAGCTCGTGCTTCGTCAAATGAGTAGATTTTTTTATCGCCCCAGCTGTCTTTCATAAAAGTTACAAGCTCGGCAATATCGATGGCTTCTAATTTGGTATTCGCTGGCATATAACCCGCATAGGATTTTCCATTAACCTTAATTTCGCCCTTCTGTCCTTGTTTGATAATACAAACTAATTGCTGGGGAGCAACGCGCGTCCAAAGGTCTGTTTTGGCCAATGCCGGGTATAGATCGCGTAATCCACTTCCATCGTTTTGATGACAATTAGCGCAATTTTTTTCGTAGATCGATCTTCCTTCAACCACATATTGTTGGTACATGATTTCCTCCTTGCTTTGGCAGGAAGCGAACAAAATAATCAGGTTGATGAAAAGTAGATACTTCATTATTTTTCTTGTAAAAGGATTTCAATGTCTTCAATCAAGTGGTTCACTTCGGCTTCTTGTGTACCGTCATAAATGCCGCGAACATGTCGGTTTTTGTCGACCAAAATAAATGCGCCGCTGTGTACAAAACCTCCCGCTTCATTCTTGTCTTCTTGGGCTGTTACCATGTAGGACTTTTCGCCAAGTTTATAAATGGCAGCTTTGTCGCCGGTTAGCATATTCCAACGAGGCGATTTGACTTGAAGCCTTGTCGCATACTGTTTCAAAACGCTTGGTGTATCGTATGTGGGGTCGATGCTGTGCGATAGGATACGAATAACATCATTCTCTGCATAACGCTCATATATACGTAAGAGTTGTGTTTTCATTTTCGGGCAAATCGTCGGGCAGGAGGTAAAAAAGAAATCAGCGATGTAAATTTTCCCCACCATAT
Organism: Cytophagaceae bacterium; assembly: GCA_017984215.1. Classification (GTDB taxonomy): domain Bacteria; phylum Bacteroidota; class Bacteroidia; order Cytophagales; family Spirosomataceae; genus Aquirufa; species Aquirufa regiilacus. Next base: position 32,742 of record JAGOAA010000002.1, read on the forward strand.
CTTTTTCACTTACCCATACAGAATCCTGATTTAAAAAACGAAATGCGGGGATTTGGTGATAGACTGTGTCTATTTGACCAGCCACAAGACGTGTATCTTTAGGACCTAAAAAAGGCAAATTTTTCTTTTCTTGGCAGCTTGCAATGAGTAAGCTTAGGGCCAACAAAACATTAAGGGCGGTAGGCTTTAGCTGCATCTAAACTGGAGTCCGTGATTTTTTGTAATTCTTTTAATTGATTGTATTGATCGCCGAGGTATTCTATTTTCGACTTTACATCCATCTTTCTGAGGCTATCCATGGAAAAGTGATGCATCCAATCCATCATGGCTTGATCCGATTTTGCCAATGCCTTTTTTAGCTTGTTGACATGCACCGAATCTTTTCCGGTCGATAGGCTATCTAATTGTCCTTGCAAAGCAACAATTTCTTCGGTCTTGGGCATCAGTTTGTCATGTAAGCCCATTACTTTTCCTTCTAACTCTTCACTTAATTTTTCCTCTGCCTGGGAGCAAGAAATGAGACCTACGAGTAAGCCCACAATAAGTATTTTATTTAGCATGATTTGCTTGGATTAATTTTCTGACATTATCTTTTAGTTCAACATAGCCCTGCTGGCCACCTATCATTTTTGCGATTTCATCGACGCGTTCTTCCCCTTTCAATTCGCGTAAACTAGATACGGTTTTTTCTCCCGCATGGTCTTTGTATACATACCAATGTGCAATACCTGCTGCTGCAATCTGTGGCAAGTGAGTAATCGCAATCAATTGGTGACCTTGACTCATTTGTGTCAACATCTGACCAATTTTAATGGCAATTTCGCCGGAAACACCCGTGTCGATTTCATCTAAAATCAAGGTTGGTAATGCGCGTTTCTGCGCTAAAAGATGCTTAATGGAAAGCATCAATCGGCTTAATTCCCCACCGGAAGCTACTTGCTTGAATGGTTTAGGACTAAGGCCTTTGTTGGCTGAAAACAGCAATTGGATTTTATCAATTCCAGATGTACGCATTTCACGCTGCAAATTTTCCCATGCAAGGGTTGCGTTCGGAATGCCTAGTGCGGCAAGCGAATCGGTTAAGTGTACGACAATTGGATCTAGTACTCGATTTCTGCTTTCACTCAGTGCGAGGGATGCTTTTTCGGCAGTTGCTTGACACGTCGCTAATTCCGCTTTCGCTTTTGCTATCGCTTCATCCATATTGGAGAAACGCGCAATTTGATCATCCAATTGATTGCGCATATCGATGAGCGATGTAATATCTGTAACTTGATATTTTTGCAATAGTCGATTCAGTAAATCCAATCGCTGTTGTTGGCGTAGTAGGCTTGCTGGGTCCGACTGAAAATCTTCTGCTTCACGCTCTACTTCGTTGCTCAAATCCTTAAGTTCAATCCAAATGCTATCTAAACGTGCTTTCCAAGCTTCATAGGTAGGATCCCATTTGCTCAATGATTGCGTATGCTGAAGTGCCAAGCGCATTTGTTGGCCAATCGATAGCTCATCCAAACTTAAGAGATTGGCTAATCCGGCTAATTTTTCATGTATTTGTTCGGCATTTTCCCCTTTATCAACGGCGATTTCTAAGCCTTCGAATTCATCTGTTCGTAATTGGGCTGATTCGAGCTCTTGAAATTGGAATTGCATAAAATCAAGCCCTTGCATGCCTGATGCGGCTTGCTTGACTAAATTATCAACGTGTTCTTGTGCGCTCGTGTAGGCTTGAAACGCAAGCGTATAGGAGCTTTTAAGCGATTGATTTTGAGCGAAGCTGTCGATTAACTCCAAACTAAAATCAGGGTGTGACATCCACCAAGTGTCTTGTTGGGAATGTGCATCGATCAATTCTTGTCCAATTTTTCGTAATGAATCGAGCGTAACCGGGCTATCATTGACGAACGTACGGGACTTTCCTTGCGGATTAATTTCTCTTCGAATAATGCAAGGGTCTTCGAAGTCTAATCCCTCTTCCTCGAATAGCTGACGGATATGGGGGTAATTTGTTAAGGCAAATGTGCCTTCGATGATGCATTTTTTTTCTGGATCGTATAAGGATTTGCTGTCGGCGCGAGCGCCCATCAACAAGGCAATTGCTCCCAATAAAATAGATTTGCCAGCTCCTGTTTCACCCGTTATGACGCTCAAGCCTTCAGAAAGGCTCAAATTGACGGAGTCAATGAGTGCGTAGTTCTGTATGTGTAATTGTTTGAGCATTCGAATAAATTGGAATTCGAATTTACATAAAAAAATCTGTTCGAATTTTTATTTCATCCGATTAAAGGTTTTTGATGAATATTATCAATAATTTGTACCTTTGGAAAAATTTTACGCCTACGTTTATTTAACCCCTACGAAATGAGTGTTTTAGTTAACAAGAATTCGAAAATTATAGTACAAGGTTTTACAGGAACGGAAGGTTCCTTTCATGCAGAGCAAATGATTGCTTACGGTACGCAAGTGGTAGGAGGGGTAACCCCAGGAAAAGGAGGAGGAACTCACTTAGATCGTCCTATTTTTAATACGGTTGCTGATGCTGTTGCGAAAACAGGAGCAGATACATCGATTATTTTTGTTCCACCCGCATTTGCTGCGGATGCAATTATGGAAGCTGCGGATGCAGGTATCAAAGTGATTATTTGTATCACAGAAGGTATCCCAACCAAAGACATGATTGTTGCGAAAGAATATATTCAAAATCACGCATGTCGTTTAATCGGGCCAAACTGTCCGGGTGTTATGACAGCTGACGAATGTAAAGTCGGTATTATGCCTGGCTTTATCTTCCAAAAAGGTCGTGTGGGTATTGTTTCAAAGTCAGGTACATTGACTTATGAGGCAGTAGATCAATTAACAAAAGCAGGTTTAGGCCAAACGACAGCAATCGGTATCGGTGGTGATCCTATCATCGGAACGACAACGAAAGAAGCTGTTGAGTTATTAATGAACGATCCAGAAACGGAAGGTATTGTCATGATTGGTGAGATTGGTGGAGGCATGGAAGCCGAAGCAGCTCGTTGGATCAAAGCGGATGGAAACCGTAAACCTGTTGTCGGATTTATTGCTGGCCAAACTGCACCGAAAGGTCGTCGTATGGGTCACGCAGGTGCAATCATTGGTGGTGCTGATGATACAGCGGAAGCAAAAATGAAAATTATGCAAGAGTGTGGTATTCACGTTGTATACTCTCCAGCGGATATCGGTGAAACGATGATCAAAGCATTAGCTGGAAAATAATTCAATAAGGATGATTCCTTTTATTCCAAAATCTGCTAGTCATTTTCCTTTGGGGAAGATTAGCAGATTTTTTTTGTTGTTTATCCTATTGCTTTCCTCGGAGTTGAAAGCTGTTCAATGGCAGCATGTTCAACCCCTGGATAAAGCCTGGCTTGTCTATCAGCCTAATTTAAAAACCTTCCTTCCTTACATCCCAGGAAAGCATTACAGTTTTAAGTCCAAATCGCTCGCTATTTCCTTAAATGAATTTCCGAATACCTATTTACGGATGGAATTGGACGGCGATTATGTACTTTTTATGCAAGGTACCTTTCATAGTCATCTGGAAAAAGGGAAATTGTATCGCTGGTCTGTTGACAGTTTACAGAAAGTTTATCCCGCTGCTGTTCCCTTGTACTTTAGTTTTTATCAAGCGAATATGGCGGGTCTTCCTAAGGTTGTCCTATTAGAACGAAAAGTTCAAGAGGATAATGTTGCAATCACAGATATGATGAATTTGCGCCAACGAAATGCCTATTTATTCAATCAATTTTTTGGTTCGGCATTTTTGTTGATCTTGTTTTTCTTGGGTGTATTATATGCGGCGTTCCCTCGCTATTTTGCTGCTTATTTTCGCTTCTCCGATTGGATTCATTGGGAAATCAAAGAGGAGGTATTATTAAAGAATGCCTTTGCGTTTCCGAATTTGTTGGTCATCGGTCTTTTAAGCTTTATCACAGCCTGCTTCTCTTTCTACAATGGATTGCTTAATCAATCAAATGATACCTTTTTTGAATCACAAGAGAATTTACAGCGGTTTTTGCCTACGATCGGATTCATCCTTTCGCGGACCTTGTTGGGCTTTGCCTTGTTTGTCAGTCGGTATTTTGTTTATAAATTATTTACCAATTTATTTCGACTGCCACACATCGCGGAGGCGCATTATTTTAAGTCCGTTCAGGCCAATCTCCAATTCTTTATCGTCTTATTTAGTTTATTGAGTTTATTCTCTGTGTACATGGGGCCCATGTATCCGGTGAATCTAACGTACATTTCGTATGTGATTACAGCCTATTTTGTTGTTCGGGCTGTATACTTTTTTCAAGTATTTCGTCGGAGCTACCCAGTGAATCAATTGTCCTTATTAGCCTATTTAGTTTTGATGGAAGGCCAAGTTATGGTATTTGGACTACGAGAGTTGATTTTTCCGGAATACATGTAGGGGCAGATAATTATTTGAAAAAATTTGTCGTATATTTGCAGGCATTTTCAGTTTGAGGCAAAACGGGAATGATTAATTAGAATATTTCATTATGAGTTTAGTTGCAAATGTTGCTCAACCTGATGTTAAACGGTTGAAAAAAGTAAAAAGTATCCTTGTTACCCAAGCTGCCCCTGCAGATGCGGCTAAATCTCCTTATTTCGAGATTGAACGTAAATACGATGTTAAAGTTGATTTTCGTTCGTTTATCGATGTGAAAGGGATATCCTTTAAGGATTTTAGAAAGCAAAAGATTGATATCTTATCGCATACTGCGATTATTTTCACAAGTCGTAATGCCATTGATCATTTCTTCCGCATTTGTAAAGAAGCGAAGATCGAAGTGCCTGCCGACATGAAATATTTCTGCATTACGGAGCAAACAGCGAATTATCTTCACAAATACATTGTCATTCGCAAGCGTAAGATTTTTACGGGTACGAAGACGGCTTTGGATTTATTAGAAGTGATCAAAAAGCACAAGACAGAGAAGTTCATGTTTCCTTGTTCGAATAAGCGCCAAAAAGATTTACCAGATTACATGGGTACAAATGACTTCCAATTAACAGAAGCCGTGATGTATGAAACCGTTTCCGCAGATCTTTCGGATTTGGAAGATGTATTCTATGATGTGATTGCCTTTTTTAGCCCTTCAGGAATTACCTCCTTATTTGAGAATTTTCCGGATTTCAAGCAAAATAATACACGATTGGCCGCTTTTGGCCCTACAACTGCGCAAGCCGTTCATGATGCCGGGTTAATTTTAGATATTCAGGCTCCAATGCCCAACGCTCCTTCCATGACGGGGGCCTTGGAACATTACATCAAGCAAGCCAATAAATAATTGAAAAGCTCCTTTTGGAGCTTTTTTTTGTTAGATGCTATCCCAATAGGCTTATTTTGTTTATTTTTAGCTCAGCTTTTGCTAACTCATCATCATGCAGGGATTTAAACACGTTTTGGGCTATTTTTTCATGTTTTTGCTGATGATCAGTAGCAACGTGGGGTTAAATGCACAACAAATGCCCGGCCTAAGTTTGTATCACCTCAATTCGCTTTATTATAACCCCGCTGCCGCTGGTGCAGGCCGGGATGCCTATGTTCAGGTTCAATATCGGAATCAGTGGACATCCTATGAAACTTCACAAGATGGAAATGGGAATCTGGGTACAAGTATCGTGGGCGTATCGCTTCCCTTAAATTTTCAGCACCTAGGTATGGGCTTGGTTGTGATGAATGACAAAACGCCATCGGGTGTGGGCCAACAAGTCATTCGATTGCAAGTAGCGTACCATTATCCACTAAGTAATGGTGCTCAATTTTCCTTGGGGCTCGGTTTTGGTATGCAAAGTAAATCCTTCGATGGGCGAATTTTTCGTGTTCGAGACGTTAATGATCCTTTAGCTGTCGAGTTGTCGGGAAAACAGGTGTCACAAGCTGTTCCTGATTTTAATGCAGGGGTACTGTATACCTCCGACTTGGTCGAAATGGGTCTTGGTATTTCACATTTGAATCAGTCGGCCTATGATTTTGGTAGCCCAACGCTGAAATTAAAAAATGAACTTGCCGCGAATATGCATGTAAAAGCAAATTTGCCCCTGAATGATCGATTTGAATGGAGTCCATTCGCTCAGTTGAATTTTTATAATGGCGTTTTATTGCCACAGTTGGGGGCGAAGGTAATCTTCCAACAACAATTTTGGGCAGGAGGCGGATATCGCTGGAATGATGCCGCTACCGTGATGGCAGGCGTATCATTTCTGAACAATCGTTTGGACCTAGCCTATGCGATGGATTTGTCGGTGATTAATTCAAACGTTAAATCCAATTTGTCTCATGAGGTGATGTTGCGATTTGTATTGCCAAGTTTTCAGACTGCCACCCGATTTGTTCCCATCAAGACACCTCGGTTTAATTAAGGTATCTTGAAATTATCACAAAAAAATGGGGGTATTGTACATGTATTATTAGAAATTCCCTTAATTTTGAGGAATTTGATTTAATTGTGTATGCTGAATAAGTTGAACACAATTTTTTGAGATTGATCTCGTTTAAAAAAAAGATATAATAATTCGTCTTTATGAATTTTAAATTTGTTGGAAAGCCTTTGACGCTCATGTTGTCAGCCCTTGCCTTAACTGCGGTCCTAGCGGGTTGTGGAGGGTCTAAAGGAGGCTCAAGTAGTTCTAAAACCCTTAGTAGTGCCAAAGGTTCATCTTCTTCGAAAAAGGGGGGATTGAAAATTGGTAAGGCTGCTAAAGATGCTCCTGGTATAGAAAATGGGGAAATCGTGGCTAGTTCACGTAAAGGATGGAGTCAACCTACGCCTTATGGTATGGTACTGGTTCCTTCTGGAAGTTATATGATGGGACAAGCGGATGAAGACGTTTCTCGTTCCGGAATTAGCTTCAATAAGCGTGTGACCGTTGCGGCGTTTTACATGGATGACACGGAGATAACCAATCATGAGTATCGTCAATTCACGAATTCCTTGCTGAAAGACTCTGTTTCCGTTTTAGGAGAAGACAAAATCATGGCTGAATTCTATCCAGATACAACGGTTTGGAAGAGTGATTTTACTTACCACAATGGGGATCCCATGTTAGAGTATTATTTCTCTAGCCCTGCTTTTGATCAATATCCTGTGGTAGGAGTTAGTTGGGAAGCTGCCAAATATTTCTGCTTGTGGCGTTCCAAAATGATGAATGAATATCGTAAAAAACAAGGTATGTACATGTTGCCTCGTTTTGAATTACCATCAGAATCTGAATGGGAATGGGCTGCACGTGGTGGTCGCGCTTCAGGAAAATACCCATGGGGAAATCCTTATGTAGCGAATGCGAAGGGATGTTTGATGGCCAACTTTAAGCCACACCGTGGAAATTATGATGCGGATGGGTATGCATATACTTCCCCTGCGAATGCATATGATCCGAATGATTTTGGTCTGTATAATATGTCAGGTAACGTTGCTGAATGGTGTGAGGATGCCTATTCTGATAATGCATCAGCGGTTACGTGGGATTTAAATACGGTCAACAAAGATGCTGATGAGCCACGTAAAGTCGTTCGCGGCGGATCATGGAAAGATATTGCCTACTATTTGGAAACAGGTACACGCGCTTATGAATTACAAAATAAGCGGCGTTCATACATTGGATTTAGATCCATGATGCGTTACCTAGGCCGACCAGCTTTAAAGAAATAATTCAAAAAGAAATAAAAGATTAAACAAATGAAGGGATTAGAAAAATCAATCAATGTCGTAGCTAGTTTTGGTGCTGCTGTTGTAATTATTGGAGCATTATTTAAAATCGTACACTGGGAAGGTGCAAATGAGATGTTGATGGTCGGTATGTTTACCGAAGCAGCCATCTTTATTTTGTTTGGTGTGTTGTACATTCAAGCGAAACCCGAGAAAGAATACAGTTGGGAAAACGTTTACCCTGAATTAGTAGGAGGTGAAGCCGTTGCACGACCTGCTGGAAATGGCTTAGCTAATTTGGCTAATCAATCAGGTTTAGGCGCTGATGTCGTTGAAAACTTGACGAAGAGCTTGAAAGGTTTAACGGAGACAGCGAACAGCTTGCAAGAAATTTCAAAAGCAACGGGTGCTGCCAATGACTTCGTTCAATCCTTGAATGCATCTTCAGCTTCCTTAGGTTCATTGAATAAAACGGTTTCTGATGCGAATGCTTCGTTAGGCTCTATTTCGATTTCTTCGACAGAAGCGGCGAAATATGCACAGCAATATGCGAAGGCCGGAGATCAATTAGCTGCATTGAATGCGATTTATGAAACTGAGATTCAAGAATCAAGCAAGCACTTGAAGGCAATCAATGGCTATTATGGAAACGTAAATACAACAGTAGAGCAAATTGCGGCTACGTCTAAAGACGCGGAGCAATTCAAAGCAGAATTAGCTAAGTTGAATGCCAATATTCAGGCATTAAATCAAGTGTATGGCAGCATGTTGACTGCTATGAAAGGATAATTATTGATTTTATTACAGCTTAGATAACATGGCTAGTTTAAAAGAAACACCCCGGCAGAAAATGATCGGGATGATGTATTTAGTACTGACGGCATTACTTGCCTTACAAGTATCAGATGCATTATTACAAAAATTCACCATTTTGAATTCCAGTTTGGAGATCGCAAATCAATCGGCGACTTCTAAGAACAGAGGAATGGTTCAAGGGATTGAGGAACGGATTAAAGATTTGCCTAATCCAGATGCTTATGCAGATGTGGTAAAACGTGCGAATGAAGTTCGTCGCATAGCTGACGCCTTAGTCAATCATTTAGATGCTTTGAAGAATCAAATTCTTGAAGCAGGTGGAGGAATTGATCCTGAAACGGGTAACATCAAAAATCCTAAAGAAGAAGAAAAGGTATTTACCTTAATGGTGGGTGCTGGCAAATCAGGTGAAGCGTATAAGTTGGAATCTATGTTTTCCCAATATGTAAAGGATTTGGAAAAATTAGCTGATCCAGGAACGAGGTTTCCATCGCTAGCAAATGATGCCAAATCAGATCCAATTGCGAGTAAGGATGCGAATCAAGCCAACAAGGATTTTGCCGAGTTGAATTTTGCACAAACTCCAGTTCCCGCTGCTATGGCTACGATCTCGCAGAAACAAGCAGAGGTTCGTCGCTACGAAAGTGATGTTTTAGCACAATTAGCTGCGAAAGTAGGAGCGAAGGAAATTAAGTTTGATAAAGTATTTGCGCAAGTGTCTGCGAATGCAAATACGGTAGTTGCAGGGATGGAATACCAAGCGGAAGTATTTATCGCGGCAACTTCAAGTGGATTTACACCACGTATGAGTTTTAACGGTTCCTCTATCCCAGTGATTGATGGCCGAGGACAAATTAAATTCAAAACTTCGGGTGGAGGTTTTGACGCGAATGGTTTGTCAAAGAAAACCTACACTGCATCCGTTTCTTACATGAGTCCACTAGGACCGAAGACAGAGACGATTCAGAAAGAGTATTTTGTATTAAAGCCAACGTATAATATTGAAACAGCAACGTTGCCTGCACTTTATTTGGGTTGTGCAAATCGTTTAAGTGTTGCAAGTCCAGGTTTGGGTGCTTTGTGGAATCCTTCCTTCTCGGCTGACGGTGGAGAAGCGATTGGAGGTCAAAATCGTGGGAAGGTTACGATTGTACCTTCTGCTGCTACGGTTACATTGAACATTGCAAATGGTGGAACGTTATTAGGTAAAGAAACTTTCCGTGTACGTCGTGTTCCAAGACCGGAAGTGCGTGTTTTTGGAAATGGTGGCGAATTGGATGAAAAACGAGGTGCGAGTGCATCAGGATTACGTAGCATCGATGCGCGTGCCATTGCCGATGAATCATTTAAATCAACGAATCCAGAAGATGCTAATTTCCGGGTTTCGGAATTGTATGTGGCTCTTGCAAGGGGACAACGTAAGATTGATGACATCACCTTACAAGGTTCTGGCTCAATTGCCAAATTAGCTGCACAAGCGCAAGCGGGTGATCGCTATTACATTGAAATTAAAGGAGTTCAACGGAAAAATTTTAAAGGAGCTGTTGAAACCATTCCATTTACCATGGCGAAAAACATTCCTTTGAATTAACATGAATCGTATGAAATTAGTAAATAAGTGTTTGTTGTTCTTGGTTATAACTGCTTTGGGCTTTGCTGCTCAAGCGCAAGAAAAGCCATTGCCACCAAATCAAAATTCCATTCGTCCTATTGATGAATCTAGCATTCATTATAAAGCACGTTTATGGCGCCGGATGGATTTGAATGAGAAAATCAATCAACCGTTTTTTTCGGTGAATAATGAGATTTCGAAGTTTATTTTGGACTGGGTTAAAGCTGGGGTATTAACTCCTTATGCGAATGATTCTTTGTTGACCAAATTGACTCCTGAGCAATTTCAAGATAACTTGAAAATGGAAGAGCAATCGGAGCAGGCAGCTTTATCGGATGCTGAAAAGGCTGCAGGTTTTGGTGCCGAGGGTGCTGCACCGAAAGCGGCTGGCACGGATGACGGTTGGGGTGGTGCTGCTAAACCAGCAGGCGCACCGGCAAAGGATGCATTTGAGCAAAAGCCTGCTGTGGCCGCTGTTTCATATTATTTCCCTAAAGAGTTGTCGATTTTGGAAATTCGGGAAGATGCGATTATTGATCGTCGTCGCTCTCGTTTGTATTTCGATATTCAATCAATCAGTTTGATTATTCCCGCTTCTAAAACGAAGGCGGGTTTTGATAAAGCAGTTGCTTCATTTCGTTACAAGGATTTGTATAAATTGTTCCGTTCTAACCCAAACTGTATTTGGTATAATTCTGAAAATGAAATGCAGCATAAGAATATGGCTGATGCATTTGATCTGAGAATGTTCCAAGCGCGAATCATTAAGAAGGGTAACGTTGAGAATAAGTTTTTGACTGATCTTTACGGAGGAGAAAAAGAAGGTTTAATGATGTCCCAATTACTCGAGTATAAGTTACTTGAAATGGAGCATGACATGTGGGAGAACTAAGCCCATCCGATATATAGAAAAGGAGCTCCAATGGGCTCCTTTTTTTATGGCCAAACTTGCATAGGATAAAATGAATAAAAAATTAGACACTACGAGTGAAATGTCTCTGCTTTCTTAAATATTTACAAAAAATCGGGTTTATTATCTTGATTTAATTCCATTTTTTGCCGACTTAAATGTAAATTGCAGAGTAATTTGACTAAACTAATCTATGTCGTATCAACGCAAAACAAAAATTGTTGCCACAGTAGGCCCAGCATCTGAAACAAGAGAATCTTTAATTCAATTAGCTCAAGCAGGAGTGAATATCTTCCGTCTAAATTTTTCTCATGGAACACATGAAGATCATTTAGCACGTTTACAGACAATTCGTTCTATTAGCGATGAGTTGGGCTTGAATCTTACTGTTTTACAAGACTTACAAGGTCCTAAAATTCGTACTCAATTAGTGGAGAACAATGGGGTGCCTTTGGAAGCAGGTAAACAATTAATCTTTGCAATGGATGAAAACCTATTAGGTACATCCGAGAAGGTCGGTACAACATACACATCCATGTATTTAGACGTTAACGTAGGTGAGCGTATTTTGATGGATGATGGTAACCTAGAAGTTAAAGTGCTTTCGGTTGATAAAGTTAAAAAAGAGGTTGTAACTGAAGTTATTTATGGAGGAATCTTGAAGTCGAAGAAGGGGATTAACCTTCCAGGGACGAAAGTTTCGTTGCCATGTTTGACAGAAAAAGATACAGCTGATTTATATTTCGGTTTGGATCACGGAGTTGATTGGATTGCTTTGTCTTTCGTTCGCAAAGCATCTGATATCTGGGATATCAAAGATAAAATTAAAGCATACGGTAAAACAGCGAAGGTGATTGCTAAAATCGAAAAGCCAGAGGCGATCGATAATTTAGATGAAATCATCGAGGCTACGGATGCCATTATGGTAGCTCGTGGTGACCTAGGCGTGGAAATGGATGGTGCAGTTGTTCCATACTTGCAAAAAGTAATGGTAGAGAAATGTACGGCTGCTGGTAAGCCTGTAATTGTGGCTACACAGATGTTGGAGTCCATGATTACTAACCCCGTTCCTACGCGTGCTGAAACTTCTGACGTGGCGAACGCTGTATTGCAAGGCGCATCTGCTACGATGTTATCTGGTGAGTCAGCTTCTGGAGCTTATCCAATCAAAGCTGTTGAGACGATGGCACACATTCATGAGGTAGTAGAAGAGCAACAAAATGCCATTGAAATTGTTCGCGGGGATGAAGCAGCGATTTATTTCAAGAATCACGCACTAGCAAATACACCTAATGTTACGTTAACCGATCGCTTAATTTCAGGCGCTTGTCGTTTGGCACGTGACTCGAAAGCCAAAGCAATTCTTTGCATCACGAACTCAGGTCAAACAGCGTTTAAATTGTCTGCTCACCGTCCAAAAGCCGATCTATTTGTGTTTACATCAAACAAGCAATTGATGTCAACGATGGGCTTGTTATGGGGTGTGAAAGTATTCTATTACGATGCTGCGTCTGAAAGTGCTGAGAAGACCGTTCAAGGCATGGTTGATCGTTTGAAAAAAGAACAATTATTAGCGGTTGGCGATGTTTATGTAACCACGCTTTCCATTCCTGCGCATACAACGAAGAAAACCAATACGGTTCAATTGGGTATCGTAGAATAAATTTCAGGGTTTACCCATGAAGAAAAAAAATCCTTATTTATCAAATCCCTTAATCGGTCTGTACTCTGTGTGGACCGGTTTTTGGTTTATTAGCTGGTTTCTAGCGCTTTACCCATTCATGGTAATTTGCTTACAACATAAGGATACGAAGCGTTATGCGCACAAATTAGTTCGTCTTTGGTCACGTTTATTTTTTGCTTTTGGATTTCTACGCTTTGAAGTAGTTTCCGAACAAAAATTAGATCCCAAACAGGTTTATGTTTTCTGCGCGAACCATTTTTCCTATCTGGACATTCCCGCTTTTGTTAAAATTTTACCCAATTATTTTTCATTTGTGGGTAAGAGTTCCATTAAGAAAGTTCCCTTATTCGGATACCTCTATGCGCGTTTGAACATACTTGTGGATCGTAGCGATCGGGCTAGCCGGTCTGCAACACTCGGCAAATCCATTCGTGCGCTGCATTCAAAGCGTAGCATCATTATATTTCCTGAAGGTGGAATTACCTCTAAACAATTCCCATTCATGTCGGCTCCATTAAAGGATGGCGCGTTTGCGATGGCGATCCAACAGCAAGTTCCGATTCTTCCTGTCACTTTCTTAAATAATTACCAATTGATGGACGACGAGCAATTTGTACTAAAACCGGGTGTTATTCGGGTACGTATTCATGCTCCCATGGAAACGAAAGGTTTGACCCAGGAAGATTTACCTGTTTTACGCGAGCAAGTTTTTCAAAAGATCCAACAACCTTTGCTGGACTATCATGGTGTAGACATGCCTCAATAGTTATGATGAAATATCTAGGTATCGTTGGGTTATTATTCAGTTTATGGGCCTGTGAGCAAAAGCAAGTGGGTGACGTTCCAAGACCCAAAGGATACAATCGCATAGATCTTCCTGCGGCTCAATATGTACCCTTAGAGGCAGGTCATCCTTATCGGTTTGAGGTTTCCAAATATGCTCAAGTAATTCCTGATACGGTCACGATTGGAAATAAAAAGGAAGTCTTCAAGGCTGAACCTCATTGGATATACTTGTATTATCCGCGATGGGATGCCTTTATTCAAATTACTTATAAGCCTTTGGGTGGTGATAAGCAAAAAATGAAGGCGCTGATCAATGATGCGTTTGCACTAGCTTATAAGCATCAAGCGAAGGCTGCTGGCATCCATGATTACATCATGACAACCTCGGATGGTCGTAAAGCGGGTTTGATTGAATTGAATGGCGAAGTGGCTACTTCCTTGCAATTTTTTACAACGGATAGCACCAAGCATTTTCTTCGTGGGGCTATTTATGTAAAAACGGCCACGCAAAACGATTCGTTAGCTCCTGTCATTCGCTTTTTAAAGCAAGATGCCCTGCATTTAATTCAAACACTTTCTTGGAAATAGCGACTTGTTCAGTTCCTGAACTTTGCGTTTATTTGTAGCTTATTATGGGGGAATCCAAGGTGCTTTTTGAGTCTGAAGAATCAACAGTTTTTGTTGACGCACTGCTGCCTTTGCCCATCCCCAGGTATTTTACCTATCGCGTCCCAAGACAATGGGCTAATGGGGTTGAAGCAGGTTTACGTATTGTTGTTCCTTTTGGCAGCACAAAGGTGTTGACCGCGGTCATTGTTCGTGTTCATCATCAACCTCCTAAGCAATATCAAGCTAAATACTTATTGGAGATTCTTGATGAATCTCCGCTTGTGACGGCCTCTCAAATAGCCCTTTTTCAATGGGTAGCTAATTATTACATGTGTTATCCAGGTGAGGTCTTCCAGGTTGCCTTACCGGCTGGGCTAAAAATATCGAGTCAATCAAAAGTTCAAATTCATCCAGAATTTCAACTTCTGAATGAGTTGACCGAAAAGGAAGCCGTTATATTTCAAGCCATTCAGGAAAAAGGTTCTTTGTCTTATGATGAGGTGGCGCGCGTAGCCGAGGTCAAGAGTCCTTATCATCACATCAAGGCAATGGTGGGTAAGGGAGCTATCTTGATTTTCGATGAATTAAAGGATCGTTACACGCCCAAAGTTCAGCGGCGTATTCGACTAACGCCTGCTTATGCGCATAAAGAGGCAATTACAACGTTGATCGGAGAATTGGAGTCCAAGACGAAGCAGATCAGTATTCTCCTGCATTATTTACAATTTATTCCGGTTTTGCGGGATGCTGAGACGAACCAACGGGGCATAGAGAAATCGAGTTTCGGGCAAGCAGGTTTGTCGGAAAGCGCATTGCAAACACTCATCAAGCATGGGATTTTTGAGTCCTTTGAAATTGTTGTCTCTCGTTTTGGTAGTGATTCAGATGATTTTATACCTGCCAACTTTGATTTGAATGCCGCTCAGGAGAAAGCATATCAGTCCATCCTCGCACAGTTTCAGGGAAAAGATACCGTTTTATTGCACGGTATTACCGGAAGTGGTAAAACCGAAATCTATATTCGCTTGATTCAAGAGGCTTTGGGCAACGGTGATCAAGTCCTTTATTTGTTACCGGAGATTGCCTTAACGACGCAAATTGTAGCACGCTTGAAGAAGATTTTCGGCGAGCAAGTGGGAATTTACCATTCTAAATTTTCCGATAATGAGCGTGTTGAAGTTTGGAAATCCATCGTAGAAGGTAAATATCCATTCGTTGTTGGGGTTCGTTCCTCTGTGTTTCTGCCATTTTCTCGCTTAGGCTTAATTATTGTAGACGAAGAACATGAGTCTTCTTTCAAGCAAGTGGACCCCGCCCCGCGTTACCATGCGCGTGATGTGGCGATGGTGCTTGCGGGCCAACAAAAAGCCAAGGTTTTATTGGGCTCTGCGACGCCATCCATTGAATCCTATTATCAAGCTAAGCAAGGGAAATATGGATTAGTTACGTTGATGGAGCGATTTGGGAAGGCGACATTGCCCGAAATGAATTTGATTGACACGAAGTATGCCACCAAAATGAAACAGATGAAAGGGGGCTTTTCGGTCGATCTGGTAACGATGTTGGAGGAGAATTTTCAGAAGGGGAAACAAAGTTTATTATTCCAAAACCGGAGAGGTTATTCCCCTTATATTCAGTGTCAAGATTGTGATTGGATTGCAGAATGTAATCAATGCGATGTAAGTTTGACCTATCACGCCAAAGACCAAGAATTGCGTTGTCACTATTGTGGTTACCGAGAGGGATTGTTACGACGATGTGGGGCATGTGGAGGGACTAACTTGAAAACGATGGGTTATGGTACCGAAAAGTTAGAGGAAGAACTACAATTGCTTATTCCAGATGCGCGTATTGGTCGGATGGATTTAGATACCACACGTTCCAAAACAGCATTTAACAGCTTGCTGGCTGAAATACAATCTGGAAATATCGATATTTTAGTGGGTACACAAATGGTTGCCAAAGGGCTCGATTTTGAAGGGCTATCCAAGGTTGCTATTTTTGATGCGGATCGGATTATTAACTTTCCCGATTTTAGAGCGCATGAGCGCGCATTCCAATTGATTACCCAGGTTGCCGGTCGTGCTGGTCGGCGCGATGAACAAGGTCAAGTTTTCATCCAAACGAATCAGCCTTCGCATCGCTTGTTTCAATTCATTGAATCGGGGGATTATGCTGCCTTGTATGCGGATGAAATTGTGGAGCGCGAAGGATACAATTATCCACCCTTTGTGCGTCTGATTAAGTTGACCTTAAGGCACATGGAATCGATTCAGGTAGAGAAAGCATCCCATGAATTAGGAGCTATGTTAAAAGCTAAATACGGGCATGGTCGAATTTTGGGTCCCGAGCGTCCTTTGATTGAACGCATACGCAATCAATTCGTGATGGAAATCCTGATCAAACTCGAAAAGGGAGTATCATTAGCCCAATTTAAAGTTGACCTTCGCCTGTTACTAGATGAATTACCAAGCAAACCTGTTTTTAAGGGCGTGCAAGTGATTCCGGACGTTGATTGCCTTTAGTGTTTAATTACAACTTCGTTAAATGGCAATCGGAATCGTTCACCCCAAATGCCTGCTTCAGTCCCTTTGCCTACGGAAATAATCATATTGATTTCTGCTCCTGCAGGTAAATTCAACGCTTTTTTTACGCGAACAGCGTCAAAACCTTCCATCGGGCACGTTTCATATCCTTCGGAAGCGATGGAAAGCATGAATGTTTGTGCTGCTAAGGCACATGATTTATGAACCATCACACGTTGGTCGGCTTTTCCGCCAAAACGCATGAATGGTTTACGAATACCCATGAAAAAACACATGGATTTGCGGATAAGTGTGAATATTCCAAAGATGTCCTGACGGTAAAGTAAGGGCATTAATTGGCCATAATATTGCATCCCTCTTTTTTCTCTTTTACCTGCTTCTTTGCCTTTTAATGCATTTTTTATTTGATCAAGATTCCACTGAGCGTGTTGTTTCCAATGATCTTGACGTGTCACAAAAACGACGAGGTGGGCAGGGTTTTTAGCAGCAGATTGTCCGAGACATAAGGCATGGAATTCAGCCTTTTTTTCTGGACTTTGAATCCAATGAAATTCCCACAATTGCATGTTGCTACTGTTGGGCGATAAAATGGCACGAGCTAAGCTTCGTTCTATCACTGCATCGTCTACGGAGATGGTTTCGTCGAAGAGACGGTTCGATCTTCTTTGTTGGATGATTTGTTCGAATTGATCAGCTAGCATATGGATTTGTTTTTTCAAATATAAGGGAAATCTCAAGGAGTTTAAATAAAAAAAAGTCAGGACCGGAGTCCTGACTTTTAAACAAAACAAAAAACTAATTAATATCCTGGGTTCTGCTTTAAGGTTGCAGCACCCGCTTTTTGAGAGTTTAGAATCTCGTCATTTGGCAATGGGAAATATTCGTTTTTGCCTTTCGTATAGGCTTTCCCTGCTAGGTATCCACGCTTGTTATACGTTCTACCCGCTAAGTCAGTACCGTTTACGGATTCCTCTTTCAAGTATTTGTTGATATAAGGCTCAGCAATACCCCAACGAACTAAATCGAAGAAACGGTGACCTTCCATGGCAAACTCCAAACGGCTCTCCATACGCACCGCATTTTGTGCATATTCTTTGCCTTTCGAAGCAAATGTGCCAGCAGGGTAAGGATTGACAACATAATTAACGCTCGCATCTTGAACAGAACCTGTTTTTGCGCGGTTACGAATTAAGTTGACGTATTTCTCTGCTTCAGCGAAATTGCCTAATTCAACTTCACATTCAGCTAACCATAGAATCACGGATGACATTTTCAATAAGCGATAATTGTTATTCACATTTCGCTTACTTGTTGAGTGTGTCGAGCTACCTTCGTCGGCTAAGTAATACATCCATTTCTTGCCAATGTAAGGCCCAGAATATGTTTGGTTACGAATCCAGTTAAATCCAGGCATTTGACCCCAATCCAAGAAATTTACACCACGACGACCTACTGTCCAGTCTAAACGAGGATCTACAGGTACATCTTTTTTCAAGTTGAATGTTTGATCTGATTTTAATCCTTGATCATTAGGTACATCGACTGCGTTGTATGTATCAGCCGTTCCATCAGCTTTCGCACCGATCATCGGTAAACCGTCAGCATCCGTTTTGAATGCGTTCACTAGGTTTTGAGATGGAAGGTAGAAACCGCAACATCCACGACCAGGTGAGTTCGCTGAATAAGGCCAGTTCAAGTTATCGCCAGCATTACCATT
Organism: Cytophagaceae bacterium; assembly: GCA_017984215.1. Lineage (GTDB taxonomy): Bacteria > Bacteroidota > Bacteroidia > Cytophagales > Spirosomataceae > Aquirufa > Aquirufa regiilacus. The sequence goes on from JAGOAA010000002.1 coordinate 51,104, forward strand.
GTTACCCGTAGAACCATCGTTTACAGAGAATTCAACCTCGAAAATTGATTCTGCATTGTTGTTCGTGATGTTACGGTAGTTGTCATGGTAGTTTGGCATTAATTTCTTACCAGAATTCGTATACACATCTAGCAATAAATCTTTAGCTGCTTGCCATTTACCCTGAAAAATGTAGGCTTTTGCTAAATAGGTTTTGGCTGCCCATTTCGTAGCTCGCCCCTTTTGACCTTGTGTTGCAGGTAAATTATCTGCTGCAAATTTGAAGTCCGCTTCTATGTTAGACCAAATGTCTTTGTCATTTGGAACTTTCGTTGAATTAGGATCATCACGTTTGTAGACAGTCTCATCGATGTAAGGAATTTTATTCCACATCTTTTTACCTTCGAAATGGTAGTGACCACGTAAAAAACGCGCCTCGGCAACTACTTGATTACGTTCGGCTTCGGTCATGTCCTTCACATCCGTGCTTTTGGCCAATAGAATGGCTTCGTTTGCACGAGCTACTCCATCATAGGTATGTTGCCATTTTCCTAAAAAGTACGTATTGTCTGAAAGCCACAAATACTGCTCGATATACTCTTGCTCTGGCTGATCACCAATATCCGTTCCTTTTACAGCATCTCCGGAGGTGATACCACCAAAAACGTAATTTGAAATCGTAGACTGACGTCCCGTATTTCCAGCTCCTACTCCGTCTAATAAGGAGTAAGCTCCAATTAATAAGGCATTCACCCCATTCTTATTACTCAGTGAAGTCAACGAAGCTGCCCCTTGAGGTTCGATGTTGAAGAAACTATCTGAACAAGAAAAGTTGACACCTACTGTCGCGACTAATGATGCGATAATGATTAACTTTTTCATTTTATATCTGATTTATTTTCAAATGATATACCTAATTAGAATCCTACTCTTAAACCAACATTGTATGATTTAGCTACAGGGAATGCACCTTCATCAATACCCATGTGTGTATCTTGATTGTCATTGCCTGAAGTTCTCAAGTTGACATCGGGATCCAAACCTTTGTATTTCGTAAATGTGAACAAGTTTTGACCTTGCACATAAACTTGAACAGAGTTTAGCTTCACAATCTTCAAGAAGCTAGCCGGTACATTGTAGCTTAACTGAATATTCTTAATTCGCATGTAAGAACCATCTTCTACGAAATAAGTAGAGATTTGCTGACTTGTACCATCTTGAGAATTCAAGCGAGGTAACAAGGCATTATCTCCTTGTTTCTTCCAAGAGTTATATAACATGTCTTTTGAACGGTTACCTTGGAACGTATTAAAGTCAGTCCAGTATTTTTGGTAGTTGAACAATTCATTACCTTGAACACCTTGCGCAAATACAGTTAAATCCCAGTTTTTATAACCAAGATTTAAGTTGATTCCATACGTGAAATCTGGATGTGGATTACCGATGATTGTTTTATCAGCAGCAGTAATGACATTGTCGCCATTAATATCACGGAATTTGAAAACACCCGCACGCGTGTAGGTGCCAAATTTAGGTGCCGCAGCAGCTTCCGCATCATCCTTAATAACACCATCAATGATGTAACCAAAGAAACTAGAAATAGGCAAGCCTGCTCTTGTTACAGAGATTGATGGAAGACGTGTTGAGAATCCAAATACCGATGCTTTCGGATCATCATTTAGTTTTACAACCTCATTTTTGTATTGTGAGATTTGACCCGAAACTGAATAACGGAAATCACCGATACGATCACGGTACGTTACATTTAAGTCAATCCCCGTATTGTTTACTTCACCAATATTCACATAAGGAATAGAAGCAGAACCTGCCGTTTTCGGAATGGGTACTTGCGTTAACATATCGGATGTTGTACGCGTATACCAGTCTAAGTTAACATCCAACTTGTTGTTCCAGAAACTCGCATCTATACCAATATTGGTTGATGTGTTTGTTTCCCAACGACCACCTGTATTACCAAATTGTGCGATATCAAAACCTGTTGCGATTGAGTTCCCTGATCCAGAAATGTCATAGGCATTGTTGTTTGGATCTGGTGTAAATAACGTATAAGCGTTATAAACGTTTGGAATCAATTGGTTACCCGTTTTACCCCAACCACCACGAACTTTGAATTCGTTGATGAATGTCAAATCCTTCATGAATGCTAATTCTGTTAGGCGTGCTCCTAATGAGAATGCAGGGAAGATACCGTAACGGTAATTTGATGCGAAACGTGATGAACCATCACGACGTAACGTAAAATCAGCTAGTAATAACTCTTTGTACGAGTAGTTTACTTTTCCAAATTGCGAGAACAAAGCTGTGATTGTTGCTCCTGATCCTGCATTCGATAAACCAGCTGCTGAACCGTTATTCAAATAACGATAAGACAAATCATCAAATGCGAAATTTGAACGTGCCGCATTAAATCCAAATCCGTAGGTAGAAACAGCTTCAGTACCAACTAACACATTCACTGTGTGATCACCAAACGTTTTATTATAGTTTAAGGTGTTGTACCAAGTTACCGCACGATCGAAGCTATTTGAAACCGTTAAACTGTTCGCATTACGAGCTTCAGCTGCTTCAATATCACGGTTTAAATAGGCCGACTGATTAAAGTTGTTGTATTCAAAACCAAGACTTGTACGTGCCTTTAAATCTTTGATGATTTCCAATTCTGTAAACACATTACCAAAGATGTGTGTTGCTTTGATTGGGTTATCACGCTCTCTCCATTGACGCGCTAATGGGTTAGGCGCGTTACCTAAGTTGGAACCACGAGATCCTGCAAAACCATTCAAGTTAGATGAGTTCGTTCCGCCTAAAGCCGTTGGGCCACCCGTAATGTCAAATACCGGAATGATCGGTTGAATACGAATCGCAAAGGAAATAGGGTTGGATTCGTTGTTGTTACCCGAAGGAACACCTGTACGCTCATCGTATGAAACGGTAAAGTTTTCACCGAACGTTAATGCACCTTTTTTGAATTCGGTATTCGCTCTTACGGAATAACGCTTGTAACCTGTATACTTCAAAATACCTTCTTGGTCAAAATAGCTCGCCGAAATTGCATATTTGCCATTTTTCGAACCACCTGTTGCGCCTAATTGATAATTAGAGATTTTAGCAGGGCCGAAAATTGCATTTTGCCAATCAGTACCTTCTTTATTTGCTTTGGTAATATTGAAAGCCGTTTTTCCTAAGTTAGGATCTGTGATGTCGTTTGTATAGGTATAGTTCGCAGGAAGCGCGCCATATACGTTTGGATAAATATAATCTGCAATGGTTTGAGATCCATCTGCACCGAAACGGTATTGTGCCGAAGGAGATGTTCCTGCAGGCTTTCCAGCACCAATTTCAGATTCATAGTAATACTGACCCAATTCTTTCGTGTTCAACAAATCTAATGTTCTACCTACTGTCTGAGTACCTGTATACATGTCGAAGTTGATTTTAGGCTCTCCTTCGCCACCACGTTTTGTTGTAATGATCACAACCCCATTCGCAGCACGCGCTCCGTAGATAGATGCGGCAGATGCATCTTTTAATACTTGCATCGACTCAATATCAGCTGGGTTGATTTGGTTTAAGGTTCCTTGCGTAGGTACACCATCAATTACATATAGTGGTGAATTGTTGTTGATTGAACCAAAACCACGGATACGAACCATCGTTCCTCCACCGGGAGAGTTGTCATTACCAACAGTCACACCGGACGCACGTCCTTGTAACATTTGCGTTAAACTCGCGGAAGGTACTGCTGTTAATTCCTTCGCGCCTACAACTGTTACCGCTCCCGTAATGTCCTTTTTACGTTGGGAAGAGTAACCAGTTACAACGACTTCGTTCAACTGACTTACATCTTCGTCTAAGGACACGGTGATGCTTGATCGGTTGCCCACGGCTACATTTTTAGTAACATAACCCACGGACGAAATCACTAATTCAGCGTTTCCGCTTTTTACATTAATGGAGAAAGCTCCATTTCCATCTGTTGTGGTACCCGTAGTGGTACCTTTAATTGCAACAGAAACACCAGGTATTCCTCCGCCCTTGGCGTCTTGGATACTACCTGTCACTTTTCGGTCTTGACCAAAAGCCACCCATGAGAGGGTTAGCATGAAGGCCATCAGAAAGACCACTCTGCTTACGTAGAAATTGTTTTTCATAAAATATAAGGTTTGAGTGATAATTGACAAACGTAATTTGCCAACTTATTTTTGCCAATATATAAAACAATTGCATCCGTGCTACACTGTTTTATAATTATTTTAAGAAAAAGTTTAAAAATTATCAAATAATCATAATTTCTTAATGATGAGGTAATTAGGCTGTTCCGCATAGGTAAATCTCCAAGCTTTGCGTACCTTTGTCTTTTGCATTTATTATAAAGAATAGAATATGTTAAACTTGGTATTGTTTGGCCCTCCAGGTGCAGGGAAAGGAACTCAATCGGCAAAATTGATTGAGCAATATGGGTTAATTCACTTGTCTACCGGTGATTTATTGCGTGCAGAAATTTCTGCGGGAACAAGCTTAGGTTTGGAAGCAAAGAAATTGATGGATCAAGGAATTTTAGTTCCTGATGCCGTTGTCATCGGAATGATTGATAATAAGTTGAACGAAAATAAAGCTGCTGCAGGTTTTATCTTCGATGGTTTTCCTCGTACGGTTGCGCAAGCAGCGGCATTGGACAATCTATTAGCTCAACATGATGTTAGTATCCAACAAATGATTGCCTTGGAGGTAGAAGAAGAAGAGTTGACTCAACGACTTTTATCTAGAGGTAAAACATCTGGCCGCCCTGATGATCAAAATGAAGATTTGATTCGTAAGCGCGTGCAAGAATATACAGAGAAAACGGCACCCGTGGCTGATTTTTATGCCCAACAAGGGAAATTTACGGGTATCAATGGGGTAGGGGAAATAGAAGATATTTATGCCCAAATCGTTTCCATTGTAGAAAAGAACTAAGAATTAAGAGGTAAGAAGTAAGAGTTGAGGAGTAAGAGGTGTTTGAAATGACTCCGGACTTTAGACTTCGGACTGATTAAATCACCTGACTAAAGATTTGCTAGTAACTAGCGACTAATGACTAAAATATGACATCAAATTTCATCGATTACGTTAAAATTAACTTGCGTTCAGGACGTGGAGGAAGTGGTTCTTCTCACTTTAGAAGAGAAAAACACGTTCCAAAAGGCGGACCGGATGGCGGTGATGGCGGTCGGGGAGGTCACGTCTATATCGTAGGAAATAGTCAACATTGGACCTTGCTTCACTTGAAATTTCAGAAACACATCATTGCCGATAATGGTAAAGGTGGAGAAGGCGGTCGCCGTTCTGGCTTGGAAGGGGAAGATATTTTCATTGAAGTTCCCTTAGGCACGATCGTGAAGGATGCGGAAACCAATGAGTTTCTAGCCGAAGTGACCGAAGAAGGCCAAAAAGTATTGTTACTTCCAGGCGGTCGTGGTGGTTTGGGAAATACACACTTTAAGTCTTCCACAAATCAATCTCCGCGTCATGCCCAACCAGGTGAAGCTGGTTTAGAACGCTGGGTGGTCATGGAATTGAAAGTTCTTGCGGATGTCGGCTTAGTTGGTTTTCCAAATGCAGGAAAATCGACCTTGCTTTCCGTGCTTTCTGCTGCGAAACCTGAAATTGCCGACTATCCTTTTACGACTTTGGTTCCTAACCTGGGTGTTGTCGCTTACCGGGATTACAAATCATTTGTGGTTGCGGATATTCCCGGCATTATCGAAGGTGCGGCGGAAGGAAAAGGACTTGGTTTACGTTTTTTGCGCCACATTGAGCGGAATTCAATTCTCTGCTTTTTGATTCCATCGGATGCCGAAAATTGGGGCGATGAATATCAAATCTTAGTGGGCGAATTAGAGAAATACAATCCTGAATTATTGCATAAGCGTCGCGTACTCGTTGTTTCAAAAATGGATTTGTCTATCCCTGAAATGGAAGAGGAAATGCGGGAGAGCCTTCCAAAAGATCTTCCTTTAGTTTTCATTTCTTCGGTAACGAATACCGGTATTCAAGAATTGAAAGACCTACTTTGGGAAACCTTGCAGGAAGAAAATAAAGATGTCGCCAAACAAGTGGAAAGTTCCATAGAAATTCTTCCGCCAGTACAACTCGCTGCTGATCCTCAAGAAGAAATAGAATAAATAATTCGTTCATACAATAAAAAAGGTCGCCCAATGGACGACCTTTTTTTATGCTATCTGCGTTGCCATTAAAGCAATGCCTTCATTGAAGGTTCTTGGCTTGTATCCCAACACCGTTTTGGCTTTCGTCAGAATAAATCCCGTTCTCGGAGGTCTTCTAGCGGGTTGTGAAAAGGTGGACGAATCAGCTGGCTTGATCAATTCTTTTGGTAGATGATAAAATTCCGCCGTTTTAATCGCCATTTCATAGGGCGTTAATAATTCTTCTCCTGATATGTTGAAAATTCCTTCCGCTTCTTTTTGTGCAATAAGCCAACATCCTATCGCGAGGTCTTCTGCAAGGGTAGGAGTTCTAAATTGGTCCGTAACCACATTAATTTGTTTGCCTTCTTCCAAAGATTTTTTTACCCATAAAATAATATTCGTTCGACTCATATCAGGTACAATACCAAATACTAATACGGTGCGTGCAATAGCCCAACGAATCGAGGAGGCTTGAATGATTTGTTCAGCCTTTAATTTACTTTCGCCATAAACCGAGATAGGGTTCGGTACCGCATCTTCATCATAGGGTCCTGCCTCGCCATCAAAAATAAAATCTGTAGACAAATGGCATAGGAAACTTTGGTGCTTGGCACATGCGGCCACAATGTATTCGACGGCCTTGACATTTAAGGCTTCACATCCATTTAGATCGCTTTCACAGGTGTCAACGTTCGTCATTGCCGCCGTATGAATGACAATTTGTGGTTTATGTCGGGTGAATACATCTTCCACGGCTGCTGGGTCCGTTATATCCAGTGTTTGGTAGGTATAACCTATTTGATTAGGTAAACGATTTTCACCGCGTGCAGTCGCAATCAAATTAACGCCAGACTCTTTACTGAGTAGGTCGACTAATTTTTGTCCTAATAGGCCATTCGATCCTGTGATGAGAATGGTTTTTTTCATGATGCTAATTGTTTCCTAATGTCTTGTAATAACGTTTGCGCACCCTGTGCAATTAAATCTTGCGCCACAGCCTTACCCAATGTCTCAGGATCTGTTCCGATGCCCGTGGCTTTTAGTTCAACTTCTCCCTGGAGTCCAAGTACACCTGCTTGTAGATGTAATCCGTCTGCATGCTGTTTGGCATGACCAAATACAGGGACGCTACAGCCACCGTCCAATTGCGCTAATAAATGTCTTTCCGCAAGTAAACAGGCCTCTGTAGGTTCATTATTGCAAAGCTGACGTATCGCAATCGCTAACACAGGATCCAATTGACTTGAACTTTGTATCGCGACGGAACCTTGGCCCACAGCCGGAGTAAATGTATCGATCGGTAAATGTTCAACGATGTAAGATTCCATACCCATGCGGTGCACACCGGCATAGGCCAATATCATGGCATCACAAGCCCCGCTTTTTAATTTTTCTAATCTCGTCTGAAGATTTCCGCGCATCTCCACCAAGGTATGCTGCGGGTATTCTTTCGCCAACAATGCGCGTCGGCGTGTACTTGATGTACCAACGATAGCACCTTCTTCAGCCAACCGAAAATCTGGATTTAAGCTCAAGACAACATCATGTGCAGCCTCTCGCTTTGTGAAGGCGATTAAGGGTAAATCTGCGGCCAATGTTGATGGAAGATCTTTGGCTGAATGTTGAGCAATGTCAATCTCCCCATTCCGAAGCATTGTCTCCAACTCTTCGGTAAAAACGCCTTTTGCGCCAATCTTTGATAGGGATCGATCAAGGATTTTATCGCCAATGGTTACGATGTCGATAATTTCAACGGAATATCCTGCGGCCTCCAACAAGCTCGCGATGTGCCTTGCTTGCCACATGGCAAGGGCAGAATTACGCGTCCCGATTCGAATGAGTTTATTTGTTGGCATTAGCAATTCGAATTATTTGTAAAGATAAATCCAAGTGAATCATTTTTGCCCGACCATTTCTTTCCAAATGATAGTGCGCGGTAGATACTTTTTCGCTTATTTTTTCAATGGATTGGCGATTCAAGGTTTTTGAAAAATTCGTAATAAAAGCTTTCTCTTTTTCCAAAGCCTTAATCAAGGTTGGCGAATCCGAAATTTGGTATAAACATTGTCTGAAAATGTGCAATGCGTACTCTAATAGGCTTTTTTGGTCTTCTTTGGCTAGGCCATCAAACTGGTCGGCTAGCCCAACTAACTTGCTCAAATTCTTTTGATAAACAGCGCGCATCCAGTCGGCAAACCAGGTAGAAGTACTCAAATTTTCCGACTTGGCTTTTTCGAGTGCCCAAGCAATATTTCCTTCGCAGCTAATGGCTAAATTTTGCGCATTTTCGAGGCTCGTTCCCGTTTCTTTGACTAGGAAATCGGCAAGAGAAGCTTCGTCAACAGCCTGAATTGCAATGCGTTGGGTACGAGATAATATGGTTGTCAAAAGCTTTTGTGCATCGGAGCAAATAAGCAAAAATAAGGTGTCGCTTGGCGGCTCTTCTAAGGTCTTGAGTAGCGCATTTCCGGAAGATAAATTCAACGATTCAGGATTCCAGATGATGACTACTTTGAATGGCGCTTCAAAGGGTTTTAGGCTTATTTTTCCAAGTAGTTTTCGCGTTTCTTCGACGGGAATGTTCCCTTGTTTATTACCTTCAGCACCCATGGCAGCGAGCCACTCAGGCAGAACCCTAAAGAGGCCTCCGGTGATGAAATTACGCCATTCGGGTAAAAATGCATCGGATTCTGCTTCCTTGATCTTCTTGGTGGTAACACTTGGGAATAGGTACACAATATCCGGATGAATTCCTTTATGTACTTTCTGGCAACTTGGACATGCACCACATGCATCGTCGCCTTGTCGGTTCGTGCAAAACAAAAATGAGGTGAATGCCATTGCCATGGCTAACTGTGCGCCACCCGTAGGACCATGAAATAACTGAGCGTGCGCAATATGTTCGTTGAGAACAGATTGGCTCAATTGTTTCTTGGTTTGATGTAATCCGGGGATGTCTTGAAAGCGCATGCGGTTTCCCTAATAAATGAATAGGCTAATTTCGGGCATTTGCTTCCTCTTTCCAAATTTGTTCGATGATGCTAGGCAGATTTTCGGGGATTTCTTGCTTTTTGGCGCGAATCCATGCCGCTGCGTTTTCTGCCGCGCGATCCTTTCGATAAGGCTTGACCTGCGGGTACTCACCCCAAGTCAGTGATGGGACAAATTTTGGTAAAAATTGACTGCCACTGATGTTGCAATGATTGCCTACCACGGTTCCCGTATTGAATTTGGTATGAATTCCCGTGCTGACGAAGTCACCCATCAAAATCCCAAATGAGCCGCTTTTCGTGTCCCGTAATTCGTTTGTATGATAATCGTATATAAGGATATTCTTCAAGTCATTTCGCACGTTTGAACAAGTGGTTAATGCACCCAAATTACAAAATGAGCCAATAATCGAATTGCCGATGAACCCTTCGTGGGCTTTGTTACTATAGGGAAAGAAAAGGCTGGCACTGATTTCGCCGCCAACTTTACAGCCGGGGCCAATGGTCGTTAGTGGTCTGATTTTAGTGCCTAAGTTGGTTACACTTCCTTCCAGTATCGCTGCTGGGCCTTGAATGCATGTTCCAATTTGGAGATTTACATTTGCTCCAATATGAATAGGCCCGTGACTGGCATCGAGGATTGATCCATTTAGCTGGGCGCTCGGGTCGATGTAACAATTCTGATGATGAATAATGGTTGTGCCGTGGGCTGTATATTGGGCAGGATCAAAGCTATTCGGTTCAATGTCAGCATGTAATGCTTGGTGATTGGCCGCAAGTAAATCTTCTGGATATTGTATGAATACCGGTTGGTCTTGTAGGTATTGAATATTCGTATGATGGGTACTAGGTTCTGCTGCCCGATAGGCAATCCATTGTTTATTCCAATATAGGGCTGTTTCTTCTGGCAGTTCGAGAAGACTGTTAATAATGGATGGACTTGGTAGTACGGATCCTAGGACATAGGTGTCTGCGGGGATATCTTTCTGGTAAGGCATCCATTTAGCTTCAATCGTTTGTAGACCTACCCAAAGGTCGCGCAGTTTGCGCATGTACGTAAGAGGTCTCAATTGAAGGCAAATCTGTCCATCATCTACTAATCGTTCGGTGTTCCACATGTTGCAAATAAACGGAAAAAGCCCCAACATGAAGTCATGTAGAGGCTTTTTTTGTATACTAAAAAGAATACTAGTTTTTCGCGTAACGCTTGTTGAATTTATCAACACGACCCGTAGTATCTAACAACACATTTTTACCTGTGTAGAATGGGTGTGATTGAGAAGAAACCTCTAGTTTGTAAACTGGGTAAGTTGCTCCTTCAAATTCAGTTGTTTCAGTTGTTTGAACGCAAGAACGTGTTAAGAATTTGTAATCAGCTGATAAATCGTGAAATACAACTTCTTTGTATTCTGGGTGGATATCTTTTTTCATTGTGTTTGTATAATGACGATTCCCTGCCGTCTATTTAAAATTAATTGGAAATCCCTGGGAATGGACTTCATTTATTCGGGTTGCAAAATTAATTATTATCTACATAAATACAAATCATGCGCGTATATAATTTTCAATAAAATCAAAGCCCAAAGGCCTTGAAAATTTTTTTCAAAAATATTTTATGGTACTTTTCCAAGACAGATACTGCCATTGGATTTTCCTATGGCGCTATGTCATAGTGTATTTTAAATATGCAATTATTTTCATCTATTTTAGCTTAGAAAAATGTTTGCACAGCCTCTCATTTTTTTCTAATTTTACATAGTGCCCAAGCCGCTGGAAGTGCTTCAATTTCCGGCTTACGAAAAGCAATAAAACAAAACCGCCAACAGACCGATTTTAGCCATAAATAGGTCTAGTAAAATTAAGAAAAAGCAAATTCTTAGGCGGGAATCTTATTGTGTTAAGTTTGGCTTGTACCAGATTGATTATTCTAATTTATATTTTATAGAAACACATGTACGTAATTAAAAGAGACGGTCGTCGCGAATCTGTCAAGTTTGACAAAATCACAGCTCGCATTGAGAAGTTGTGCTACAGCTTGGATCCATTTTTTGTTCAACCTTTAGAGGTGGCAAGAAAGGTTATTTCAGGTCTATATGATGGGGTTAAGACGACGGAATTGGATAATTTAGCAGCGGAAACAGCGGCTTCTTTGACAACAAAGCACCCAGATTACGCAACATTAGCTGCGCGTATAGCAATCTCAAACCTGCATAAGAACACGTTAAAGTCGTTTTCTGCAACAATGAAGCGTCTATATACGTACATTGATCCTAAGACAGGACAAAATGCAGCACTTCTTTCGAAAGAGGTTTTTGATATCATCAAGAAGAATGCTGTTGAATTAGATGAAGCAATTATCTATGACCGGGATTTTGGTTATGATTACTTCGGTTTCAAAACATTAGAGAAATCTTATTTATTAAAGTTGGATGGCGCTATCGCGGAACGTCCTCAGCACATGTTGATGCGTGTGGCTGTAGGTATCCACGGTACTGACATTGCAGCTGCAATTCATACATACAATTTGTTATCTGAGCGTTGGTTTACACATGCAACTCCAACCTTGTTCAACGCAGGTACACCGAAGCCTCAAATGTCTTCATGTTTCTTGCTTGCTATGCAGGACGATTCGATCGAAGGTATCTATGATACATTGAAGCAAACAGCGAAGATTTCGCAGTCGGCGGGAGGTATCGGATTGAGCATTCATAATGTACGTGCTACGGGCTCATACATCAAAGGAACGAACGGTACTTCGAATGGTATTATTCCTATGTTGCGTGTATTCAATGATACAGCACGTTACGTGGATCAAGGGGGTGGAAAGCGTAAAGGTTCCTTTGCGATTTACTTAGAGCCTTGGCATGCAGATGTGTTCGATTTCTTGGAATTGAAGAAAAACCACGGGAAAGAAGAAATGCGCGCGCGTGATTTATTCTATGCCTTGTGGATTCCAGATTTGTTCATGAAGCGTGTGGAAAGCAATGAAGAATGGTCATTGTTCTGCCCACACGAGTGTCCAGGTCTTTCGGATGCTTACGGAGAGGAGTTTGAGGCATTATACCACAAGTATGAATTAGAAGGCAAAGCGCGCGCGACAGTGAAAGCGCAAGAGCTTTGGTTTAAAGTATTAGAGTCGCAAACAGAGACAGGTACACCTTACATGTTGTACAAGGATCACGCGAACAACAAATCGAACCAGAAGAATTTGGGTACCATCAAGTCGTCGAACTTGTGTACTGAAATCATGGAATATACATCGAAAGATGAAGTTGCCGTTTGTAATCTAGCTTCATTGGCATTGCCTAAGTATGTTCGCACCAACGAGCAAGGTGTGTCTGAGTTTGATTACGCGAAGTTATATGAAGTAACAAAGGCGGCAACTGTCAACTTGAACAAGATTATTGATGTTAACTACTACCCAGTTCCTGAAGCACGTAATTCAAACTTACGTCACCGTCCAATCGGTTTAGGGGTTCAAGGATTAGCTGACGTGTTCATCATGTTGCGTATGCCATTTGAGTCTGCAGAAGCACAACAATTGAACAAAGACATTTTCGAAACAATCTATTTCGCTGCGATGGAAGCATCCATGGAATTAGCGAAAGTAGAAGGTCCTTACTCGACGTGGGAAGGTTCACCAATCTCGAAAGGTATTTTCCAATTTGATATGTGGAATGTAACTCCATCTTCAGGTAACTGGGATTGGGATAAATTACGCCAACAAGTTGTTGAGCACGGTGTACGTAACTCATTGTTAGTAGCACCAATGCCTACGGCTTCCACGAGTCAAATCTTAGGTAACAACGAATGTTTCGAACCATACACTTCAAACATCTATGCACGTCGTGTGTTGTCAGGTGAGTTTGCTGTTGTTAATAAGCACTTGTTGAAAGATTTGATTAAGTTGAACTTGTGGAATGAAACGATGAAGAACAAGTTGATCTCTGCGAATGGATCGGTTCAAAACATCCCAGAAATTCCTCAAAACCTAAAAGAGCTTTATAAGACTGTTTGGGAGATTAAGCAAAAAACAATCTTGGAGATGGCTGCAGATCGTGGCGCATACATTTGCCAGTCACAAAGCTTAAATATCCACATTCAAGATGTAAACTTTGGTAAATTAACATCAATGCACTTCCACGCTTGGAAGTTAGGTTTGAAAACAGGTATGTATTACTTGCGTACAAAAGCCGCTGCTGATGCGATTAAATTTACGATTGAGAAACAAGCTGACGTGGCAATCGAGCAATCGAATGATGTACACGAGACAGAATTGCAATATGCTGCACATGCGGCTCAAGCAGCTGCCGCAGCTTCATTCCAAACGGAAGATGCTCAAAACCGCGCTGATATGTCATGCTCATTGGATAATCCAGAGGCATGCGAGGCTTGTGGTTCATAATCATGAGATAAATTAACTTGTCAAAATCACCTAGTCGCAAGATTAGGTGATTTTCATATTTTAGGCTACTATGCAAATAAAGAAGGAACTATATTTTTTCGTATTTCTCGGACTAATTCTATTGGCTCTTTTTTTACGCGTGTATCACCTCGGGCAATTTAGCCTATTTTCCGATGAACGATCAAGTGTCTTACTAGGCGTTGCCAATACCAACCAAGGCGGCATGGGTGAACTGATGCGCCCAGACAAAACTTTCACACCGGCTGATTTTTGGGCACCTAGAGGGATAAAATCTTGGTTGGATGCCGATGCCCGTGGCGATGTCAGCGGGAATAGCCTCGTGCATGACATGATGCTCAAGCTATTTGCCTGGTTTTTTGGGAAAGGAGATGCTGCGATGCGTAGTGTTTCGGTCATGTTCAATATGTTGACGATTTGGGTCATGTTCCGCTGGGCTCGACAATTCACGAAGTCAAACATATGGACACTCGCGATTGTCTTGTTCGCTGCCATCGAACCATTCTTTGTTGTCTACAGTCAGCAAGCACGTAATTATGCGACCAGCCTGTTTTTTACAACCGCATCCAACTATCTATTTTGGTTATTGGTGATCAAACGAGAAGGCGATTTGAATGGCAATAAAAAATACTTGCTATTGTGGGTAATTGCCTCTATTGGAGCCCTTTTTAGTACCTATTTGACAGTGTTAGCGCTTGTGGGGCAGTTTGCTTACATGGCATTGTTTGTGCGAAATAAGTCGATTTGGCTTCGGATGATTACGCGTCTAGGCATTATTCTTGTGCCCTTTATTGCCTGGTTCATCTGGGGTCCCGCCCGTTATTTCATGGGTTTTCAGGCAAATGCAGCAGAACAACTCATCACATACATTAAGAAAAATGGTGAAATTCCTGGTTGGCTAGAATTTGCCACACCTTCGAATCTCTTCAAGCGTACCATTTCGATCTTATCAGATCATTTTTTCTGGACTAATGACTTGTATGTTAAACATGGTTTTAAAATTGGAACGGTACTTTTAGCAGGATTTCTTTTTTTAGTCTATCAATGGGTTAAATCATTGGATCGTGCAAATCGTGGTGTATATGTGTTAGGAATCATTCAAATCGTACTTCCTGTCGTTTTTCTATTCGCCGCAGCCGTAAATGCAGGGACGACATCAGGATTTTTTCTTCGTTACGCATGTTTTGGGCTACCCTTTGGTATTTTTCTGTCCGTTGGCCTATTCGATTATATTCTGAAACAAGCCATTTGGTATCGGATTTTTGCTTTTGTTTATTTATTGGCCCAGACCTATCAATTGGTCGAATTATTTGTGCCTTTGTATACTGACCAACATCAGAAATACACCTTTTCGGTCAATCGGGGACCTAATCCTTACCCACTTATCGCTTCAACGATTCAAGCAAAATATCAAAAAGGAGATACGGTTGTTTATCCTTCGTCCAAAGCGAATATCTTGGATTCGAAATACTTGCGTAATTTGGTTATTGATCCCTTGGATGCGCAGAATGTTAATCTATACTTAAGTGAAACTGATTCATTTATTCAGCGCCTAGATCCTTACATGCAGGATTCGGTTTTGATTAAAAAAAGCAATGGTCAGGTGATCGTTATTTTTGATTTTAAGAAAGGGAAATATAGATACTAATGAAATTAAATCGAGTTCTTGTCGCCTACGGGATTGTGTCCATCGTTGAACTGCTTGTGAGTCATTCAGCCATTCGATATGTCACTAAGCCCCTGTTGATGATTTTATTAGGCGTTTATGTATATGCTTTTGGCTTAAAACCTGCAGTGCGTAATGCTTTGTTATTCACGTTGCTTTTTGCTTGGTTGGGGGATGTTTTTCTTTTGATTCCGGGTAATTCTGCCTTGTATTTTCAATTGGGCTTAGGGTCTTTCTTGGTCATGCAACTTGCATATATTCGGTTATTTATTAAGTTAGGCGCAACAAGATTGACCTATTTATTAATTCCGGTTCTTGTTTATGTCTTCGGATTTTTGGGATTTTTATACCCCAATCTTCCAGGTGCTCTGGTACCCCCTGTACTTGTTTATGCACTTGCGCTCGGGTCAATGTTGTATTTTGCCTTTCAGATTTCAAGTGTACAACTCCGTGTGGGAGCGTTTTTGTTTGTGGTTTCGGATAGCTTATTAGCTTTTGGTAAGTTTTATTTTGAATATCCTTGGAATTCTTTTGCGGTCATGTCGACTTATATCCTAGCTCAATTGCTACTAATCCATGCTTTGTGTAAATTGCAAGCTCAGCGATAATTACACGTACATGGATGCTCAAGTTCTCAATCAATTAGCAAGTCAATTACAGGGTGCTTTGCACACGGACAACGTGATGCGAACCTTGTATGCCACAGATGCTTCTGCCTATCGGGAGATGCCGCTAGGTGTTGCGATTCCTGAAACCATCCAGGATATCGAGACGTTGATTCAGTTTGCTGACCAACATCAATTTCCGTTAATTCCTCGAACAGCTGGGACTTCATTAGCCGGTCAGGTTGTAGGAAATGGCTTAGTTGTCGATGTCTCAAAGCATTTCAATCGGATTTTGGAGGTAAATGCTGCTGAATCCTATGCTTGGGTTGAGCCAGGTGTTGTGCGTGATGTGCTGAATGTAGAGTTGAAAAAACACGGTTTATTCTTTGGTCCTGAAACGTCTACTGCAAATCGCGCGATGATCGGTGGGATGCTCGGAAATAATTCCTGTGGGTCTAATTCCGTTATTTATGGCTCTACGCGCGATCATATTTTAGAAGTTGAAGGATATTTGTCGGACGGCACTTTCGTGCAATTTAAAGTGGAAGACCCGCATCAAACCGTTCAAAAATTGCAACCAGGCTCTCGCTTGCATACGATATATGCACAGACCTTGGCCGCACTTTCGAATCCGCGGAATCAAAAGAATATTCAAGATGAATTTCCAAAGCCGAGCATTAAGCGTAGAAATACGGGATATGCGGTGGATATGTTGTTGAATTCCGATGCCTTTCTTGCCGACAAGCCAGCCTTTAATTTTTGTGCGCTCTTAGCGGGTTCGGAAGGAACCTTGTGTTTTGTGACGCGCATTAAATTGCATGTAGATCCCTTGCCACCTGCCCATTTAGGCTTGGTTTGCGCGCACTTTAATACGATAGATGAGGCCTTGCGGGCTAATTTAATTGCCTTGCGATTTAATCCTTCGGCATCTGAGTTGATGGATCATTATATTTTAGAATGTACCAAAGCGAATGCGGAACAGAGTCTGAACCGTTTTTTCGTGGATGGTGATCCGGGGGCTATTTTGGTTGTTGAACTTCGTTCCGACAATGCAGAGGATTTGGCAAAGCAGGCAAAGGCCGTCGAAGAAGCGATGTTGGCTGAAAACCTTGGATATCATTTCCCGTTTGTAACAGGCGGTGATGTGAAAAAGGTTTGGGATTTGCGGAAAGCGGGTTTAGGCCTTTTATCAAATCTGCCAGGTGATGAAAAGGCGGTTGCGGTGATTGAAGATACGGCGGTTGACGTGAATGATTTACCGGCTTTTATAGCTGAGTTTAACGAAATACTTACTGAAAATAATTTGTACTGCGTGCACTATGCACATGCGGGTTCGGGTGAATTGCACCTGCGTCCCATCATCAATTTGAAGACGGCAGAAGGTCACAAACAATTCCGACATATTGCGGAGGCAATTGCGGAATTGGTTAAGAAATACCAAGGATCTTTGTCGGGCGAGCACGGAGATGGTCGTTTGCGTGGCGAATTTATCCCTTGGATGGTGGGTGAGGCGAATTACCAATTAATGCGTGAATTGAAGTCTTGGTGGGATCCGAAGGGAATTTTTAATCCCAATAAGATTGTGGACACGCCACCGATGGATACGTTTTTGCGGTATGAGGCTGGCCAACAAACGCCTGAGTTTAAGACAGCATTCCGTTACCAGGATCAAGATGTTTTGCAACATGCTGAACAATGTAATGGTTCGGGGGATTGTCGGAAGACGCCTGTTTCCGGAGGAACGATGTGCCCGTCGTTTATGGCGACGCGTAATGAAAAGGAAACCACCCGGGCACGTGCGAATATCCTTCGAGAATTTTTAACACGTTCAACCAAACCCAATCGCTTTGATCACAAGGAGATTAAGGAGGTAATGGATTTGTGTTTGGCATGTAAAGGCTGTAAGGCGGAATGTCCTTCGAACGTCGATGTGGCTAAATTGAAGATGGAATTCTTGTACCAATACCAAAAAGAAAATGGTACTCCCTTGCGTAGTCGGATGGTTGGGCATTTTGCGTCGATTTCTTCACTAGCATCTCGGGTACCTTTTCTCTATAATTTGATTATGGGGACACCTTTCTTGCGTCGAATTTCCAATCGGATTGTAGGTTTCCATCCGGATCGTACGATGCCTTTGATGGCGAAGCAAACCTTAGGTTCTTGGTTGAAAGGGCGTAAAACTATTCAGTCTACTAAATCTATTTATCTTTTTGTAGATGAGTTTACGAATTACAACGATGCCGAAGTAGGTCGTAAGGCTGTTTTGTTATTGGAAGCCTTGGGCTATGAAGTTCGCACCTTAGAACACCCTATTTCAGGACGTTCATTTTTATCCAAAGGTATGTTGGATGAGGCACGTAATTTGGCACAGAAGAATGTTGAGCTATGGTCGGGTTTAGTAAGCGCCGACATTCCTTTAGTTGGTATTGAACCATCTGCCATTTTAACCTTCCGCGATGAATATCCGGATTTGGTATCGGATGCGTGGGTAGAAAAAGCACAGGCATTGAGTAAAAATGTGTTATTGCTGGAGGAGTTTATTGCACGTGAGGCTGATGCCAAACGAATTAATAGTAAGTCTTTTCAGACGGAGAAAAAATTATTGAAGTTGCATGGGCATTGCCAACAAAAATCCATGAGTTCATTGGTGGCAGCTAAGAAGGCTTTGTCATTGCCTGCAAACTTTGAGGTGCAATTGATCCCATCGGGATGTTGTGGGATGGCAGGTTCCTTTGGATATGAAAAGGAGCACTATGATTTGTCAATGCAAATTGGGGAATTGGTCCTTTTCCCTACGGTGAGAGCTCAACCGGCCGAAGTTGAGATTGTGGCTTCTGGAACTAGTTGCCGACATCAAATTCACGACGGTACGCAACGCCACGCGAAGCATACCGCCGAGGTATTATTTGAAGCTTTGGCTTAGAATTTCCAACGAACAAAGGCTTCCATGGCCTCATATTCAGCTAAACCGAGTGCATTGTAAATTTGAGCAGTGCCTCGGTTTCGTTCTTCTGCCCGTTGCCAGAATTCACGTGAATCTTCCCCTTGGAAAACCACACCGTCTTTTTGCGATTGGTGTTTGAAGATACCCATCCGTTTTTTGAATACTTGATCGGGTGACATCGGAACGGCCATTTCAATTTGGTCGATATCCCATTCGGCCCAAGCACCTTTGTACAGCCAGACCCAACAGTTCTTCATGTACTCTCTGTGTTTTAACCGTTGGATAGCCTCGAATATGGCATCCAAACATACCTTGTGCGTACCATGCGGATCGGCCAGGTCTCCTGCTGCATAAATTTGATGTGGTTGGACTTCCTCGATGATGTCCATAATTAATTGGATGTCGGCTTCGCCAATCGGTTTTTTACGTATCGTGCCTGTCTCGTAAAAAGGCATGTGTAGGAAGTGGGCGTTCTCTTTTTTGATGCCTACGAACCGACAGGTATTTTTTGCTTCCCCTTGTCGGATAAGTCCTTTGATTTCGCGAACCGCGGGGATATCCAATTCGGAGTCTTTCTTGTTTTTCAAGAATTTGACAGCTTCTTTGTAGATTTTGTTGGCTTTCGCGTTCGAGCTTTCAAATTTTTCATTGAAATCGACCACGAATTCAGCGAAGCGAAGTGCCTCGTCGTCAGCGACGGCGATGTTTCCTGATGTTTGGTAAACAACATGAACATCATGTCCTTGATCATGTAATCGTTGGAAAGTACCTCCCATCGAAATGATGTCGTCGTCAGGATGGGGGCTAAAAATGATTACTTTTTTCTTCGCAGGAAAGGCGCGTTCCGGTCTATGTGTGTCGTCAGCATTCGGTTTTCCACCTGGCCAGCCCGTGATGGAATGTTGTAAGTAGTTGAATACCTCGATATTGATATCGTAGGCCTGTCCATAAAGGGATAGTAAATCAGACATCCCGTGTTCATTATAATCTTTGCTGGTTAGTTTTAATACAGGCTTTCCCAAATGCAAGGACAGATGTGTCACAGCCTTCTTGATCATGTTGCGATCCCAGGTTACGGAGTCGACCAACCAAGGTGTTTTAATCCGTGTTAACAAAGACGCTGCCGTTTCATCCAGAATGAACAGTGTATTTGGATGTTGCTGTAAATAAGTCGCTGGAATATCAGATGTGATAGGCCCTTCCACGGCTTTTGCAACGCTTTGGGCTTTGTGTTCACCCCAAGCTAATAAAACAATACGTTTAGCTTGCATGATCTTGTCGATACCTAACGTGATTGCTCGTTTAGGTACTTTTTCTAATCCTCCAAAATCAATAGCTGCATCGATTTTCGTTGTGATGTCGAGTGTCATCAAACGCGTTTTCGAGTTGATAACGGATCCAGGTTCATTGAATCCAATGTGGCCGTTGCGACCAATTCCAAGTAGGTAAAAGTCGAAACCGCCTAACTTTTCGATTTTGGCTTCATAGTCTCGGCAGAACTCAGGTATCTTTTCAATGGTTAGTGTTCCATCTGGAATATGGTAATTTGTTACCGGTATATCAATGTGGTCAAACAGCTGCTCGCGCATGAATCGCACATAACTTTGGATGGAATCGGGTTCCATGGGATGGTATTCATCTAAGTTGAAGGTGATTACATTTTTGAAACTCAAGCCTTCTTCCTTGTGCATTCGGATCAATTCTTGATAGACTTTTTTCGGAGATGATCCTGTGGCTAGTCCCAAAATTGTTGGTTTTCCTTCCTTGTTTTTTTCTCTGATGAGTGCTGCTATTTCATGTGCTACTGCTTTTGATGCCTGCTCAGAATCATCAAATATTCGCGTTGGGATACGTTCAAAACTAATGGCTTGTTCCATAATGAGTTAATTTAGAGGGATTTGGCTGAAACGACGATGAAGTCTAGTTCGAGTATTTCAAATAAACGTAAGATTGTTTTTATAGCTGGATTGCCTTTACCTAATTCAATGGAATGAATGGTTTTTACTGCGACACCGCTTCGAAGACTTAAATCTTCCTGTTTTAGGCGCAGGGCATTTCTTTTTTCGCGAATGATTTGACCAAATATTGTTAAATCCATTTGTATGCTTCGTGTTAGGCAAATGTAAGAAAAGTATTTGTTTTATTTTAGTTTCGGTAATATGTTACCATTTTGTTAATATAAATTCCAATTATTGATATTATGATGAGTGGTAAAACTTTTAATCTCCATTCTGGGTTATATTTGTGTTTTGATTCAATCTATATGTTAGTAAAGAAATTAGGCTTGTTCCTTTTCATGTTATTTCCCTTGGGCTTAATCGCTCAAAAAGCGACCATCAGTGGTTATGTGAAGGATGCTTCGAATGGGGAAGGATTAATTGGGGCAAGTATTTATATCAAGGAATTGAAGGTTGGTAACGTGACCAATACCTACGGATTTTACAGTTTATCTGTTCAACCGGGAGATTTTACCTTAGTATTTTCATCTTCGGGCTATGCCAAGCAAGAACGGAAGGTTACTTTTTCTGGTAAAAATCAGACACTTAATATTGAAATGAAGCCTGAATCCAACGAATTGGCTGAGGTTCGAGTGACCGCCAAAGCAGTGGATGAGAACGTCAAAGGTATTGAGATGTCGGTCAATAAAATTGACATTAAGACGATTCGAAAAATTCCTGCATTATTGGGGGAAGTAGATTTAGTACGCGCAATTCAATTGTTACCTGGTGTTTCAACGGTGGGTGAAGGTGCGACTGGTTTTAATGTGCGAGGTGGGGGAGTGGATCAAAATTTGGTCTTGCTCGATGATGCACCCGTGTATAATTCGTCCCATTTATTTGGTTTCTTTTCTGTATTTAACCCCGATGCTGTTAAAGATGTTAAGTTGTTTAAGGGGGGGATTCCTTCGCAATATGGTGGTCGTGTTTCGTCTATCCTTGATGTTAAAATGAAAGAGGGGAATGCGAAGAAATTAGAAGTTAATGGGGGTATTGGTGTAATCTTTTCCCGACTTTCCATTGAGGCGCCTTTAATTAAGGATAAGGCTTCGTTCATCGTTGCCGCGCGTCGGTCCTACATTGATATTTTAGCTAAACCCTTTTTAACAGGAAATAATGCGGATGCTGCATTTAATTTTTATGATTTGACGGCTAAAGTCAATTATAACATCAATACAAAAAATACCGTGTTTTTGTCGGGCTATTTTGGACGCGATGTATTTGGCACAGGTTTTGGTTTCAATTGGGGGAATAGTACCGTTTCGGCACGATGGAATCACGTGTTTTCGAATAAGTTGTTTTTGAATGCTACGACGTTCTACAGTAATTATGATTATTTGTTAGACTCAGATTTGAAAAATAAACGCCCGTCGGATGCGTTTCGTTGGACATCGAATATTGTTAACCTAAGCTTTAAACCTGATTTCACTTATTATGTGACGCCAGATAATACCTTAACGTTTGGGGCTCAAGTTTTATCTTACCAGTTTTCGCCAGGCAAAGCAACAGCTTCTTCTAACGGGGATAAACGTGAATTTGGACAAGCAGATAAGAGCGGGGTTGAACTTTCTGCCTATGTGGGAGATGAATGGAAAATTAGTCCGCGTATTTCGGTACAATATGGCGTAAGGTATTCGAATTATGACTACAAGAGTGATAATGGGGTATATTACGAGCGTGTTCCTGTGCCTGCGAGTATTGAAAATCCAACAGGTTATACCTTGAAAATGATTCAAGTTTCTCCGAATGCGTCCGTTGCTAATTATGGAAATTGGGAGCCTCGATTTGCCTTGAATTTAAAGGTGGGTGAGAATTCATCCTTCAAAGCCTCCTATAATCGATTGGCACAATATGTGCATCTAATGTCGAATACTGCGGCGTCTACTCCTCTAGATGTTTGGACTTCGTCAACGAATATTATTAAGCCTCAAATTGCGGATCAGGTTGCCTTGGGCTTATTTAAAAACTGGGGAGAGAATGGCAATGATTATGAAACTTCGGTAGAGGTCTATTACAAGGATATGCAGAATCAAATTGATTATGCAGATCGTGCAAATTTGTTTTTGAACCCTTTGTTTGAAAAGGATTTACTGTTCGGAAAAGGTCGTGCCTACGGTGCTGAGTTTTTCGTGAAAAAGAACGTAGGCAAACTAACGGGTTGGGTAAGTTATACCTTGGCTCGCACGGAACGATTGATCGAAGGGTTAAACAACAATGATTGGTATGTAAATCGATATGATCGTACGCATACACTCAATGTGGTTGGCCAATACGCTTTATCAGCCAAATGGTCCTTTGGGGCAAATTTTGCTTACATAACGGGTGTGCCTTATTCGATTCCTTCACAAAAATATATCTATGAGGGTGTCGCTTATCCACAAACCGCTGTGGGAACCCGGGGTAATATTCGTGTGCCTGATTACCACCGACTTGATATTTCGGCTACGAAGAAGAACAAGAAAGCTTTGTTTGGAAAAGGGTCATCGGAATGGGTATTCTCAGTTTATAATGTGTATAATCGGAAGAATCCATTCTCGATTTATACACAAGCAAATGACTCCAATACCTTAAAAACAGAAGCGGTACAATTGTCCATTATTGGATCTTTTGTTCCAGCTGTCACTTATAATTTTACTTTTTAAGATGCGCTATTTAATCTTATTGTTTTCGGTCTTTTTATTTTCATGTGAAGATGTGGTTACGTTGGATAGCCCTAAGTCAGATCATTATTTGGTGGTTGAGTCGACCTTGACGAATCTTCCTGGTCCACAGAAAATCACATTAACCCAATCGCAAGACTATTTCGATAATAGTTCTGTTCCTGCCATTCGAAATGCGGAGGTCATTGTTCGAGATGATGCTGCAAATGAATTTCGATTTGTGGAAAGTGCAGAGACTCCAGGGGTATATATCTGGACACCATCAGCAGCGAACCCACTCTTTGGGCAGGTAGGTCGGACTTATCAATTATCGGTTAAATCAGGGAATGATACCTATGTGGCGTCTGCTAAAATGAATCCTGTGCCTCCCATTGATTCGATTGCTTATAAAACAGCTACTGCGAATCCCCGCCAGTCGGGCGATGGAAAACCGGAAAAGGGTTTTGAGGCGCGTTGGTTTGGGAATGATTTAAAAGGTGAGGGAAGTTGTTATCGTTTGAAGTTTTACAAAAATGGAGTCTTGTTTAATTCCCCGTCTAATCTTGTTATTTTTTACGATTCTGCGCTTCAGAAAGTTGCAAATACAGATGGATTGATGTTTAATCTTCCTATTCGTGGGGCAATCAATCCCGAATTGTATGAAGCGAACGATAAGGTAAAGGTTGAGTTGTATTCCATTACCTTAGACCAATTTAGCTTTTATTCACAAGCGCGTCTAGAATTGAATAATGCCGGCTTGTTCTCAAGACCTGCGGCGAATATTCCAACGAATATTAAGAATACCAATAGCAGTTCTAAATTACAAGGAGCTGGTTGGTTTGGAGTATCCGCAGTTTCTTCATTAGAAGTTACCATAGATCCTGCCAAGGCTAAAAAGAATTTGCCTTAATTTACTCGAAGTTGATGACAAGTGACACCGTATGGGACCTGATTCCATTTAATTTAGAATAGGGTCCGCTTACAGAGGGCGGCACATATAAATTCAATAGGCCGTGTGAAAAACGTATCTCGGGAGTGAATTTGAAGAACTGGAAATATTGTTCAAGACCAAAACCATATTCTAGGGAAAGGTCGGCAGTATTCGCACTTAATGCGGTGCTTTTTTTCTTAACATTTGCTTCTACCCCAAGTTTAAATCCGCCCATGACATACATGCGGTGATTCTTGCGGCGCAATGACCGTAATTTCAACAATACGGGTACTTCCAACCAAGTTGATTCCCTCCAGAGCGGATTATTTGCCTCACTTTTAAATTGAATTTCACGTTCATAAAGGGCAATGTTGATGCCTGATTTAAGTTCCCAGTGTTTATCGAACGCGTAATTTACTAGCCCTCCAATTTGAAATCCAAAATTTCGAGGTGATCTGACGGAATCTATCGTCCCTAGAATAGTTTTGTCAGCCTGCATGAAGTAATTCGATGAAGCAAATCCGAATAAGAAACCAAAGTGAATGGGTTTCTCATCGTAATATTCATGAAATATACGGGTGTATTTGGTGTGTTGGCCCCAAGATTGAAAGGTCAGTAATACCAAACATAAGGCTCCAATATTTCGAATGATGCGCACGATTATTTTACTTTTTGGCCTAAGTAGATAGAGCAAATTCCACCTGTCATTGGAATCCATTGTGTCTTCGAAAATCCACAAGACTCATAAATCTTAATAAAATCAGGTCCATCTGGAAATGCTTGAACAGATTCCGGAAGGTATGTGTAAGCTGCTGGATCTTTGGAAATTAATTTACCTAACAACGGTAAGCAATATTTCGAATAGAAGTTGTAAAGTTGCTTCATCGGAAAGTGTCTCGGATTTGAAAACTCCAAGATTAGGCAATATCCGCCGGGTTTAAGCACCCTAAACATGTCTCTTAAGCCCTTTTCCAATGTTTCATAATTCCGTACACCAAAACTAACGGTGATTGCATCAAAACTATTGTCGGAAAACGGAAGTTTTTCAGAGTCCCCCATTTGCAAGGTAATCTTATCTTCCAATCCCATTTTTTTGATTTTCTCTTTACCGAAGGCGAGCATGCCTTCTGAGATATCAACACCTACAATTTTGTCGGGATTGATTTTTAATGCCTCGATTGCAAAGTCGCCGGTACCTGTGGCGATATCCAATACTTTCTTGATGCCTTTGTTCTTGAGTAATTTGATCGCTTTTCTCCTCCAAATAATATCGATTCCTCCACTTAATAAATGGTTTAGGAAGTCGTATTTATGGGAAATGGAGTTGAACATGTCTGCGACTTGTTCTTTTTTGCCTTTATTTTGATTTTTGTAGGGTACGACCATAGCATTGATTGATTTGCCTAGTCCTAACGTTGATGATTGGCAAATTGTTTACACAAAAATACCAATTTTATTTGGTTTAATGGGGCGCCATGCTGAAAATCCCTACTAAACACCACATGATGACAAAGCTGATCAGCATCGAGAAATTTACGATGGCCGCAGCAATTCCCGTATCAAAATTCAATTCATCCGAATAGGTGATGAGTGTCATACCTGCGGGAAGGATCAAACAGATCAATAGCATGTTCCTGTATTGAAATTCGAAGGGAACCGTATAGTAGAGCAATAATCCGATGCTGAGGCCTAATATATACCGAAGTCCTAACACCTGGAATACCTTGGCAAATGCCACTTTAGGTAAACGTACGCTGAAATATATACCCATCAGCAATAAGACCATGGGTTTATTCCCTTTTGCGATGGTATCGATAATATCAGCAGCTAAGGGGAATACTGGAATTTGGAGGATGTTGAAGGCTAATCCGATCAACATCGCTTGAAACGGTGGCAAAGTGAAAATCTTTTTTAGTACATGCTTAATGGGGTTTTTTGAGCCGTGATTCCCAGCTAAATAAGTCCCCATGCCATAATTGACCATGAAGTTGATGACCGAATTTCCTAGATCAAACATGATGGCATAAGTGAGTCCTTGCCAGCCCCAGATGCCTTCAATTAAGGGGTAGGCAAACAAACCAAGGTTCCAGCCTGCTGAACCCATGGTTAAGATGCCGCGATGTGTTGGCGCCTCTTTTTTAAATACAAGAAATCCTATAAAGGAAGAAAGGAAGCCGAATAACATGGCGATTAGTGGTAACCAGCCTAATGCTGCGGAAAGTTCAACCTTCAACATAGTCGTAAAAACCAGCGCAGGGAAGGTGGTATGCATCAAAAATTTCGAGATGGATTTCGCATCATTCATCTCGATGAATCGTAGGCTTTTTAATAAATAGCCAATTCCAATAATGATTAATGCGGATCCGAAGACCAGGTTGGTCGTGTTCATACGTCCTTATTCAGCGGTTTAGGAAGTGAAATCCGGAATGTGCTCCCTTTGTTGATCTCGGTCGACTTCAAGGTTAATTTTCCTTCGTGGTAGTTTTCAACAATCCGTTTGGCTAAGGTAAGTCCTAAGCCCCAACCGCGTTTTTTGGTACTATAACCCGGGTTGAATATTTTCGACATGTTCGCGGGGATAATACCTTTACCCGTATCTGAGATATCAATGAAAAGTTGGTTGTTTTTACCTTCATGTAGGTAGATTAACATATCGCCGGTACCACTCATGGCGTCTACTGCGTTTTTGCAGATGTTCTCAATGACCCATTCAAAAAGATATTTGTTGACATTGGCCAACTGCCCAGGTACCAATGAGGATTTAATCTCAATGTATACTTTGGTTGAAATACGAATTTTAAGGTAGTTGATGAAACTGGAAATAAGTTCTTCCAAATTTTCCTCTTTCAGAATGGGTGTTGAACCAATATTTGAAAAACGGGTCGTAATGGTTTCGAGCCGTTGGATATCCTTCCCGAGTTCAACGACAATTTCGGGATTAATACTTGGTTCATTTCGCAAGATTTCAACCCAAGCAGTCAAGGAGGAGAGTGGAGTTCCCAACTGATGTGCGGTTTCTTTCGCTAATCCTACCCAAACTCGATTCTGTTCAGCTCGTCTCGAATAGGAGAAGAATATATAGCCTAAGAAGCCAATGATTAAAACCACGAGCAATTGAGAGAGCGGGTAATAGCGCAGGAGTTTCAAAAGCTTGGAATTTCCATAATAGATGTATTCCTTTTGAAATCCCATGTCCATTTCGATGGGCTTGTTGTTTTCTGCAATAATCTCCTGGAGTTTAGCTTGCAGTAAAACTTGTTTCTGCTCGATATCAATGGATTCAGGTATCGCAATGTTGATCGAATTCAGGTGTCCGCTACCATCTTTCCAGATCACCGGAATCGTGTTATTCTCATTGATTTTCTTAATGCGTTCAAAGAAAAAATTGATGTCGGCATTCTCATCACTCGTCATCACATAGCGAATGGTTTCTGCATACAATTCGATTTGCTGCTTTTCGCGCTCCTCTAATTTATTCACCAATCCATCCGTGAAATACAAGGAAAAGCCCGCCATAAATACGCAAACGGCGAAGAAGGCAACTTTCAACCAAGTGTCTCGGTTGTAGAATGCAAGCGGTAAGGCTACTTCTTTGGATAGGATTTTCATAGGGACATAAGCTTGGTAAGCCATTCCTCACAAATTACTCACCGTTTATCCATAAATCAAAAATATTTTTTCTAAGGTACTTTGTATTGCATAGTACCTTTTATACATTTGTCCTATCAAATAAACAAAAACAAACCGATGGATATTGAAAATGCCAAGGTGCAGATGCGGAAAGGGATTTTAGAATTCTGTATTCTGCAGATTATTTCAAGGGGTGAGGTTTATGCCTCTACCATGCTGACGGAATTAACATCAGCAAAAATCATGGTTGTAGAAGGGACATTATACCCTTTGTTGACCCGCTTAAAAAATGCCGGATTTCTGGATTATAAATGGGTCGAGTCGGCATCAGGTCCGCCACGAAAATATTATGTATTAACCGAAAAAGGGGAGACCTTTTTAGCGGAGTTACATGGAACCTGGGATGACTTACAAGGCTCGGTTTCCCAAATTACTCATCCTCAAACACCCCAAGCTTAATTATACGTTTATGAAAAAGACCTTATCAATAAATATCGCTGGCATTGTTTTCCATATCGAGGAAGATGCTTTTGCTACCTTGGATGCGTATTTAAAATCCATCCATGCCTATTTTCAAAACTTTGAGGGTTCGAAAGAAATCATTGAAGATATTGAGGCTCGTATTGCTGAGAAATTTTGGAATATCCGGGAAACCGAGAAAACCGAAGCCATTACGCAAGTTCATGTGGATGAATTAATTGCCTCTTTGGGAACGGTGGCTGATTTTCAAGAAATCGAAACGGAGGAAGGAAAATCCGAACAACGTAAATCAGAGCCGAAACAAGATTCAGGCGCTAAGAAGATTTTTCGTCGGGATTTGACCAACAAGAAATTGGGTGGTGTAGCGGCAGGTGCTGCGAATTATTTTGAGATTGATCCTATTTGGGTGCGATTGATTCTGATTGTTGGCTTTTTTGGCCTTTTCCCTTTGTTGCATGCCGCTAACCTTGTATTCTGGGTGTATGTAGCTTGTTGGATTGCTATCCCGGGGGAAGTCACTGTTGAAACGGATAAATCCTATCGGAAGTTTTATCGTGATCCGGAGAATAAAGTAGTCGGTGGTGTCATGGCCGGAATATCCGCTTATACAGGGTGGGATGTAGGCTTATTACGTGTATTGGCCGTTATTTCTTTGTTCTTTTTCGGTACAGGAGCTGCAGCTTACATCATCATCATGGCGATTACGCCAGAAGCGAAATCGGTTACGGACAAGATGGCGATGACGGGTGAGCCGATCACCTTGGAAAATATTGAGAAGAATATCAAGGAGACATTTCAGCCTGATTCTACGGAAGAAAAGCCTTTGACACGCTTGTTGCTCTTCCCTTTTCGTGCTTTGGCAACGATATTTACCGCGCTGAAACCGGTCTTGATGGGGCTTAAATGGTTTGTGCAGTACCTTTTTGGAATTGTTTTAATCGCCATTGCCATCGCCTTTGCCGCTACATTGGTCATTGCCACAACAGCAGGATTTTCCGGATTCGATCATGGAATCATTGGTCTTAATTTTGGAGAGACAGGAATTCCATTTTATTTATTGGCACAAGATTTACCTGCTTGGGCAATTTGGGCGGCTTATGCTGCCATTATCCCGATGATCGTTGGCATAGGAATTGGCGGATTATCCTTATTGCTGAATCGTAAGTTGACAAATTCAACCTACAAATACATCTCCACGACAATGGCGATTGTGGGTTGGATCGGATTGTTTGCTGCCTTCAGTTTTGTGGGGCGCAATTTCCAACGGACTGCATCTGTGAATCAAATGAAGGAAATTACGGCTGATTCGTCTTATGTCTTTGATGTGAATCGTGAATCAAATGAAACGATGTGGGAGAAATTGTTGGGGAACAATATCATCACAGATGAATTACTGGATGAAGATGAAGAACATGATTTTAATCGAGGTGGTTTCTCACGTGCACAAGTCAGTTTGGAAGGTTACGATGGAAAGACCATTCAAATTATCCAGTTTGCTAAATCCAATGGTCGCACGCGGGCGGAGGCTGAAAAAAATGCCAAGGCGGTTCAATACCGATATACTGTTAAAGGGAACCAATTGGTTTTAGATAGCCATTTTGGACTGCAAAATTTGAAGTTTCGCAATCAACGCATGCGTGTTAAAATCTTGATTCCTTACGGAGTTACATTCAGCATGACGCGTGAATTTGGCTATTTCATGGAGAATGTATTGGATGGAGGTTATTTCAATGAGGATAATGGCGATCTGTTTGTTGGGTCCAAATGGGCTTTCTCGATGGATAAAGGTTTGATTTGCTTAAATCGTAATCCAAAACAATCGGATGACTCGAATGATGATTCTTCTGATAACGATGATGAATCATTCGATGCAGCTCCGGATGCTCCTGTGGCACCCGCGTCGCCAAGTAACTTTTCTTTATCCAAAACGGTTGAACCTTTCGGGGCAATCGAATTAAAGCGTTGCGGATCTGCGGCCATCACAATTGTCAAAGGAAAAGAATTCAAAGTTTCGTACCAGTCGGCGGAGGCATCTGCCGACTTTGGTCGTCTGACTTCCGTGAGTAATCGTACATTGACTTTAAATGATATTCCCAATAATATGTCGGTGACGATTGAAACACCTTCTTTAAGTAAAGTGGATTTAGGTGGAAATGGTCGGACCGAAATAAAGGGATTTGATGTGCCTGCGTTGGATGTTATTTTGCGTGATTTTCACAGTTTAACTTTATCAGGTCGCTCGAATGAGCTTGCCGCTGCAGCCTTTGATTCATCGGAATTGTTGGCCCGCAACTGGCAAACGAATATTGCGCGCATTTCGGTAGGTAATCAAGCCAAAATGGATTTAAATGTGAAGAAAAGCATTAAAGGGAAGAAAGCGGAGCGCGCTGATTTGAGTTATCAATCGTATCCAAATTTGCAGGTTTCGTTTTTGAAAAATAAATAATTAGTTCGGCATGCAACGATGCGGGTCGTTCAAGCATCTTGTTCGCATCTTGAATAAATAAATCCATTTTATGAAAAATCGCTTACGTATTATTCTCAGCTTATTGGTAATTTCTATATCATCACAAGCATTCGCTTTTGCGCCCGATCAAACAACGAAAAAATTCCGTATAGGTAATTTTCAATCACTGGAATTAGGCAGTGCTTTTGAAATTCATATCACCAAGGCTAGTACCTGCACGATTTCAGCGACGGGTAATGAAAAGGATTTAGATGAGCTTGAGGTAGAAGTGGAAGGCTCAAAATTAATCGTCTCTTTGGATGAATCATACTGGTCCAACTGGAAAAATTGGAAATCAAGTTCTAATAAAATCATCATAAACATTACCATGCCACGCTTACGCGATGCTGAATTTAATGGTGCGACGAAAGTAACTTTAGAAGGTTTTACGGACGAAGAAGAAATGACGTTGCATTGTTCGGGTGCATCTAAAATAAGTTCATCCAAATTAATTGCTGATAAACTTGTTATCGATCTTTCTGGCGCCACAAAAGTTGAAATGGCTGGTCGGGTCCTTAAATTATCCGTTGGCTTGTCGGGAGCTAGCCATGTTATTTTAAACAACATGGTTGCACGTGATGTTGATGTTGACGCAAGTGGTGCAAGTCACGTGGAACTGAATGTTCAAAAGTCTTTACGCGTTGATGCATCCGGTGCTTCGAAGATTACTTACCGAGGAAATCCCTTGAACATCTCGAAGGATTTGAGTGGTGCTTCTACGGTTCGCCGCGCGGATTAAGGATTTTTTTCTCCAGCAGGAATTCGAATACTCAGCTGATTTTCTTTAGGCGGTATCGGACAGGCAAAGGTCTTGTTGTACGCGCAATACGGGAAAAAAGCTTCGTTAAAGTCAATGCTTAGTTGATTGTCTTTTAATTTAGTTAGGGGTAACTCTAAATACCGACCGCCTCCATAGGTTTCTGTGGGGGCGGTTTTGTCTTTAAACGGAATGAAAAAATCACCCGAATCATGTTGGTAAACAATCAGGTCGACGTGCTTACCTGCCAAATCTGCATGAGCTTTACCAAATACCAATAAGGAATCAACTGAGCCATCAGTCATCTGCAGGCTGATGCGCGTCACCTTTTCACTGCGCGTTATCTCGAATGGAATTATCCAGGTTGCATCATAGGGATAATAAGTCAAACCTTTGAAATTTGCTTTGTCTGGTATAGGAGACTCGTCACCTGTTTTGAATTGCTCATCTTTTGCTAAGCGCTTTTCAGTGATTTGTAGCGAATCTGCGGATGATTTTGAGGGTGCTGGGGATTGCTTGGGAAGGCTGAAGTAGATCAGTCCGCCAACAATCACGATGAGAATCAGGATCCAACGGTTGAATTTCATAGGAATGCGTGTAAATTTGGGTTCGTAAAAATATAAAATTAATCACATGTTTACAGGTATTGTGGAATCGATGGGCGTTTTGGAAAGCAAACAAGCGCAAGGCACGAATGTTGATTTTTGGTTTTCGTCTCCTTTTACAGATGAATTGAAGATTGATCAGTCACTCGCTCATAATGGTGTTTGCCTGACTGTTGTCGAAATTAAATCCCCGCAATACCGTGTCACAGCGATTCAAGAGACCTTGCAGAAAACAAATTTGGGAGATTTGGCACTGGGTCAAAAAGTCAATTTGGAACGCTGCATGTCGGCAAACGGCCGTTTCGATGGCCATATTGTGCAAGGTCACGTGGATCTAACGGGAATTTGTACGTCCATCATCACGCATGACGGTTCTTGGGAATATCACTTTCAATATCCTGCCGGTCATGTGACTGTGGAGAAAGGTTCGATTTGTGTCAACGGCACGAGTCTAACGGTGGTTGAATCCAGAACGGATACTTTTTCGGTGGCAATTATTCCCTATACTTACGAACACACGATTTTTCACCAAATGAAAGTCGGTGACCGCGTGAACCTAGAATTTGATATTCTTGGAAAGTATATGCAGAAATTATTGGCGAAGCAATTAGCTCAATAGGTCATCAATCGCATCCTCGACTTTTTCAAAACCAAAACGGTTCCAAACAGCCTCTTTTTGCGCTTGAATATCGCTTAATCCTAAATTTCCGATGCTACCTAAATGGGAGTGATTGATTTCGCGGCTGCTTCCATTGAATTCACCTGCTTCGATCATTTTACCCACTTGTACATAGGCTTCCCGGAAAGGAACTCCCGCAACGACTAATTTATTTACTTCTTCAACCGAGAACAATAAGTCATATTTGGCATCCTTTAACAGGTCAGCCTTCACCTTCATGTGCGTAACCATGTAATGCGTGATTTCCAGGCAATCTTTGATTTCGTCGATGGCAGGCATCAATAATTCTTTTGTCAATTGGAATTCCCGGTGGTAACCTGATGGTAGGTTGCTCATGAGCAATTGCATTTGATTCGGAACTGCCTTGAGTTTATTGGATTTGCCGCGTAATAATTCGGCGACATCAGGATTCTTTTTGTGTGGCATGATCGAACTTCCTGTCGTTAAGGAACTAGGTAATTCGATGAAGCCAAAGTTTTGTGAATTGTATAAACACACGTCCATCGCTAATCGACTCAAGGTCGTCGCTATTTGACTGATGGCGTTTAATACATAAAATTCCGTTTTACCACGGGACATTTGGGCATTGACAACATTCACATGCGGAGCTTCAAAACCTAACAATATGGTCGTTAATTTCCGGTCCAAAGGAAAAGAAGAACCATATCCAGCCCCGGAACCAAGTGGATTTTTATTTGCCAAACGAAAGGCTGCTTCTAGCAATTCCGCGTCTTCAACTAAACATTCTGCATAGGCACCGAACCATAATCCAAAAGACGATGGCATGGCAATTTGTAAGTGCGTATAGCCGGGTAATAAATCGTTTTTATGGGCTTCGCTTTTGGTCAATAAAAGATTAAATAAATCTTCGACCGCATCTGCGATTTCCATGATTTCAGCCCGCATAAATAGTTTCAAATCCACTAAAACTTGGTCGTTGCGTGAACGGCCCGCATGGATTTTCTTGCCTAAATCGCCGAGTTTCTTTGTTAACAAGTATTCGATTTGAGAATGAACATCTTCCATCCCTTCTTCGATGACGAAGGTTCCAGCCTCGATGCTAGCTAAAATGTTTTTCAGTTCGACACATAGCGGCTCGAGCTCTTCGGTAGGTAGTAAGCCTACGTGTTCCAGCATCGTAATGTGTGCGAGCGATCCCATGACGTCGTAGCGCGCCAATTGCAAATCGTATACAGGGTCGTTGCCAATCGTGAATTGTTCAATGATTGCGTCTGTTACTTGATTTTCTTTTTGCCAAAGTTTTGCCACGATCGTATTAGATTAATTGTGATAATATGTTCTGATAGGTTTGAATTCCCTGCTTCAGTTCTTCTAAATAAATAAATTCATCTGCCGTATGGCTTCTTCCTGAATGCCCTGGACCAATCTTTACCGATGGGAAATGCATTAATGCCTGATCCGATAGGGTAGGTGATCCGTAGGTTGTAATCCCTAATGCAGCAGCTGCTTCGAGCACGGGATGTCCATCAGGAATTTTACTTGATTGCAAACGGATGCTCCGTGGAGTCAATTCTGCTTGAACGAGACCTCGTAAAATTTCAAGTACTTGTTCTAGAGAATAACATTCATTGACCCGACAATCTATCGTATAGTGACATAGGTCAGGTACAACATTATGTTGTTTTCCGGCATTGATCACGGTAACTGTGCATTTGACAGGTCCGAGTACCGGGGAAACTTCCGGGAACTCAAATGCCTTAATTTTGTTGATATCTTCCAATGCGAGGTATATCGCATTCACGCCCTCATTCCTTGCCGCATGGCCTGCTACGCCTTTAACTTCGGCATCTATGACCATCAATCCTTTTTCGGCTATTGCTAATTGGCAATCCGTCGGTTCGCCCACAATTGCCCAGGAAATCTCAGGGAATTCCGCTGATTTCAAAACGGATTCGATGCCTCCAGTTCCGGATATTTCTTCTTCCGCCGTAGCGGCTAATATTAAATTGAAGGGCAATGTTTGTTCATTAAAAGAACAAAACGTGCTAATCAAACTAACTAAACTTGCGCCTGCATCATTGACACCCAATCCAATCATTTTGCCATCTTGGTAGGTGGCAGCAAAGGGTTCATGTGTCCAGGAGGCATTCGGCTTCACCGTATCGTGATGCGAGTTTAATAGAATACTTGGTTTACTGGCATCAAATTGTTTGTTCGTTGCCCAAACATTATTCCCAAGTGTATGAAACGCAATATTTCGAGCAGCCAAAAAATCCTGGATAATTGCAGCGGTTCCATGTTCTTCCCGACTTAAAGATGGGCATGCTACCAGCTGTGCGAGCAGGTTTTGAGCATCTAAAAATTGTTGGTCCGTATACATTTAGGCTTGAATCAAAGTGCCTTTATCGGGCTGTGAAACGAAATCTGCATGGCAAAGACGGACAATTTGAACGCCTTGTGCAATGGCTTTTAATGCATTTTCGAGCTTAGGAATCATGCCTGCTGACACGATGCCGTCTGCTTTTAACTGAGCAAAATTTGCCTGATTAATCTGTGAAATCACGGAATTGTCATCGTTCGGATCCATCAATACGCCTTGCTTTTCAAAACAATACGTTAAGGTCACATCAAAATAGTCACTTAATCCTATCGCCAAAGCCTGCGCCATCGTATCCGCATTGGTGTTGAGGAGTTGGCCTGTGCTATCCGCCGTAATCGGAGCGAACACGGGACTAAATCCAGCTGAAATTAATCCAGCCAAATCTTGCGCATTGACCTTTTCAATATCACCCACAAATCCATAATCCATGGGAACGGGATTTCTTTTTTTAGCGACAACAAATCCTCCATCCGGGCCCGCTAGTCCGATGGCATTGCAATGCTGTGCTTGCAAGGATGCGACAATGGATTTGTTGATCCATCCCGCATAGACCATCGTGACGATTCGAAGGCTGTCGGCATCGGTTACTCGCCGACCGTCAATCATTTGACTTTGTATACCTAATTCGGCAGCCATGGATGTAGCGATTTTACCGCCTCCATGGACAAGTAATTTAGGGCCTTTGATCGATGCAAAGTTGGCCAGAAAAGAAGCTAATGCTTCAGGAGCATCGATGATGTTCCCGCCAATTTTGACAATATGTAAGGCTTGCTTTGACATTAGAATAAATATGGACTCTCCACCCGCATTTGGGTTAATAAAATTTCTTTTAAGACCGTTTGTGCTGCCCAAACCCGGTTTCCGGCTTGTTGGACCACGATCGAATTTGCCGAATCGATCACCGCATCATCCACAACGACATTACGACGCACAGGAAGGCAATGCATGAATTTTGCATTATTCGTTAATTTCATTTTTTCCTCGCTAACTGTCCAAGCGGGATCAGAAGAAAGAATTTTGCCATAATCTTCATACGAAGACCAGTTTTTGGCATAGATAAAATCGGCGCCTTCAAAAGCCTCTTTTGGGTCATAACAGATCTTTGCATTTCCTGAAAATTCAGGGGCTAATTCATAGCCTTTCGGATGTGCGATGGTAAAGTCTACATTCGCAATATTCATCCATTCTGCAAAGGAATTAGGAACACATTGTGGCAATGCCTTCACGTGGGGCGCCCAGGTCAAAACAACTTTAGGTCGTTCCACGGTTTTATATTCGGTAATGGTGATTAAGTCGGTCAGCGATTGCAACGGGTGGCGTGTTGCCGACTCCAAGCTTACGATGGGTTTTCCGGTAAATTTCATGAATTGTTTTAAAACCAATTCAGAATAATCATACGCTCTGTCAACGAGTCCAGGAAAGCTTCTAACACCTACAATATCGCAGTATTGGCCAATTACGGCCGCCGCTTCCGATACATGTTCTGCTTTATCGCCATTCATGATGACGCCTTCGTTCATTTCCAATTGCCAGGAGTCTGCCCCCACATTCATCACCATCACATCCATTCCTAAGTTTTGTG
The DNA here is from genome assembly GCA_017984215.1 of Cytophagaceae bacterium. GTDB lineage: Bacteria > Bacteroidota > Bacteroidia > Cytophagales > Spirosomataceae > Aquirufa > Aquirufa regiilacus. The sequence goes on from JAGOAA010000002.1 coordinate 88,067, forward strand.
CCGCCTTTTGTGTTGACAAACGGGTACGTAAACTGGAATTAAAGAACAACAAGCCCATGGTCTTATTCTTCCCCAAATGCTTGTCGGCATAGGGCATCTTTTTCATCAACAAAGCTTCATTTACGAGTTTGTCAATGTTGTACGCGTCTTTAACGGAAGTAAAATGCTGCATATAAGTGGTGGTCCGAAGACCTTAGGATATTGGCAATTTGGTAAAATTACCATTTTTACGAGATAAATGAAATTTATCGTCGGCGTTCCCAGGTGAAAACTTGCATGGGTATTTCGAGTTCGAGTTTTTTCTCGCCTGTCTGAATGAATTGATTTTTCGTTAATACCCGTTGGGAACCTATATTATCCACCGGCGTTTCCGCGCGCAGGATTCGTAAACCTTCATCTTGAAATGCCCAAGCGGATAAAGCTTGGACTGCTTCGGTGGCAATTCCTTGGCCTTCAAATTTTTGATCGATGGCATAGCCAATTTCGGTCGTGCCATGATTATCAGGAAGGCCAGCAAATCCGATTCCCCCTACAGAGCAGGACGCCGAGTTGAGGATAATTTCCCAATTTGTGTACCAGAAATAGTCCAATGGGAATTTAGCGGTTTGGGGTATCCAAAAATCGCTCAAGGCCTGAAGTGTTTCCTGCTCATAAAACAATCCCAATTTCCAAGGGTTATGTTTAAGATCTAGCATTTTTTCTAGATCTTTGCGCCCCGTTTGCTTCCAAGCCTGCAGTTGCTGGTTTGTCAGTGGAATCAAGGTTAGTCTTTGAGTTTGAACTTGAATGGTCATATTGGGCAACAAATTATCCATTTTGGTCGCAAAATAAAAGGCCTTTATTTTATAAGTACGAATTTTGCATTCGTAAAATACGATTTTAACAAACAAACAATGAAACAAATTATTACGCTATTCGCATTAATGCTCTTCTCCTTTTCTGCCATCTCGCAGATTCCGGGTGGCATGGGAGGATTCGGTGCAGCGCCAAAAAAAGAAGCTGTTATTCCAGGAACTGCGCAAGCAGCTTCAAAAGGTTCAGCTAAAATTGTCGGTTATATCTTGGATTCCACAGATACGAAACCCGTTGAATTTGCCTCAGTAGCCTTAATCAACAAAGCAACGAATCGTCCGGTAGACGGAGCTTCGGCTGATTTGGTTGGGAAATTTGTCCTAAATAAAGTAGCACAAGGTGATTATAAATTGGTTATCTCGTTCATCGGTTATGAAAGCAAAACATTATTTGTTTCCATCAATGCCAAGAACGATGACCATGATTTGGGTGTGATCAAGTTACCCGCAAGCACTAAGATGTTGGCGGAAGTTACCGTGGAAGGCCAACGTGCCATGATCGAGGAGCGTGTGGATCGTACGGTTTATAATGCGGAAAAAGATGCAACGAATAAAGGGGGTGACGCAACAGATGTGTTGAAGAAAGTTCCTATGTTATCCGTTGATTTAGATGGTAATCCATCGTTGCGTGGTTCATCTAACGTGAAGGTGTTGATTAATAATAAGCCTTCTACCATTATGGCCTCGAGTATTGCGGATGCCTTGAAGCAAATTCCAGCGGATATGATTAAGACGGTTGAGGTAATTACTTCTCCATCTGCTAAATATGATGCAGAAGGTTCCGCCGGTATCATCAACATCGTTACGAAGAAAAATACGTTACAAGGTTTGACTTTAAGTTTTGATACAAGTGCGGGTGTTCGTGGATCTAACCTAGCGTTAAATGGAAATTTCCGTAATAAGAACTGGGGACTTTCATTGGGAGGTTTTGGTCGTACGGAATACAATGTCAATGGTAAATTTGAGAGTACGCAGATTACACAGAATAATGGTGTAGAAACGCGTAACGTACAATCAGCTGAAACACGTCGCGAAGGTATTTTCGGTAATTACCAATTAGGTTTTGATTGGGATATCAACAAATACAATTCGGTTACATCGAATGTTCGTTTTGGTTTGCGTAATGGAAACAACTGGCAAGATGGTCTTTCGCAGGTTCGAAACAATGTGTTAACGAGTTTACGTAATACAAATTCTCAAGACCAATCCGCGAACGTTGATGTCAATGTCGATTACACAAAGACCTTTGCAAAGGCACAAAAAGAATTTTCTGTTTTGTCGATGTATAGTCGCAACAATCGGACCAATGATTTTTACAATTTGATTATGAATCCGAAATCGAGCATGAGCGAGATCATGAGTTCGATCAAAAACGCGAATGATGCTTACAATGAGGAGGCAACGATTCAAATGGATTATCAAACGCCGATTAACAAAATGTCCATGATTGAGTTTGGCGCGAAGGCGATTACTCGAAATGTAACATCGGATTATAAGTCGTTTACGGCAGGTGCTGACGGTGTTTATGCCTTAGTTAACTTAGCTTCATTGCCAAGTAACGTATTTGATTATAACCAGAACATTTGGGGAACGTATGGTTCATATACCTTAACGACCAAAAACAAGTGGAGCATAAAAGCAGGTGCGCGTTATGAGCATACGGATATCTCTGCAAGTTTCTTGAAAAAGGAAGGTCAAAATACTGTGATTCCTCCTTATGGCGTGTTGGTTCCAAGCCTTAACATGTCGAAAACATTCAAGTCGGGAACATGGCGTTTTAGTTACAACCGTCGTATCCAACGTCCAGGTATCGAAAACTTGAACCCGAACGTGAATGCTTCTAATCCATTGAACATCTCAACAGGTAATCCGAATTTGGCGCCTGAGTACACAAATAACTATGAGATTTCGTACAGTAAGTTTGTGAAGCAAACCTATATTTCGACAGCGATTTTCATGCGTAATACAACGGGTGCAATCAATCGTATTCGCGAAGTACGTGGGGATACGGTTAAGACGACATCTCAGAACATCGGGAATGAAGATGCTTATGGGATGAACATCAACTTAAATGTGAATTTGTCTAATAAATTGATGCTTGGTGGAGGCGGTGATTTGTCTTACATGGTCTTGGCTAATAATGTGGCAGATCCTTTGTTGTCTGCGAAGAATGAAGGTTTACAGTCCAACTTTAGAATTTTCGGAAATTACAACTTTGGCAATGGCTGGGGTGCTCAGGTATTCTCTTTCTACCGTGTCAATCAAGTTCAATTACAGGGATCTCAAGGTGGATTTGGTATGTATAGCCTAAGTTTGAAGAAGGATTTCAAGAATAAGAAGGGTAGCATCGGTTTTGGTGCTGAAAATTTCTTGACGCCAAACGGATTTATAATTCGTAACGAAACGAAGACGGCATCGATCAATCAGGTTTCTGAGAGCACGATGCGTAACATGAACTTCAAGATTAATTTCTCATACCGAATCGGTAAGATGAGTTTTGGTCCTCAAAAGAAGAAGAAGTCGGTGAATAACGACGATACAAAAGGTGGCGAAGGTGATGCGGCTCCGGCAGCTCCCCAACAACCGATGGGTATGCCTGGCATGCGTATGGGTGGAGGCGGTGGTGGCTTCGGCGGACCACGTTAATCGAAATATATGATATAAAAAAAGGAGGCTCAAAAGGCCTCCTTTTTTTATTTGTTACGTTCGATGGTGTAGTTGAGTAGATTTCCTAGGGATGTTCGGTAAGCCGAATCAGGGAATTGACTGAGAATCTCGCGCGCTTCTTGTGCAAACTCCTGCATGCGTTGTGTGGCATAGGCAATGCCTCCCGTGGATTTAACAAACGCGATAACCTCTTTAACTTTTACGGGATTATCTGAATCGTTTTTGATGGTTTTAATCATCTGCTTCCGCAAAGACCTCGTGGTATTCTGAAGCGCATAGATTAAGGGTAAAGTCATTTTCTTTTCCTTGATATCAATGCCTAAGGGTTTTCCGATTTCAGCGTCACCGTAGTCGAATAAATCATCTTTGATTTGAAAAGCGATACCGACTTTTTCTCCAAACTGGTGAGCCATATCGACATATTTCGGATCTGCATCCGTCGATTGTACGCCTACTGCACAACATGCGGCAATAAGTGTTGCCGTTTTCTTGCGAATGATATCAAAATAAACATCTTCTGTGATGTCCAATTTACGGGCTTTTTCTATTTGTAATAATTCGCCTTCCGCCATCTCGCGAACGGCGGTAGAAACGGAAGTTAACAGGTCGAAATCTTTGTGGTCTACGGAGAGTAAAAGTCCTTTCGATAATAAATAATCTCCTACGAGTACGGCAATTTTATTTTTCCATACCGCATTGATGGAGAAAAATCCCCGACGGTAATCGGATTCATCGACTACGTCATCATGGACTAAGGTGGCTGTGTGAAGTAGTTCGATTAGCGCCGCGCCACGATACGTTTTTTCGGTGATTTCGCCCACGCATCCTGCTGTTAAGAAAACGAACATGGGGCGCATTTGCTTGCCTTTCCGTTGGACAATGTAATTCATAATCGTGTCCAGCAGCATGACTTTCGTCTTCATGAACTGTCTGAATTTCCCTTCAAATGCCTTCATGGGTTCCGCGATGGGCGCCTGAATAGATGAAAGCGAAATGGACATAGAATTAAGTTTACGTGCTTGTTCGGCACATGTGGAAATTGTGTAAATTTAATCACAATTTGGGATAATTTAGCCCTCAGAAATAAATAATACGAAATTTATGAGCAACATGTTGGTCTTAGCGGGCGGTTCTGTCAAAGGGGCATTTCAAGCGGGTGTCATCAAGGCATTAGCTGAAAAAGGATTCCAGCCGGATGTGATTTATGGGATTTCAGCGGGGAGCTTAAATGCGGCTTTTTTGGTGAATGCATTAGGCCAACAACATGTTTCGGGTCAGGCCATTTCGTTTCAGCAAGCAGCCGATGATTTATGGGACTTTTGGGAAACGCGAATCACACGGCCTGATTGTTTATCTAAGCCTTTATCGATATTTGAATTAGGTTGGACTGCGTTAACGAAAAAATTCCGAGGCCTCGTTTCTACCCAGCCGTTGCGTGATTTGATTCATGATGTGGTGTCTATTCGAAATTTACAAGCGAGTCCGGTAGGTCTGAAAATAGGTGCAGTAAATATTATGGAGGGGCGCATCCATTATGTGGACCCTAGCACGCCCGAATTTATAGAATATTTAATGGCCTCTTCTGCCGTTCCCATTCTGATGCCTGTCGTTAAAATTAACGGAGAAGTTCGTCGGAGCTATTTAGATGGAGGATTGCGGGATGTTACCCCGATTCGCCAAGCCTTGGATGATGGTGGGAAAAATATCGTCTGCGTCAGTTGTCATCCGGAAGCGATAGAAGGCGGATATTTTGATTCTGGGGATTTATTGGCCTTAGTCGATCGTGTCATGGATATCGCGGTCAACGAAATTTTAAATTCGGATTTGCGCGAAACGATACTAATCAATAATTCGTTGCCTGCTGATGGTTCAATCGTTCAAGAAGGGCCCTATCAAGGCTATCAACGAGTGAAAATAGAATCCATTCGACCTGAGCAGCCTATCACAATCGATATCCAACATTTCACTAAATTAGATATCCGACGGATGCTGGAGATTGGCTATGAAGTGGGCCGCAATAAAAAAGCCTGATGTTTCCATCAGGCTTTCGACATGGGTCATTAAACCACCATGATGTCTCTTTCTTTTTCGTTAAAAATCTGATCGATTTTAACTACGAAGCCATCGGTAATTTTTTGGATTTTATCTTCGGCCGCTTTAATCGCATCTTCCGAAACGCCATCGCCTTTTAATTTTTTGATGCTATTGTTGCCATCTTGGCGTGCATTACGGATGTTGATTTTCGCAACTTCGATTTCTTGCTTTACACGTTTTACCAAATCACGACGACGCTCTTCCGTCAAAGGAGGAATCGCCAAACGAATCGTTTCTCCATCATTCATCGGATTTAAGCCCAAGTTTGAATTACGAATCGATTTTTCAATCTCACCGAAAATTCCTTTTTCGAATGGTTTAATGGCAATTGTACGCGCATCGGGTGTTGTGATGGACGCTGCCCCTGAAATCGGTGTAGCCATTCCATAATAATCAATCATCAAACCGTCCAACATAGACGTGCTCGCTTTGCCAGCACGAATTTTTGATAATTCAATGTTTAAGTGTTTAATGGCGCCCTCCATGGTTTCTTGGGTCGCATCAATATAAAATTCAATTTCTTCCATTGGGTATTAGCTAATTAATGTTCCTACATCTTCTCCGGTTACAAGATCAGCCAAATTGCCTTCCTTGTTCATATCAAAAACGATAATCGGTAAATTATTTTCTTGGCATAAAGTAAATGCCGTAGTATCCATAATTTTTAAGCCTTTCTGAATCGCATCTGAAAAGCTCAAGTGTGTAAATCGAGTGGCTGTTGGGTCTTTTTCTGGATCCGCCGTGTAAACACCATCCACACGTGTACCTTTTAATACCACATCCGCTTCTACTTCAATCGCACGTAGAGAGGCCGTTGAATCTGTCGTGAAATAAGGGTTACCTGTTCCTGCACCAAAGATGACAATACGTCCTTTTTCGAGGTGGCGAATGGCTCTCCGACGAATAAAAGGTTCGCAAACCGCTTCTACTTTTAAAGCCGTCATCATGCGCGTGTAAAGTCCTTGTTTTTCCAATGCTGCCTGTACCGCCATGCCATTGATGACTGTTGCTAACATGCCCATGTAATCGCCTTGAACTCGATCAATGCCTGCTTTCGCTGCACTAGCTCCTCGGAAGATATTTCCGCCGCCTATTACAATCGCAACCTCGACACCTAAATCATGTACTTTTTTGATTTCGGCAGCATATTGGCCTAAAATAACGGGGTCAATCACCTCGTCTCTAGTCGACAATGCTTCACCTGAAAGTTTTAAAAGGATACGTTTGTATTTAGTGTCTTTCATGCGTTGTTGAGATTTATGCGGTGCAAATTTAGAAAATTAATCGGCTTCTTGTTTACCTTTCCGGCTTATAATCTTTCGCTTCAGCCAATTTCCACCAAGCCAAATAGGGATGCGCATGGTGCTCATAATGATATCCGAAAAAGTAGCAGGAGATGAATGCCCAAATGTGATTTCGCTTTTGACTTCTCGATTGCGTTTTGTTTTCCGGTGCGTGCTCCCCACGGTGGGGTAGATAGGTGCCAAAAAAGAATAACTGCAGCGTACTTAAAATCGCGGGTACTTCCCAGTAGACGATGAGGTTTTCCATGGGTAACCAAATTTTCAACACATTGTAGGTGATGGCCATCGCAAGAACTTGTTGCCACGTCACATATTGCCACATAAACTTAAACCACCAGACAAAAAAGTTGCCCTGATGAACATCGGGGTCTTGTTCTGTATTCACATAATCGTGATGCCAATGGTGTTTTTTACGTAATACAGCATAATTGTTGAAGGCGAAGAGTGTCGCACATACCCAGCCCAAACCATGATTCAATTTGGGATATGCTGGAGAAACCACGCCATGTATGGCATCATGGGAGGTAATGAATAATCCCGTATACAAATGGGTTTGAATCAATACATGCACATAGGTCCATGGCGACAGAAAGTCCAAAGGATGCGCTAGGACATAGCTTAAATGTGCCAGCCAAAGCGTCAATAGCGCAAAAGCCCAAAATAATCCTGTAAAATTGTTTACTTTGTTCACGTGTTTTTGACTGATGGTCAAAATTAATACTAATTACCTATGAAAAATGTTTTCGTTGTGATATTCCTTTGTGGAATTTCATTTATGTCTTTGGGGCAAAAAACCTATTGCAATCCGATGAACTTGGATTATGGATTTACGCCGATACCCAACTTTTCCGAACAGGGTCGCCATCGCGCCACAGCGGATCCAGTGATTGCCTATTTCAAGAACCAGTATTATTTGTTTTCGACGAATCAATGGGGCTATTGGGTCAGTAATGACCTAGTGGATTGGAAATTCATTTCACGTAAATTTTTACAACCCTATCATAAAGTCTATGACGAACTCTGTGCGCCCGCTACGTTGGTATTGGGGGATAGTTTATTGGTCATCGGTTCGACCTATGAAAAAGATTTTACCCTTTGGTACAGCCAAAAACCTCAAACGGACACTTGGAAAGAGGCAGTTCATGCATTTACGGCAGGCGCATGGGATCCTGCTTTTTTCGAAGATGACGACAAGCGCGTGTATTTATACCATGGGTCGAGTAATACCTTTCCCATGTATGGGCAAGAAATCGATCGTAAAACCTTGCAGCCAATCGGGGAGCGGCACGAGTTGATTCGTTTGCATGATGATTTACATGGATGGGAGCGCTTTGGGGAATACCAAGACAATACCTTCTTAAAACCCTTTATGGAGGGTGCTTGGATGAACAAATACAAGGGGAAATATTACTTGCAATATGGCGCACCGGGGACGGAGTTTTCGTCGTACGGCGATGGGGTATATACCTCAGATAAGCCTTTTGGGCCATTTACCTATCAGGCGCACAATCCATTTTCATTTAAGCCGGGAGGATTTACGCGCGGTGCTGGACATGGGGCAACTTTCGAAGGCCAATTTGGAAATTGGTGGCATGTTTCTACGATTACCATCGCTGTAAAAAATAGTTTTGAGCGTCGTTTGGGTCTTTGGCCTACGACTTTTGATGCGGATGGGATTTTATATACGAATACGGCTTACGGGGATTATCCACATCGGATGCCTACTGCACATGTAGAAAATCCACGCGATTTATTCACGGGATGGATGTTATTGAATTACAATAAACCTGTTCGTGTATCTTCAAGCTTGCCGGGTTATGGCGCTAATTACGCGGTGGACGAGCAAATGAAGACCTATTGGTCGGCGAAAACGGCTAATAAAGGGGAGTTTATTGAATCCGATTTAGGAGAAACTTCAACGGTACATGCGATACAGGTCAACTACGCTGATCAGGATGTCGATTCGAGTTTCTTGGGGAAAATGAATGGGATTTATCATCAATATGTGATTGAATACAGCATGGATGGAAAGCGCTGGTTAATTGCCGTAGATAAATCAACAAACAAAACGGATGTGCCGCATGATTATGTGGAGTTGACCAAACCGATTGAAGCTCGATACATTCGATTGACGAATAAGCACATGGCGGCTGGGAAATTTGCGATCAGTGGCTTGCGCGTTTTCGGAAAAGGGCATGGAGAAAAACCTGCGACCGTGAAGGATTTAATCGTCTTACGGGGGGATCATGACAAACGAAGTGCCTGGTTGAAATGGGGTCATATCAGCAATGCGACAGGTTATGTGGTTTATTCGGGGATTTCGCCGGATAAATTATATACTTCTGTGCAGGTGTTTGGCGCGAATGAATATTATTTCAAATCCATGGATAAGGACAGGACCTATTATTTCCAAATCGAGGCTTTCAATGAAAATGGCATAGGTGTTCGCGGGCCGGTAATTAAGTCGGAGTAAGTATTGCTTTCCCCACGGAACATTGCAGGCATTTTTTAGGTTCGCAGTAATTTCTAAACCAATGCAAGCAGGCTTGCGAATCACGCGCGGTTTTGATGTGCATGCCCATGGTACTGAAATTGCGTGTGATTTGATTGTTTTCGCCGTGTAGTTCGTCCAACCAGCGTAAAGCTTTTTGTTCGTATTGGGGCTGGCTTCGTTCTCTGCTGTAACAGATTAACATGGGAATGAGCGTGTTGATGCAGATGGATTGAAATGCACTTTTCCCAAGCTGCGTGTGATGTGGGGCGCTTTTCTTGCCAAATTGCACATGGTTGCTCCAATATCCTTCCAAAGGTATTTCAAAGAGTTGTTGAAGCGTTTTTACTTCTTGCATTTCGAGCAACAAAGATAATAATGCGCAATTGGCTCGGATGATTTCGGCAAATTGGGCTAAACGAATTTGGGGGAAATTTGCTGGGCGGAGGCGTAACATCTTCCAATCGGACTTTTGTAAGTGGCTATCCGACCAGGCATGTTTTTTCTTCAAATGGATGTATTCGCGCCTTAATTCAAATTGGTATTCATCTTGAATGGGTTCATCCAATAATCCCGCAATCCCAAACAGTGCGGCTTCGATTCCCACGTGTCGGTCGCGGTAAAGCAAAATCAGTTTCAGCGGAAGGCTTCGGGCCAGTCGGAGCATCGGTTCTGCGTTCAACGAAAACCCAAAGCTTTTGGCCAACGAAATGTAAAAGGCTTCCTCCCAATCACCTTTATTTTCTGCCACAAGCATCCGCATGTCTTCATATTTTCCATGCAGGCGTTGCTGAATCATGTCATTGCGCATGTTGTCTTTAGCCGCTTGGGGCACAGATTCGAAAAATGCATGGCAGGCCATCGGATGCTGGTGAGCTGGGTTGTTCCAGGTAGATTCTTCGTCTACCCATTTCGATAAGCATAGCATTGGAATGGGGTTTCCTACCTCGTATTGGATGACTTGATTGTCCTCCCAAACAACATGTAAGATGACATTTTCGTAGCTTTTATCCGTATCATGTTGGTGTAAATGCCAGTCGGAGGATTTGACATGTAATTCAACTGCACCTATCCATTCGATTCCGTCGATTCGCACACGGGCATGTTGGAAATCCGCCCCCGCATGTGTATTCTCGATGCCCGGTGAAATGATATGAATGTATTCCCCCGTGGTTAGTTGGGGATTTTGATGGAAGCGCCGTTGTTTCCAAAGTACGGCCATGCTGAGTTCATTCATCTTGTTGCGATTCGATGAATGAAGGTAAGTAGCTCAGCTATAAGTTATTTGGTAAAGCGACTAAGTCTTAAAAATTATCAAGATTTTGATTTATTGACCAAATAAATGCCGGCTAAGAGCACAAACATGAAAACGACTTGTGAAAGATAAATCGCTTCGCCGTCCACAAATCCCCAGCCTAATGCGACGATGGGAATCATGTAGGTAACGGAGCTGGCCACGATCGCACTCGTCCATTTGATGATTTGGTTGAATGCAAGCATCCCGATCGCTGAGCCAAAAAGGCCTAAGGCCATTGCTGAAATGAATGCCCATAGGTGTTCGTCGTCCAAAGGGATTTCGAAAAAGCCTGTGGAATACAGTAGACCTAATGCCAAAGGGCCGATCATCATGAAGATACCTGCCGTAGACGTCAATGGGTGTAGATCGCTCAAGCGTGTTTTGACAATGTGCATGTTGATGCCGTACAACAAGGTTGCTAATACAACCCATAATGCATGGACATTAAAATCAATGTTAAATCCTTGACCGGCAAAAAGTAAGCCTAGGCAACCGAGCAGGCCGACTAAAATACCTGTCATTTGTTTCCAAAGAAAGGGTTGCGCAAAGAATAGGATTCCGATGATTAGCGTGAAAAGTGGCGTGAAAGCGTTCAGCATTCCGGATAAAGCACTGGAAAGATGTTGGCCAGCAATCGCAAAAAGGATTGCAGGGATGAGGTTTCCGGTTAATCCGGCTAGTAAAAAAGAACCGGAATGTTTGCGCTCCATGTGTTTGAAGCGTTTGATGAAAATGGGTAAAAAGAATAAGCTGGCTGAGCAAATTCGTAAGGCACCTACTTGGAGTGCCGAATAATTAGCCAAGCTTTTTTTGACGAGGATGAATGAACTACCCCAAATCAGTGCGAGTCCTAAAATGGCAAGAAAAATGATGATACTTGGTTTTTTATTCTCCTGCATAATGGATGGCAATTTCGTTGAGTGTTTCTTTAATTTCTTCGAGTGAATAACTTGTTACGAGCTTCGTGCGGTAGGGTTTGAAATGATCCATGCCTCGGAAGTAATTGGAATAATGGCGTCGCATTTCGACGATACCGCCATGGTTTCCTTTCCAGCGGATTGAGAAGTCCAAATGCGATTCGCAAACCGCTATTCGTTCCGAGAGGGTAGGAGGGGCTAATAGGATTCCTGTAGCCAAATAGTGTTTAATCTCATTGAAAATCCAAGGGTATCCAATGGATGCCCGACCCACCATGATGCCATCCACGCCATATTTGTTGCGGTATTCTAAGGCTTTTTGTGGGGAATCGATGTCTCCATTTCCGAAAATCGGAATTTTGATGCGTGGATTTTCTTTGACTTTGGAAATTAAACGCCAATCGGCCTCACCCTTGTACATTTGAACACGTGTGCGTCCGTGAATGGTCAAGGCTTGAATCCCAATATCCTGCAGGCGTTCTGCAATCTCCTCAATATTTTTGGTGGAATCATCCCAGCCCAAACGGGTTTTTACGGTCACAGGAAGATGCGTCGCTTTGACAACGGCTTCCGTCATGGATACCATTTTCGGGATATCTTGTAATAGGGCGGCGCCAGCTCCCCGACAAGCTACTTGTTTCACGGGGCAACCGTAGTTGATGTCAATTAAATCGGGTCCGGCTTTTGTCGCGATTTCCGTGCAAGAAGCCATTGTTTCAATGGAACTACCAAAAAGTTGGATGCCAATCGGACGTTCGTATTCGAAAATATCCAATTTTTGAACGCTTTTGGCGGCATCGCGAATGAGGCCTTCAGATGAGATAAATTCGGTATACATTAAGTCGGCGCCATTTGCCTTACACACCGCACGAAAGGGCGGATCAGACACGTCCTCCATGGGTGCTAATAACAATGGGAAGTCCCCTAACTCGATGTTTCCTATTTTTACCATTCTGATTAAAAATTGCGTAAATTTACGAGCATTATGGAAGAAAACTATTATCAGGGGCCAACTCGTTGGTTGGGCCTCAGTTCAAACCTCTTAAGTCTATTCGGATTTTTCTTGGTTGGAAGCTTTTTGGGTCAGTTTTTTGGATTGCTTGCGGTCGTGGCTTTGATGGAGTTTCCTACCCAAAACATCGATGCATTTCAAAAGTTGATTTTGGATTTTATTGCTCACCCACAAAAATATGAGGGAGGCTTCCATGCGATGATGGCATTGCAGTGGTTTTCTGCGCTTTTCACCTTTTTGTTGGGCGCTTGGGCCTATTTGAGGTTCATTGAGAAACGATCGGTTTTCGATTTAAATCGTGCGGAGGCGCCTAGTTTTCAGGTGTTTTCTTGGGCGATTTTGACGGTATTGGTTGGGATGCCCGCTATGGAATATATGATTGAATGGAATCAGCACATTCAATTACCTGCGGGATATGAGGATTTGGAAAAAGCGATGCAATCGACTGAGAAGAGCATGGAGGAATTGACAAAATTTTTGTTGAATTTCCAGTCGGATATGGATTTTGCGTTAGCTGTTATGGTCATTGCTGGGATGGCAGCCTTGGGTGAAGAGATCTTTTTTAGAGGAGTTTTGCAATCCATGTTTGAGCGGTATATCGGGAACAAGCATGTGGCTATTTGGCTAGCGGCGGCAATCTTTAGTTTTATACATTTTCAGTTTTACGGCTTTTTTCCTCGGATGTTCTTAGGTGCATTTTTTGGGTATTTGTATGTTTGGTTTCGGAGTATTTGGGTGCCAATTGCAGCGCACTTTTTCAATAATGCCTGGACCTTGCTGATGCATTATTTGTACCAAAAGAAAAACATTTCGATTGATCCGATGGAAATGGTGAATTCGATACCTTGGTGGTCTGCGTTATTGTCCGTTGTTTTAGTTGGCTTTTATATTCGTAGATTGCATACTTATCGGACGGAATCGTAAATGGAAGGCTGGAAATTAATTGGTCAATCGCGCACTGGCATTGATTTGGAAATGCAGAATGCTTTGTTGTGGGAGCGTGCGGAGATTCGTGCCGTGGTAATGAATAAGAAATTAAGTGCTTACGACTTGGGAAATTGGGAGCTGTATGTGCACCAAGATGATGAAGCGGAGGCGCTAAACATATTAAAGGGTTAATTTATGGGATTACGAAGTTTATCCAATTTACAACAGCGTGTTATTGCGGCGATTATCGCTATTCCGTTTTTGTTGTTTTGTGTATTGTATAGTGATTATACCTTTTTGGTCTTGTTTTTGGTGATAGGTATATTGGCTCAATTGGAGTTTTACAAATTGGTCGGAAGTATCAGCGACAATTTACCGCTCACATTTTATGGTACTTTTTGTGGTGTTGTGATGCATGTATTGACCTTTTTTATTGAAAAGGGAGATTTGGCTTATCAATATTATTACATTTTATCACCCCTGTTGACCTTAATCTTTTTTATCAAATTGTATAAGTCGAAAGACGAGAAGCCTTTTAAAAATATCGCTTATACCTTTTTAGGAATCATTTATGTAGCATTGCCCTTTACTTTGTTAACGGTATTAGCGTATATCAAAAACGATACCTATGATCCCAATATCGTATTAGGCTGTTTATTTTTATTATGGGCCAGTGATTCAGGAGCTTACTTTGCGGGAACGAAATTTGGTAAAACGAAATTATTTGAGCGCGTTTCGCCGAAGAAATCTTGGGAAGGAAGTATCGGTGGGATGCTAACAGCCATGGTTGTTGCGACGATTATTTCCCATTATTATACCAACTATTCTGCTTTCCAATGGTATGCGATCGGTATTATTATTGTTATTGCGGGGACCTATGGAGATTTAGTTGAATCGTTATTTAAACGTAGCATTAACATCAAAGATTCGGCAGATACGATTCCGGGCCATGGTGGATTTTTGGATCGTTTTGATGGCTTATTGTTGTCGATTCCGTTTATTATCCCATTTGTGAAATTATTTCCTTAGTGTTTCGTTAACGAATATTAAGAAATTCGAATTTAAATTATTGCTTACTTGCGTCATGCTTCGAAAAGGACTCTTGCTTGTTTTTATCTTGTGCTTTGTTACCAGCGCAAAATTGTTCGCTCAAGGACAAGACAAGACGGTTTTATTTAATGCACGTATTGTATCGGCAACGAATTCAGAATATCTCCCTTTGGCATATGTGTACATTCCGGCGGCTGGTCGGGGAGCATTAAGTGATAACTTTGGTGCGGTGGATTTGTATGTTTTTCCTGGCGATAGTGTGGTGGTTACCTATGTGGGCTATAAGCCACAGTATTACATGATCCCTCGGTCGACGGGTCAAGTTCATCAAGCAATTATTGAGATGATTGAGGATGCGCGTATGTTGACGGAGGTCAAGGTTTTCCCCCATGCGAGTGAGGAGGAATTTAAGAAGGCGTTTCTGAATTTGCGTTTGCGCGATGAAAAGCAGCGGGAGGTGCTTGCTCGGAATTTGGAGCAGTCGAAGTTGAATGTATTTGCCTTGCAGGCCGGTTTGGGTGCCAATTCAAATTTTCGAAATTTCTCTGATATGATGATTTCGGGCCAGGCGAATAAGTCCTTCGTGTCGAGTCCTATGTTGACCTTAACGAATCCATTTGCTTGGATGAGTTTTATTAAGTCGATTAAGAATGGGGATTTGAAGCGTAAAGATTGGAAAGAGGCGTATAAGATTCAGCCTAAGCAAGTGGTTTCTCCGCAGCAATTTATGCAGGACCTTCGTCGCTAAGGTGTAGGCAGTTTATCAGTTTCTTGATTGATTTAGGCGTAGGAAGTCGCCCGAAAGCTTAGTTTCCATAGAAATTTATCAGTTATTTAGACAAGTTTCAACTGTCCTTTCAGTAGCTTTGAGCGGTAACGCTGCCGGGGTCGCAGACCCCGGCAGCGTTTACCCCCTTCGCTGAAACCCTATCACCGCCAACATCCTGCCCGTAATTCCTTGCTCTTTTCGATGCGAATAGAACACATCGTTATTCGCTACGGTACAATACTCAGAAATTTCAATTTGCGTAACACCTAATGCATGTAACTGTGCCGCGTTTTCAGCCTTCAAATCCACATGCCAGCGCGCACCGCGCTGCTCTTTCAGCTCAAATTGCTCCGCCACCTCATCGCCCACTTCGAAATGTGCGAGGCTAATGCAAGGGCCAATGTACGCTAGAATGTCCGAAGGATTTGATCCGCCGGCAATCAATGTGGAGGCAGTTTTGTGAACGATTTGAGCGACGGTGCCTTTCCAACCGGCATGAATGGCCGCGGCCGTTTCTTGCACAGGATCAGCGAGAAGTATAGGACAACAATCCGCGATGCCTACGCCTGCGAAAATACCCGGCTCCGGAGTTATTATCGCATCATAGCCGCTTTCGTAACACGGCGAAACCGAAGTCCAGATTTCAGAACCATGCACCTGATAGGAGCGAGCTAGTGATTCAGGCGTTATGCCTAAATCTGAACAAAAAAGCGAAAGATTTTGAGTAATGGACGATGGATCATCGTCGGTGTGTACCCCTAAATTTAACGATTGAAAAGCTTGTGAACTCACTCCGCCGTGGCGAGTCGAAATACCCGCCACGAGCTGAGGAATGTGAGAAAATATCTGAGGTCTGACGACCCGACTATGCGTCATAACTTAAGCCATACTGTTTCAATACATCATCCGGAACGCCGTTCCATTGATTCGGTGTATTGCCTTTGTATTCTAAATCAGCGATACCCATCTTAGACGTATAAAATCCCGTCGCCGTTAAATTACGCATCAAACTAAAGAAATTAACCCCCTGCGATAAATGCTTCGGTGCCGTTTCTGGATAGGCAATGTCATCGACAATGTTGATGCGCTGCGCAGCCGTAATCTCCGTGAATTTTTTGCCAAAACGTTTGTTCGACTCAGAGTCCAACCAACGTAATCCTCCGCGCATCGGTGTCTTAAATTCAGGTTTGTCTTTGACAATGAATTCGATGAATGCCGTTACGCCCGATTGTGACGCACTTCCCGACTTCTTATCAGCCGGAATGATGATGTCCGACAAAATCGTAATCGTATCCAGTTCATGTTTATTCAAATAAACTTCTGCCTGTAAGCGGGCTTCCATTTCAGCCTCATCCTGCGTCCGACCGTTGGGTCTTTTTACAGGAACTTTGGCTAATTCTAAATTCTCAATCGCCTTCTCATCGGGATTGAATACGGCTAAGCCCAACGAACTCAAGCCCATATTTTTTAAATAGTCTCTTCTTTTCATTATAGGTTGCCTTTTTTACGTTGATCAATGATGTACTCCGATGTGCGTAACGACAGGGCCAAAATCGTCCAAGTTGCATTTTTATCTCCTTGTGAAACGAATGGTGCCGCATCTGCTACGAATAAATTCTTCACGTCATGCGCTTGGCAATTCGAATTCAATACCGAAGTGCTTTTGTTATCTCCCATACGTGCCGTTCCTACCTCATGAATGATACGTCCTGGATCCGCCAAACCATAATTGTTTGATGCATCTGGTTTCTTTCCTAAGGCTTCTCCACCCATCGAATCAATAATTTCTTCAAAGGTGTCTTGCATGTGCTTCGCCTGCTTCACCTCATAGTCACTCCACTTGTAGTTGAATCGTAAGACCGGAATACCGTATTTGTCAACCACATTCGGGTCAATTTCACAGTAATTATCCTCACGTACGACTGGCTCACCTCGTCCGGCGAAACCTACGTAAGCGCCATAGAAACGACGGTAATCTTCTTTCAAAGTTGCTCCATAACCACCCGCTGCCTTTTTCAAGCCATCGCGTGTGAAGTTTTCTTTGCCGTTTAGGCCTTCAATGCCCCAACCGAAACCGTAGTTTGGCATGCCCATACCTCCACCGTATTCGATGTGGTATCCGCGTGGGAAATCCAATTTAGCGTTGTCTAACCACCATGGCGTGTAAATGTGCATACCGCCCACACCATCTTCATTGTAACGCTTTCTGTCAAACAAAGAAGGGATGATCGCTGATCGCGATGCCCCCGTGGAATCATTTAAATATTTACCTACCACGCCACTCGAATTAGCTAAGCCATTCGGGAAGCGAGAGCTTTTAGAATTCAATAATAAACGTGCTGTTTCACCCGCACTCGCTGCCAACACAACAATCTTACCTTTTACAGTATATTCTTGCATCGTACCTGTGTGAACATAGGAAACACCCGTTGCCAAGCCCGTAGCCGGATCTGTCAACACCTCGCGTGCCATTGCGAACGGCAACATCGTTAAATTTCCTGTCGCAGCCGCAGGCTTAATCAATACGGATGACGAAGAGAAATCGGCATAGGCAGAACATCCCCGATTACATTGTCCGCAATAAAAACATTGTCCACGCTCGTTGTTGATGGGTTTGGTCAACATCGACATCCGAGAGGGATAGGTTGGAATCCCCAAAGCCTTATTTGCCTTTTTAATCATCAACTCGTGTAGACGAGGTTTGGGAGGAGGCAAGAAAAATCCATCGGGATTGTTTCGCAAGCCTTCATTGGTCCCAAAGACCCCAATCATCTTATCTACTTTATCGTAATAAGGTTTGACATCATCATAGCCAATCGGCCAGTCATCCCCTAATCCGTCAATACTTTTTCGTTTAAAATCATCCGGACCAAAACGCAAGGAAATACGTCCCCAGTGGTTGGTACGTCCTCCCACCATCCGTGAACGGAACCAGTCGAATTTTGTATCGTTTTTACGTGTATATGGCTCACCTTCGATGTCCCAACCACCATAAGCGGCATCAAAATCACCAAAATTACGTAAGGATGAGCTGGCTCCACGTCGAAGTGACTCGTATGGCCATTTCAACTGAGTCATATCTTTCGGATCTGCCGGGTCAAAGGGTTGGCCCGCTTCCAGCACACAAACTTTAGCTCCCGCCTTCGTTAAGGTATGCGCTGCCATTCCACCGCCGGCTCCAGAACCGACAATCACCACGTCGAAAACTTCTTGTTGGGATTGAATGTAAATAGACGAATTAATCATAGTTTGAGGTATCGGTTTAAAGAATGGTAAATGTATAAATTTTGACTTATTTTTGTCATTATTAGCGACAAAAATTTTGGCCAAAAAAACACCCGACGGGCAAGAGCCTTTGAAAAAAGGAGAAACCCCACTTTCTAGACAATTTAATCAAATTAAAGCCAAGTATCCAGGTGCAATTTTGCTATTCCGGGTAGGGGACTTTTATGAGACGTTTGGTGAGGATGCGGTGAAGGCTTCCAAGATTTTAGGGATTACGCTGACGCGTCGGAATAATGGTAATGCCGACGATCATTTAGCCGGATTTCCCCACCATTCCTTGGATACTTATTTACCCAAATTGGTTCGTGCCGGCCAGCGCGTTGCGATTTGTGACCAATTGGAAAATCCAGCGGAGGCGAAAGGAATTGTCAAAAGAGGCGTGACGGAATTAGTAACCCCAGGGGTTTCGTTTAATGATCAAGTGCTTGATAATAAGCGCAATAACTACGTTGCTTCGATTAGCTACCAAGAAAAAGACGCGCAATTTGGCGTGGCCTTTTTGGATATTTCGACGGGTGAATTCATGTGCTCACAAGGGCCTTTGGCCTATGTGCAAAAACTGATTCAAAGTTTCATGCCGGCGGAGATTTTATTTCCCAAAAAATACCGGTCCATCTACCAGGAGCATTTTGGTGATCAGTACCATTCGTTCTCAATGGAGGAATGGATTTTTTCCTACGAGTTTACGTATCCCTTGTTAACGGAGCATTTTAAGACCAAAAACCTGAAAGGGTTTGGCATCGAAACGATGCCTTTGGGTATCATCGCTGCGGGTGTTATTTTGCACTATCTCGCGGAAACGGAACACAAACAAGTGGGTCACATCGCCACGATTCAGCGGATTGAGGAAGATAAATTCGTTTGGTTGGATCGGTTTACCATTCGCAACCTTGAATTGGTTTATTCGGTTCAGGAAGGTGGCGTTCCCTTGATTGATTTGATGGACCAAACGATGACGCCCATGGGTGCGCGTTTGTTGCGCAAATGGATGGTTTTGCCGCTGAAAGAGTTAGCTGCGATTCAAGAACGTCAGGCTGGTGTAGCAGGTCTTTTGGAGCTTGATGAGACGATGGATGTGCTCATTTCGTTGCTGAAGCCCATTGGTGATTTGGAACGTTTAATTTCCAAAGTAGCTGCGGGCCGAATTAATCCCCGGGAATTGGTGCAGTTGAAACGTGCGCTCCAACAAGTTCCTGCGATCAAGGAATTATTAGCCACACACCCCGCGCCGATCCTGCAAAAATGGGCGGATCAATTGAACCCCTGCTTGCATTTGGTTCAAAAGATTGAGTCCGCTTTACGTGACGATGCGCCGATGCTCGTGCATCAGGGTGGAATCATCAAAACAGGCTATTTAGCTGAGTTAGACGAGTTACATCAATTGTCAACAAACGGCAAGGATTACCTGGCTGCGATGCAGAAACGTGAGATCGAACGCACGGGGATTACATCCCTAAAAGTGGCGTATAATAAGGTTTTTGGCTATTATTTGGAGGTGACGAATGCGCACAAAGACCGTGTTCCGCCTGAGTGGATTCGCAAGCAGACGCTCGTGAATGCTGAGCGTTACATCACGGAGGAATTAAAGGGATACGAGGAGAAGATTTTAAGTGCAGAGGATAAAATATCCACGATTGAATTTGGGATTTTTCAGGAATTGGTTCGTGAATCGTTGGAGTATTTGGAGCTCATTCAATTGAATGCCCTGGGCATCGCGACGCTGGATGTGTTGACGAGTTTTGCGCAAGTTGCCAAACGCAATCAATATGTCCAACCGACCTTGCATACGGGTGATTCCATCCAGATTGAGGCGGGTCGACACCCTGTGATTGAACAACAATTGCCATTGGGCGAAGTATATGTGCCGAATGATGTGTATTTAGATAACGAGACCCAACAAATCATCATGATTACGGGGCCCAATATGGCGGGTAAATCGGCGCTTTTGCGTCAGACGGCTTTGATCGTTTTGATGGCTCAAATGGGTTCTTTCGTGCCGGCGACTTCGGCATCGATCGGATTAGTAGATAAAGTTTTCACCCGAGTAGGGGCGTCAGATAACCTTTCCAAAGGTGAGTCGACCTTCATGGTCGAGATGACCGAAACCGCCGCGATTTTAAATAATTTATCGAATAACTCGCTGGTATTATTGGACGAGATCGGTCGGGGAACGTCGACTTACGACGGTGTTTCCATGGCTTGGGCAATTGCGGAGCATTTGCACAATCATCCGAAATGTCGGGCCAAAACCTTGTTTGCCACCCACTACCATGAATTGAATGAATTGACGGAAGACTTTCCGCGGATCAAGAATTTCCACGTTTCCGTGAAGGAAGTGGGGAATAAGATCATTTTCTTGCGGAAATTAGTTCCAGGTGGTTCGGCACATAGTTTTGGTATTCACGTGGCTCAAATGGCCGGTATGCCGACCTCTTTGGTTTTACGCGCGCATGAAATTTTACAGAATCTAGAGAAAGACCACGTGTTGGAAGACAATGTCGAGAAGCTCAAAGACATGCCGAAAAACAATTACCAGTTGAATCTATTCGGTGCTGAAATACCGGAAGGCTTGAAGAAAATCGAGGAGCAATTAGGTTCGTTGGATGTGAATACGCTTTCGCCGATTGAGGCATTGTTGAAGTTGAATGAGCTGAAGCGGTTATTGTAGAGACGCGATACCTCGCGTCTTTTTTCAAATGGTTATTGTAGAGACGCGATACTCCGCGTCTAAAACAAAAAAGACGCGAAGTATCGCGTCTCTACATTTTATTTTCCGCAGGAATTAATTGCGCACATCCAATCCCCAATTCAATTTATTCCTCAACGTCTGTAAGAAATCATCTCCAGGAATCTTAACGATTTTGGCATTAAAAGGTGCTTTTTGGACTTCAATCGTAAACTTGCTATCGATTACACGAGAACGGGAATCGATGGAGATTAGGAAATTTTGGCTCCGACTGCTTACTTCAAATTTCAATTTGGCATCGCTGGAAACCACTAACGGTCGCACATTTAGGTTGTGCGGACTCATGGGTGCAATGATGAGAATATCAGAACTTGGCATGACCAAGGGGCCGCCTACCGATAGCGAATAACCCGTGGACCCTGTGGCCGTCGAAACAATCAATCCATCAGCCCAATACGTATTCAAATAATTTCCATCCACATAGGCCTTGATAACTATCATGGAGGACGTATCTGTCTTCATGATTCCTACCTCATTTAAGCCAAATTGCTTGCCATCGAATAAGTCGATTTCCGAATGAACAGCTACGAGCGTACGATCCTCAATCCGGTAATTTCCCGCGATTAATTGGTCCACAGCCGCACTAACATCTTGTGGCGATAAAGTCGCTAAGAAACCCAAACGACCGGTATTAATCCCCAAAATGGGCAATTCTTTGTTGCCAATGTGCGTCAAGGTTTCCAATAACGTTCCATCGCCACCGATACTCCAAGCCATTTGAACGTGCTCAGGAGTTCCTGCATTTTCTTCGTAGGATTCGATGTTTTCAACCGCAAAATCATGTTCCTTCAGGTGATTCTTAAAGTAGGCTGAGAGTACGATTTCGCAAGGCTTTTCGCACAAGATATCCCATAGTTTTTCCATCAACGGCCGATTCTCAGCTGTGAAAGATTTTCCATGAATAGCGATGCGTAAAGACACTAATTAAGGGTTTAAATATTTTAATAGAAGGTCAAAGCGAGCCGTGTCAACGGTTTCGTTTTTGCCAAAATGAAATGCTTTTTCGATATGTATGCTATGGCGCTCCAAACTTTGGATGATCGCAGCAAATTGATCCGTTTGGACTTGAATCACTAGTTCCGGTAGACCCATCGCATCCTTCGGATTTTGAATCAAGAATGAGCGGGTTATCAAGCCATTATTCTCCTCAATCAGTCGGGCGATTAGACTAAATGAATCTCGCTGGCTATGAAAAGGAATGTACATGATTCCGCCTTGCGATGAGTTGAATCCGTTGTTAATCAGGAGTTTAGCTACTTCTGCTGATGTTAGGTATCCCAAGTATTTTCCGTCTTCGTCTGTGACAGGCAATAGTGAAAATCCACTCGACTCAAACCAAGGTAAACTCGCCAGAACGTCTTCTTCAGACTCTAGGCTGTAATGTGCTAAATCCGTTAATAATTGGCTGATTTTTCCATCCGGATGGGGGCATTGCATGAGAAGCCGCTCGGTAATATTTCCCACAAGTTTTTTCCCGTCTAAAACCGCCAAATTTGTTTGCTTGGATTGGTGTAAGACTTTCAGACCTTTTTGGATAGAATCCTGCAAGGAGAGGGTGGGAAAATCGTAGGAAAGGTAGGTGAGGGCCAACATCCTATAAGGGGTTTTTATCGAGCCAATTTTGTAAAATCACGTTGAATTCTTCAGGTCTTTCCATCATGGGTGCATGGCAACAGCGGTCGATGAATTGTAGTTCTGATCCAGCGATCAGTGCGTTAAATTCGTGTCCCACATGTGGTGGCGTAATGGTGTCATTTAAGCCCCAAATCAACAATGTGGGCTTGTGAATGCGAACAATATCTTTCGCCATATTGTTCCGTTGAGCTGATTTTGCTATGGCAATAATCCGCATCACTTTCGGAATGCTATTGGTGATTTCAAATACTTCATCAACCAATTCCTTGCTGGCTGTTTTCGGATCGTAAAACGTATATTCTACACGTTCCTTAATGTATTCGTAATTGCCTCGTTTGGGGTACGAACCTCCCATGGAATTTTCGAATAAACCGGACGATCCCGTTAGAATTAATCGTTGAATTTTTTCAGGGTATTTCAGCGTATAAATTAAGGCAACATGGCCGCCTAGGGAATTACCAATTACGCTGAATTTGTCAAGTTTTTTAAAGTCTACAAAACCTTCAATGAAGGTTGTTAAGCCCTCACAACCTGCCTCTTTGATCGGCATATCGTGAATGGGCATTAATGGGATAATGACGCGGTATTTTTTCGAAAAGTGATTGATAACCCCCTGCCAATTGCTCAATGCACCAAACAAACCATGTAAAAGTAACAGGATTTCACCTTGGCCTTCATCGATGTAATGGTAATTGTTCTCCTCCTTAATCGTATAATTCATTCCGTGGGGACTATTTAATTTGCAAAGTAATGAAAAAGCATTCAAACTTTTCATCCTTTTTTTAGTTTGTTAGATATTAAACTCGTTATGAAGCCAATTGTTATTATTGGGGCCGGAATTGCTGGATTGCAAGCTGCCTCGCATTTACATCGCCAAAATGTTCCTTTTGTATTGTTGGAACAAGCCGACCGTGCAGGTGGTCGCGTTCAGTCTGATCAGGTGGATGGTTTTATACTGGATCATGGCTTTCAAGTTTTACAAACCAACTATCCCGCTGTACAACGCTCCTTTGATTTGTCGGCCTTGCATTTGCAAGCATTCGATTCGGGTTCAAAATTGTGGTTGGGTGGCCAATGGACCTCCTTTTTAAATCCACTTCGTGCGGGCTTAGGCATGCTGAAATTAGTCCCTCATGTGATTTCATTCAGGGATTTGTTTTTACTGGCTCGGCTGTGGTTCAACTTGCAAGGGTCAACAAATGAACTTATTCAATCGGGCGAAAGCACTGCAGATATGTTGGGCAGATGGGGCTTTTCAGATACATTTCAAACCAAGTTTATTCGGCCATTTTTTCGGGGAATATTTTTAGACCAACATCTCCAACAGCCAGCGTCCTTGTTTTTCTTTTACATGCGGCAGTTTTTGGAGGGCCAAGCAGCATTGCCTGCCAAAGGAATGGGGGAGATGGCAAATCAGCTGTTGGAAAGTTTACCTGCCGACTCTATTCGTTTTGGGGCTGAGGTTGTTGACTTATCTGAGCGCCATGTGAAACTCAAAGGCGGTGAATCCTTGGAATTTGAGCGTTTAATTATTGCTTTGGATCCCTATTCGGCAGCTAAACTCCTTCATGTGGATTTACAGAATTCCGTTCATTTGGGTTCAAAGACTTTCTATTTTTCATCGCCGGTCCGTGAAGTAACAGATAAATTGTTGCACCTGATTCCAGGCGAATCAAAATTGTTACACTTTTGTTTTCTTTCGCATGTAGCGCCAAATTATGCACCGAAAGGTAAAGACTTAATTCAGGTGACAAGCTTAGACTTAAGTCTTGAGGCAGAGGAAGCACTGAGTTTGTTGGCCAGCTATGAGGATGTGAAAGGAATGAAGCTGTTGAAAGCTTTTATTATTCCAAGGTCCTTGGCGAAAGTAGGCTCATTTGAATCGCTCAAACATGCCGCGGATGCTCGTGGATTCATTCTAGCAGGGGATTATTGCGAAATGCCTTCCTTGCAAGGGGCTTTGGTGTCGGGTGAGAAAGCAGCTGTTCTTAGTCTTATTTAACTGATTTTCATCAGGGTTTTTTAGGGATAAAGCCGTATATTTGTCCCGTAAATTGACCCTTATGAAAAAAATATTCGTCCTGTTGGCGCTAGTAATTGTCGCTGCATCGTGTAAGAAATCAAATCCTGATTTCCAGAAAGAGGCATCAAATCCTCGTTTTTTAGAGCGCGCACAAAACATGTTGACGGAAAGTATTATTCACGATATTTTCGCTCCCCCTGTGTCTTCGCGTATTTACATGTATTCGAGTGTGGCGGGTTACGAAGCTGCGATTTTAGGAGATCCTAAATTTAAATCTTTGGTGGGTCAATTAAACGGATTTGAGTCTGTGGCGAAACCTGAGCCAGGATTGGAATATTGTTTTCCTTTAGCATCTACGCGCGCGTTTTTATCGGTGGGCAAGAAATTGACGTTTGCACAGGAATTATACGTTGAATTTGATAAGCAAATCGAAGAAGATTTTCGCAAGACAGGTATGCCAGATGATGTATATGAGCGTTCGGTTGCATTAGGTGATTCTATTGCGGCTTCCGTGATGCGTTGGGCTGCCAAAGATAATTACAAGCAAACACGTGGTTTCCGATTCACGGTGACCAATTTACCAGGAACTTGGACGCCAACGCCTCCCGCATACATGGACGCCGTGGAACCTTATTGGAATAAAGTGCGCCCTGTGATGTTGGATTCTGCTAGTCAATTCCGTGCCCCAGCGCCATCTAAATTTGATTTGACAAAAGGAAGTCCCTATTACAAAGAGGTGATGGATTCATACGAAACTGTGAAGAATTTGACGAATGACCAACGCGATATTGCGAATTTCTGGGATTGTAATCCATTTAAAATGAACATCACGGGTCATGCAATGTTTGCAACAAAGAAAATGTCTCCGGGTGGTCACTGGTTGGGGATTGTTGCCCAAATCTCCCGCCAATACAAGAAAAGTTATGCAGAAACTGCGGAAGCCTTGGCTTTAACATCCATTGCCATTTTCGATGGATTTATCTCATGTTGGGATGAAAAATATCGTTCGATTCGTATTCGTCCAGAAACGGTTATAAATGCATCGATTGATAAGACATGGATTCCTGTTTTGCAGACGCCTCCTTTCCCAGAATATACCTCAGGTCACAGTACGATTTCACGTGCTGCGGCTGAAGTATTAACGAAGGTTTATGGGGACAATGTTGCCTTTAATGACTCGACGGAGGTGCCTTATGGTTTACCTCCTCGTAAGTTTACCTCGTTTATTCAGGCATCAGACGAAGCGTCTATTAGCCGTTTATACGGAGGTATTCATTTCCGCCCAGCCTTGGATGAAGGTGCTAAGCAAGGTTCGAAAGTTGGCCAATATTTATTGTCAACCGTCAAAACACGCAAATAATGCATGATATAGCCTCCCGAGATGATATCAAGGTTTTTGTAGACGCCTTTTACGGGGGGATGAAATCGGATGATTTGGTGGGGCATATTTTCTTAGACGTGATGCAGGTGGATTGGTCCCATCATTTGCCCAAAATGTATGATTTTTGGGAAATGTTATTGTTGGACGGTTCCCATTATAAAGGTGCCCCGATGCGTCCTCACATGGAGGTAAACCAAAAAGAGCCCTTGACGATGGCGCATTTTGACCGTTGGTTCGAATTGTTTTCAGCCACTTTAGATGCAAATTTTGCAGGTCCCAAAACGGAGGAAGCAAAGACAAAAGCTTGGAATATCGCGCAGACTTGGGCTTATAAGTTTAAGCTCATTAATGAGCAGTAGATATTAGACGTTAGACTTGAATTCATTTGTAGAGACGCGATACTTCGCGTCTTTTTTGTTGGTTTGAAGAGACGCGATACTTCCTTCGCGTCTGCTAGACATTAGACGTTGGACTTTGGACGCTGGTGCTATTTTAAAAAGACGCGAAGTATCGCGTCTCTACAAAATTCCCCCGCATCCAACGCCCACCGTCCACCGTCCACCGTCTAACGTCCAAAGTCTAATGTCTAATCTATAATTTCCAATAAATCTTCTTGCTATCCAGAAAGCTAGCAACCTTGATCACAATCGCCAAGGCCACAAAGGCATTAATGACTTGTGCCCAATCGGATGGAATTTGACTTAATTTCGCCGCGAAGCCCACAAAAACGTAGGTCATTTTGGTTAACCACTGCGGTACCAGCGTTTCGAAAAAGAGGTAAATAAAAATAGAGTTATTACCCATCGAATTTAGATAGGCGGGTAATTGGAAACGTGGTTTGTCATCATGAATCCAATTGGCATAGAATAAAGCCATCATAAGTGTTACCCAGCCCGCAGATGCCACGGTAAATGATAGCGTTGCTGTTCGCTTGATGATGGGCAAACCGGCTAAATCAAGGCCGTAGCCCACAATAATACCTAAAAAACCTAGGCCGATTAATGTTCTTAAGACAGTCCGAGGAGGTGAAGTACGATGAATCAATCGGCCTATTAATGCGCCCCAAATCGTATGTGCGGCTGTTGGGATGGCATTCATCGCTATCCAATGCCCCGAACTAAGCTTTCCCATTAATAACATGTCGATGTAGGAACCGAAATTTTTATCTGGCGTATATGCCTGATCGAACCCGGGAATATCTGTAAATACGTACAAAGAATGCGATAGCAGCAATAAAAATAAAGAAGCGGCTAATTGCAGCGGAATGGAAAAACGTAATAATGCAAAGGTAATGAGGGTTGTAAAAGCGAGTTGGCACAATACATTCCATAACTCAAACACCATCTCACCGCGGTGCACGCAAATTAAAATGATGCCGAAGAAAAGTAATAGGAATGTACGCTTCAGTACTTTGGGCCATAATTCCGCATAGCTTGCCCCCTCATCGATGCGTTTATAGGTTGAAAAATAAAGGGCTGAGCCGGCAATCATCATAAAACCCGGTTGGAATAAATCTAGAAAATGTAAACCTTCCCAACTCGCGTGAAAGAATTGTTGGACCACAAAAGAATGGGGAAACAAATCTTGTAGTTTGCTGTAAACTCCAGCGCTTTCGGCGGCAAGCAATACGAGGATGAAACCTCTGAAATAGTCGATAGCGGGGAAGCGTTTTTTGATCATGGGTTTAGCTTATGACGTTCAAAGGTAAACTATTTTTTTAAATTCAATTTTGTACTTTTGTTTACGAACAAAAAATTATGATTGTATCTACTCCGGGTCGGATTTGCTTGTTTGGTGAACATCAAGATTATTTGGGTTTACCGGTCATTGCGGCTGCGATATCAAAACGTATTCAATTAAAGGGTGCATTTCGCCCCGATCGAATCGTTCATTTTGATTTGCCCGACATTCAAAAGATAGAATCTTTTTCGCTGGAGTTTCCTTTAGTATACACCCAAGAGCGTGATTATTTTAAAAGTGTCTTGAATGTACTTTCGAGAAAAGGGCACGTTTTTGAAAAGGGATTGGAGATTGAGGTACGCGGAAATATTCCCATTAATTCGGGTACATCCAGCTCTTCTGCTTTGCTTGTTTCGTGGGTGGAATTACTGAATGAAATGTTTCAGCTCGGTTATTCACAAAAAGAAGTAGGGGAGATTACCTACGAGGCTGAGGTATTGGAGTTTACCGAGCCAGGTGGGATGATGGACCAGTATTCGACCGCGGTGGGGAATGTGATTTATTTGGCGAGCCAACCGTCGATCTCGATTACGACATACCAACAAGCTTTAGGGACTTTCGTATTAGGGGATTCAGGCGAGCCAAAAGATACCTTGGGTATATTGTCCCGCGTTAAATTTGGTACGTTGGGCGGGATTCAAAAGATTAAAGCGATTGATCCTGGTTTTGATTTGGCAACAACTACGCAAGCGGTTTGTGAACAATACTGGAATCTATTGACTGAAGACGAATGGGTGTTGTTGACTGCAAATTTATCGGATCGCGATATTCTCCTAGCTGCGAAGAAAATGTTTGAAGGGGAGGAGCCTTGGGATGATCATCGTTTGGGGGTCTTATTAACTGATCATCAGAAAAATCTGCGGGAATACAAGCAGATCTCCACGCCGAAAATTGATCGCATGATTGATGCGGCATTAGGTGCGGGAGCCTTGGGTGCCAAAATTAATGGATCGGGTGGCGGCGGTTGTATGTTTGCTTATGCGCCCAACAATCCAGAAGCCGTCGTTGCAGCAATTGAACAGGCCGGCGGAAAGGCCTACATCATCCGTGTGGATGTGGGAACTCAAGAAGAAAAAGCAAGTTTATTTTATTAAGATATGAAAAAGAGATTATTGATTTTAGCAGGCGGAATGGCCTCGCGTATGAAGAAAGCGATGTCAGATGGAGCGAGCGATTTAGATCCTAATTTGGTTGCACAGGCTAACTCGGTGACAAAGGGAATGATTCAGGTGGGGAAGAATGGGAAGACCTTGATTGACTACCAATTATACAATGCACATTTAGCGGGTATCGAAGAAGTGATGTTGTTATTACATCCAACAGATACCGTTTCACAGGAGTATTGTGAAAGTCTGATGGCTAAAGATGCTTGTTGGGGTATGAAGATTGTTTTCGCGCGCCAACAAATCGCTGCGGATCGCGAAAAGCCTGCTGGTACGGCAGATGCGGTTTATCAGGCCTTGATGCAACATGCGGATTGGCAAACAGGACGCGTAATCGTATGTAATTCGGACAATTTGTACAGCGTAAATGCCTTGAAAACGCTTTGGAATTCAGAAGAGCCCAATGCCTTGATTTCATATCACCGGGATAGTTTGTTGTATCCAGCGGAGCGTATTTCGGCATTCGCCTTGATCCGTACGGATGAACAAGGGTATTTATTGGAGATTATTGAGAAACCAACGGCTGAGCAGGCGTCAGAATTGATGGCCAAGATTGGTCGTTTGGGCGTTAGTATGAACGTTTTTGTATTTGAAGCGTCGGCATTCTTGCCTTATTTGGCAAAGACGCCATTCCATGCGGTGCGTAATGAGAAAGAATTGCCAACATCCGTTGTGATGTTTGGTGAGGGAGAGGGCAGAGGTTTCTATGCGATACCTTTGGCAGAAAACGTACCGGATTTGACTTCCAAAGAGGATATCATGGTCATGCAACAGTATTTAGAAGAGACCTACGGGGATTTTTAACATTTTCCCCTTTGGCAATCCTTTCAGGTTTGCCAAAGTTTGAGGCTCTTTTGCGCCCATTCCCCAGACTAAAGTCTGGGGTTATTAATTTTTAGCCCCAGGTTTTAACCTGGGGTTTCTTTTTTTGTTATCTAGGAATTATTTGTACTTTGGTGCAAAACCTATTTAATAAGATGTCCATTGCAATCGTAATCCTGTGTATCGGCCTTTTGGTCTTTCTCATTACTTATTTAAAAGTAAATTCATTCATAGCCTTTTTATTGGTGAGTTTGTTGAGCGGCATACTATTAGGATTGCCCTTACCCGATTTGGCGAAATCCATACAGAAAGGTTTAGGTGATACGCTAGGTTCTTTGGTTACCATTATCGTCTTAGGTGCCATGTTGGGGAAATTGGTCGCGGCGAGTGGGGCGGCCCAACAAATTTCCAGTTCCCTGATTAAACTTTTCGGAGAGAAGCATATTAGTTGGGGCTTGATGGTTACCGGTTTCGTCATTGGAATTCCATTATTCTATAATGTAGGATTCGTATTAATGATTCCATTGATATTTGCACTCGTTCAACGCTACAAATTAAATCCCTTGATGGCGGGAGTTCCGATGATGGCATCGTTGTCGGTGGCCCATGGATACCTTCCTCCGCATCCTTCCCCGGCGGCATTGGTTGCTCAATTTGGGGCCAACATGGGTTTGACCTTGACTTATGGGATACTTGTTTCTATTCCGGCCATTATTTTAGCCGGACCTATCTTTGCCAAAACTTTGGTTCATATACATCCGAAGGCTTCCAAGTCATTCAGTACACAGGAAATAGGGGAGGACGCTTTGCCAAGTAAGGCAGCTAGTTTTTTAACCGCTTTGCTTCCTGTATTCCTATTAGTATGTACTACAGCTTTTGATATCCAATTAGGAAAGGATTCGCCGGCTTCCCCCATCTTACATTTAATTGCAGATCCTGCGATGGTGATGTTGATTGCGATTTGCTTTGCAACCTATACATTAGGTGTTCGAATGGGCAAGTCCATGGAATCCATCATGGGCGTCTATGCAGATGCGGTGAAGGACGTAGCGATGATTTTATTAATCATTGCTGGAGCTGGCACATTCAAGGAAGTTTTGTTGGCCTCCGGAGTGAGTAAAGAAATTGCGGGCTATTTGGGTACTTTGCCTATTCCACCTTTGGTCTTAGGCTGGTTAATGGCAGCCATCATACGCGTATGCATTGGATCAGCAACCATAGCAGGTTTAACTGCGGCAGGTATGATTCTGCCATTGGTTGTCGCGGGAGGCGTGAATCCTAATTTGATGGTCTTAAGTATAGGAGCGGGGAGTTTGATGTTTTCCCATGTGAATGATACGGGTTTTTGGATGTTTAAGGAGTATTTCAATTTATCCGTAAAGGAAACCATACGCTCTTGGTCTTTGATGGAAACGATCGTTTCCATTGTGGGGCTCCTAGGAGTTCTATTAATTAATGAAATAATTTAATTTCTCGGCTTGCCAGATGGGTAAATATGAAAGAAATGCAAATTTCTTTTTTAGGCATTCGCCGATTATACACTGATTTTTATCAGGATTGCATGTTTTTGCAAAATTTTCTTTGGCCTTTATCGGAAAATTCCTAATTTGCCAAACTAAATGTTTTATTTTTTCATTAATTAAACTAATCAACATGAAAAAACTCTTACTCATTTGGGTTTTAACAATGACTGTTTTCAGTTCATTATTAGCTCAAACAAGACAAGTAACTGGAAAGGTTACTGCTTCAGAGGATGGTTCTGCTCTTCCGGGAGTTAGTGTCAGCCTAAAAGGTACCTCTCGTGGTACAACAACAGGTGCAGATGGTACTTACAAGATTTCTGTAAGTGATGGTACTGCGCTTGTATTCAGCTTTGTTGGGTATAAGCAACAAACTGTTTCTGTGGGTAGCCAATCGGTTATCAATATCTCTTTAGCTTCAGATGCTTCTGAATTAAATGAAGTTGTTGTAACTGCCCTTGGTTTAACACGTACGAAAAACTCTTTGCCATATGCTGCACAGCAAATCAAAGGTGATGAGTTGACACGTGTTCGTTCAGGTAACGCATTCTCACAATTATCAGGTAAAGTTTCTGGTGTTCAAATTACACAAGGTAACGCAATCGGTGGATCAACAAACGTTGTTATCCGTGGTTCGAAATCTTTGACTGGTAATAACCAAGCTTTATTCGTTGTGGATGGTGTGCCTATCGATAACTCGGTAACGAACTCAACAAACCAACGTACGGGTCGTGGAGGTTATGACTATGGTAATGCTGCTGCGGATATTAACCCAGACGATATCGAGTCAATGACTGTATTGAAAGGAGCTGCGGCGACTGCACTTTACGGTTCACGTGCTTCAAACGGTGTGATCATGATCACTTCGAAAAAAGCGAAGCGTGGTTTAGGTTTGACAATCAATACAGGTCTTTCTGTAGGTACAATTGATCAAACTACATTCCCTAAATACCAAAACCAATATGGTGCTGGTTATTCAGATCCTTACCAAAAAGACGGTTTCTTCTATTTTGATGCAAACGGTGATGGAAAAGATGATTTAGTTGTTCCAACTTCAGAAGATGCTTCTTACGGAACGAAGTTTAATCCTTCGTTAATGGTTTACCACTGGGATGCATTTGATCCAGCGGGTCCAAACTACTTAAAGGCTAAGCCTTGGGTTGCTGCACAAAATACGCCAGTTAAGTTTTACGAAACGGCTATTTCAAACAATACAAACATCTCTTTAGATGGTGCAACAGACAAAGGAACGATCAAATTCGGTTATACACGTAATGAAGATCGCGGAACATTGCCTAATTCAAAGGTGACTAAGAATATCATGAACTTAGGTGGTACTTACAATGTTTCTTCTAAATTGACAGCTTCTGCGACAGCAAACTTCTCAGTAGTAGAAGGTAAAGGTCGTTACGGTACTGGTTATGATGGATTGAACGTGAACCAAAACTTCCGTCAATGGTATCAAACTAACGTTGACATTTATGAGCAACGTGATGCATATTTCCGTAATAACAAGAACATTACATGGAACTGGTCAGATCCTTCAACAGCTGCTGGATTGAAGCCTATCTATACAGATAACTACTATTGGACTCGTTACCAAAACTACGAGAACGATACACGTACACGTGTGTTCGGTAATGCAATGTTGAACTACAAGCCAACAGATTACTTGAACGTATTAGGACGTATCACGATGGATACTTACGATGAGTTCCAAGAGGAGCGTATCGCGGTAGGTTCTACAGATATTCCTGAGTATTCTCGTTATGATCGTCATTTCCAAGAAATCAACTATGATTTAATTGCAAATTTCGACAAGAACGTTATGAAAGATTTGAACGTGAAAGCTTTAGCAGGTCTTAACTTGCGTAAGTCATTGAACCGTTCGATCTATGCAATCACAAATGGTGGTTTGATCGTACCAGGTCTTTATTCAATTGCTAACTCAAAAGGAACTGTTTCAGCTCCATCTGAGTCTTACAATCCACGTGAAGTATTTGGTCTATTTGCTGGTGGAACTGTTTCATACAAGGATTTCTTAACTTTGGATGGTACTGTTCGTCAAGATCAATCTTCTACATTGCCTGTTGCTAACAACAAGTATTTGTATTATGCAGGTTCATTGAGCTGGGTATTCTCTCATCACTTACAAGATTTACCTTGGTTAACTTCAGGTAAGTTACGTGCTAACTATGCAACAGTAGGTAATGATGCACCTTGGGGTTCAATCAGCAACGTATATGATCAACCAGCTCCGTTTGGTTCGACTATCTTGTTCTCTGTTCCAGGAACGCAAAACAATCCAGGTTTGAAGCCAGAGCAAACAATTTCGAAAGAGATTGGTGTTGAAATGGCATTTATGCAAAACCGTTTAGGATTTGATTTGACTTATTACCACACAAATACATTGGATCAAATTATGCCAGCTGCTGTTACTACATCAACAGGTTATAACTCGACTTATGTAAACGCAGGTAACATTGAGAATAAAGGTATTGAATTAAGCCTTTATGCCAATCCAATCAAAACGGCTGATTTCTCTTGGAACGTAAACGTGAACTTTACACGTAACCGTAACTTGGTGTTAAGCCTTTACAATGAAAGCCAAAACTTACAGTTAGCTTCATTCCAAGGTGGTGTTACATTGAACGCGACAGTGGGTGAGCCTTACGGTATCTTGAAAGGTAAGACTTGGAAATACGTAAACGGTGAGAAGTTAGTAAAAGCGAATGGTCGTTATGATATGACTACGACGACTACTAACAACATCGGTAATGTTAATCCAAACTGGATTGGTGGTGTGAACAACTCATTCCGTTATAAAGACGTTACATTCAGTTTCTTAATTGATGTGAAGTCAGGTGGTTCAGTATTCTCACTTGATCAATACTACGGTGCTGCAACAGGTGTATTAGAAGAGTCAGCTTTATTGAATGATAAAGGAAATCCTTCTCGTGAAGAGGTAGCAAACGGTGGTGGTATTATCGTTCCAGGTGTTAAAGCTGATGGTACGAAAAACGACGTTCGTGTTGAGAACTGGTATGGTACATACGGATATGCTTACAACCCACAACATCAATTCGTTTACGATGCGAGCTATGTGAAGTTACGTGAGGCGAATTTGACTTATTCATTACCTCGTTCAATCGTAGCTAAATTAGGTGGCGTTAAAGGCGTAGATTTATCTGTTTATGGACGTAACTTGTGGATCATTCACAAGAACCTTCCACACTCAGATCCTGAGGAGAATTTATCTGCAGGTAACTTGCAAGGATATCAATCAGGTGCGTATCCAACGACTCGTTCGATTGGTTTCAACGTAAAATTAGTGTTTTAATCATCCTTAATTTTGAATCAGATGAAAAGAATATTTTTAGTATTTGTACCGCTTTTGTTTCTTGCAACGGCTTGTACAGAGGATCTAGCCTCATTAAATGTTGAGACAAAGAAGCCAGCGACTATTCCTGCGCCTACTTTGTTTTCAAGTGCAGTTAAATCTCTTGCGGGAAATTTAGCGACAGCGAGTGTGAACACAAACGTGTTCCGTTTTACGACTAGCCAATGGGCTATGGCGGTTTATCAAGATGAAGCACAGTACGATTTCGCTACACGTGCAATCCCGAACACTTGGTGGTCAGGAATGTACCGTGATGTATTAGCTGATTTACGTGAATCATCTCGTTTGATCAATGCAGATGCAACTTTGTTGCCGAAAGAAAAAGCTAATAAATTAGCTATCTTGGATATCATGGAAGTTTACACGTTCTCTATCTTAGTGAACACGTTTGGTAACATTCCATATACTGAAGCATTGAATTCTGCGAAATTGTTCCCTAAGTATGATGATGCTAAAACTGTTTCTGCAGATTTATTAGCTCGTTTGAACAATGACATTTCTAAGTTAGACGCTTCTGGTGCTGCATTTACTGCATCTGAAGATGTTGTTTACAAAGGATCTGTTGCGAAATGGGCAAAATTTGCAAACACACTTCGTATGAAGTTGGGTATGGTATTAGCTGACGTTGATGCATCTGCTGCTAAATCTGCAGTTGAAGCGTCTGACGCTGGTGCTATCTCTGCTGCTTCTGACAATGGTTTATTTACATACCTTTCTGCATCTCCAAACCAAAATCCATTACACGTGGATATCGTTTTGGGTGGTCGTCAAGATTACATCGCTGCGAAAGATTTGATGGATAAATTGTTAGGATGGAATGATCCACGTACTGGATCTTACTTCTCAACAAACAACGGAGGTAAATATGCAGGTGGAATCGTAGGAAAGGTAAATACGTATGTTGATTTCTCTCGTGCTGGCGCGAAAGTTATCGCTGCGGATGCTCCTTACGTATTAGCTGATTATGTTGAAACTGAATTCTTGCGCGCAGAAGCAAAAGAAAGAGGATTTAACGTTTCAGGTTCTGCTGAATCGCATTACAACAACGCAATCACTGCTTCAATTTTATATTGGGGTGGAACTGCTGCACAAGCTGCTGAGTATTTAGCTCAAGCAGATGTTGCTTATACAACAGCAGCAGGAGATTGGAAGCAAAAAATTGGTACTCAAAAGTGGATTGCATTATACAATCGTCCTTATGAGACTTGGACTGAGATTCGTCGTCTTGACCAACCAAAAATTTCGACTCCAATCAATGCGAAGTCTGGTTTCCCTACACGTTTAACATATCCTAATACCGAGCAAACATTGAACGGTACTAACTACACAGCTGCAGCTTCTGCAATTGGTGGTGATGTTGTTACAACGAAATTGTTCTGGGATAAGAACTAATCAAGTTTAAATTGATTTTTAAAAGGGCGATCCATTGGATCGCCCTTTTTTATTTGGCTTTTCTGCAAAAAATGCAAATATATTAGAACAATTTATGGTGATTTCATGTTTGAGTCCTATATTTGAGTTCATTCATTAAACTAAACAACATGAAAAAACTAGTACTATCCTGGGTGTTGATGATGGCTGTAGTAAGCACATTGTTCGCCCAAACAAGGCAAGTTACCGGTAAAGTCACTTCATCTGAGGATGGAAGCGGCATGCCGGGCGTTAGTGTCAGTGCAAAAGGTTCTTCAAAAGGAACTAGCACTGCTGCGGACGGAACCTATAAAATCGCAGTTGCAGATGGAGCAAGTCTCGTATTCTCTTTTGTGGGTTTTAATTCTCAAAGTGTATCTGTTGGTTCTAGAAGCGTCATTGACGTTCAATTACAAGCGGACAACCAACAATTATCAGAAGTTGTTGTGGTAGGTTACGGTACGAAAAAGCGCCAAGAGTTTACGGGTGCTGCTTCTACAGTAAAAGCTGCAACGATTGCTGAGCGTCCAGTTCAGTCTTTCTCGCAAGGATTAACAG
Source organism: Cytophagaceae bacterium (assembly GCA_017984215.1). Lineage (GTDB taxonomy): Bacteria > Bacteroidota > Bacteroidia > Cytophagales > Spirosomataceae > Aquirufa > Aquirufa regiilacus. Next base: position 125,129 of record JAGOAA010000002.1, read on the forward strand.
GGCAAGCAGCAGGTGTTAATATCACACAACCCAATGGTTTGTTGAATAACCCTCCAGTTATCCGTGTGCGTGGTTTGAGTTCATTATCATTGAGCTCTTTTCCTTTGGTTGTTATCGATGGTATACCTATTTCAACTGATAACGTTTCAGCTAATTCGACTACGAATAACCCGTTAGCGGATATTAACCCTTCGGATATTGAGTCTATCGACGTATTGAAAGATGCGGCTTCTGCAGCGATTTACGGTTCTCGTGCGGGTGCTGGGGTCTTATTGATCACAACAAAACGTGGTAAATCAGGTAAAGCTAAGGTATCTATCGATTCTTGGGCTGGTATTTCTGAGGCAGTTCGTTTACCAGATGTGTTAAATGCACAACAATACATGGATCACAAAAATGGTGCGATTGCAAATGCATTAGCGATGAATCCAAATGCAATTGCTGCATCTCAACGTAATTCGGCTAACAAATCATTCTTACCAAATTACAATGCGGATGGTTCTTTGATCGATACAGATTGGTACAAAGAAGTATACCAAACAGCTGTTTCTCAGAATCATAACTTGACAATTAATGGCGGTACAGATAAGACTAGCTATTATTTCTCAGCTGGATTTTCTGATCAAGATGGTTTCTTGAAAAGCAATAGCTTCCAACGTCGTTCAGGTCGTTTCAACATGGATCACCAAGCAACGAAATGGTTGAAATTGACAGCTAACTTTAACTACTCAAATACATTCAACAAGGCGCCTATGTCAGGTTCGAATGCGGGTGGTGCATTTAATACGTCTGGTTTAGGTCGTATTGCGGTTGCTCAAGTTCCTAACTTGCCTGCATACTTACCAGATGGTTCTTACAACTTAGAGAATAACACAGTAGGTCGTATGAATAACTTATTGCCTGCGCAGTTTCCTAACCCAGCAGTTGTACGTGATTTAGATAAAATTACTTCTGAAAATACGCGTTTAATTGCGAATTTGGGAGCTGAATTCCGTTTAATGGAAGGATTGACGGCTAAGACTAGCTACTCATGGGATCGTCGTAATACGGAAAACATCCGTTTCTTCAACCCTTACAATGGTGATGGTTGGTCTGCTAGTGGTGATGCGTATAACAATACTGCGAAGTCAGATAACTGGAACTGGATTAACACATTGCAATACAATGTGACTTTAGCTGAGAAGCACAATTTCTCTTTAATTGCTGGTTCTGATGTTCAAAAAACACGTGTATTGAACTGGGGAGCGCAACGTCAAACACTTGCTGATTACTTCTTTACAGATTTTCAAGGAAACTTTGGAACGAACTTAGCTGCAGGTAATGGTATCTACCAAGTTGCTTATGAGGCTTATTTAGGAAGTTTCTCTTATAATTATGGAGGAAAGTATTTCTTGAGCGCCAACTACCGTCGTGATGGTAACTCTGCATTATCTTCAGAGAACCGTTGGGGTGATTTTGGTGGAGCGTCATTGGGTTGGACAATTTCAGAAGAGGAGTTCTTCAAGAACTTAGACTTAGGAAATAAAGTATCAAATGTACGTTTGAAAGCTTCTTATGGTAAAGTAGGTAACGGTAATGTACCAAATGCATATGGTTCTTATTCAACTTTTGCATCAGGACTTTACGGTGCTGCACCAACTTTGTCATTTAACCAAGCAGGTAACAAGGATTTGAAATGGGAGACTTCAGCACAAACCAACGTAGGTTTAGATGTTAGTTTCTTAAACGATCGTATCCAAGTAGAAGCTAATTACTACTACAAGGATATCAACAACTTGATTTTGAACGTTCCTCAAGCACCTTCAAAAGGTATTCCAGGAAACTCAATCTTGGCTAACGTAGGTTCGATGTATAACAAAGGTTATGAATTAGCGGTAACAGCAACTCCAATTAATAACAATGGATTTGTTTGGACGACTAACATCAACTTTGCTACCAACGAAAACATGGTTACATCATTAGTTGATGCAAATACACCAATCTTGACAGCTACTTCAGGTTTAGAGGTAACTTCTATCACGAAAGTAGGTTATTCAGCTGCACAAATTTACGGTGTAAAGACAGCAGGTGTGAACCCAGAGAATGGTCGTCGTATCTACATCAAACGTGACGGAACAAAAGTACAATACTCTCACTTAGGTGGAGCATTAGCTTGGACGACATTAGATGGTAAGGCTGCAACGTCTCCTTCATCTGAGCAACAAATTTTAGGAAATACATTGCCTACTTTCTACGGTGGTTTCAATAATACATTCCGTTACAAAGGATTTGATTTAGGTGTGAATTTTACATTCTCAGGAGGTAACTACATCTACAACGGTTCTCAGGCGGGTTTACGTGACCAACGTGTTTGGAATAACTCGGTTGATGTCTTGAATTCTTGGAAGACTCCAGGTCAAGTAACTGAAATTCCAAAAGCTGTTTATGGTGATAACGTATCTAATGGATCTTCATTCTTGATCGATGCCAATATTCAAAAAGGTGATTTCTTACGTTTACAAACGGCAACTTTAGGATATAAAATCCCTACTAATTTGTCTTCAGTAGGAATTTCTTCTATTCGTGTTTATGCGCAAGGAAATAACTTGTTATTGTTTACTCCTTACTTAGGTGTTGACCCTGAGATTTCATCAAATGGTGATTCAAACTTAGCTTCAGGTATTGAGCGTAACTCAATTCCTCAAGGACGTGCATTTACTTTTGGTATCAACATTGGTTTATAATATTAACGAAGATAGAAAATGAAATTATTCACAAATAAAATGGGAATCTTGTCAATCGCACTTGCGATGACTGTTTCCTCTTGCAATAAGGAATTCCTTAGTGCAGTTCCGGAATTGGATTTGTCTGATGCAACGGTATTTAATACACCTGCTCGTGTCCTTTCCCAAGTTAATGGTTTGTATGGCTCTGCGAAAAACGGTAGCTTATTCGGTGGTCGTTATTTGATTTATAACGATATCCGTGGAGAGGATTGGGTTAACCGTACGACGAACTCTGTTACAGGGTATTCAACGTATCAAGGTAACCAAGATCCTTCAGATTCGTATTTAGCGAATTTCTGGGTACAGGGTTACTTGACGATTAACCGTACGAATTTGTTCTTAGAAGGTTTGGCTGCTAATCCAAATGCAGTTTCTTCTACTTTGGCGGCTAATTACCGTGGAGAAGCGAAGTTTTTGCGTGCATTAACCTACTTCTCTTTGGTTCAGTATTTTGCTAAGCCATACATCATGGACAAAGGTGCTTCTGCAGGTTTGCCATTACGTTTGAAAGGCTCTGTGTCTTCAGCTGATAATGATATGCCTCGTAGCACAGTTGCTCAAGTTTATGCGCAAGTATTGTCAGATTTGAACGATGCTGAAAATGAATTGCCAGATTCTTATGGTACTGCTTTGTTAAACACAACGCGTGCACACAAGAACACAGCGATTGCATTAAAAACACGCGTTAAATTGGCAATGGGTGATTACGCAGGTGTTATTGCAGATGCAAATAAAATTGTTTCGGCTGCTGCACCATTCAAGTCATCTACTCGTGTTGCTCATGCTTTGCAAGCGGATGTGTCTGCTGTATTTAAAGCACCTTACACAACGACTGAGTCGATTTTCTCTTTCCCAATGGATGCAACGAATGCTCCAGGAACGCAAAATCAATTGGGTTACTACTTCAATGCAGGTAACGTTGAATATTACTTAAATACAGGTACAATCGGTATTTACAATAATCCTCAATTTGCTGCAACAGATGATCGTAAAACAAAGTTGACAGTTGCTACAACGGCTGTTGCTAAGTTCCCTTCATCTACGAAGTTCAGTGGTGTATCTCCTTATGTAGATTTTGTACCTAACATTCGTTATGCTGAAGTATTGTTAAACCTTGCTGAAGCTGAGGCGGAAACAGGTAACTTGTCACGTGCTGCTGCTTTATTAAAGGCTGTTCACGGTCGTTCGGATGCTGCATATGTATTCGCTGCATTAGATACGAAAGCGGATGTGATCAAAGCAATCTTGACAGAACGTCGTATTGAATTCTTAGCGGAAGGTTTCCGTGCGAATGATGTGACGCGTCGTGGTGAGCCGATGGTTTCTTTCGGTGCGGGTGCAACGATCCAACCATCTGATCCTCGTTACATCTATGGTATTCCATTAGCTGAGGTACAAACGAACCCTAGTATTGGTAAATAAGAATCATTAATTGATTTTTTAATAAAAAAGGCAGCCTATTTGGTTGCCTTTTTTATTTTTTATGGACATAATAAAAACAATTTATATTAATTCATTGTTTCCAAAATTGTCTACATCTATTATTGCTTTTTATATCATTCATCATTTGTTTAAAACTAGAGACATTATGAAAAAAAATCTACTATTTAGTTTCTTCTTGTGGCTATTTGCAATGGTTCCATTGCTTGCGCAGGATAGGGCTATTACCGGTAAAGTGACAACTGAAGACGGTTCATCTTTGCCTGGCGTTAACATTGCCATTAAAGGTACAAGTAAAGGTACTACCACGGATGGTGAGGGTATTTTTAAATTAACAGTTTCTCCAACTGTTGTTCTTCAAGTAAGTTCAGTTGGATATGCTTCGCAAGAAGTTCGAGTGGCGAATCGCTCTGTTATCAATATTTCACTTCAATCAGAAGCATCTACCTTAGATGAGGTTGTAGTAACCACTTTTGGTACAGCTAAAAAATCTTCTTTTACGGGATCTTCTGCTAAGATTGGTGCAGAAAAATTGGCTGTTCGTCCGATAACGAATATTGGTCAAGCCCTTGAGGGTATTGCAGCAGGTGTTACAACTACATCAACCAACGGTCAGCCAGGTTCATCGCCAGCAGTTCGTATCCGTGGTTTTGGTTCGATTTCATCTTCCAATGATCCATTATATGTTGTCGATGGTGTTCCGTATTCTGCGAGTATTGCCAACTTGAACAATGATGATATTGAGTCTCAATTACGGTCTTGAAAGATGCGGCGTCTACAGCCTTGTATGGTGCTCGTGCTGCGAACGGGGTCGTAATGGTGACAACCAAAAAAGGTCTTAAAGGAAAGAATACGATTAATATTAAATACACAAAAGGATTTAATACAAGAGCCTTGCCGGAGTATGACCGTGTAGGTCCTGCAGACTATTATCCATTAATGTGGGAGTCGAATCGTAATAATTTAGCTTACCGTGCAACAAATCCAGTTGCTCTTGCAACAGCAAATACAACAGCTTCTGCGGGTTTAGGTGCAATTGTGGGTACTGGCTATAATGTGTATAATGTTCCTTTTGCTCAATTAGTTGGGACGGATGGGAAATTGAATCCATCAGCGCAAATGATTTATAGCATGGATGATTTAAACTGGGAGAAGGCTGTTATGCGTCAAGGTGTTCGTGATGAAATCAACGCAAATTTTTCAGGTTCAAACGGTAAATCAGATTATTTCTTATCTGTTTCTTATTTGAACGATAAAGGATATCAAATTAAGTCGGATTATGATCGTTTTACTGCTCGTTTAAACGTGAATAGCCAAATGAATGATTGGTTTAAGGTGGGTGCTAATATGAACACAACGGTAACTTCATCAAATCAGTCAACGGCTGATGGAGGTACTTCATTTGTGAATCCATTCTTCTTTACGCGTGGAATGGCACCTATTTATCCTGTATATGCATACAATCCGGCAAGTCCAGGTACTTTCTTGACCTTAGAAAATGGGAGACGTCGTTATGATTACGGTAATTTAAGTGCATTAGGTCTATCGAATCGTCCTCAATATGGTGGTCGTCACGTGATTGCTGAAACGGAATTAAATGAAAATTTCTTCCGTAGAAATTTGCTAGGTGGTCGTGCTTTTGCTGAAATCTCCTTCTTAAAGGATTTCAAATTCACGAACAATGTGGGTGTGGATATTACCAATGCGAATACTGTTGTTTTTGGTAATCCAGAAATTGGTGATGGTGCTCCTGCTGGTCGTGCATCGAATTTGTTTGAGAATATTACCAACTACAATTTATCCCAATTATTAACTTATAATCATTCGTTTGGAAAGCATAATGTTGATGCATTACTTGGACACGAAAATTATAATTTAGTGAGCAATAGCTTGGACGGTTCTCGTTCGCAGCAAATATTGGACGGAAATTATGAGTTGATCAACTTTACGACAACGACTAATTTGACTTCACAATATGATATTCGTCGTGTGGAAGGTTTCTTCTCTCGTTTGAATTATGATTATGACTCGAAATATTTTGTTTCATTTTCTGCTCGTCGTGATGGTTCTTCTAAGTTCTACCAAGATAAGCGTTGGGGTACATTCTACTCGGCATCAGCTGCTTGGCGTTTAGACCAGGAAGAATTTATTAAGCAATTTAGCTTTGTGGATAACTTGAAATTAAGAACTTCTTGGGGCCAAACGGGTAATGATGGAGGTATCAGCAACTATGCTTGGCAGCCATTGTATGCATTAGGTTGGAACAATGCAACTGAGCCAGGTATCTTACAATCTTCTTTAGGAAGTAAATCATTGGAGTGGGAAACAAATACGGCATTTGATGTTGCCTTGGAGTTTGGTTTATTTAAAAATAGACTTTCAGGTACAATTGAATACTTTGATCGTCAATCGACCAACTTGATTTTTGCAGTGCCTTTGCCTCTTTCAGTAGGTATCGCTACAGAGACAAGAAACATTGGTTCGATGTACAACCGTGGTATCGAGCTTCAATTGGGTTATGATGTTATTCGTTCAAAAGACTTTAACTGGCACATTGACCTGAATGCAACTAAGTTAGAGAATCAGATTACCAAAATGCCTAGCGAAAGTAAGGAGATCGTTGATGGTACAAAGAAGTTAAAAGAAGGTAGTTCATTATATGATTACTGGTTACGTGAATACAAAGGTGTAAATCCTGAAACTGGTGTAGCTGAGTATCGTGCGATTTCGTATGTGCCTGCTAACTCAAGAATTACCGCATCGGGAGATACCTTGACGAATAACATTGCTAATGCGCGTTATTGGTATAATGGTTCATCCATTGCAGATTTAACAGGTTCTGTTAATACCTCTTTGAGCTACAAAGGATTTTCACTTTCTGCTTTGATGGTATATCAAATTGGTGGTAAAATTTATGATGGAGCATATGCTGGTTTGATGGGAGCTGGATATCACAATGCGAAACACGTAGATATCTTGAAGCGTTGGGTTAATCCTGGTGATGTAACTAATGTTCCGCGCATGGATGCTGGCCGTACAGCTGACTTTGACGCTGCCTCAGATCGTTGGTTAATTGATGGTAGCTTCTTGAATATTCGTACGGTGACATTGTCTTATCGTATACCTAAAACGGTATTGTCTAAGTTTAAAATTGACAATGCTCAAGTATATATGAGTGGGGAAAATTTCTTGATGTTATCACGTAGAAGTGGAATGAACGTCCAACAAAACTTTGGAGGAACTACCAGCAACGTATATAGCCCTGCGAAATCATTGGTATTAGGTATTTCATTCTCTTTATAATTTTGAATCATGAAAAATAAATTAATCATATTTATCGCTTTTTTGTTCAGCATGATTTCGATTTCATGTGAGAACGTATATTTGGATACTACGCCTACGGCTAGTATAGATGCAGGATCTGCCTATGCGACTACTAAAAACGCCGCAGCAGCTGTTAATGGTATTTACCGTTCATTTATCGTCCGTTATTTAAGTTCACAAGGTCACTCGGGTCACCCGGCTATGATGATTATTTTAGATCACATGGGTGAGGACATGGTATTGGGTACAACGGCAGCATCTTGGCACGTGGGAGAAACTCGTTGGACTGCACATCGTTCAGACGTTAACACCATGGTTCAATTTCCTTATGAGATGTATTACCGCATCATTGGTAATGCCAATATTGGTATTGCGAATATTGATAAGGCTGTAGGTCCAGCTGCTGATCGTAATACATTGAAAGGCGAGGCCTTGGCCTTACGTGCTTTTGGGTATTTTAATCTAGTACAGTTGTACGGTAAACGTTATGATGCCCGTGCTAAACCGAATAGCCAATTAGGGGTCCCATTGGTTTTAGAGCCAACTACGGAAGGGAAGCCACGTAACACGGTAGAAGAGGTTTATACGCAAATTAATAAGGATTTAGCGGATGCAGCAGCTTTATTAACAAGCGCTCGTCTGAATAAATCTCATATTAATTTAAGTGTGGTGAAAGGTTTGCAAGCACGTGTTGCCTTGGTACAACAAGATTGGGCCAATGCTGCAAAATTTGCTGCTGAGGCTCGTGCGGGGTACCAACCGATGAACTCGACTCAATATTTAGACGGTTTTCAAGATATTGCTAATTCGGAGTGGATGTGGGGTTTTGATCACTTAGAGGATCAAACTGAATATTTTGGAGGATATCATTCCTATATTTCATGTAATTACAACTCTACGGTTATTCGTACCTATCCTAAGGTGATTAACAACCTGCTTTATAAGCAAATTCCAGCGACGGATGTGCGTTCAAAGATGTGGGTAGAGACACCTACGACTTCAAACTCAATTGTTCCTCCAGGAGGTGTTCGTCCTAAATTCTTGAATCAAAAATTCAGATTACCGGGTACACCTTCTACCTCAGCGATGGGCGATGTTCCTTACATGCGTGCTGCTGAAATGTACTTAATTGAGGCGGAAGCCAAAGCACGTTTAAACGATGCAGCTGGAGCATCACAAGTCTTATTCGATCTAATCAAAACAAGAGATGCTGCTTATGTGAAGTCAACAAATTCAGGCCAAGCCTTAGTTGATGAAATTTTGGTACATCGTCGTGTTGAGCTTTGGGGCGAGGGTCACCGTTTCTTGGATTTGAAACGTACGAATGCACCTTTGAACCGTAATGGTACGAATGCCATTGCATCCATTGCTTTATTATATGATGTAGCTCCGGGCGATGTTCGATGGGAGTTCTTAATCCCACGTCGTGAGATTAATGCGAATCCTGCAATCGTTCAAAATCCACTATAAAATCTAAAGGTGGCTGATTCAATCAGCCACCTTTTTTTAACCTATGAAAATGAAAGCTATTATTCTTACATTATGTGCATTTGTGTGCACGATTTCGAGCAATTATGCACAAGATACCGATGCATATCAGTTGCCACCTAAGGCCATTGCCGACTTACTTTTAGCCAAGCCTACACCATTCGTTCGCATCGATTCCAAGGCAGAGTACCTCTTGCTACTTGGTCGGAATTCATATCCGAGTGTCGAGGAGCTAGGACAGCCAGAAATGAAGATTGCTGGATTGCGATTAAATCCCCTGAATTTCTCGCCGAGCCGACAAAGCCCCATAAGCGGGATAACGTTGCAATCCATTAAAACCAGTGCAAAAATTGCGATAACAGGCTTGCCTAAAAACCTGGCCGCTGGCGCTTTTGCATGGAATCCATCCGAGACAAAAATAGCTTTTACACAGACCGAAATTAATCGGGTAGATCTGTATGTCATCGATATTGCCACTAAAAAAGCAATTCGCGTGAATGCTGATCCGATTAACCAAGTGTTGGGAAATGCCTTTACTTGGGTAGACGATCAAACGCTTTTGTACAAGGCTACGACGCATGATGCGGCAGGAGCACCCAAACGCCCCATTACACCAAAAGGCCCAACAATCCAACAGAATATAGGCAAGGCTGCTCCAAGGCCTACCTTTCAGGATTTGATTAAATCGCCCTATGATGAAAGTCTGTTTGCTTATTACGCGGAAAGCCAACTCGTTCTTTATAAAAATGGAGTTAATAAGAAAATAGGTAAGCCCGAGCTTACAAATACGTTTCAATTATCGCCGGATCGTCAGTATGTGATGACTCGGACGCTAACAAAACCATTTTCTTATGCTGTGCCAGCATATGGATTTACATCGAAAGTTTCGGTGATGAACTTGGATGGGAAAGTTATCAAAGAATTGGCTAATCTTCCCTCAGCGGAGAGTGCACCAGCTGGAAATGATAACGTGCAAAATGTTCCTAGAGGGTTTGAGTGGCGCGACGATGAGCCAGCTTCGATTGTGTATGCAATGCCATTAGATAGTGGTTTAATCAAGAAGCAAGTTGAGTTTCATGATGCCGTATATAGCTTGTCTGCACCATTTACGCAAGCAGCGATAGAGTTGTTTAAAACCAAAACGCGATTTGCAGGCGTAACCTGGGGTGATAAAAATCTCGCAATGGTAACGGAGGTTCTACGGGGTAAACAAACATCTAAAGTGAGTCGCTATACGCCTCAGACAGGAACAATGGAGGTTTTGTATGAACGTAATTTGACGGATGCATACCGAAATCCTGGCAGCCCCGTTCAAACAAAAAATGCGTTTGGGCGCGATGTGATTCAAGTGACGGATGGAGGAACTAAAATTTTGATGAATAATCCGATTGGATCATCTGACCAAGGTGATCTTCCTTTTATTGCCAAATTTGATTTAGCAACGAAGAAAAATGAGATCGTTTGGCGGGCTAAACCGGGTCATTTTGAACAAGTGGAGGAAGTGATTGATGCGGAGAAACTAATCGTTTTGAGCAGAAAAGAATCTCAAACAGAGGTGCCGAACTATTTCATTAAGCATCTATTGAATCCTGCTCAAGATAAGGCTTTGACCCTGTTTGAAAATCCATATCCGAATCTTGTCGGTATCACCAAAGAGAAAATCAAATATAAACGTGCGGATGGGGTAGATCTTACAGGGGATTTATATCTGCCTAAAGGTTACAACAAAGAAAAGGATGGACCATTGCCTGTATTGATTTGGGCCTATCCACGTGAATTTAACTCCGCAGCTGATGCAGCACAGATAAGAGGTAGTAAAGACCGATTTACAACTTTAAGTTGGGCTTCGCCGATTTATTATGCGACTCAAGGTTATGCAATCTTAGATAATGCCGAAATGCCGATTGTTTCTACGGATGCATCGAAGAAACCCAATGATAATTTTGTGGAGCAGTTGAAGCTAAACGCCTCTGCAGCGATTGACCATTTGGTTCAATTAGGTGTAGGTGACCGTAAGCGTATGGCTGTAGGTGGTCATAGTTATGGCGCTTTCATGACGGCTAATTTACTGGCTCACACGGATTTGTTTAAGGCGGGTATCGCACGAAGTGGTGCTTATAATCGTACGTTGACTCCTTTTGGATTCCAAAATGAAGATCGTACCTATTGGCAAGCACCTCAATTGTATTACGAGATGAGCCCGTTCAGTTTTGCAGATAAAATCAAGGAACCGATTTTGTTAGTTCATGGCGAACAAGATGATAATACGGGTACATTTCCTATCAATAGTGAACGTTTATACGCCGCATTAAAAGGAAATGGAGCAACAACCCGTTTTGTTTATTTGCCGTACGAAGCTCATAGCTACCGTGGTCGAGAAAATGTTCTTCACTTATTGTGGGAACAGTTTCAGTGGTTAGAGAAGTATTTAAAATAATTAAAAAGGCGACCGAAGGGTCGCCTTTTTAATTATTTAAGAGATAAGAGTTAAGAATTAAGAATTGATAATCAGGAAGTTCGAGGGTATTTCATCCAGTTTGAACACCTTTTGCCTCAAACTTCATGCCTCTTCACTCTTTACTATCAACTCTTCACTCTTCCCTCTTCACTCTCAACTACCATATCTTAATCCGCTCTTCCGGTTTCTTGTACAATTTATCTCCTGGTTTTACATCAAAAGCTTTGTACCAAGCATCCATATTTACAGGTGCACCAATAACCCGGTATTGTGCCGGCGAATGCGGATCTGTTTGAATTAAGTTAGCTGCTGTTTCAGGTAATGATGAACCTCTCCAAACCTGTCCATACGATAAGAAGAACCGTTGGTCCGAAGTAAACCCGTCAATTTTCGATTTAGACTTACCTTGCTTCGTCATTTTGAACGCGTCATAAGCAATGTTTAAACCACCTAGGTCACCAATGTTTTCTCCTAAGGTCAACTTTCCATTTACGTGTAGCGTATCCAAAATCGTATATGCATCAAATTGCTTAACCAATAACTCAGTTCTTGCTTTGAATTTGGCAAGGTCATCTTTTGTCCACCAATTACGTAATGTTCCGTCTTTGTCGTATTGACTTCCTGAATCATCGAATCCGTGCGACATTTCGTGGCCAATGACCGCACCAATACCTCCATAGTTTATGGCGTCATCCGCATTGGCATCAAAGAATGGGAATTGTAAAATCCCTGCAGGGAAAACGATTTCGTTCATCACCGGGCTATAATACGCATTAACCGTTGGTGGCGACATACCCCATTTCGTGCGGTCTACCGGCTTCCCAATCTGCGCGATGTTCTCTTGGAAACCCCAAGCTCCTGCATTTCGCATGTTTTGGTAAAATGCATTGGACGAAATTGCTAAGCCTTCATACGTTCTCCAGGTATCTGGATAACCAATTTTTGGTGTAAAGGCATATAATTTAGCTAAGGCCTTTTGCTTGGTTTCCTCACTCATCCAATCCAATTGCTTAATTCGGATTTCGAATGCCTTGCGTAGATTTTTTACCAATTCCTCCATCCGTACTTTCGCCTCGGGTTTGAAATATTTCGCGACATACAATTGACCTAATAATTCTCCAATCACCCCATCCGTAAGAGATGACATGCGTTGCCAACGAGGCGTTTGAACTTTTTGGCCACTGATTACTTGATTAAATGTGAAGTTGGCCTTCACAAATGGAGAACTTAAATAGTTGGAAGAACCTTTCAATAGATTCCATGTCAAATAGGTTTTCCACGTTTCAACAGGCGTTTCAATCAACATCTTGTTAACAGACTCAAAGAATTTTGGCGCAGAAACCAACACCGAATCGGGTGCCGTTGTGCCAAAATCTTGGAATGTTAATGCCCAATTGAATGCCGGAGTTTTTTGATTAAAATCCGAGAAAACAAGTTTATTGTATGTCTTATAGGGATCACGCATTTCCAACCGTGACATCTGCGCTTCCGCTAATTTTTTCTCTAATTGGAAGATAATTTCGGCGTTTGATTTTGCCTGATCTGGGGAAGTTCCAATTAACTGAAATAACGTAGCAATGTAGGTTTTGAATGCATCTTGAATTTTTAAACTGCGCGCATCCGACTTTAAATATAAATCACGATCTGGCAAGGATGTTCCGCCTTGGCCTAATTGAGGAACCTGCTTATTCACTTGTTTACGATCCTGTCCTACGTAAAAACCGAATAGGGGAGAACCAGCACCCGATCTGCGCATGCGAGCAATCTCGGTCACGACTTGTGACTTGAATTGGATGGAATTAATTTGGTTTAAGTCGGCCTGAATTGGTGTAAATCCGAGTTTCTCAATGGTCAAACTGTCCATGGCAGCGGCGTAGAAATCAGCCACACGGCGCTCAACGGATCCAGCAGCGGCTTTCGATGTTTGCGTCTCTTCCAAGATGGTTTTTACCGCATTGCTATTGAAATCACGTAATTGGTTAAATGTACCCCAGCGCGTTTCTTTGGCCGGAATTGGATTTTTTTTCACCCAATTCCCATTCGAATATTGTGCGAAATCATCTCCAGGTTTAGCCTGAAGATCCATATTAGATCGGTCGATGTATTTAAAAGGAGTTTGTGCTTCTAGAGCAAATGACCCTAGTAGAAATACCAGGATAGGTAGAACATGATTTTTTCTCATAAGTTTATATTAGATGAAGTTTTAATAACTAATTTACGACGATAAATGTTTTCTATGAAAAAAATTCTACTTATTGTTCTATTTGCCTACGGCTTTAACGCCCTCGCGCAAAAACCTGCCATGACCCATGAACGTATGTGGCTGCTTAAAAAAATTGGAACTCCAGCGCTTAGCCCTTCTGGCAAATGGGTCATCTACAGTCGGACCGAAACATCCTATAATCTTGATGAACAATCCACCGACTTGTGGCTTGCTGCTGCAGACGGTTCCACAGAACCTCGAAAAATCACGAATTCCAAAGGGGGTGAAGATAATTACTTTTGGCACCCTACGCTTCATCAGGTCTTTTTTGCTGCCAAACGTGAAGGGGATGAAGTCGCTCAATTGTATCGATTAAACTTGGATCTTGGCGGGGAAGCCCAACGAATGACGAACATTTCTACGGGTGTACTTACGCCTAAAATCAGTTCGGATGGTAGTAAAATTGCCTTCACCTCTCGAGTGTTTGCCACGGCATTCACCGATTCTTTAAGTAAGAAATTGGCCGAAGAAAAAAAGAAGATTAAAACCAAAGCGCGTGTTTATACTTCTTTCCCGATTCGCTATTGGGACTCTTGGTTGGATGACAAACAATCACATGTTTATGTGATGGATTTAACGGCTGCTAAACCAGCGCCTAAAAATATATTTTCTCAAGTACGTTTAGTTGAATCGAAAGGATTCCAATTGGGCTCTTTTAGCTTTTCACCTGATAACGCTCAAATTGTATTTACGGCAACAACGGAGTATAACACAGGAGCTTTCCAATCTGCTACTTCACATCTCTATTCCGTGTCTATTGCCGGCGGTGCAGAAAAATTACTCAGCACAGATGCAATGAATTATTCCCAAGTTCAATTTTCCGAAGATGGAAAATACTTGATTGCGACAGGGCATACAAATGGAACTAAGATTTATTATGTAGACCATATGTATCGTTTTGCTTGGCCATCCATGGAAAATCGTACCGAATTAGCCGTTGGGCTTGACCGACCGATCAACGATTGGGAAGTTTCAGGCAATTCAATTTTTGCGAGTATTGAAGATCAAGGTGTCGATCGAGTGGTCCAGATTTCAATAGCGTCTGGTGAAGTTAAGCCTACACTTGGCGGGGAGTCAGGATCTATTACAGGGTTGTCGGTGGCGGGAGAAGCGATGGCTTATACTTACCAACATATCGCTGCGCCAGCAGAGGTTTTTGTTTGGAATGCTGGTAAATCGATTGCGATTTCAAAGGCCAATGATGCAGCACTTTCGACCATGGATTTACCCAAATCTGAAGTATTTTGGACCAAATCTTCCCGTGGCAAAATGATTCGCAGTATCATCTTGCGTCCTGCTGGATTTGACGCATCCAAAAAATATCCGCTCTTTGTGTTGATGCATGGTGGACCTGCCATTTCGTTTAAAGATGCCTTTAATTTCCGTTGGAACCCCTATGTGTTAAGCTCGACTGATTATGTCATTGTGATGACGGATTATACCGGATCCGTGGGCTATGGGGAGAAGTTTGCTCAGGATATACAATTTGATCCTTTCAAAGGTCCTGGAAATGAAATTTTAGAAGCAGCGGCAGATGCGATCAAGCGCTATTCGTTTATCGATGCTTCCCGACAGGCAGCTGGAGGAGCGTCGTATGGGGGGCATTTGGCCAACTGGATGCAAGCCACAACTTCGCATTTTAAATGTTTAGTGGCTCACGCAGGATTGGTCAATTCTGAGGTACAATGGGGAACATCCGATGTGATTTGGGGAAGAGAGTTAATGAATGGCGGTGCACCCTGGGTGCCTACTAAAACATGGAAAGAACAAAATCCGATGCGCTTCGCTGCTAATTTTAAAACACCGATGTTGATGACAGTAGGGGAGAATGACTTCCGTGTTCCGATTAATAACACACTTGAAAACTGGAGTATTCACCAACGATTACAAGTGCCTAGTAAATTGATTGTATTTCCGGGAGAAAATCACTGGATATTAAATCCGGATAATTCGAAGTTTCATTATCAGGAAGTGAGGAATTGGTTAGGGATGTATTTGAAATAAGTCCGGAGGGAAATAGTCCTGAGTCCGGAGGGTGATAGTCCGAAGGGAAAGAGTCCGAAGTTCGGAGGGTGATAGTCCAGAGGGAAAAAGTAATAAGTCCGAAGTCTGGAGGGAATGAGTCAAAAACTAATCGCTTGAACATTCTCCTATACACTTCGGACTATTTTCCTTCGGACTATTTCCCTTAGGACTTACAACTCCACCATCTTTCCAGTCCGCACCGACTCATCACAAGCAAACGCAATGCGCAAGCTATTGACCGCATCTTCCACGTGATCCGTCAAGTCCACATCGGCTTGAATGGCGTGAAGGAAATAGGCTTGTTCGCGGTCACACAAACCTTGGTGATCCGGTTCGTCCGTTAGATTAATCCATTCGTCGGCGCGCGTGAATTCATTTTCAGCATTGATATCTGCATGGTGAACACGCAAGGATTCGGTT
Source organism: Cytophagaceae bacterium (assembly GCA_017984215.1). Classification (GTDB taxonomy): domain Bacteria; phylum Bacteroidota; class Bacteroidia; order Cytophagales; family Spirosomataceae; genus Aquirufa; species Aquirufa regiilacus. The sequence goes on from JAGOAA010000002.1 coordinate 141,312, forward strand.
TTTGTATGTGATTCTACGGAATCAGATTTCCCTTCACCACTGGCATTTTGTGCCACGATGGAAACGGATCCTTTTGGCCCAAAAACATCCTTGACAAAATAGGCTGTTTGGGAAATCATAGGCCCCCAACCAGCTTCATACCAGCCCACGGAACCATCTTCAAAATGTATTTGCAGTTGGCCATAGTTATAATTTCCAGCCGGAATATCTTCGGTCATGCGTGCGCCAATCGCCGAAACGCGGACCGGTTTCGAACGCGTCATTTGGCACATGACATCAATGTAATGCACGCCGCAATCCACAATCGGACTTAAACTTGCCATCAAATTACGATGCACATCCCACATGTATCCGTGAGATTGTTGGTTCAAATTCATGCGCATCACCAAGGGTTTCCCCATTTCTTTAGCCACCTCGATGAACTTGATCCAAGAGGGATGATGGCGTAAAATATAACCCACTACGAGTTTTTTGCCCGTTTTCTTCGCTACTTCAGCCACTCGTATGGCACCCGCTAAGCTGTCGGCTATGGGTTTTTCGATGAACACATGACAACCGGCTTCCATGGCTTCAATCGCATATGCTTCGTGGGTGTCTGGGTAGGTGGATATACAAACCGCATCGGGTTTCGTTTCCGCCAAAGCAGCTGAATATTCGTTGAATAGGGGATATTTTCCGCCTATTTTAGCATTCAAAGTTTCTTTGCTTTTGCCAGGTGATACCAAGCCGATAATCTCAAAGTCAGGGGAGTTGTGATAGGCCGTTGCATGGGAAGCTCCCATGTTGCCACAGCCAACTACGAGTACGCGTACTGTTTTCATAATTTCAGGTTTGAATCACCAAGTTAACAAGAATGATTATATATTTCGGTTTTACGCCTTTAGAAAATATGCGCAAGTTAGGAATCATACTACTGTTTGTTTGCCAGGGTTTATTGGCACAAAATACCAAAGGGGTTACGGGTATTCCCGACAGCTCGTTCGCGAATTATTCGGCATGGAAATCCGCGCTGAAAGAGGATCCAAGTCTCCTGTTGGCGGAATTGACTGCTTCTCAGGTGAAAGCAACCCGAACCTTGGTGTATAAAAAGTTGGACCAAAGATCATTAGTGCTTGATGTATACGAGCCGCAGGATAAAAATTCCCGAAAATCTTTATTGTTTTTTCATGGCGGCGGTTGGCGAACGGGTCATCGCTCACAGCATGTGATGTTGGCAAAAGCCTTTTCTACCAAGGGCTATCGGGTCTTTTTAGCAGAATATCGCTTGTCTACAGAAGCGCTCTATCCTGCTGCGATGTTAGATGCGCAAGCGGCGTTGATTTATTTACATGGGCACTCAAAATCCTTACATATCAATCCGAAGCAAATTTTCGTGGGAGGTTATTCTGCTGGGGGCCAAATGGCTGCTTTGCTCGGATCCGTTCAAGATGAAAATCTCTTTGGGAAAGGACAAAAAATCAAAGGAGTCATCGATCTCGATGGAATCTTGGCCTATATACATCCGGAAAGTGGGGAAGGGGATGATCGGGTTCGGACATCCGCGGCGACTGCTTATTTTGGCTATTCGAAGACAGAAAATTCCGCAATTTGGAATCAGGCGTCGGCCTTACATCATGTATCGAAACAAGATCCGCCGGTGTTATTTATCAACTCTGGGAATGAAAGGATGCATGCGGGAAGAGATAATTTTCGTGCTCAGATGAGCCAATTCGGTATTCTGACGGATGTATTTACGCATGAAAAATCGCCACATACTTTTTTGTTGTTTACCACATGGTTTGACAGGACTGTTCAGTTAATGGACCAATTCATGCAACAAATTACAGTAGCACAGGATGGGTCAGGGGATGTAAGAACGATTCAGGAGGCTGTTAACAGAGGGGTAAATAATCAAACCATTTTTATAAAAAACGGCATATATAAAGAGAAAGTTTACATCGATTCACTTCGGCATGATTTGCGCTTGATAGGTCAATCGCGTGCAGGTGTCGTTTTGAAGTTTACGCAAGCGCGCGATATTTGGCGTTGCTCAAATCCGGATGATTATGGTGCGGGTGTCTTGAATATCAAGGGGCACGATTTGAGTTTTGAAAATTTGACGGTTATCAATGATTATGGGTTGATTACCAAGCAAGATGTCACAATTCCTTGTTTAAATGAGGCAGGGAAGCCGACGGTCAGTTCGGTCCAGAAATATGCATTACCGCGTGAGTCAGGGGAAAAGGATGGGGAGAAAATTGTGCGTGTGGATGGACACCAATTTGCCGTTCGGACGATGCCGGGCGCTACGCGTTTGCGTTTTGAACATTGCACATTTCGTTCGGGAGGAGGGGACACGATGAGTCCCTGGGATGTGAATGCCGGAATGTATTATTTCAATGATTGTGAGATCGAGGGTGGGGTAGATTTGTATTGCCCGCGTGGATACGCATTGGCAGAGAATTGCACCTTTATTTGCCACAACATGAGTGCTGCGATTTGGCATGATGGATCCGGAGAGGAAGGGGCGAAATCCGTGTTGAAAAATTGTCGGTTTATCGGCGACCCTGGATATAAATTAGGTCGTTACCACCGGGAGGCGCAGTTATTTTTGTTCAATTGCAACTTCGACCAAAACATGGCTGATGCACCTATCTACCAGTCGGGCGACCGAAAATTAGCCTGGGGGCATCGGGTTTTTTATGCGGATTGCCATCGTGCTGGCGGAGATTTTTCTTGGCATCAAACGAATACAAATGTCAAGTCGGCGGATGTCAATTTTACCTGGGTTTTTAGAGATAAATGGAAATAAGCTTTTATTGTATCAAAAAAATACATTAATTTGTATCAAACCTCTAAACCTATTTAAAATCTCATGGAAAGAAGACATTTCCTCAAGCAATCGAGTGCTTATTTAGCAGGCTCGTTCTTTTTACCTTCTATATTAAATGCTGCCCCTCGTCCGATGGGTGTGCAGTTGTTTACCTTATTCATGACTTTGGATCAGGATGTGAAGGGCAACATGCAGAAAATTGCGGATTTGGGGTATAAGGATATTGAATCTGCGTTTAGTCGGGTAGGTGGATTTTATGGCATGTCGGCCATGGAATTTTCGGACTTAAATAAATCCTTAGGCATGAATTGGGTTTCGCACCATGTAAGTGGAGCGCCGTTCAAGCCACGTCCGGGATTTGATACATCGAAGATGCCCCGTATGAATAATTTACGGGATGATGCACAGGCGATTGTGGATTCTTTGAAGGGTACGACGGTGAAGTATTTGGTTTGTGCCAACATACCGATTGGTTCGAAAGAAGAAGTAGCCGAAGCGGTTCAAATATTAACCAAAGCAGGTAAAATTGCCAATGCAGCAGGTTTGACCTTATGTTATCATAACCATGATCGTGAATTTATGGATGTTGATGGCCAAAAAGCATTTGAGGTATTTTCGAAAGAAATACCAGCAGATCTATTGAAATTCGAATTGGATTTGGGATGGGCAACGAAAGCAGGTGTAGATCCAGTGGCTTTATTCAAAGCACAACCGGGTCGTTTCCCCTTATGTCACATCAAGGATTTTGATGAAGGATTTAAAAATATCGTGCCAGCTGGCTCGGGTATTGTGAATTTCAAACGCATTTTGGATGCATCATCCATTGCGGGCATGAAGCATTTCTTTATTGAGCATGATATGCCAAAAGACGCGATTGAAAGTTTAACGATCGGTAAAAAGAATATAGGACCTTTGTTGTAATAGATTAGATTAATGATTGATTCTTTGAAAGCGCGGGATGTATGTCCCGCGTTTTTTTTATGGCCAATGTAAAAACTAAGGGAAATTAAAAACCCCAGGCTTTAGCCTGGGGAATCAAAATCTATAGCTTCTACCTCTAACCTCTAACCTCTAACCTCTTCACTCTTACCTCTTACCTCTTACCTCTTACCTAAGTATCCTAAACTGATACGGCGCCAATTCCAAATGATCATGGTCCATGCCCACGGTTAAGGTTTCACCCGACCATAAATCTTGCACCTTCGCCGGCCGCTGCCCCTTCGAATCCATGATGAACCATGTGATACTTTGCGGTGCTGAACTGAAATTAAATAAACAAGTGATTTTCTCGGAACCATAAAAGCGCACAAATCCGGCGATGGAATTATTTTGGTTTTCCAACCACTGAATATTTTTCAAATCCGCAACAATCGGTAACGATCGACGCAATTGGATTAATTTTTGTAGGGCCGAATAGACTTGATTTTCAGTGGTTCCTTTTTTATCTACCGCTTTATTGCGTTCCCAATCGATGATCGGTCGGTGCATCCAACGGTTATCATAACTTTTGCCAGAATCCTCTAAATAGCTGTAGTCATTCGTATAACCCGCTTCGTCACCATAGAATAACATCGGCACACCTCCCACAAACATACTCATGGCTTGCATGAGGATAATCTTATTAATGGAAGTTTGAATTCCTGCTGGGTCATTGTGTTCGATGGCGTATTCTAATCCACATAAGGCTGCCAATGAGCCCGATAATCGGGCATCTTGTGTCTTCGGATTTACCGCAAACAAGGCTCCTTTCGCAGGAGATCCTGGATGAGCTCCACTGTAATAGTTTTTTATATAGGAACGATGATCATAAGGTGTAAAACCTGCTTGATCAATCATGTAATCATCATATCCTAATCCGATGTCGTCGTGGCAGCGGGTGTAGGTCAACCAAGTCGCACCCAATGGTTTACGAAGCAATTCATGCTGGGCGTTTTGCATGATGCGTACATCACCGGTTGCCAACGCATCCCATTGAACGGCCATTTGCGTCGCGTTGTAAGCGAAATCACATTCATGTGTCGCATATCGTCCCGTTCCAAAATATTCCATGATTTGGGCTGGAGCCACAATGGCTTCACCCAAAATCGCCATACCCGGCGTGGCTACTTCCGTACACATTTTGATCAATTGCAATAATTGATGTGCCTCGGGAAGGTTTTGGCAGGTTGTACCTACTTGCTTCCAAATGAACGCTGGTGCATCGATGCGAACGACGTCTACACCTAAATTGGCATAGTAAAATACATTGCCCAACATCTCAATGAAAACCTTTGGATTCGTGTAATTTAAATCCCATTGGTAATGATGGAAAACCGTCATCACCCATTTGTCTAATTTCTCGTCGTAGGTAAAACTTCCTGGTGAACTTTCCGGGAAAATTTCGGGCATCGTTTCCTCCATTTGATCGGGGATCCGACGGTCGTCGTACATGTAGAAATACTCCTGATATTCCTTGATGCCTGATTTTGCTAGTTTTGCCCATTCGTGGTGATGGGATGTATGATTCAAGACGATGTCAATCATCAAGTACATGTCCTCTTTTTGCAAGGTCGACTGGAAATTGCGTAAATCTTCGATGCTCCCCAAACGATCTTCAACCACCCGAAAATCCTCTACCGCATATCCTCCATCACTCTCTCCCTCAGGACTTTTAAATAAAGGCATCAAGTGTAAGAAATTAACGCCTAGCTTTTGTAAATACGGTAGTTTACTCGGTAAGTCATTGATTTGGCCAGCGAACCGATCCACGTATAAACTCATTCCTACCAGCTCCTGGCTTAAAAACCATTGGCCCTTCGCTTCCTTTTGTGCATCGCGTTTCTTCAGATCATCGGAACGGTCGACAAATGCCTGACAAATGGAATTTAAAAGGCTTTGAAATAATTGTGCCGACTGTGGATGATTGCCATAAATCGCGTTAAAATGCGATTGAATATCATCAATATTCGCAGTAAATCGTTCTACGAATTTAGCGTCCTTGATTTTATGCGTTTTTGCAAGCTCATGGAGCTTGTTTTGAAGGGCTGGATTATACACGGATATTAATTAAAAATGCTGTTATTCAAATGTTTAAATGCTTCCATCGCTCCCATGTATTCACAGGTTCGAGCACCGGCTTTGTTGGCATGCTGGATGATTTTATTCCACTCCTCAAATCCTAAATTCGCAGGGTTTAAAGACGCATTGTCAAGTTGGTATAATACGGCTCCCACGAAAGCATCACCAGCACCCGTTGTATCCGTTGGCTTAATTTGAATACTCGGAATGATGTATGTTTTTCCCTCAAGTCCCAAAAGTGTCCCGTCTTTTCCAAGCGTAATCGTAAAGACTCCAGGGATATTGGCCAATAAATCTGCAGCAGCGTCCTCTAAAGAAGATTTACCCGTAATCAACATCGCTTCTTCATCACTTAGCTTCGTAAAATGCGCCTGCTTCAGATAAATCCAAGATTGCTTGATGAAACTTTCTTGCTTGTCGCCAAACAATAGGTGTCGGTAATTGGGGTCAAAACTGATTGTTTTACCTGCATTTTTGGCAGCTTCCAATAAGTGATAATAAGCTGCGTTAAGCGGACCATCTAAGAATGCTGTCGCCGAACCAAAATGAATAATGTTTGTATGAGATAAGTCAATGGATGACACTTCTTCAACCGTTAATTCGGCATCTGCCCCGCGATTAAACACAAAATCGCGTTCTCCATCCAGCATCAGCGATACAAATGCGAACGTCGTAAAGTGATTCGAATCCAAATGTACATGTTGGGTGTTCACGTTGAACTCCGACATGACCTGATTCAATTTTTTACCGAAAGGGTCGTTGCCTACTTTTGCCGATAGAGCTACGGAACCCCCTAGGGCTCCAATCGCAGCGGCCACATTCGTAGGAGCTCCTCCTGGTTTTTTTAAGAAATTTTGTCCGTCAGATAGGCTTGATCCTTTATCGGTACAAATCATGTCGATTAAGGCTTCGCCAATACACAATACACTCATTAGGCTTTGGTTGGGGATGGTTTAATAAAAGCTGTCGCTACGGCCGCAATCGCCAATAACACGCCTGCAAAGGTAATCGCATTTCTTGGATCATTGTCCAAAAAGTGCTTTAAAATATAGCCAAACGATATATTTTGAAAGATCATCGGAATTACAATCATCATGTTGATGATTCCCATGTAGACCCCATAACGTTCTTTGGGGATGTCACTTACGACTAACAAATAGGGGATGCCCATCATGCTGGCCCAACCGATTCCAAAGCCTGAAATAGCAAAGAATAATAGGTTCTTGTTTTCGATATGAGGGAAAGCTAGGAATCCCGCTGCGGCTAATAAAAGGCAAGTCATATGGACCGTTTTGGCACCGTATTTTTTTGCATAATTGGCTAAGGCTAAGGCCGATAGAAATGTAACGATGTTGTACCAGCCATTCACCAATCCTGTCCAAGAAACGGCTTTTTCGTAGAGTTCAGGATTGTCTTTCGGCGTTGCATGCCAGACGGATAAGGCGATACTTTTGGAGGAATTTTGCCAATAGCAAAAGAGGGCATACCATTGGAATAAATACACAAGTGCTAGTTGCCACATCACTTTTGGCATGACCTTGATGGCTTGAAATATTTCGATAATCGATTCCGAGACACTGACTTTTTTGGAACGAATTTGGGCAAGTTCTTCGGCGGAGGGTTCGATCTCCGACGTAGTTCGCATGCTCCACCAGATCGAACCAATCGAACAAACAGCCCCTAAAAAGAAGGATGCATACACCCAAGTGGGTAATGAACCTGTTTTGCCTATGAAAATTAAGGGGAAAATGAATAGCGATAGATTGGCTAAGGTTTGGCCAAAACCCGTGAAAAAACTTTGCATCTGAAAGCCGGTGGGTTGTTGTTCCTCATTCAATTTATCCGCGACAAACGCGCGATAAGGTTCCATCGCGGTGTTATTCCCAGCATCTAAAATCCACAATAATCCTGCTGCCATCCAAAGAGATGAACTAAATGGATATAATAAAAGACAAATGCTGCAAAGAAGTGCGCCAATAAAGAAATAGGGCTTTCTGCGGCCCCAGCGTGGATGCCAAGTGCTATCTGAAAGCGCTCCAATAAATGGCTGAATTAATAAACCTGTCACAGGTCCAGCTAAATTCAATAAAGGGATCTCATCCGGACTAGCGCCTAAGAAATCGTATATGGGATTTACTGCACTTTGTTGGAGACCGAAGCTGTATTGTATGCCAAAAAATCCAACGTTCATGTTGATGATTTGACTGAAACTAAGCGAGGGTTTTTTAAATGACATAGCAATAGGTTTATTTTCAGAATAAATTTAATTAATCCGATGTTTATGGGCAAACAGTTCTACACTGTTCAACTAATATTCTTGTGAAAGCGGGTGAATCATCAATTCGTCGATGACCACATGTGCGGGCTGATTCATCACATAATAGATGCTATCGGCCATATCTTCCGAGCTTAACCAAGTTTGATGGCTGGCATCTCCTTGCGGTTCTGCATGGAAATGGGAATCTACTAATCCCGAATAAACGCAGGAAACCTTGATGCCGTCTTTGCGAACCTCCTTACGAAGGGCTTCCGTGAAGGCGTGTTGGGCATATTTCGACGCGCAGTATAAAGATCCTCCATCAAATACCCGTTTGGCAACATCCGAAGCGATGGAAATGATTTGGCCTTTTTTCGCTGAGCGCATGTGGGGCAATACATTTTGTGAGAATAAAAACGTCCCTTTGACATTTGTATCGAATACCTGATCCCATTTTTCTTCGGTATAAGAATCCGTTGGCCCAAAAGCTCCGACGCCCGCATTATTAATCATGTAGTCGATTTTACCGAATGTATGTGCTGTTTTTTCGACCGCCTGCTGAACAAATGTAGCGTCTGAAACATCTCCTGCAAAGTACAAAGGTCTGTGACCCATTTCAGTGATTTCCGCTGCAAGGTCTTTTAATTCACCTACATTTCGTGCGATAAGGCTTAGTTGGAAGTTGTGCTTCGCGAGTAAAAGTGCTAATGCTCGACCGATACCTCGAGAGGCTCCTGTAATGATGGCGGTAGGGTAGTTTTCGTTCATAAACAAACATACAAAAATTGTCGAAGAGAAGGAACGTATGCATCGTCGTGCATTGGATTAATTTGTATTTATTTTATTTATTTGTGGATGAAACATATTGCGTTTTTAATTAATCCCCATAAACATCAAGAGTTAGCCAGTTATGTCAACTGGGTCATTAAACATGCTCCTGGTCACTCAATAACCATTTTTGATCGAGAATGGCCTTCAGATTTGGAAGGCTATGGGGAAGTTTGGGTCATGGGAGGTGATGGAACCTTTAATTATTTTGTGAATCGATATCCTGCATGTTCCTTGCCAATCGGTCTATTTAAAGGAGGGACGGGCAATGATTTTTATTGGAAAATTTTTGGAGATTGTTCGCGCGAATCTCATTTAGCAAGTATTCTGGCCGGGTTTAGTCGGAAAATGGATGCGGGTCAGGTGAATGAGATGCTTTTTTTAAATGGTGTGGGGATCGGTATCGAAGGAGAGGTCTTACGTTCGATGGAGGCGATTCGTTACATCAAAGGCGGATTAGGGTATTATTTGGCAGCAATTCCTGCCTTGTTCAGATTTAAGCATTATCGAATTTCGGGACTTCCTGTCTTTTTATGTATGGTTTTTAATTCATCTCGTGCTGGTGGCGGATTTCATTTTTTTCCCATGGCATCGATTGAAGATGGCGAATTAGATATGATGGTTTGTGAGCCTTTGCCTATTTGGAAGCGTTTATTTTATATGCCCATCATTCAAGCTGGGAAGCATGTGCACCTACCTTTTTTGAATTTTTCACGGATTCGCCAACAAACGATTTCCTGCGATCGCGTTTTGCGAGCTCAGGTGGATGGCGAAGTTTTAGAATCTAAAACATTTGAATTTCGGGTTCTTCCGGCTAAATTTGAGTTTATCGTACCTATTAACTTATAAATCATGCTTCATCGAATTATGGCTGTAGCAGCCTTATTTATTATCACGCTCTCCGCATTGGGTCAAGAAGCGGATAAGAAAAAAGTCATTCAATCCATCCAAAATCGTTCCGATCAATACGGTCAAATTGCTCAGAAAATCTGGAATTTTGCCGAGGTAGGCTACAAGGAAAAGCAAAGTTCCTTATTGCTCCAAGAGACCTTACGTCAAGCGGGTTTTCAAGTTGAGGCCGGTGTGGCAGATATACCCACGGCCTTTGTGGCGACATTTGGCCAAGGAAAACCGGTCATTGGAATTATGGCAGAATACGATGCTTTGCCCGGATTATCACAAGATTCCATCCCAACCAAACGTAGTTTAGGTGGGAATTCGGGCCATGCATGTGGGCATCATTTGTTTGGAACGGGTTCTGTCGCTGCAGCCATTGCGGTGAAGGAATGGATGAAGGAAACAGGCCAAAAGGGTACGATCAAATTATATGGTTGCCCTGCCGAGGAGGGTGGTTCAGGAAAAGTGTATATGGTTCGTGCGGGCTTATTCAGTCAAGCAGACGTCATGTTGCATTGGCATCCCAATGATGAAAATACGGTATCGGCTTCTTCTTCGCTTGCCAATAAGGCAGGTAAATTTCGTTTTTATGGTTTATCATCACATGCCGCGGCATCTCCTGAGCGGGGACGTTCTGCGTTAGATGCGGTCGAGGCGATGGATCACATGGCCAACATGATGCGCGAACATGTGCCATCATCGACACGCATTCATTATGTGATTACGAATGGGGGTAAAGCACCCAACATTGTTCCGGATTATGCCGAAGTGTATTATTATGTGCGCTCTCCTCAACGGGATGTTGTTATGGACGTTTGGAACCGTATTGAAAAAGCGGCAGAAGGTGCTGCATTGGGAACCGGGACGCGATATGAAGTTGAATTAATAGGTGGCGTGTATGAGGTTTTGCCGAATGAGCATTTAGTAGCTGTCATGGGGTCCAATCTAAAATCTGTCGGCGGGTATAGCCTGTCGGCGACGGAACAAGCCTTTGCAAAACAGCTCCAACAAACACCTGGCATGCAAGTGATTGATTTGTCAACGACGAATCAAGTGTTTTTGAATCACCCGGATCCAAGCGGGGGAGGATCTACGGATGTGGGCGATGTTTCATGGGTTGTGCCCACGGTGGGACTCGGGGCAGCGACCTGGGTGCCTGGAACCGCGGCGCATAGTTGGCAAGCCGTCGCAGCCGGCGGTATGACAATTGGTAAGAAAGGGATGTTGGTCGCTGCCAAAACCCTTGCCTTAACTGCGATGGATTTATTTAAAAAACCTGTGTTGATCGAAGATGCACGTTTGGAGTGGTTAAATAAACGCGGTACTGAATTCCAATACAAGAGTTTATTGGGCGATCGAAAACCTGCCTTGAACTACCGAGACTAAAAATATCAGTTTTTTCGAACGGTATTCGTTTGAAAAATCGTAGCTTTTTGCTGCCCTCCTTAACCTTTGGCAATCCTTCAAGGTTTGCCAAAGGTAGGCAGCACAAAATAAAAAAACCTTTCGAGGTTTTTTTATTACACTCATTCATCGTAATATTGCAATGTAATGATAAAGCTATGGGAATAACCAAAACGGATTTGTTTACCGATGAACAAAATGCAATCGCCCAAATGGCGAAAGTGTTAGGGCATCCAGCGCGCGTGGCCATTTTGCAATATTTGGTCAAATCAAAAACCTGCATTAATGGCGATTTGATTTCTGAATTGGGTTTGGCACAAGCGACCATTTCGCAGCACCTGCGCGAATTGAAAGAGATCGGTTTTATTCAAGGCACCATCGAAGGGGTGTCCGTTTGTTATTGCATCAATCCGGAGAAGTGGGCGGAGTTTAGCCAACTGTTCGGTTCATTTTTTGAAAATTATTTCGTTTCTCAACAATCTAACTGCTGTTAATTATGAGCTTTCCTCGTATGCACGTATCACTTTATGTCAGCAATTTGGCGGCATCAGTGAATTTTTATTCGACGTTTTTTGGCCAACCAGCTACAAAGGTTAAGCCAGGATATGCCAAATATGTTCTAGATAGTCCATCCTTGATTATCTCCTTTATTGAAAATCCGGAACGCGTTCAATCGAACTTTGGTCACTTGGGTTTTCAAGTCGAAACTTTTGAGGAAATGTCAAATCGCTTAGTTCAAGCGCGTGCGCAAGGAATTGTCTCGAAAGAAGAAATCGGTACGTCATGTTGCTATGCTGTCCAGGATAAATTTTGGGCAACGGATCCTGACGGCGTTCAATGGGAAGTTTATTACTTCCATGAAGATGCAGAATTCAACGATCCACATTATGAATCCCAAGATGCATCCGCGTGCTGTATGCCTCCAGTAGCTGAAAAAATTGAACTTAAAATGGTTGAAGCGCAAGCCGCAAATACCTGTGCTCCTGGTTCAGGATGTTGTTAATAAATTATCAGTATTTGAATCCAAAATCTCGTTTATAACGGCTAGCTTTGGCAAACCTCAAAGGATTGCCAAAGCTTAAAGCAAGAAGTCTTTTTCCCTCATGAACAATACCCTCAACGAAAACCTCGAGTCCATTTTATCTTTGGAAATTTCGGAAGAACGCAAAGCGATTCTACAACCCTTGATTGAATTCATCAAATCCAAGCGGGAAAAAGAACAAGCAATTCGCTTGAATTTTATTTGCACGCACAATTCGAGACGTTCTCAATTTTCTCAGATTTGGGCACAAACCGCTGCCGATTATTTTCAATTGGCCGCTCAATGTTATTCCGGTGGGGTAGAGGTAACGGCTTGCAACGAACGAACTGTTGCCTCCCTAGAACGCATGGGATTCATCGTTTCCAAACACGGACATTCCAATCCGATTTACTTCGTTTTGCACACGGAAGATTCACGTCCTATTAATGTATTTTCGAAATTATACGACGATGTGATTAATCCACATACAGGCTTCGCTACCGTGATGACTTGTTCACATGCGGACGAAAATTGCCCTTTCATTCCAGGTGCGGAAGCACGCATTCCGGTACGTTATGAGGATCCCAAAGCCTTTGATGACACGGATCAAGAAGCTGCCATGTACGATGAGCGCTCTCGCCAGATCGCGAGTGAGATGTTTTACGTGTTTTCGCGCGTCTAGCTAGTATGGTCTCTTACCACCAACCAGCGGCCATCGATTTTCTTAATTAATAATGTAAAATAGCCACCCACATCACCGAGGCTAGGTCTTTTGAGGTTCCAACGGCCTAGCACCCAAGCAGTTTGGCCAGCTGTAACATCCACTTCTTGAATATCAAAAGAAAGTGTTCCCATGGTCTCCCGATTGGGATAACTCGTTTGATAACGCTTCAACGTTGCAGCCCAGCCTTTCGTGACTCCCGTTTTGCCAATGAACTTTAAGTCCTCGCTTTTGGCATAATATTCCATAAATTCTTCAATCTTGCCCTCATTCCAAAGTTTCTCCTGCGTACTCAGGACAGACTTAATAGCAGAAACGTCTTTATTTGTTTGTGCAAAGATGGGAAGTGTCAAAAGGACAAAAGCAACGAGTTTCATAGGATTAATTTTTCTATAAAGTAAGTAAAATTTTGTCGACACATGTCGGTTTTTCGTATCAAATACATTTGACAAATTTTTAATTTCCGATTATTGTATCATTTTTGTAAAATAATAAATCTAGACTTACCATGAAGCAATTTTTACTAGCTCTAACGCTAGCATGTACCTCGCTAGCCGCGTTTGCGCAAGCCCCCGATGAAAATCGTTTTGTTAAGTCGGTACTCGTTGATAAGCTCGACGAACCGATGGAATTTACCTTTTTACCCGACGGACGAATCGTGTTCGTAGAGCGTAAAGGGGAGGTAAAACAATATGACCCTGCAACAGGAATCACAAAGTCTATTGGTAAAATTGTTACGAATACAAAATACACCAACCGTGCAGGCCAGGTACGTGAGGCAGAAGAAGGCGTGATGGGCGTTATCGTCGATCCGAAATTCAAAGAAAATAACTGGTTGTATATCTATTATGCTCACCCCAAAGAGGCGAAACACGTGTTGGCACGTATGGAGTTAAAGGATGAAGCATTATTAATTGACCAACAAAAAATCATCCTTGAAGTACCTACACAACGTGAAGAATGTTGCCACACTGGTGGAGGTATGGTTTTCGACAAAGCAGGAAATTTATTCTTGACCGTTGGTAACAACACAAGTAACAGCAACTCGGATGGCTACGCTCCGATCGACGAACGTCCGGGTCAAGCGTATTGGGATGATCAACGTGGTGCTTCGAACACGAACGATTTACGTGGTAAAATCTTACGTATCCACCCAGAAAAGGATGGTTCATACACGATTCCTAAAGGAAATTTATTTGCACCCGGAACTCCCAAAACACGTGCTGAAATCTACACCATGGGTCACCGTAATCCTTGGAGACCAAGTTTAGATTCTAAAACAGGATTCTTGTATTGGGGTGAAGTTGGCCCAGACGCTTCCGTTGACTCAGAAAAAGGTCCTCGCGGATACGATGAATTTAACCAAGCAAAAGGCCCAGGCTATTACGGATGGCCTTATTTCATTGGAAATAACCAAGCTTATGCGGATGTGAATTTTGAAACATTAGCGATTGGGCCGAAATTCAATCCCGCTGCTCCAGTGAACGAATCCCCTAATAACACGGGTTTACGTGAATTGCCGGCGGCAACGAAGGCGATGATTTGGTATCCTTACGGTACTTCGGAAGAATTCCCATTAGTAGGTTCATCAGGACGTTCGGCAACGGGTGGTCCGGTGTTTCGTCGTTCCGATTTCCCAGGTGCGAAACGTGCATTCCCTTCGTATTATGAAGGAAAATGGTTGATCGTTGAATTTATGCGTGGCTGGATTATGGCCGTAACCATGGATGAAAATGGCAATTATAAGTCGATGGAACGCTTTATGCCAAATACGACTTTCGGTTCTGCGATCGATATGGATTTCAGTCCTGAAGGTGATTTATATGTATTGGAATACGGTTCTGCTTGGTTTAGAGGAAATGACAATGCCCGTTTGGTAAAGATTGAATACCAAGGGGGTAACCGTAAACCGGAAGTTGTTGCATCTGCTGCTAGTAAGGCGGGGGCTGCACCATTCGTTACAACCTTAACTTCAGAAGGAACCAAAGATGCCGATGGCGATAAATTGACCTATACGTGGACAGTTAAAAAAGCAGGTAAGTTTGTGAAAAATCTTTCAGGTGAAAAAGCTATGTTAAGCTTAAAAGAAGCAGGTAAATATGCAGTAACCTTGAAAGCAACAGATGCGAAAGGCGCTAGTAATACAGCTGCCTTGGAAATCTTAGTTGGTAACGAGGCTCCTGTAGTTGATATTGATTTCGATGGGGCCAACAAATCTTTCTATTTTTCTGATTCAGCACCGAAATACAAGGTGAAAGTAAGCGACAAGGAAGATGGAGAATTAGAGAAAGGTATCGCTCCTGAAGCGGTAGCGGCAACTTTGGATTACATTCCTTTTGGATATGATCCAATCGAGATGTCTCAAAGCCATCGCAAGGCAGATTCAGATTTGTTTGCCTCTGCAGGTTTGCGCTTAATCAACAAGAGTGATTGTAAATCATGTCACCAATTGAACGTTCGTTCGGTAGGACCTAGCTACAATGAGGTTGCAGTGAAATACAAAGGCCAAAATGTTATCGACCAATTAGCCGATAAGGTTATTGCAGGTGGTATGGGTGTTTGGGGTGAACATGCGATGTCGGCTCACCCAGCTATTTCGAAAGCAGATGCGAAGCAAATGGTTTCATACATCATGAGCTTAAGCGAGCCGAAAGCTTCGAATAAAATTGCCTTGAAAGGGGAGTTAGCTTTAGTGAAACCTGAAGGACAGAAATCATCAAAAGGTGTTTTCGTCGTTCGTGCGACCTATGTGGACAAGGGTAACAAGAAAATTGCTCCTGTACAAGCTGAGAAGTGGGTATTCTTACGTGCTCCTCAATTGGATGTTGAAAAAGCGGATGTGACCAAAGGAATTATGCAATTAATAACACCGGGTCGTTCAACCAACATGGTTGGCCAAAATCCTTATTTAGGTTATAAAGGCTTAGATTTAACAGGTATATCGACCATTGATATTGCAGCCTCTGCCCAAGCGCGTACGAATGCTGCGGGTGGTGTGATTGAAATTCACTTGGATTCTCCTACAGGACCCGTGATTGGTAAAACGAATCCGATTGAAGTATCTCAAGGCGGATTTGGTGGACCACCGGCAGCAGCGACGCCAGGTAAAGGCGCACCACTGGGAACACCAGCGGCAGCGGGTACTGCAGCAGCTCCGGCAACGGCAGCACCAGCTTCAGCAACGGCAGCACCTGCGGCAGCAACGGCACCCGCAGCTCCAGCAGCGCCACGTCGAATGAATGGACCTTCTGCTCAGAAAGTGGCTATTACTGCCACTTCAGGAGAGCATGATGTGTATTTTGTCGCGGTGAATCCGAAGGCTGCAGACCAACAAATCGTTGTGCAGATTCAAGGAATCGAAATGAAAAAATAGAATTTCATAAAGTAGTTAGAGGGCTTACTTGTCTTTACGATGAGTAAGCCCTTTTTTATGCGATATACTTTCGTTTTCTTATTGATTTCTTCGAGTCTCTTTGCTCAAAAAAATATTACCGCTGCATCCGATGCGACGGCTCCCTTACATGCCTTGCAACCGGATTATCCGACGCGTTATGGCGCCGCTTCAGTTCAGGAAGTCCAAACCGTATTGGATCGCGTGTTTACTTATTTAGATGTTGCCACCCCAAAACAATTCGTCAATAAATCGACAGGGGTCGTTTGGTCACCAGGGCAGCCATTCGAAGATCAAACCGTTTTTTCCAAAGGTGATTTTCGCCCCATCTCATACGAATGGGGCGTGACGTATTCGGGGATGTTGGAATTAAGCCGCATCACGGGTTCTCCCAAGTACAAGGATTACGTATTCAATCGCCTAAACTTGATTGCCTCGGCAATCCCCGCCGCACAGAAAAATGAATCCAAACATGTCTTACATGGTTTAATCCATCCGCGCGCCTTGGACGACATCGGAGCGATGGCTATGGCCGTGATCAAGGCCAAGAAAGCAGGTTTTACCACGGATATGTCCTTTGTGACGAAACGTGCTTCCGAATTTATCTTGAAAGAAGAACACCGCTTGCCAGACCGAACCTTGGTTCGCATTCGTCCTTTGCACCACACGATGTGGTTAGACGATGTCTATATGGCGATTCCCGCCTTATTACAGTTAGGCGAACATGAGGAGGCGGTATTTCAATTTAATGCCTACCGCAAGCGGATGTTTAATCCCAATTTGAATATCTACATGCATGGTTATTTGGTGGATGCCGAAGAACATCCGGAGTTTCATTGGGCGCGGGCCAACGGCTGGGCTCTATTAACTACATGTGAAATGCTTGAGTTTTTGCCTGTAAATCATCCTGCCCGACCTGATATCTTAAAGCAGTTGAAACTACATCTAAAAGGATTGATGGCTTATCAAGATGGAACGGGGTTTTGGCATCAGTTAATTGATAAAAATGATTCCTATTTAGAAACCTCTGCTACGGCTATTTATACCTATGTGATAGCAAAGGGTATCAATATGGGTTGGTTAGATCCGAAAACCTATGGCCCTGCAGCACTATTGGGTTGGAATGCCGTAGCCGCTCGGGTGAATGAAAAAGGCCATGTGGAAGGCACTTGCGTGGGAACAGGCTTGGCTTGGGATCCAGCGTTTTATTATCACCGACCGATTTCCCCGTTTGCGGCGCATGGATACGGTCCGGTGTTGTTGGCTGGATCAGCGATCATGGAGTTGGTGAAGACAAAGACTTATCAAATCAATGATTCGGCCGTGCATTTAAAATAATCTTACCTTATATTTGCACCGTGAAATCCGCACTAGCCCTCGTACTGTTCATTGCTATGCAGCTTCCCTTGATGAATCAATGGGGTGCTGTTGCATACTATCGAGTTAATCAGGATTATATCGCGAAGAATCTCTGCGAGAATCGAGACAAACCCATGTTGGACTGTAACGGTCAATGTTACTTAGCCAAGCAGTTGAAAGCCGCAGAGGAGAAAGAGCAAAAGTCTAATTCAGAACGATTAGAAAAGATGCCGGAAGTTGTTTTGGCGTTTCAAGCCATTCAACCCATTTTTAAAGCAACATTTTTGCAAATTTCTGTAGTTGAAGATCATTTCGCTACGCCCTCATTCGTTGTTTCTAATAATGATAAGGGTTTTTTTCACCCACCTCGGGCTTAATTAATTTGATTTTTTACCTACAATTTTCATTGTGGGCATTATTCATTTTAATTAACAATTCATGAAAAATATCTTATTATTCATGGGCTTGCTGCTTTCTTTTGTAGCAAATGCCCAACAAAATACCGTGAAGGTATTAAATGCGATTACGAATGAACCTATCGTAGGAGCCTCGTTAAAACAAGGTTCAAAAATTATTTCTATTTCGAATGAACGTGGGGAATTTAGATTATCCGCTATTAGCGGAGAATTTGAAGTGTCGAGTTTAGGTTTTGTGACTCAAAAAGTCAACAAATTAGCTTCTCCTATTTTATTGGAAGAGTCTACCCAAAATTTAGATGCGGTCGTGGTGACGGCTTCCCGACAAGCAGCCACGCGTGCTGAAACCCCTGTGGCGATTCATAAAATTGGTTCAGCACTAATTCAAGATACCAAGGCACTCCAATTAACGGAGATTATCAATAAGGTGCCTGGAGTAGTCATGTTGGACTATCGTAATGAACAACATGGGATGGGGATTCGTCAGCCCTTTGGGACATCTGCTTATTTCTTGTATATGGAAGATGGACTTCCTTTGCGTCCTTTGGGTGTATTTAATCATAATGCGTTGATTGAATCGAACTTGCAAGGATTGAATTCTGTGGAAGTGATCAAAGGCCCCGCTTCTTCATTATATGGTCCTGAGGCCGTAGGTGGTGCGATTAATTTAATTACAAAGATTGCGCCAGGTATCCCAACGGCCCAAGTTGGTATTCAAGTAGATGAGTGGGGGTATAAACGTGTCCAATTCACTGCGGGTGCGCAATTGGGAAAGAAATGGTCGATTATGACCGGCGGATATGTAGCTCGCCAAAAAGGATCTTGGGCATCTAATTCAGATTTTGATAAGTCGTCTATAAATGTTCGTTTGGATTATCAGTTTACGCCTAAGACAAAACTGTGGAGTTCTTTTGCCTACAATGATTATTTCTCTCAAACAGGAGGAAATATTGACAGCGTTGGGTACTATTCCCGCAGTTATAAGAGTCCAGCAGATTTCACCTATCGTTCTTCATTTTCTTCGCGTTCTCGTTTGACATTGGAGCATAAATGGTCGGAAAAAGCAAATTCCAGTTTAACAGCATTTTATCGCGATAATGCCTTAGGTCAAAACCCAGCTTATTCGATTTCTTGGACAAGCCCTTCACTAACGGCTTCGGGTCAGATCAATCAAAATAGCTTTAAAAGCTTTGGTCTAATGGGTCAACACACCCAGAATTTTGAATTTTTAAATTCGAAATTAGTAGCGGGCTTTTTGCTAGATCGTTCGCCTAATGATTACTGGGCCTATAAAATCAATTTAGCGGCTACCTTACGAGCGGATAAAAAATCGGTCGAGAAGTACACGATTACCCAAGTATTGCCTTCCACTTTTTTAGGAAATTATTCAGCAGTCATTTGGAACAAAGCAGCTTATGCGCAATTTGATCTTCATCCTGTAGAAAAATTACGTTTATCCTTAGGAGGTCGATTTGATCAAATGTCTTTTGATTATACGAACTACATCGACAACTCAACAGGTTCGAAAAGTTACGCACAATTCTCACCTAAATTAGGGCTAACCTATGAGGCTACTTCTGCGTTAGGATTCTATGGTAATTTCTCCAAAGGATTTTCGCCACCGGCTTTATCAGCGGTATTTCGTGCACGTCCGGCCGCACAGGTTACAGCTACGGGTGAGAAATTTTATTTAAGCATCGATCCCGCGGTATTTACAAATTATGAAGTAGGCGGCTGGGCATCCTTGTTTAAAAATAAGGTCTATTTTGATTATACTTTTTATCGCTTAGAGGGTAATAATGAGTTGTTGGGCATTCGTCAACCTGATAATACGACAGATTATCAGTCGGCAGGAAAGACCTTACACGAAGGAATTGAATACCAAATCACCTATCGTCCAAATGATTCTTGGAATTTCCGATTTGGGGGAACGAATGCGAAGCATACATTTGTCGACTTTGTCTTAAGTAAGCGTGCGTCAGATGCATTGAAAAATGTTAATGGAAAAGAGATGCCACAGGCACCTAATTTCATCGCGAATTCGGAAGTGACCTATAAATACAAAGGAGCACGCATCGCGTTAGAATGGCAGAAAATTGGTCCTTGGTTTGAGAATCAGGTAAATACTAAAAGATTTGAGGGCGTTTCTGTCTTTAATCTTCGTCTAGGGTACAATTATAAAGCGTATCAATTCTTTACCAACATCTTAAATCTAGGTGATTCTTTGTATGCTACCACGGCTACCCGGGGTAATAATGCAACAGATAAATCAACCTACACGCCAGCAGCACCACGTACGGTTGTCGCAGGTGTTCAAATTGATGTATTTCAACTATTCAAAAAATGAAAAAACTAATCCTTTTGCTCGTTTTCTTGGCGCAATTTGCTCATGCGCAAACGGTTTCAAATCCTGCTAATCAGGCCTTGGACCCATCTTTTGCTGTGAAATCCAATGGCGATATTGTTTTGTCTTGGGTTGAGAAATCAGCCAATGGAGTATTGTTTTTTCGAAAAGTCAATCAGGGGCCTGCCGAGCAGGTCCCTATTGATAAAAAGGCCTCGACACATGCGGAAGGTATGCCGAAATTGGCCTATAAAGCTGATGGAACCTGTGTGTTGTTGTATGAAATGAATCGGCCAACGGCAGCGTCTCGTTTTAATGGAGATTTGTTGTATGCGATGGAGGTGAATGGAGTTTGGCAAAAGCCTCAATACATACACAAAGACACGGCAGCAGGGTTGAGTCATTCGTTTGGTAAGATTATTTCTTTGCCAAATGGCGAAGTGGGCGCATACTGGTTGGATGTCAAAGTTGGACCTAAAGGTCGTACCTTGGTAACGGCCACTACAAGTCCGGGACAGGGATTTGGAGAGATGAAAATTTTGGATCGCCAAACTTGTGAATGTTGTCGGATTGATGCTTTAGCGGATGCCCAAGGAAATGTAGATGTGATCTATCGTGATTTGAATGATAAGGGTGAGCGAGATATGGGATATGTGCACTCGTCGGATTTTGGTCAAACGTATACGGAATCTGTACCATTATATGAGGACC
>JAGOAA010000059.1 GCA_017984215.1 Cytophagaceae bacterium
CATCCTTACCCGAGCATGTACTAGCAACGGCTTGGTTTGAATCAAAATTAAGCCAAACAATCCTTGAGGTTCAGGATCACTTCAGCAAGTTCCGTATCTCGGATGCTTTATTGAGCATTTACAATTTGGTTTGGGATGATTTTTGTGGAAAATACTTAGAGATAATCAAGCCCGCTTATCAAAGCCCTATTCATGCGGATACCTTGGATGGAGCACTTGGCTTATTTGATTCCTTAATGCGTTTAATGCATCCGTATATGCCATTTATCACAGAAGAAATTTGGCAGGCGATTGATACGCGAGCTGTAAACGCAACAATTTGTACGGCTGAATTTCCAAAAGCAGGCGTTGCCAATGAGGCATTGATTGCCCAATTTGATGCGATGTTCGAGGTCGTAACGAAGGTGCGTGAGATTCGTAATTCGAAACAATTATCACCTAAGTTGGCCTTACCACTTTGCATTAAGTCGGAGCAACCAGCAGCCTATGCAGCTGTTGAGGCCATCATGCAAAAATTAGCGAATTTAGAATCGATCACATTCATATCGGAACCCATCGTAGATGCGCAAACTTTTGTGGTAAAATCGGATCAATTCTTCGTTCCGATGGCCAGCGATGAAGATCCAGCCGTTTTAAAAGCCGAATCAGCGAAGGAATTGGAATACTTACTGGGATTCAAAAAGTCGGTAGAGGCTAAATTAGCGAATGAAAAATTCGTTCAAAATGCGAAAGCCGATTTAGTGGAACGTGAGCGTCAAAAGCTTTCAGATGCGGAAAATAAAATCAAATCATTGCAGGAGTTATTAGCTCGATTGGGATAATGAAAAGGATACTAATTGTTTTCTTGGCTTTATTTTTTTGGCAATGCACGAAGTCTGAAAAAGAACAACGTGCACCCAAAATCAAATGGGATATGCAACGATTAGACAGGTCATTAGCCGAAGCTATATCGGCTGAGGCAATTGATTCCATCTTGAAGAAGCATCCAGAAATTGGGATTGGCTATTTCAGTTGTCCGCCCGAAAAGACCCCTTTTCTGGCGCGCGACTTATATCAATTATACCAAAACCCTTCATTACAAGCTTTTTACAAGCAGAGCCAAGATTCCGCTTTTTTTGGTGGCGATCGATTGGAGAAGGAATTACATTTTGCATTTGAGCGTATTCAACAAGAATTCCCTGGATTAAGAACGCCTAAAATCCGTACGGTATTCTCGGGTTTTGGTGGCGTGGGCGGTGAATTCACAGCCCAACATTTACAAGTCTCCGACAGCTTAATTGTCATTGGTTTAGATTTTTTCATGGGCAAAAAGGGATTGTATGTGCCTCCTGGAGTCTATGATTATCAATTACGTCGATTAGAACCCCAAGCGCTGGTTGGCCAAGTCATCTTGCAGTATTCAGCATTTGTTAATCGTCAAAATGAGGATGACCATACCTTGTTAAGTGATATGATTTGGTACGGGAAAGGCTTTGTTTTCACGAAGAAGATATTACCTGAATTAGCTGACTCGCTTTTGTTTGGTTACACAAGCCAAGAATTAGCCGAAACAAACGCCTTCCAAAAGGAGGTTTGGGAACATTTCATCGATAAAAAGTTGTTGTTCAATCAAGAAGAATTAACGAAGAATAAATATCTGGGAGAGCGCCCCAAAACACCAGAGATTGGACCGGCATGTCCGGGATCGATTGGTCGGTGGTTAGGATGGCGCATTGTAGATAGATACTGGAAACAAAATCCAAAGCTTACACTCACGAAGTTAATGACAGACCCCGATTACAATCAGTTATTTCTAAAATCGGGTTACCGTGGAGAGCCGGAAAAAGAATAAAACCAATGGCAAAAAGACATGAGAGTTTTGGTTCAGGCCCTGAACCAAAGGATAAAGTAAAAGTGGATAAGCAAGGCTTGAAAAAGGCTTTGAAAATATTCCAGTTTGTCATTCCATACAAGTGGACCTTTATCACGGGCATGTTGTTTCTATTGTTGTCAAACTTGACAACGATGAGTTTCCCTTTGTTGATTGGCCAAATGACTAAGGTCATCGAGGGCAAATCAAATTACCATATCAATGAAGTAACCCTATTCTTTTTCGCGGTATTAATCATTCAAGCGATTTTATCATTTCTACGCATTTACACCTTCGCACAAGTTTCTGAAAA
Organism: Cytophagaceae bacterium; assembly: GCA_017984215.1. Lineage (GTDB taxonomy): Bacteria > Bacteroidota > Bacteroidia > Cytophagales > Spirosomataceae > Aquirufa > Aquirufa regiilacus. Next base: position 2,163 of record JAGOAA010000059.1, read on the forward strand.
GGCCATGCGGGATGTGCGAAAGAACTTATATGCCAAGATAATTACCATGCCTATTTTTCATTTTGAAAAAAGACGGGTAGGGGAACTAATGAGTAGAATCACATCTGATATCACACAATTACAAGATGTATTATCGATTACATTAGCCGAGTTTTTCCGACAAGTATTTACACTCGTAGGAGGAATTGCACTAATCACGTACTTGTCTTGGAAGTTGACGCTATTTATGTTGGCTACCTTCCCGGTACTCGTCGTTGCGGCGATTGTATTTGGCAAGTTCATTCGGAAGATTTCAAAAAAATCACAAGATGAATTGGCTGCGACGAATATCATTGTAGAGGAAACGTTTCAATCGATTCAGGCAGTTAAATCATTCACAAATGAGTCCTATGAGGTCAATCGCTACACGAGCTCGTTAAATCGCGTGATTGAAGCCGCATTAAAGGCAGCAACGATGCGGGGAGCCTTTGTAAGCTTTGTCATTTTCGCATTATTTGGGGGAATTGTTGGTGTTGTGTGGTATGGGGCGGCATTGGTTGCGCAGGGTGATATGATATTGGCTGATTTATTGACCTTTATTTTCTATACGGCATTCATTGGAGGATCGGTAGGTGGTTTAGGAGATATCTATGCACAGTTGCAAAAGACGATTGGCTCATCGGACCGTATCCTGGAGATTTTAGAAGATCCTTCAGAGATCGATTTGGTTTCACAAGAATCACCTAAGGCGATAGAATTTGGAAAAATCACGATTGACAATGTACATTTTTCATACCCAAGTCGCCCATCGGTAGAGATATTAAAAGGTATTTCTATTGATATTGAACCAGGCCAAAAGATTGCTATTGTGGGAACATCGGGTACGGGTAAATCCACCTTGGCCCAATTGATGATGCGTTTTTATGAACCCAATGCAGGTCATATCAAATTAAATGGTCGGAACATTCAAGAATATTCTGTGAGTGATTGGCGAGGAATGCTAGCACTTGTGCCACAGGAAGTGCTCTTATTTGGAGGGACTATTCGTGAGAACATTGCTTATGGTAAGCCAGGGGCAAGTCAAGAAGAAATTGAATTTGCGGCAGAACAGGCATTTGCCAAGGAGTTTATCGAATCGTTTCCTGAGAAATGGGATACTTTGGTCGGAGAACGCGGGGTAAAATTATCAGGCGGTCAGCGTCAGCGTATAGCAATTGCACGAGCGATATTGCGTGATCCAAAGTTTTTAATTTTGGATGAGGCGACGAGTGCGTTGGATTCAGAATCTGAAAAATCGGTTCAGTCGGCTTTAGAAGAGTTAATGAAAAACCGAACCAGTTTGATTATTGCGCATCGTTTATCTACGATACGCTCAGCGGATCAAATCATTGTGATGGAAGAAGGGAAGATATTGGAGCAGGGAAATCATGATGCCTTGCTGAAGATCAAAAATGGCGTTTATCGTAATATGGTGGCATTACAAACAGAGCATTTACAGGCATAACAATGGCATCCATACCTGAAATTCGTTTAGATCAATTTGGTTTACGATCAACTGAGAGTCGGCTAGCGGTATTAACTGCATTCCAAAAAGCAGGCTATGCCTTAAGTCAGGGAGACATCGAACAAACCTTATCGAAGGAATTTGATCGCGTAACCATATACAGGACTTTAAAATCATTTTTATCCAGTGGATTACTTCATAAAGTATTAGATGACCAAGGGAGTATCAAATATGCCTTATGTCATGATACTTGCCACCAGGATACACACCAACATCAGCACGATCATGTACACTTCAAGTGTACGCATTGCGGCCAAACCACATGTTTGGAGACTGTGCATATTCCACAGATCATATTGCCTGAATATTTCATAAAGCAGGAAAGTAATTTATTGATTCAAGGCGTTTGTAGGAGCTGTAATAAGTAGACATAGGACGTTGGACTTTAGACTTTGGAATTTAGGACCTATTTCACTTGAACATCTTGTTAAGTATGAATGAAGAGTTAAGAATTAAGAGGTAAGAGTGAAGAGGTAAGAGATAATCCATTGGACTGACCACTGCCCACTGATAACTGACGACTAACTCCTTCGGACTTCGGACTAATTCCCTCCGGACTGACGACTAGCGACTAGCGACTAGTGACTGACCACAGCCCACTGATAACTAACGACTAACTCCCTTCGGACTTCGGACTCTTTCTCTCCGGACTGACGACTAACTCCCTTCGGACTCCGGACTAATTCCCTCCGGACTGATGACTAGCGACTGTAGGGCATAAAAAAAGACCCACACTTTTGGTGCAGGTCTTCTATAATAACTTGGAGCTTACTTACTTTCCCGGGTTTGATCCCAG
>JAGOAA010000039.1 GCA_017984215.1 Cytophagaceae bacterium
CTTACGAATTCAAACAACGCATTCAGGAATTCTTAGCGGATATCGATGCACAAATTGTCGCTTTGCGCGAACAAGGAAATGCGACTGAGGATATCGATGAGAAGGAAACTTTCTTTCTTCAAATCGATAAATTAAACGAGGATCGCAACAAACAATTGGAAGTCGTTCTGATGGAAATTCTTCCAGAGGCCTTCGCTGTTGTGAAAGAAACGGCTCGTCGTTTGACTGAAAACAAGAAACTAATTGTAACCGCTACGGTTGAAGATAAATTCATCGCTGCCAAAAAGGCGAATGTCGTGATTGAAGGCGACAAAGCGATTTGGCATAATCAATGGTTAGCCGCTGGGAATCAGATTACCTGGGACATGATCCACTACGATGTACAGTTGATCGGTGGTATCGTCTTACACCAAGGAAAGATTTCTGAGATGGGTACGGGAGAAGGGAAAACCTTGGTTTCGACCTTGCCTACCTATTTAAATGCCTTAGCCGGACGCGGCGTTCACTTAGTAACGGTGAATGATTACTTAGCGAAACGTGACTCCGAATGGAATGCCCCTTTATTTGAATTCCATGGTTTGAAGGTGGATTGCATCGACAAACACGAACCGAATACCGAGGAGCGTCGTCAGGCCTATTTGGCCGACATTACCTACGGAACAAATAACGAATTTGGTTTTGATTATTTGCGTGACAATATGGCGCGCAGCTTAGAGGATCAAGTTCAGCGTCCGCATCATTTTGCAATGGTCGATGAGGTTGACTCCGTGTTAATTGATGATGCGCGTACGCCATTGATTATATCAGGGCCTATTCCTAAGGGAGATGAGCAGGAATTTGAAGCATTCCAGCCACGCGTTCACAAATTAGTAGAAGCTCAAAAACAAATCGTTCAAAACTTCTTAGTTGAGGCCAAAAAGGAAATTGCAGCCGGCAATAAAAAAGAAGGTGGTTTAGCTTTATTCCGTGCTTATCGCGGTTTACCTAAATCAAAACCATTGATTAAATTCTTGTCGGAAAGCGGCATGAAGCAATTGATGAACGAAACGGAATCCATTTATTTGGCGGAAAACCAAAAATTGATGCCACAGGCTGATGAGCCATTATTGTTCACGATTGAGGAGAAGAACAATCAAGTAGAATTGACCGAACAAGGCTTAGCCTTTATGAGTGGAAACACGGAGAATCCTGACTTTTTCGTCTTGCCACACTTGTCGATCGATTTAAATAAAATTGAAAAGAATAAGGACCTGTCGGACGCGGAGCGTTTGGCACAAAAGGAGCAATTGATATTGGAATACAATGAGAAGGCATCACGCATTCACACGGTCAACCAATTATTAAAGGCCTATACCCTATTCGAAAAAGATACGGAATACATCTTGGTGGAAGGCAAGGTTAAGATTGTCGACGAGCAAACGGGTCGTGTGATGGAAGGCCGTCGTTATTCAGACGGATTACATCAGGCGATTGAGGCCAAAGAAGGCGTGAACGTGGAGGATGCGTCTCAAACGTATGCAACGATTACGTTGCAAAACTACTTCCGTATGTACCACAAATTAGGGGGTATGACGGGTACGGCGGAAACAGAAGCGGGTGAATTCTGGACAATTTACAAATTGGATGTAGTTTCGATTCCAACGAATCGTACGATCCAACGAAAAGACCATGAGGACAAAGTGTATCGCACGGTTCGTGAGAAATACAATGCCGTAGCGGAGGAAATTCAGGAATTGGTTGCAGCCGGCCGACCGGTATTGGTGGGTACGACTTCGGTTGAAAACTCGGAATTATTGAGTCGTTTATTGAATATCCGTAAGATTCAACACAATGTCTTGAATGCTAAACAACATGCAAGAGAGGCTGAAATTGTTGCAGAAGCTGGACAATCAGGAAAAGTAACAATCGCAACCAACATGGCTGGTCGTGGTACGGATATTAAATTAAGTCCGGAATCAAAAGCCGCGGGTGGTTTAGCGATCATCGGTACGGAGCGCCACGAATCTCGTCGGGTCGATCGCCAGTTACGCGGTCGTGCGGGACGTCAAGGAGATGTGGGTTCATCACAGTTCTTTGTATCCTTGGAAGATAACTTGATGCGTTTATTCGGTTCGGATCGTATTGCGAAAGTGATGGATCGTTTGGGCATGGAAGAAGGTGAAGTGATTCAACATTCCATGATTACGAATTCGATTGAGCGTGCTCAGAAGAAAGTAGAAGAAAACAACTTTGGTATTCGTAAGCGTTTATTGGAATACGATGACGTGATGAACTACCAACGGAATGCGATATATAAGCGTCGCCAAAATGCATTGTTGGGCGAGCGCTTATCATTGGACATCATCAACATTTTGTTTGATGTATGCCAAGACATTACGACAAGCTATTCGAATTACGAGGAGCTTGAATTCAAAGTGATTGAATTATTGGGCATGGAGCCACCGTTCACGGCGGAGGAGTTCAATCGTTTGGCGGTAGACAAGCGCACCGAGCAATTGTTCTTAGCAGCGGAATTACATTACAAGGCGAAGAATGAGGCTATTGCTCACCAAGTTATTCAGGTAGCGGAAGAAGCGAAACGTCAAGGTTTCTCAGGTATTCAGGTACCGATCTCGAATGGCCAAATGGTCACAGGCGTTGTGGTAGATGCTGACAAAACGTTGATGAGTCAAGGAAAAGAAGTGATTACGGAGATGGAGAAATTCATCACGTTGACCTTGATTGATCAAGAGTGGAAAGAGCATTTACGTGAGATGGACGACTTGAAGCAATCCGTACAAAATGCGGTATTTGAGCAAAAAGATCCATTGTTGATTTACAAATTTGAGGCGGTTAATTTATTCCAGCGTTTTGTGGCGCGCGTGAATTCCGATACAATCAGCTTTGTGATTAAGGCGGAAATTCCAGCGGCGCAATCGACAAACCAAACGGCGCCAAAAGCACCGAAAGAGAAGGCACCTAAATTGCAAATGAGCAAAGACGAGGCTTTATCATCTTTATTGGGAGGATTAGCTGGAGCACAAGACGAACCAGGTTACCATGATCCATCGGCAGGTCAAGCGGAGCGCGTTGCACCACGTCAAGCGATTAAAATCGCGGATCGTAACCAACGGGTAACGGTACAATACCAAGATGGAAGCATTAAGGAAAATGTTAAATATAAAGCCGTAGAGGCAGATGTGGAGAGTGGAAAAGCGGTGGTTATAGAATAGACGTTGGACGTTGGACTTTGGACGTTGGACTTTGGACGTTGGACTTTAGACATTGGACGTCGAATCCTATTATTTTAGAGACGCGAAGAAATTCGCGTCTCTTTTCATTTAGATCTTTCTATTTCACGCCCCAGGTAATTTATAAGCGAATTAATCATCTTGCCTATTTGATTAAGTTGATCCGTCAATATCGACTGTAATGTTCCTGATATATATTTCAAATGAACAGCGAGAATCAACATCGATTTAAGTTCACCCATTGAACCGAGAGCAATAGTAAGAAAACGCTTAAATTCACGGTCAGATTTTCGATAAAATCCCTCAGCAATATTATTAGAAACGGAAACTGCTGCACGTTGAATTTGATTTCGAAAACCGAAATCTTGCAATGAATTAAAATGCAAATAAATTGCATTCGTAACAGAAATGGCCTGTTGCCAAACGAGCAAATCCTCAACTTTCCTTTCTTTTTTCTTCATGAACAAAGAAAGAATGAATTCAAATAATCATGAGAATTAAAATTGATAAAGATTCAATTTTATCAACAAGGTGATAATATTAGTCGCGAGCATCGCGTCTCTACACAAATGATTCCAACGTCTAAAGTCCAACGTCCAATGTCCAACGCCCAACGTCTAATGTCCAACGTCTAATGTCTAACGTCCAAAGTCTAATAGACCACTATATCATCCGCATTCGCAACTTCTTTGCTTTCAGATGAATTAGCTAGCTCCGCTTTGGAATAGCGCGCACGGGCAACTGCCACCGGATTTTGCTGAGGGTCAAGCATCTCGACCACCTCCCCTTTTTCGAAATCGCCGATGTATTCAAGTACACCGACCGATAATAAACTCTTGCGATTTTGGATAGCTTTGACAGCACCTTTGTCCAATACAATTCTGCCTGTGATGACACTGCCAGAGGCCAACCATTTTTGTCGGGCAGACAAGGTAGCCGTTTGTGGTTCAAAGACTGTTCCGATATTTTCATGCAAGGCATCTATGATCCCATTGGCTTGATCCAGTCCGAAAATCACAACCTTGATTCCCATCCTCGTAGCTAAACGGGTAAATGTTAGTTTGGAAATCATCCCACCCAAACCCGTACTAGAGGTATCTGTATTGACCACATCCAAAATGGACGCATTAATTTCTGGGACATGTCGAATGATTTGTCCTTGCTCGTCCAACAAACCACCCACGGATGTAGAGATCAACAATTTTTCAGCTCCGAATCCCGTGGCGATTAAGGTCGCCAACTCGTCGTTATCCGAAAACTTCAACTCCACATTGCTGACAACATCGTTTTCATTCGCAATGGGAATGATGTCATTGCGCCAAAGCTCTTGATACGTTTCCTTCAATTGTAGAAAAGATTCCCGTTTCGAAAAATGATGGCGTTCGCAAAGGCTCTGCGCGATGGAGATACCGTATTTTTGAAAGTAATGGTTGTATTTGGCGATCAACAAAGGATTACCCACGGCGGCGGCGGCTTTGCGCTCCGACAAAGTTCCTTTGTATTGTTTCAAAGAAGCTTTTCCGGCTGCCACGGCACCACTGGATACTAATACAATGGAATATTCTGCTTGCAGACTTGAAACCTGAGCCGCGATTTTCTCGAGTGTTTGCTCATTCACATCCCCATTTGAATGGGTAATGGAAGATGAACCAAACTTAATGACGAGAATCGGCTTTGACATAATCTGTAAAATTTGATACAATTTAGCCCTTTCAGTTGAAATTTAGGCTATTTGGCTGGCAATTTAAATTCACTGGCTCGGAGCAGACCTTTGGACAATAACTTTTCATAAGCTGTGCGCTTGATCTCTATTGCCCCATAGCGTTGCACGTTATCGTTTATAAACTGGGTATCCAACAAACCAAAGTCATTGAACCGCAAAATCTCAATTAAGTAATGAAAAGCTACTTTGGAGGCATTTGATACTTTCATAAACATCGATTCGCCAAAAAACACAGAACCGATATGGACGCCATATAATCCTCCAACCAAGTCACCTTGCTCATAAACCTCCACCGAATGTGCAAAACCCATCGCATGTAAATCAACATAGGCCTGAATCAGCTCTTCCGAAATCCAGGTCTCCTGCTCGTAGGCACGAGGAGCCGCACAGGCACGCATCACGGTTTCAAATGATGTATCTATTCGTATTTCAAATTGGCCCCGGTTCAGAATCGGTTTCAGGGATTTGGAAGGCTTATAGGTATCAATCGGAATAATGGCACGGGGATCTGGTCGGTACCAATAGATCGTTCCATCCGCCTCCGCCATGGGAAAAACGCCCGAGGTATAGGCGTAAATCAACGCTTCAGCAGTTAAAGAATTATCATTTTCCATGAAATAATCAGTTGATTGTTGGGATTTCCCCGTTGAATTACTGAAATTTGTCCCCTATTATCGCGACAAAATTAGCGTTTAATCACGCTGTTTATCAAGAACATGAAGATAAATAATTCAATTAGGTATGTAGTCACGTCACTACGACGACGAAGATTCATCTTTAGGGTATGATCCCCTATAAGATTGATTTACCTATTTGTTTCATTTATACTTGATTCCATTCATGAATTCATATACTGTTCAAATCGCTAGTCAAGCCCATTTTGACCTAGCGGAATCTATTTGCAACGAGATGGCAGAATCTGCCAAAGCACGTGGCACCGGTATCGCAAAACGTACACCAGACTACTTACAAGAAAAAATGTCGGAGGGCAAAGCCATCATCGCAACAGACGATGTGACGGGTGAATTCGTAGGCTTTTGCTACATCGAAACCTGGCAACATGGTAAGTTTGTGGCCAACTCCGGTTTGATTGTTAAACCCTCACATCGCCAATATGGCGTAGCCAAAGCGGTTAAGTCCAAAGCTTTTGAATTATCGCGTAGCCGTTTTCCGGATGCTAAAATCATTGGTATTACGACTTCATTAGCGGTCATGAAGATTAATTCGGATTTGGGCTACGAGCCTACGACCTTTTCGGAATTGCCAGTAGATGATAATTTTTGGAAAGGCTGTCAATCCTGTGTGAATTATGATATCCTAACACGCACGGAACGTAAGATTTGTTTGTGTACGGGAATGATTTATGATCCAAACCAAGCCGTAGCAACGCCAGAAAAAGATGAAAAATGGATCTTTTTAAAGAACCTTGCCGACTTCACCCAATTGAAAAAAATTAAAGAGAAATTATTAATGCCTTTTCACAAGAAAGGAAAATCCAAATAAATATGAGCAAGCCGAAAGTAATACTAGCATTTAGTGGAGGATTAGATACATCATTTTGTGTGAAATACTTAACCGAAGAACGCGGCATGGAAGTGCACTCGGCTTTGGTAGATACAGGTGGATTTTCGCCAGCGGAATTAAAAACGATTGAAGAAAAAGCCTATTCATTAGGTGTGACTTCACACGTGACATTAGATGTCGTAGAAGAATATTACCAAGATTGCATTAAGTATTTGGTCTTTGGAAACGTGTTAAAAAACAACACTTACCCATTATCTGTTTCGGCTGAACGTGTTTTCCAAGCAACAGCTGTGGCAAAATATGCAGCTAAATTAGGTGCCAAAGCAATCGCGCACGGAAGTACGGGTGCAGGGAATGACCAAGTTCGTTTCGATGTGGTATTCCGCATTTTGGCTCCCGAGTGTGAAGTAATCACTCCCATTCGTGATTTGCAATTGTCTCGCGAGGCCGAAATCGATTTCTTGAAATCAAAAGGTGTTGTACAAGAATGGCATAAGTCAACCTATTCAATTAATAAAGGACTTTGGGGAACATCTGTCGGTGGAAAAGAAACCTTAACGTCCGATGGCTATTTGCCAGAAGAGGCTTGGCCAACTCAATTAACTGAAACGAAACCAAGCAAGATATCTTTGCAATTCGAATATGGCCAATTGGTCGGAATCGATGGCGAGAAATACCCAAGTTCGGTAGATGCCATTCGTGAATTGACTGCACGCGCGGGTGCTTATGCAATCGGTCGGGACATTCACGTAGGTGACACGATCATTGGTATCAAAGGCCGTGTGGGCTTTGAGGCTCCTGCCCCATTGATTATCATCAAGGCACACCATTTATTGGAAAAACATGTGTTGACAAAACACCAATTGTACTGGAAACAAAACATTGGCGATATGTACGGCACCTTGTTACATGAAGGACAATTCTTGGATCCGATTATGCGAAATTTCGAAACCTTCCTAGCCGATACGCAGGACAATGTGACGGGAACCGTAAACGTTGTTTTATCACCTTATCAGTTCCAAGTGACGGGTATTGAATCGAAATTCGATTTGATGTCATCTGCTTTTGGGGCTTATGGAGAGATGAATAAAGCTTGGTCGGGCGATGATGTGAGAGGATTCTCGAAAATCGTTTCGAACCAAACGATGATTCACCGGAAAGTAAACGAATCAAACTAATGGCAAAAATAGGAATCGTAGGCGCTGCGGGCTATACAGGTGGCGAATTGTTGCGCATCTTGGTAAATCACCCGGATGTACACTTGACGTGCATTATGTCGAATTCACAAGCAGGCAAATTGGTATCGGATGTGCATACGGATCTTTTGGGATCAACGAATGCCCGTTTCTGTGCTGATTTGAGCCCCGTTGATGTCCTATTCTTATGCTCAGGCCACGGCGAATCGAAGAAATTCTTAGCGGCAAATGAGATTCCATGGCATACCAAAATTGTCGATTTGAGCACGGATTTCCGGGATGAGTCGGAGGGATTTGTCTATGGATTAGCCGAATTCCAAAAGTCAAAAATCCAGTCGGCGACTAAAATTGCCAACCCAGGCTGTTTCGCAACATCGATTGAATTGGCTTTATTGCCTTTGGCACAAGCGGGTTTATTGAAATCGGACGTACATGTTTCCGCGGTGACGGGCTCAACAGGCGCAGGGCAATCCTTGTCAAATACGAGTCATTTCTCTTGGAGAAACAACAATGTGAGCATTTACAAGGCCTTTACGCATCAGCACTTAACCGAAATCGGGATGGTATTGGGAGCGAAATCTCCAGCACCGAAGGTGAATTTCATCCCCTACCGAGGAAACTTTTCACGTGGTATCATGGCCAATGTCTATACCGCTTATACGGGAACACAGGAAGAGGCGATTGAATTATATGAAAACTATTACCAAGATTCTCCCTTCGTTTTCGTTAGTCCAAAGGATGTCGATGTGAAGCAAGTGGTGAATACCAATAAATGTTTTTTACACCTTGAAGTTTACGATGGCCAATTGTTAATCAGCTCTGTGATTGATAACCTAATCAAAGGCGCATCTGGACAGGCTGTACAAAACATGAATTTGATGTTGGGCTGGCCGGAAACGGCAGGGTTGGGATTGAAGGCGATAGGGTTCTAGACTATTAGACGTTAGACATTGGACGTTGGTTTGTAGAGACGCGATACTTCGCGTCTATTTCAATGAAAATGTTAGACGTTGGACATTGGACTTTTTGGCAAACCTATTAGGAATGCCAAAGTTTAAGGCGCATTGCGCCGATCCCCCAGACTAATGTCTGGGGCTACTAAAAACATTAACCCAAGGTTTTAACCTGAGGAATCCCTAGATTGAAGTCCGGGGCTATAAAAAAAATAACCCTAGGTTTTAACCTGAAGAACCTTTAAAATTTAAACGAGCGACTAGAGACTAGCGACTGATAACATGAAACTATTTGACGTATATCCCCTCTACCCCATCGAATTGGTGAAAGCCCAAGGAAGCACGGTTTGGGATAAAAATGGACAGGAATATTTAGATTTATATGGCGGGCATGCGGTGATCTCGATTGGTCACTCCCACCCGACCTATGTGGCGAAGATGTCGGAACAATTGTCCAACATCGGTTTTTATTCAAATTCGATCGTCATCGGTGGTCAGGCGGAATTAGCGGAGAAGTTGGGCCGCATTTCGGGCTACCCGACCTACCAATTATTCTTAACGAATTCAGGAGCTGAATCGAATGAGAACGCATTGAAATTGGCTTCTTTCCATACGGGACGCAAGAAGGTTGTATCATTTACCAAAGCCTTCCATGGCAGAACGGCTGGAGCAGTTGCGGTGACGGATAACCCGAGCATTGTGGCACCCATCAACGATACTTCCCATGTAAAATTCCATCCCTTCAATCAAATCGAGGGATTATCGGATGTCATTACGGAAGAAACGGCAGCAGTTATTGTAGAAGGAATTCAAGGCGTTGGTGGCATTCAAGTAGCCTCAACACCCTTTTTACAAGCCTTGCGTCAGCGTTGCGATGAAACGGGAGCACAATTGATTTTGGACTCGGTGCAATGCGGCTACGGTCGGTCGGGAAAATTCTTCTCACACCAATATGCAGGCATTAACCCGGATATGATGACCACAGCGAAAGGCATGGGCAATGGTTTCCCGGTTGGTGGTGTGTTAATCGCCCCCCATATTCAGGCAAGCTATGGCTTATTAGGAACTACGTTTGGCGGAAATCATTTGGCCTGTACAGCCGCGAATGTAGTCTTGGATATCATGGAAGAGGAGAATCTATTGGACAACGCAACGAAAATTGGTGCCTATATTGAGCAAGAACTAGCGGGAATGGCAGGCATTAAAGAAGTGCGTGGTCGTGGATTGATGATCGGAATCGAGTTAGAAGAGGCTGTGGGGCCTATTCGGGATGCCTTGTTACATCAGCACCACATCTTTATGGGCTATGCAGGAAAGCACACCTTACGTTTATTGCCAAGTTTGGCAATTGACCAAGCGATTGCGGATCGTTTCCTTGAAAGTTTACGAGCCGTTTTAAAAGGCTAGATTAGTTTACAAATGACTTGCTTTTTCATTAGAAATGTGATTATTTTGCGTTTCTTTTGTTCAAGATAAAGTCGACAATAAAAAGAAAAAGAAAGCGTACAAACAATTAGATAATAGTATCAATGGCATTAATTACAAAAATTAGAGAGAAATCGGGAATTGCGGCAGCGGCTATCGCGATCAGTTTAGTGTTATTTCTCGTGGGAAGTGATATTTTCCAAGGTAAATCATCCTTATTCGGTTCAAGTTCACAAGAAGTAGGTCAAATCGCGGGCGAAAGCATCATGATTCAAGACTTCCAAAAGAAAGTGGAAGAGGCTACGGCTAATTACACTGCTCAAACTGGCAAAGGTCCATCTGAGCAAGAAGCTGCCTCTATTCGTGAGCAAGTTTGGAACCAATTCGTTTTGGATATCGCTTACAAGAAAGAATTTGATGCTTTAGGATTAAAGGTTTCGGAAGAGGAGTTGATCGACATGGTTCAAGGAAATTACATCCACCCATCGGTACGCCAACAATTCACGAATCCACAAACGGGTCAATTTGACAAAACGTTTGTGATCCAATTTTTGAAAAATTTAAAAACGATGCCAGCACAGCAACAACAAGCTTGGGCGGCGTTTGAGAAATCAATTTCTCAAGATCGTATTCGTTCAAAATACGAGAACTTATTGCGTTTATCGAATTATGTAACGCAAGCAGATGCACAAAAAGAATACCAAGCGCAAAACGCGAAGTTCAATGCGCGTTTCTTATTTGTTCCATTCTTCTCGGTAGCTGACACAACCGTGAAAGTAACTGATGCACAATTAGAGGAGTATTTAGCTAAGCATAAAGATCAATTCAAAGGAACGAACACACGTGCGATCCAATACGCAACGTTCCCTGTTATTCCTACGAAACAAGATACAGCAGAGTTCTATTCCCAAATCAAGAAATTAGCGAAAGACTTAGCGGTTGCACCAAACGATTCAGCTTTTGCCATGTTGAATTCAGATGTTCGCACACCATATTTATTGCCCTATGCTGAAATTCCAGCAGCGGTAAAAACGATGTTGCCAACATTCCAAGTGGGTGGTATCTATGGTCCATTCAAAGAAGGATTAACTTATTCGATTTACAAATACGGTGGCGTGAAGAAAGATTCTTTGTTCACGATGCGTGCGAGTCATATCTTGATTGCACCGGCCAACAAATCGGATTCAGCGAAAGCACAAGCAAGACAACGTGCTGAGGCAATTTTAGCGCAAGTTAAAGGCGGCGGAAGCTTTGAGACATTAGCTCAAATGAATGGCATGGATGGTACTGCGCAAAACGGTGGCGATTTAGGCTATTTCAAAAACAATGGCGGAATGGTGAAGTCATTCGAAAAAGCATTGTTTGGTTTTAATGGAACAGGTTTGATGCCAGGTGTTATTGAAACAGATTTTGGTTATCACGTTGTGAAAGTGACGGATGCAAAAACAAACACAAGCTATAAATTGGCAGCTATCAACAAAACGATTGCTCCTTCTCAAGCGACATTGGACAAAGTATTCACACAAGCGGATGCTTTTGCTAATGCGAATGGAACTGTAGCAGCTTTTGAAGCAGCTTTGAAGAAAGATAAATCGATCATCATGATGCGTGCAGATCGTTTACAAGAAAACTCTTCGGCAGTAAACAACTTGGCTAACGCACGTGAAATCGTTCGTTGGGCATTTGATGACAATACCGCAGTAGGTGACGGTTCAAAGAAAGTATTTGAGCAAGATAACCAATACATCGTAGCATTCTTGACGGGTAAAACGGAGAAAGAAAACGTGAAGGTAGAAGACTTCCGCATTGAATTGACGGCTTTGGTTCGTAACGAAATCAAAGGCGAGCAAATCTCGAAGAAATTAGCAGGTATCAAAGGTACATTGGAGCAAATTGCACAGAAATACGGTGCAGGTGCTTTGGTTGAAACGGTACAAGATCAAACATTGTCAGCAGGTATGTTGAACACGGCAGGTCCAGATGCTGTTGCATTGGGACGTATTGCAGGTTTGAAAAACGGAAAACGTAGTGCAGTATTCGTAGGTGACAACGGTGTATTCATCGCTGAAAAAACAGGCGGTGTTGCAGCTCCTGCATTAGCGGATTACTCATTGTACAAAAATCAAATTCAAATGATGGGCGTTCAACGTTCATCGTTCTACATCAACGAGGCAATCAAAGAGAATGCTAAGATTGTAGATCAGCGTTACAAGTTCTATTAGTAGTACTTACCCATTAAGAGAAAAGCATTCTGGAAGGGATGCTTTTCTTGTTTAGATGCCATGAAAAATATACGTGCTTGGATACTATTTATTTCTGCAGGGCTATTATTGCTCCTGGCAAGTCCGTATATCCTCGTTCGTTGGGATTTAAGCGAAGAAAAGAAGTTTACCCTGAGTGAGTCTACGATCAATACCTTGCAAGCCTTAGACGGCCCCATTCGCATCAAAGTCTATCTTGCTGGCAAGGATCTTCCTGGGGGCTTTAAGCGTCTTCAAAAAGCCAGCTTTGCCATCCTTCAGGACATTCAGCGAAACAGCCCGCAAACGATTAGCATTGAGACGATTGATCTCTACGAAGCCTATCCGGATGCCTCATTACGCGAGCAACAAATATTCCAATTAGATTCTTTGGGCTTACCTCCAACGAATTTGGTCAATAATGAGGGTGGAAAGCAAGTCCAACAAATGGTCTTCCCGGGTTTGGTGATTGAGAAAGGTGATAAGAAAACAGGAGTTCTGTTATTAAAAGGAAACCAATTAGCGTCCTCACAAGAGGTATTAAACCAGTCGGTCGAAGGCCTCGAATACGAGATCATGCAGGGCATCCAAAGCCTGATGGACACGGCCCGCAAAAAGATTGGTTTCTTCTTAGACTATAGTCGGGTTCCTGCCATCAAGCAATTAGGCTTGATTGCATCCTTACGAAAAAGCTATGATTTATATCCCGTCGACTTAAGTGCTTCGTCGACTTTGGATGGATTGGATGCCATTTGTGTAATCCAACCTGATCGAAAATTCAGTCCAACAGACCAATTTAAAATCGACCAATTTTTAGTCAAAGGGGGTAAGGGTATATTCTTTCTCGAAGGAGTTCGAGTGGATACGATACAAGGACAAGGCTTGGTGAGTTCCCCGATGGATGTAGGACTGGAGGAGATGTTGTATCGCTATGGTTTACGGCTGAATGCCAACTGGGTGAAAGACGCGCAATTGAGCGGCATGATTCCGTTGGAAGTTGGGAACTTTGGTAACAAAGCCAACTTACAATTAATGCCATGGCCGGCATTCCCCTTATTGACAGGAAATCCAGCCTCAGTTATTACCAAAAACCTAGATGCAATCTATGGCAAATTCGTATCGAGCATCGATACCGTTTCGGGAAGCAGTGGATTGAAGAAAACCCCATTGTTGGTGACAAGTGCCTATACCCAAGCACAAAAGGCACCCGCTACCCTACCCTTTGCATCGTCAGGAAAGGATTTTAATCCGGCGCAGTATACATCGGGACCGCAGGTGATTTCATATTTATTAGAAGGGCAATTTAAGTCCATCTTTGCGAATCGGCCATTGCCACAGGATAGCTTGGCGAATGGATTTGTGGCGCAGGGCCAACAAGCAGGCGGATTGATTGTGGTGGGTGATGGCGATTTGGCCTTGAATGGAATTGATCCGAATACGAAGGGGCCGACGCCTTTGGGATTTGATCCCTTTGCGAAGCATACCTTTGCGAATCGGGATTTTATTTTGAATGCATTTCATTATTTATTGGATGACCAAAAGGCCCTATTGGCTCGTAATAAAAATATCCGTTTGAGACCTTTGGACAAGGTAAAGGTTCAGGAAGGACGAAGCTATTATCAGTTCTTGAATGTGCTTTTTCCGGTCGGTTTTGGAATCCTAATCAGTCTTTTGGTAATTCTTTACCGCAAGCGCAAATACGGAGCTTAAACACTTGGCTTTGTAGTCAAATTGATTTAACTTCAAGGTCTGAATTCAACATTAATCAATAATTAAAAGCAATGAAATTTTTAGTAGCCTCTAACGTCTTATTGAAGCAACTATCAGCCATCAATGGCGTGGTAGCGAGCAATCCAATCATTCCTATTTTGGAAAACATTTTAGTGGAATTGGAGGGGAACAAATTGATGTTAACAGCATCGGATTTGCAAACGGTGATGACAACGACCTTAGAAGTTGAGGGCTTTGAAAACGGCTCAATTGCATTGCCGGCACGATTATTGTTGGAGACCCTTCGTAGCTTACCAGAGCAACCGGTAACCATCGGTGCTGACCAAGGAACCTTCGGAGCGGAAATTGCGACACAAAACGGTCGTTTTAAGTTGAGCGGCGAGAACCCAATCGACTTCCCTCGCATTCCAGAGGTAGCGAAGAATCAATCGATTTCATTATCTGCCTTAACCTTAGGTGAGGCCATTGCCAATACTTTATTAGCGGTATCCAATGATGACATGCGTCCGGCGATGACGGGTGTGTTGATTCAGATGATGGGCGATCATACAAACTTTGTGGCGACAGACGGACACCGTTTGGTACGTTACCGCAGAACGGATTTGAAGACAGAAGGAAGCAGTTCATTGATTTTGCCAAAGAAAGCATTGTCATTGTTGAAGTCGACCTTACCATCCGATGAAACACCCGTAACGGTGGAATTCAGTTCATCGAATGCCTTCTTTAGTTTCCAAAGCTTTCAGTTGATTTGTCGGATCATCGACGAGCGTTTCCCAGAATACGAAAACGCGATTCCAAAGGAAAACAATGAGATCTTAACAATCAATCGATTGGAGTTCTTGAGTTCGGTGAAGCGTATTTCGATCTATTCAAATAAGACGACGCATCAGATTCGTTTGAAATTATCGGCCAATAAATTGACATTATCGGCAGAAGATTTAGACTACTCGAACGAGGCGAATGAGGCATTGACATGTGATTACGCAGGTAAAGACATGGAGATTGGTTTCAATGCGAAATTGATATCTGAATTATTGAGCAATTTATCGTCGAAGTTTGTGGACATTAAATTGAGCGAGCCAAACAAGGCAGGATTAATCATCCCATCGGATCAAGATGAGGCGGAGGATATCTTGTTATTGGTGATGCCGGTGATGTTAAATTCTTATAATTAATTCCGTCGGAATTAATTATAAGAATTTAGACAATAGACGTTGGACGTTAGACATTGGACGAATTTTATAACCCTATGCT
>JAGOAA010000003.1 GCA_017984215.1 Cytophagaceae bacterium
CTCGTTTTGAGCGAAAGACGGGGTTCGAACCCGCGACCTCGACCTTGGCAAGGTCGCGCTCTACCAGCTGAGCTACTTTCGCGTTTTGTGGGTACAAAAGTAGAACCTTAAAGTTATTTATGCAAGACCTAAGGCAAAAATTCCTTAAAAAATCTTTATTTTTGTTTTTTCAAATCAACAAATGAGCATCACCAAACTAGATCAGATTGATCATAAATTATTGGAAATCCTTCAGCAAAATGCGAAGATTACCAATGCCCAATTATCCAAAGAAATTGGTTTATCGCCGGCTCCAACCTTGGAACGCGTGAAGAAATTAGAGGCTTTGGGCATCATTCAAAGCTATCATGCGCAGGTAGATCGCGATAAAATCGGTTTGGGGGTAAGCACGTTTGTAACAGTGACATTGACGGGCCACAAGAAGCAGGTAACGGAGTCTTTCGTGCGTCAAATCAACCAAATTCCCGAAGTGATCGAGTGTCACCACGTGACAGGTTCGGGGGATTTTATGTTGAAAATTATCTCAAAAGATATTTCTACCTACCAAAAATTGATGTTGGAAAAAATCAACGAAATCGAAGAAGTAGCCGCTACTTCCACGATGGTGATCCTCTCTAGCTTCAAAGAAAGCAAGGTTTTACCTATTCCTTGATGCTTATAAGCGGTTCATAAACTGCGGAATCATCCGATTTTTCCATGCGGTAAACGTGCCTGCTTGAATTTCCTTGCGGGCCTCGCCAACCATCCATAGGTAAAAACGAAGATTAAATACACTTGCAATCATCGGCCCCAAAAGCTCTTCACAGCGCACCAGGTGGCGTAAATAAGCTTTGGTATATTGACCATGGATATCTTCCGCGAAGAATGGGTCGATGACCGAAAAGTCCTTTTTCCACTTTTCGTTACGGATATTGATAAAGCCCTGTGTCGTGAAAATCATGCCATTTCGAGCATTCCGTGTAGGCATTACACAATCAAACATATCGATTCCGAGCGCAATTCCTTCCAAAATATTCGCCGGCGTACCCACACCCATCAAATAACGAGGCTTGTCTTTCGGTAAAATATCAGTCACCTCATCGGCCATTTTATACATATCTTCCACAGGTTCTCCCACCGAAAGTCCACCGATTGCATTACCAAAGGCCCCTTTGGAGGCAATGTATTCCGCGGAAACTTTACGTAAATCGGAGTAAACGCTTCCCTGAACAATCGGGAATAATGCTTGATTATAGCCGTATTTAGGCGTTGTTTCATCAAAACGGGTGATGCAACGGTCTAGCCAGCGGTGCGTCATGTCCATCGACTTGCGCGCATATTCGTAGGTACATGGGTAAGGCGTACATTCGTCAAAAGCCATCATGATATCGGCGCCAATCGTGCGCTGAATATCCATCACGCCTTCTGGGTTGAAAAAGTGTGTACTGCCGTCGATGTGCGACTTGAATTTGACGCCTTCTTCTTGGATTTTCCGACCGGTTCCTGCCAACGAATAGACTTGGTAGCCACCTGAATCGGTTAAGATGGGTTTATCCCAACCGTTGAATTTATGCAATCCGCCCGCCGCTTCGATGACATCGAGGCCGGGTCTGAGGTATAAATGGTAGGTATTTCCCAAAATGATTTGGGCATTGATGGGTTTTGATAATTCGGAAATGTGAACCGCTTTTACGGTGCCCGCGGTACCCACCGGCATGAAAATGGGTGTTTCAATCACCCCGTGATCGGTCTCTAATTTCCCTGCCCGTGCTTTGGAATTCGGGTCTAACTTTTCAATTTCGAACTTCATGCGGCAAAGGTACGAAAATAGTCACAAGTCGCTAGTCACTAGTCCGGAGGGAAATAGTCCGGAGTCTGAAGTCCGAAGGGGATTGTAGAGACGCGATACCTCGCGTCTAATTGGGTAGGTATTGTAGAGACGCGATACCTCGCGTCTAATTCTTTTTTAGTATAACCCTAGGCTTCAGCCTAGGGAATCGACGCTGAAAAAGCGTCTCAAACTTTGGCAATCCTGAAAGGTTTGCCAAAGAGTCTGCAGTATCGCGTCTCTACATGCTGATTGGCAATCCTGAAAGGTTTGCCAAAGATGCGCAGGTTCACGTCTCTACAGCCTGGGAACTAGACGCGAAGTATCGCGTCTCTACATGTTCTTTGGCAATCCTGAAAAGTTTGCCAAAGAGTCTGTCCAAAGCTTTCCCCACCTCTTCACTCTTAATTCTTACCTCTTACCTCTACTCCACCTTCATCACCCCATTCATAATCCGCCAGTGTCCCGGGAAGGTACATAAGAACGGATAATTACCCGGTACGCTCGGTGCTTTGAAAACCACTTTCACGCGGCCATCGGATTCAACCAAAGGTGTAAATGCCAATACTTCTGGCATCGAAGGAATGTAGTTTTTCGCTGCGCCATCCGCCGCCGTGATCATCTTATCTGCCGCCAAACCAATTTTTTCTTGGCTTCCCAAAGCGCCTAATACCCAGTTGTGCTGCATCGCATCGACGTTTTCAAAAATTAATTCCACCGTCGCACCTGCCGGAACCTTGAATTCCGCCGGGCTGTACTTCATCGCTTCCTTGATCGTTTGAATCGTGATCTTAACGACATTGCCTTTGGCAGCGCTACTCGGAATTTCAATCTTCCAAGCATTCGCCAAACGCTCCCACATAACTAAATCTTGTGGACGAACTAATTCCGCCAAAGCCATAAAATAGGCCTTGCTTTCATCACTTAATTCCGCAGATCGCTTCACATTCCATGTGCCAGCGGCTCCTTTCAACGCGACGCCCATGGCCTCACTTTCAGGATTTCCGATCAATTGCAAATAGCCTACAACCTGGTTGCCTGTCCACTCCGTAGCGCCAGCACGGAAGATTTTTTCCACCATGTAAGTAGATAAAGTCGTCGTGTTATTGACCGTAATGGCTTGTCGGTAAGCATTATTTCCCCGGTTCGATTCCGCAATTGTTGCCTTCGGATCCAAGGCAATTTCCATGGTATAGTTGCCCGCGGTTTCTGCGGTCCAACCTAAATTTCCGGTCCATGGACCATTGTTTCCTTTGATAACCGAAATCGTTTCTCCTGGTGCTATGCCATCCTTGAAGGTATACGATTCCATGTCGATCCGACTACCCATTCCCTCAATTTTAATGTTCATAGGTACCGGAATTTCTTTCGCCAATGCCTGCGTTCCGCGGTTTTTAACCCGAATAACAAAGCTTGCTCCTTCACGTAATTTGAAGTTTCCACCTTTCACTTGTACTTCTTCTACAACTAAATCGATGCCGTTGGTCGACCCATCTACCGATGGATTTTTCAAGTCTTTCGCTAATTTCTCCGCGACTGTTTGTGCCGATTTCGCTCCTTCCGTACGGATGATTCCTTCGATGCGTTTTTGGTTTGCCGACATCGCCCAAGCCGTCAAGGCATCGGGGATCCATCGGTCCTCATTTTGTTGGCTTGCTGCAATTTTCTTCATCACAGCTGCGTCAATGGTTGGACTGTTTGGCATCTCGCTCAATGCCAAAATGGAATTTAAAACAACCAACGAATCTCGGTCATTCAATAAGCCATTGAATAAAATCGCTTTCGCTCCAGCCTCCGTACGAGGCAATACTTGCACCGCTTGCTTACGTACCGCAGCACTGCGATGACGTAGTGCTTTAACAGTTACATCGAATGGCAATGCGTTTAAGCCTTCCAAGGTGCGCAAGGCATGAATCGCTCCCGGTGCTAATCCAATTTCATCCACTTTTGCCGATGAAACAAGTGCCACCAAGGCAGGAACCACATCTTTATTACCACGCTCAACCAATAATCGCTGAGCCGTCAAGCGCCAGAATAAGTTATTATTTGATAAGGCTGCTACGCATCCCGCTGGCGTGCTTAAATCCGCGGGTGTATATGCTGGTGCTTTGTTGTATCCAATGCGGTAAATACGACCATGCGTGAAATCACGCAAATCCGTATCATAAGCATTACCGCCACCGTTTTTAAATCCTTGTGGAACCGGGTTGTGCTGGATGATGTACGAATACCAGTCGGCGACCCAAACAGCTCCATCCGGACCTACTTGTGCAAACACGGGGGACACCCATTCGTCTGCTCCAGCCATTAAATTATACGCTTCTTGGTCACTGAAATCAGAGCCTTTGGCAACTTGTCGGTTCTGATGAATCACGTGTCCTGTTGGTTCCGAAACAAAGGCGATTTGATTCCAATAGCTCTTTGGAAAGGCCCTCGCCGTGTAAAAATTATGTCCTGCTGCTGCGGTAAACCCACCAAAAACGTCCACTTGGCGCACCTTTTGCGTGATTGTCCGCATGTCTTTGTGCGTATCCGTATTTTTGGAACCGTTCAAGGACATCGGCGCATGCCAGATGTTGCGATGGGGAATGGGCATGTACCAACCGTGTGCATTGTTGGCCGTTGAACCAAACACATCTCCTGCTTCATTGAAATCAAATCCCCAGGTATTGTTTGAGGTTGTTGTCATGTGCTCCATTTTCGAACCATCGGGTTTGAAACGGAAGAATGCCTGTGCAAATTGCAAGGAATCCGAACCCACTTTTCCTTTGTATCCGGAATATCCGATACATCCCCAAATCCAGTTGTCAAATCCATAATGTAGATTCGATGGACCTGCGTGCGTATCGCCTGTGCCAAAACCCGTGAACAAAATCTTGCGTTCGTCGGCCTTGTCGTCGCCATTCGTATCCTTCAAGAAAATCATGTGGGGCGCCTGCGAAATAATCATCCCGCCATTCGCAAAAACCATGCCGGTTGGGATACTCAAACCATCCGCCCATTTGGTAAATTTATCCGCTTTCCCATCCTTATTCGTGTCTTCACAAAGCAAGATGTAATCGCTTCCGCCTGTTTCTTTTCGCTCGTTCGGGTAATCTTTGGTAATTAACACGTATAGACGACCCTTGTGATCCCAAGCCATCGCAATCGGGTGCATGACATTCGGTTCTGCCGCAAATAATTGTAGGTTGAAATCAACGGGAACCTGAATGAATTTGGCTGATTCCTCCGGGCTCAGGGGCAATTGTTGCAATTGAGCGCCTTCGCGTTTCTCGTAATTCGGCAAATTTGCCTCGCGGTATTTCAAGGTTGGCAAGTTGAGTGCTGCCAAAATTGCCCGCTTCTCTGGACCTACGGCATGCAAAATTCCTTGCGTAATCAAGTCTTGAAAACCGGTCGTATTCCACGTTCTTTCATCGTGGCCATAAGCCGTGTAAAATACGTTTCCTTTCCCAAAAGTGCGCGCCCACGTATAGGGTTCTGTCTTTGCGCCGGGTTTATCTTTGGCCTGCTCCGGCCCAATGATCCGACTTTGCCAAATCTGATTGTCTGGCTGTAAATAGGCGTGTAAATACGTCTCGTCCACGGTCTTAATTTGGACGTTTGTATTCGCCTCGTTTTTCACGCGGATCGAATCCATGCCATGGCGCCAAAATTGCCCGCCCACCATCTTCACAAATTCCTTCGAATTACGGAAGTTGAAAGATGCACAGTGTATCGCCACCAAGCCGTGGCCGGTTGCCACATACCCCAATAACGCATTTTCCTGCGCGGCTGGAATCGAATCGTGATTCGCATAAATGATCAAGGCGTCGAACTTATTCAAGTATTGCGGATTCAAATCTTTCAACGATTCCGTATAGGTGATGTTCATTCCTTTGACACCCACCGCCGACTGCAATGCCGGCAAGCGATCAAATGGTTTGTGGTGTCCCTTATCTCCCAAAAAGAGGAGTTCTAGTCGGCGCCCGGTCTGAGCATTCAACGTTATTTGAGACAATAAAAGGCAGGCAATCAGCAATAAACGCATGGCTTAAAATTTAGGTATTTCAATGATTTTACCACCTTGTAGGGCAGATTCGTGGGCTAAAATGCCGACAGAAGTCCAGTTGGCCGAAGCTGGTGCATTCGGGAATGGATCGCGATCCGCGGCCAAAGCTTGTAGGAATTCGTTCACCAAATGTGGGTGAGAACCACCGTGTCCGCCCCCTTGGGTGAAGGATAAGTGTGTATTGTCATCCTCGTCGTAGACACCTTTGGTGGTGAATTTTTGGATTTCTTCCGGTAAATAATGGGCGAAATCAGGCGTAGGAACTTTCGATGGAATTTCGGGCTCCGGTTTTTTGGCCGTGTG
Source organism: Cytophagaceae bacterium (assembly GCA_017984215.1). GTDB lineage: Bacteria > Bacteroidota > Bacteroidia > Cytophagales > Spirosomataceae > Aquirufa > Aquirufa regiilacus. Next base: position 6,162 of record JAGOAA010000003.1, read on the forward strand.
AACGACCAATTCTTCTCCTTCGATTAACGGCCATTCGACCGACTTTTTGGAACCGTAAACCTCGAAACTTTCGCGGTATTGGCGAGCTACATCGAACAGCGAACGGTACACCATGGCACTTAAATCCGAATCACGGAATTTGATGTGCGCAGATTCTACGGCAAATGGCGAATTGTAATGCTGGATCAGCTCCTCACGGATCGTTCCTGAACCGAAACATGACACGTATTCAGCCTCCAAACGTAATAAACCAGCTACCGGACCTACGCAGTGCGTCGCGTAATGCATGGGAGGTAAACCTGGCCAATAATCCGGCCAGCCGTCCATGTCTTGTTGGTGAGATGCCTTCAGGAACTGAATTTTCCCTAATTCGCCTTTCTCATAAAGTTCTTTGATGTATAAAAATTCGCGGGCATAGACCACGGTTTCCATCATCATGTATTTTTTCCCCATGCGTTTGCTCGCTTCCACAATCGCCTTGCATTCTTCCACGGTTGTTGCCATGGGAACCGTACAAGCCACGTGTTTTCCAGCGTTCAAGGCCTTCAAGGTTTGTTCAGCGTGTAAGTGAATGGGCGAGTTGATGTGCACGACATCTACGTTGGGGTCTTGAATCAATTTCTCAAAATCCGTGTAACGGGTTTCGATGCCGTATGCATCGCCGATTGAATTGAGTTTTTCTTCGTTTCGTTGGCAAATGGCATACATATTTGCCAAAGGATGTTTCAGATAAATGGGAATGAATTCCGCTCCAAATCCCAGGCCGACGATGGCTACGTTGTATTTTTTCATAGGTTTAGGTTATGCTGCGCTGCGCGCATTATTTTTATTAGGTAGAGACGCGATACCTCGTGTCTAGTTTTTATTTTTCACTCATCACGAATCGACGCTGAAAAAGCGTCTCAAACTTTGGCAAACCTGTAAGGATTGCCAAAGAGCTGTTTAACACACGATACCTCGCGTCTATTTCTTTTTCAATATAACCCTAGGCTTCAGCCTAGGGAATCGACGCTGAAAAAGCGTCTCAAACTTTGGCAAACCTGTAAGGATTGCCAAAGAGCAATTAGCCGATCGACATCAAATACCGATACGACTCACGGATCAATTCCCGCTCACTCTCAAACATTTTACGCCAAATATGTGCTGCCGGCAGTTTCATCCCAAAGGATTCGACAACGATCCAACCTTGGTAATTCAATTCATCTAAAGTAAGGAGGAGTCCGGCAATATCTACCTGCCCCTGTCCTAAAATTCCACGGGTGCTTTCGGAAATTTGGATGTGGGGTGTTTTATTGGCGATGCGTTTCAATGCTTCGGAGGTGTTTTTTTCCTCGATGTTGGCATGAAAAGTATCGTACATGATGCGCACATTTGGATGGTCGATTTTTCCCACCAAGGCATATAATTCATCCGCACAGGATACCAAATAACTCTCAAAACGATTCAGGTATTCGAGGCAAATCGTGATGTTTTTTTCTGCGGCGTAGTTGGCCGCTTCCGTGACGCCATCCACAGCCCAATTGATTTCTTGTTCCGTCGCGGGCTTCCCGGTAAAGACTCCTAAAGCGGAGTGTATCGGTCCAGAAAGATAGGGGGAACCTAAATATGCTGCGATGTCAATAGTGGCTTTGATGTAATCCAAACCCGCTTTTCGAACGGCAGGATCTGGTGAAATTAGGTTCTCGCTGGGCCCTGCAATACCACAGGCAAAAATCTGTAAGCCTAGTCGGTTGGCCTCATTTTTCCAGGCCTCCCAATGCGCTAAATCCGTGTTGAATATAGGTATTTCGATTCCTTGATAGCCGGTTTCGGCGATAAAGGCTAATTCGGATAATACGTTTTGATCCATCTCCGGCCCGAAAACGAGCAGGTTCATCGCGATGGGGTGTTTCATGTTGAATAGGTTTGCGGGGCAATATAATAAATTTCACCTTAACCTTTGGCAATCCTCCAAGGTTTGCCAAAGGTAGTTCGTTTAACGCAAAGTGTTTATTCGATTATTGATTGAAATGGATGTTTTGTAGAGACGCGATACTTCGCGTCTACTAGACACCTGACATTGGACGTAAGATGTTGGTAGTTTTTTTAGACGCGAGGTATCGCGTCTCTACAGTTTGTGGTTTTTAGACGCGAGGTATCGCGTCTCTACAGCCTAGGGAAATCGACGCAGAAAAAGCGTCTCAAACTTTGGCAATCCTGGAAGGTTTGCCAAAGAGAAAACAGACGCGAGGTATCGCGTCTCTACAGTTTTGTGTTTAGTCGCTGCCGCTGTATCTCCGCGAAATACTTTCGCAGGGTGGTAGGGCTAATTCGCCTTGCGACGATTTCACCTGCGCGGTTCAAGAGAAAAAACACAGGATTTGAGAAGGCATCGTATTGTGTACGGATCTCGGAAACGGAGGGCAATTCTACGTGTTTGGCTTTCGTGGTGATTTTATAATCGGTGATGAATTTTTGCCAGGTAGCTTTGGGAACGCCGGGTTCGTTGCAGACGTAGAAGCGACCCAGGGATAGCCCTAATCGGCTTTCAATCAATTTCATTGTGCTATCCATTTCGGGGACTTCTTTCTGGCAATGATCGCAGGTGGGTGCGTAGAAGGCCAATAAAGTATAATCAAATGTGGCGGCAAATGCATGCAAATCTTGTGTGACTCCTGCCGTATCGGGTAGGCTAATCGCGGGACTTTTCGCTAAGGTGGCCACGGTATTCATGCGTGCTGCATCCTCGATTAAGGTTTTCTTTCGAGTGGCATCGAGGAAGGAGCATGATCCTTTTTCAACGTAGTTTTTCACCAATTTTACGAAGCCTTCGGTGTTGTTCTGAATGTTCCGATTGCGCATTAATTGGACGAAGTAATTGAAAACGTAGGGATAGGATTTCGACTGGCAATTTACCCGTGTGAGAATTTGATCGACGCCTTTCATCAACGAATCTGCCTGGGTAGGGAAGTAGCCCATGTATTCGCTCACGAGTTCTTTGTAGGTCGGAATGAATAGCAGTTTGTTGGTATTCAAATCCAATCCTTTTAGAAATGCCGTTCGTGCTGCATAGTTCTTCTTATCCGGAACCGAGGCATCCATGCGATTGAGTGCAGAAAAGTAGATGTGTAGCACTTCAGATGGATTCAGTTTGGGTAAAGCCTTTTTCCGAAAGGCACTTAAGGCAGCAGTTTTATCCTTGAAGAATGCGGCCTTGTCGGCATAATTGAATTTCCGCCCCCGCGCGACTTCCGCGGCATATAACGAGTCGATGACCTGAAAGGATTTTTCTAGCTTTTGGTATTGAAAGAGTACTTGATTTCGGGAGTTATTGGATTGTATTTCGCCGCTGCGAATGTTCAGGCTTAGGTTGTCATTATTCTCTAATATAAAGTAGTAGCGTTGCTTCGTTTTATCTAATTGCAAATAATACATGCCGCCTACAATCGGGTTTTTCGACTGAAGTGTGACAACATTCTTTTTAATGCGGACGGTGTCTTTGGGGAAGTAATTTTTATCATCAAACACGACACCGCGCAAGTAGGCGACACTATCTTTGGGGGCAGAAATTTGCAAGGATATTTTGTATTGTGCTTTTAGAGAGGCACTTACAAGGATAAAAATGACGAATAGGAGTTTGCGCATCTTAAATAATATATCGAATGGCAAATATCCGATTTATGGCTGATATACATGGAAAATTTCTTGTCCAAAAATTGTCGGGCTCGAATTATTTGACAGATGTTGTCCTAAAGCATCGTTTTATTTGCTTTCGTTAACAGCGAATACATGAAATGTTATCGAATTAGAGACCGTAATCGGATTTGTTTTTTGATGGCATCCCGGTTGGCCCGTTTGGATAAAAAGTACGATGCTCATCGGCAAATGTTAAGCATTCGTTTTTTTCATGAAGATGGCAAAAACTTGGATGTTCAGTTGACATTGAATGAAGAGGAGCTGGCCTTGTTTGATCTCCGCTGGGAGCGATTTCAACAAAGCGATGAGATCTTTTTCGATTGTGCCGAATTTCAGGAGGACGTTTAAGCCTCAAAGACTATAATTTAGAACACGGAGTAGCAAAACCCAAGCGATATTTTCGTTTGGGTTTTTTGTTTCTAAGCACATAAGTTACCTTTGGGGGCTGATTCATCTAAACAAAACGCGCTTGATAACCATCGTAGAACTCTTTTATGATTTCGTGATCTCCACGCTCGTGGGATTATTTGGCCTACACCTGATTACGAAGAAAGGCATCTTGGCGTCCAAGTTTTTAGGTTTGTATTTTTTGATTTTTTGCTTTCGAATAATTACAGCCTATTTTGCAACGGGAGGCCGATTAATTCAGTATCCGCAGTTTTGTAATTTACAATCCCCCATACATTTTTTAGCTCCTCCGGTCGGGTTGCTATTTGTTTATTTTATGTTATTTCCGCAGCGTAAATGGCAACGTTGGCACACATTGTTATTCATTCCATTTGTGTTGCATACGGCTGAGTTGTTGCCGTTCTATTTTGGGCCACTTGAAAATAAAGTGAAGCAAGTGGAGTTAATTATGCAATCAAAATCGCTGATTAAATTTAAGAGTAGTGTGATGTACTTTTCGCCACAAGTGATGGCGATATTAAAGGTAATTTATACCACGCTGAATGCAATCGCGTCATTTCTCCTGGTCCTCCATTTCATCCGTAAAAATAGCTACAAGCGAAGCTTTGTCATCAACTGGTTGCTTGCCTACACGAGCCTAAGTCTACTATCCATTGTATTCATTATCGCCTATGTAATGGGCATCATTGGCTTTAATAATTTAAAGTTCTCCTATGCGGATCTCCTGATGCACTTGGCGGCATTCTTGAATTTAGGCGTCGTATTATTCCGTCCTTCCTTGTTGGACCCTGCAATTTTCCAAAGCCTTGTTGGCCGCCTGGATCCCGCACAGCGACTTCCGGAACCCGATGAGGATGCCGAAAAGCTCAACAAGTATGAGCAATATGCGCAAAGGATCGAGGACCATTTTGCCAAGGAAAAACCCTTTTTGCAGGGCGATGTCAGCTTGGAAACGACTGCGAAAAAAATGGGTATTTCGGCCCGAGAATTATCGCGTACGACCCAATATATCTACGAATTAAACTATCCAGATTTTGTCAATTCCTGGCGGATCAACTACATCTTAGCACAACGCAAAGAACACGATGCATGGCGGGGGATGTCGCAGGACATGTTGGCAGAACAAGCGGGATTTGGATCGCGGCAAGGCTTGCATAATGCCATAAATAAGCTCCACGGAATGACTCCGGCCGCTTTTTTCGCTCAGAAAGACGCAGAATAATTTTTGTCCAATTTTTGTTGCATACGCAATATGTTACAGATGCACTTGTCCAATTTTTGTTATTTAGCTTATCATTCAATTGTTCTAAATGTCAAACGCCGGATCCTTGTACCTGTTCTCTTTGGTAAGCTCGCTGTGCTTGCTATTTGGTTTAAATTTTTTGTTCAGAAAAGGTAACCTCGTCGTCGCTAAAATCTTGGCGGTACAGTTTTTAATCCTTGCCTATTTAGTGGTGGCGGCCTATTATTTAATGCCGGAAGTTATTGTCAAAACGCCTTATTTCTATCGCACTTCCGCTCCGTTATTTTACACTTTACCGCCCTTAAACTTTATGTTTCTGTGGTATCTGCTACATCCGCGCGCAAGATTCAAATGGATGCATTTGATCTTTTTCCTGCCCTTTGTTCTGCAACTCATTGAGAACACGCCTTATTACTTGAGTTCCAAAGAGGTGAAAATTGAGGAGGTAAAATGGATGCTCGCACAGGGGGATTATTTTGCCTACAATCCGCGCTTTTTGTGGTTCGATCCTTACTACCACGTGTATGCGAAACTGGGGATGTACTTTGTGTTCTACATCGCGATGGTGTATTATTATGTGCGATTTAGACGAGATAAGCAGAATGAGGTATTATTCCAAAAAGGGGTTTTCCATTTCTGGGTCATCGGGATTTTGCTCTTTCGGTTCTGTACCATTTTTTACTTATGGTATCTTTTCATCTACACTGACGCAGGGAAATCATCTTTTATTACCACCGATTATCTGCTCATTGCGGAGTTCGTTTTTCACTTGTTTTACTTAGCGATTAATCCCCAATTATTGGATGTCAATATCCTTGCGAAAAATTTGCGCGGTCCGGAAAAAGAAGAAGTAGCGTTAAGTTCTGATGAGGAAGTGCGTTTAGTGGCCTTAGCGGAGAAGGTAGAAGCATATTTCAAAACCACGGAGGTGTTTCTAAATTCCCAATTGACAGCGGAATTATTGGGTTCTTTGACGGGTCATCCACACCGACTGATTGGACAAGCAATCAAGTTTCATTTTGGCATGAGTTTCCGGGATTACTTAAATAATTACCGCATTCAATACATTGAAGAAAAGTTGATGGATCCACAAATCTTGCAAAAATCTTCTATTGAGTCCATCGCAGAAGCATCTGGCTTTGGCTCCCGTCAAAGTTTTTACACAGCCTTCCGTAAGGCCAAAGGCTGCACGCCAAAGGAATATTTTACCTCCAAATTAGGTTAATTTATTAGTCCAACTTTTGTGTGATTCATTTTTCTTGACACATCCCTTAGGCTCATTTTTATTTCTTTGTTTGCCGTAATTTCCATTTACCGGGTTCTACGCGCACCACTCTGTTTAAAAAAATGTATGCCCCGTATGAAGAACGTTCACGTAAAAACGTTTCGGTTTGCACTCGCGCAGATCTTAGTATTCTTTGTTCTAGCTTTTTGTTTTAGTACAAATGTGTTTGGTCAGAACACAGCTCCATCTGCCGACTTCGACGGGGATGGTATTATTAACTCCGTTGATATTGACGATGATAATGATGGAATTCCGGATACAAATGAATATTGTAATTCGTCTATTGCATTGCCAGCTACTAATACCATCGCAGGTATTCGAGAATATACAGTTCCAACAGGTTGGACTATTGCGAATTCTTCTCCTGACATTGCAACTACTGTATCATCCATTTACGGTGGTTGGATTGGCGGTTGTTCAGGTGTTGCGCCTGCTGCACCGAATGGTCATACTTCATGGGTTAGCTTCTATTCCAATACACAAGAAGCATTTAAAACTACACTCAATAATTTAGTGGTTGGCAAGACCTATATGCTCAAGGTGTATTATGCCAAGTTTGCTGCTACTGCTGCATTAGGACAAATATCGGTTAAATTAGGCGCGACAGTTATAGATCAATACAGACCTAGTTTAGGTTGCGGCTGGGAAACGCGTTTTATCACTTTTACCGCATCTGCTACAAGTCAGGATTTACAATTTCAAAATACTGGCGTAGCGTCACCCATGCAAAATGTTAGTGTGTCAGTTTCATCTGATGCCTTATATGAAGTGTGTGATACGGATAATGATGGATTATCTAACCAATTTGATTTAGATTCTGATGGAGATGGATGTCCTGATACGAAAGAATCAGGCGTTACGGGTACCGTACGCAATGGGGACGTTAAAAACGGAGCTAACGGTGGAGTTGTCACAACAACAACCAGTGTTGCCGGTGCAATTGCAGGTCTTGCAAATTCCTATGGTGCAAATGGATTAGCCGACGGGATTGAAACAGTTGCTGAAAGCGGAATTTTAAATTACACCTCATCATATTCAAATTATGCTTTATCCGCTAATTTAAATACTTGTACAGGAGTTGATACAGATGGAGATAGTGTGTCTGATTTAATAGATCTTGATGACGACAATGACGGTGTGCTGGATATAACGGAGTGTAATCCTTCAGCCAAGCGTATTCTATTTGCTGGGTCCAATGAAGATTTTTCTACCATGCGGTCGAGCTTGTTTAATGAGTTCAATAACAATAAGGCGCCGGGAGCAACTATTGTACAATCCAATATCATAGAATCAGCAACGGTTCCTGCAGGTTTCTACGATGGATACGACATGGTGATTTTTGGTGGAGCAGCATTTTATGCCATTCATCCAAATCATTGGGCAGCATTAACTGCGGCGATTCAAAATAAAACAAGTAAATCGTTTGTCATTCAATCAGACAACTGTTGCGTAGCAGGTAACCAAAGTGGATTAGTCAACCTATTGAATACGGTGTTTGGGACAAATTATAGTTTGTCTAATGCAAATGCAGGAACAAATGAAGTCTTTCCTCTCAATCAGCAAAGTAGCTATGCAAATCTAATTTCTACCAATTCATTAGCTGGGAACAACTATTACCCGATGTTGAATGTGGCTGTTAATGACATTCTATTTTATTCTCCTACGGTCAGTGGGTCCGCCCTTGCAGGAATGAAGCAATTACCGGGCACAACAGATAAAAATCGTTTTGTTGCTTGGTTTGTAGATGGTACACCTACGCAGGGCGCGCCATGGTATCCAACTAATCAGAATAAAATTGCTCCGGCTTTTTACGATGCATTTTCTGGTTCGGCTCCTTTGGATTGTGACACCGATAATGATGGCGTTTATAATATACACGATCTAGATTCTGATGGCGATGGCTGTACCGATGCAGTAGAGGCAGGAGTTACAGGAACGTTGAATTCAGGTGTTGTGAAAAATGGCGTAAATGGTGCCGTTACAAGTACAAATACCGTTGCTAATGCGATTGCAGCGGGTCCTTATGGAACAAATGGTTTAGCGAATAACCTAGAAACAACCGCAGATAATGGTGTTGTTAATTATACGCCGACCTATATTTATGCGACAATGCGTGCCTACGCAACTTGTGCTGACTCAGATAATGATAACATTAGTGATCTTCAAGATATTGATGATGATAATGATGGGGTACTCGATAATAATGAACTATCATGTATTTCTCCATTAAATGCAATTGTACCTGTTGCTACAGGGGCGGAAACGACATTTTCGGATAACAATACGGCTAATTTTATAAAATTGGCAGGAACTCTAACAAATGTTTCCACAACACTTTATGGTACCGATATTGATGTTGTACAATTAGCAGCTACAAGTTCAGGAAGCATAACATTAGCAAATAGCTATCAGCTTTTAAAATTGGCTGTGGCTGATTTGGATCAAAGTGAAGCAGTAACCTTAAAGGTATATGATCTTCAAAATAACCTAATCACATTAAATGCTGGTCATATCCTAGATAAAGGATCTTATGTAACCCCGACCTATCCAGCGGGCTCATCAATTGTTTTAACCGCCGCGGGAAATACATCCTATGATGGCGCAATCAACAGTGAGCCTAATATTTTAATTGGGATTCCTAATACGGCTAAAAGGATTGAATTCTACAAAACGGCAGGAACACAAAATACTTGGGTTGGTTTATTAGCAGGTTGTAATGATGGCGATACCGACAGCGATGGAATACCCAATCGATTAGACTTGGATTCTGATGGAGATGGATGTTCGGATGCGTTAGAATCTGGAGCAACGAATAGCACGACCACTAATTATGCTTTTACAGGTAATGCGGGTACGAATGGTTTGGTTAATACGTTAGAAAACACCGCCGATAATGGAATCCCTAATTATACCTCAACCTACGTAACCTATGCGTTAGATGCTCGAACGAGTGCTTGTTTAGATTCTGATAGTGATGGGCTTAGGGATATATATGATATTGATGATGATAACGATGGCGTATTAGATACTTCTGAACAATTTTGTACAACGATTGGCGCAACAACCAATCTCTATGGACCCGATTATTGGAAGTCAATTTCGTGGACAGGTGGAGCCTATTTAGCTCAGTATGTTCCAGCAACTCCTGATATTTATATTGATGGTGTTTTAAACAATGGTGTTGAAGTATTTAGACCAGGAACTACCGCTACTCCCATTGCTGGAGATGACTTTACCGCTACTCCAATCACTTTTACTTTAGTGCCCCAAAATCCATTATATGCAGATGGTTTCTCCATTGTGAATGACTATGGTGCAGCGGGTGATCATATCATCAAAGCGGACATTAAATTATATACTGGTTCCGTGTTGAATCCCATTTTAATGGGAACGGAGACCATCGATAATATGATTGGAGGTTCTGCACGTTATCCATTTAGTAAGGGCTATAATAATATTACAACTATTAAAATTCTCGTATACAAAACGCAACCTGCAGGGACACAAGCAGCCAATGGTATGCAAATGGGCGAATTAGGTCTTTATGCAAACGCTGGAACCTATTGTGCAGATATTGATACAGATAATGATGGGATAGATAATCGCCTAGACCTAGATTCAGATGGTGACGGTTGTAGTGATGCATTAGAGTCGGGAGCAACTTCAAATACCACGGCTAATTATTCATTTACGGGAACAATAGGGACAAATGGCTTGGTCAATAGTTTGGAAACAGTGGCAGATAATGGCACTATTAATTATACTTCAAGCTATGATCCATTTGCAATCAGCTCGAACCTAGCAGCCTGTCGCGATACCGATACCGACGGAATAAATGATTTGAATGATATTGATGACGACAATGATGGGATTTTAGATGCGATTGAATCACCAAATTGTTTCTTTACTTCAACGGAATGGAATACTGCGGATAAGTCATTTTTTGCCCAAATTTCTTCTCAGCTCAATACGTTAAGTCCGAACACCAACTTTGCCGCTTTAACAGACGGAATTGGCGGATCAAATGCTGCGCTTCAGTTTTCAACAGCCTTAGCGCAAGCGCAATTAAATAAGGAATTATTTAAAATTACGCTGTCGCGCCCTACGCGTCTGGATGCGATTTATATTAAAAAAACATCAGCGACTCAAATTTTCGCGGCAACTGCTGCGAGCTTGAAAGTACAAGGTTCTAACGATAACAGTTCTTGGACCGATTTAACAGCTGCTATAGCTTCTCCAACAGATGCGACGAACATTACGGCTAACGGAGCAATTTCGCTCACTAATTCCAATAAATTTACGTTGACCACCAATCAAGGGGAATATAAATATTACCGTATTTATGGCGTCGTCGCTGCTAATATTCTGTCTGGAATTGCTTCTGAATTTTATTTTGATTTACATAATCCGACTTATCAGGCGTCTTACTATACCAAGCCAACTTGCACAAATGACGTAGATGGGGATAGATTACTTAATCACCAAGATCTAGATTCCGATGGCGACGGCTGTCCGGATGCACGCGAAGCGAGCGTTACGGGAACATTAAACACCGGCACGATTTCCAATCAAGTGAATGGTGTCTTAACGCCTACAGCCAATGTAGTCGGAACAATTGCAGATGGTTCTTATGGATCGAATGGTTTCGCTGATGCATTAGAAACAACTTCCGAAAGTGGCATCTACAGCGGATCGTATAATTATAGTTTTGCCAAGTCATCTTCCGTTGTGCTTTGTTTAGATACAGACAATGATGGCGTAGTTGACCTAGATGATATCGACGATGACAATGATGGGGTACTTGATTCAGAGGAATGTCCGCCATTTGATATCAATAATCTTACGTACGTGCCTGCGTCTTATTCCGTTACGGATGGCGCATCCGCTTCCCAAACCTTTCCAGCCGCACCGGATGGCTTGGTGGTCAATGTTTTTTCATTGGATAATTCCTTTAATGTCCGAATTAATGGAACGCATTTAACGAATCCGCAAGAGCTACAATTTTGGCCTTCGTATCCTTCTGATGCCCTTTTTGAATTTTTAGACGGTACGACCTATACTTCCGTTTGGGCAATAGCAGGAAATAAAAGCAAACCCCTTATCCGTGTTTATATCGATAAGGTAGGCCGAGTTAAAGTATATGGTTCCAGAACCTCCTATGGCGCATTAGAAGAAATGCGCTTGCGCAATGGTTCTTTTAATACGATTGAATTAAATACAAATTCGACAAACACGTTTCAAATGGGCCAAGTCGTTATCGGTCAAACATTTGTTAATGGCGACTATGGTGTTGTTGTTTCTCCTACTTGTGATGATGATAACGATGGTATACCGAATGGTCGAGACTTAGATTCGGATGGCGATGGTTGTCCGGATGCGAAGGAAGCAGGTGTCAGCGGAACACTTTTGTCTGGCGATGTGAAAAATGGATCCAATGGTGCGGTAACTTCCACAACAAGTTTACCGAACGCGATTGCGGGATCTGTTGGAAATTATGGAGCGAATGGCTTAGCAGATGTTGTGGAAACATCAACCGAATCGGGCGTTGTTGCATATACTTCTTACTATACAAGTGCTGCGCGTTCAAGTACAGTCAGTGGGTGTTTAGATAGTGATTCGGATGGGATACCGGATCCGATTGATATCGATGATGATAATGACGGAGTATTGGATAGCATCGAGCAAGTAGGGTGCTATGACACAGGATTGAATCTTTCACCACTTACTTTTTCTGGTTCAGCTGTTACTGCCAAAACGGCGAATAGCATTACCTCATCCAATACCAACTCCTGGATTTCATCGTATTCTACGCAAAATTTTGCCTTACCCATTTCATTGAAATTCAAGCGCCCTACCATTGGGAATAGCGGAATGATTGGTCTATTGCCTGCGAATGGTACGCAAACGGCAACGAATTATACGGATGATGCCTATAAATTTTACTTTACTTCTACCAACGTCCAAGTACCTTTTGGGACCACGTATAATACAACCCAAACGGCTACAGCCCAAGATGACTATCGCATTGATATTTCCGCGACGGGTTATGTGACCGTGAAAATTAATGGCATTCAGAAAGCCGCATTTCAAGGCGTTAGCTCTGATTATAAATTGGCCGTTTCTGGACTTACCACCACCGTTTTCACGAATATCAGTTTATCAAATCCAGCCAACGCCGCTGTGACCGTTTGTACAGATACGGATAATGATGGTACGCCTAATTACTTAGATTTAGATTCTGATGGCGATGGCTGTTCGGATGCCGCTGAATACGGTACCACCAACCAGATTACTGCAAATTTCGTTTATTCAGGGAATGTGGGAACCAATGGTTTTGCTGATGCATTGGAAACGGTTGCCGATAATGGCGTGTATTCCGGAACCTACAATCTTCTGAATGGCGTAGATGCTACTTATAATGTGTGTTCGGATACCGATAATGATGGGGTGCGTGATTACATCGATTTAGATGATGACAATGACGGGGTTTTGGATATTTTAGAACAACGGGATTGCATCACCGATCTAACCGCCTTAACCTACACGGGTTCAGCAGTTACCTCGGCGACAAGCAATGCATTTACCTTAGCCAATACGGGTTGGATTTCTTCTTATTCCAATCAAAATTTGAAATTACCTATTTCGTTCAAGTTTAAAATAGCATCGACCACGGGCATTGCCATGATGGGATTGATTCCAGTTACGAAAACGCAAACACCTTCTACCTGGACGGATGTGGGCTATAAGTTCTACCCGAACAACACCACGGTGAATGGCTATTTCCTAGGCCAACAATGGGCATTTTCGCAGACTTTTACACCAAACGACGAAATGAGCATTGATATTTCCACAACAGGATATGTCAACGTGAAAATAAATGGGGTTAGTAAATTCGCTTTTCAAGGAGAATTAGCCGATTATAAACTCGTGTTTAGCTCCAATAGAACAACCAATCTGACAGATGTAGTTTTACGCGATGCGAGCTTTGTATCCAAAACTAGATGTTACGATCTTGATACCGATAACGATGGAATATCCAATCATTTGGATTTAGACTCCGACGGCGATGGCTGTTCGGATGCGTTTGAGGCGGGCATTACCACAGGATTGAATTCAGGGGTTTTGGTTAATAAAGTAGGTAATACAACAACGTCTACAACAGTTAGCAATGCCATCGTAGGAACCACGGGTGATTATGGGCTGAACGGTTTTGCCGATGTGATTGAAACGGCAACGGAAAGTGGTTTATATTCCGGAACCTATACCTACCAATACAGCACTTCTAATTTAATTAGAGCCTGTGTTGATACCGATGCGGATGGTGTTGCGGATTTTGTTGACATCGATGATGACAATGATGGTATAACTGATTTTGTGGAAGATTATCCGAATTGCCCTACTGCATCAACGTATAATTGGGTCACATGGCAATCGATTTTTGATAAAGTTGCACTCGGGACGATTGTCGTTGGGGGTAATACAATCAACGTTCGGGTTGACCAGCCTGAAGGCGGATTGATTACACAGAGTCAAATGTATAGTGGAGGGACTTTGCCAGCTAGTTACGGTGTTCCTTCAAGTGCGAATCCAAGTTTAGCGAACGGCTCTGTGAGTTATATGACCATTACGTACAGCCAGCCTGTAGGTGCGCCAACCTTTGCATTTACTTCAATCGGTAATAATGCTTCAAGTCCAGTTCGCTCTGTTCAAATTAATACCTCGGTTCCTTATCAAGTAGAATGGACAGGGGTGAATACCGTGTACAATTCTTCGAATCAATTAACGGGTACTGAAGGTGCGACAATTATTAGCTTGAAAGGATTTGGTACTATGCATAAGTTGGCGCTTCCCATTGCCGACCTAGGTTTTTGCAGCATCGCAATAGGTATTAAAGACTTCACAAAATGTAGCGCTTCTCCTTTGGATACAGACGGTGACGGCATTCAAAATAGTTTAGATTTAGACTCCGATGGCGATAATTGTCCAGATGCCAAAGAATCAGGTATCACGGGAAGCTTATCGAGTGCATCCATTCAAAATAGAGTAAATAATACGCTTACGACTACACCGAACATTGCAAATGCTCTTGTTACAGGCAACGTGGGTGCAAATGGTTATGTAAATTCCATCGAGACATCGACCGATAATGGAAATTACTCGGGTACTACGACATATTCGATTGCCTCAGATGCTTCTCAAAATTTGTGTGTTGATACCGATGGCGATGGTGTGGGTGACGTCTTGGATATAGATGATGATAATGACGGGGTATTAGATACAGTAGAAGGGAATTGTAGCTTTACTGTTTCAAGCAAAACAGGCTTAATTATTACAAAGCCCTCAACAATTAATTATACCTACAATAGTAATACCATTAATAACTTGATTGATGGGGTTGATAATAACGTATATGTTGCAAGTGCACCGACAGGAACCTTGAGTAATGCACCTTGGTTTAATTTTGAATTCCCGAGTCCTAAAGTCCTTACCTATTTGGAAATAGGTCACTATAATGGACAAAGATTATTCGCGACTACTTCTACGTATAAGATTCAAGGTAGTAGCGACAACACGACCTGGACGGATGTTTCAGGCACATTAACCTATAATAATGAATTAACATCAGCGAGTGGAGGCTTGTCTGACTACAATTCGAACATTGCCAATTTTGATGCCAACCGTAGAGCGTTTAAATATTATCGAATTTTTGGTGTAGCTGCAAGCGTAGGTTCGGGTTGGGCAACGGAGATTTATTTCAAAGAAGCCACTTGTCTGACCGATGTCGACAATGATGGCATTCCCAATTCCCTTGACCTCGATTCGGATGGAGACGGTTGTGCGGATGCGATTGAGGCGGGAAGTTCATCAACGGCTACGAGCACATCTACTTATCCGACGGGGGCTGATGGCAATGGAAATGGATTGCTAAATTCCTACGAGAGCAACACGGCCGGTGTAGTAAATTATAGCTCTATTTATTCTACCTATGGATTAAGTTCGGCAAAAAGTGCTTGTGTAGATTCTGACTCGGATGGCGTTCGTGATGTATTTGATCTAGATGATGATAACGATGGTATTTTAGATACCGAAGAGCTCAACTGCGCTTCTTTAGTCATGTCCAAAACTGGAATTACCGTTTCTTCGCCAGTAACTTGGTCATATGGCAATAGCGCAACAAGTTTGAATGCCTTAGTGGATGGGGTGGATGGAACAACCTATGTCGCATTAACAGCAAATACCTTCCGAAATCAAACCATCTTACAGTTTGATTTACCTGCAGCGAAAGTATTAACCCAAATTGAATTAGGAAATTACCCAGGACAAACGGCTTTAGTCGCAGGTGGTACATTCAAAATGCAAGGCTGGAATGGTACCAATTGGACGGATATTGGCGGCACACAAACCGTTGCCAATACGGCTCCAATAAACGCGACAAACAATTCGATAAAATTCAATATGGCTGACAATACAACAGCCTACACGAAATATAGAATTTTCGGAATTTCAGCGACAGGTACACAGTGGGCACAAGAAGCTTATTTTATAGAAAAATTCTGTGCGTCAGATATCGATAATGATGGAATTCCGAATGAGCTAGATTTAGACTCTGATGGGGACGGCTGTACCGATGCGATAGAAGCAGGAAGTTCGACCACAGCGACAAGTACTTCGGTCTATCCAACAGGATCCGACACGAACTCCAATGGTCTATTAGATTCCTATGAAGGATCATCTGCGGGAACAATCAATTACGTATCTACATATGCCAGCTACTCTTTAGTGAGCGGATTCAATGTATGTTTAGATACCGATGGAGATGGCACGGGAGATATTGTTGATATCGATGATGACAATGATGGTGTTTTGGATGTCACAGAATACAACTGCGAGGTTTCGACCATGGCTAAAACCGGTATTACGGTTTCTTCAACGGTTTCTTGGGGTTATAATGGAACTACGTTGAACAATTTGGTGAATGGGACGGAAGACCTAACGGCTTATACGAACGGTGATTTCTTGAATCAGACCATCTTACAATTCAATTTGCCATCAGCTAAGGTTTTGGAACAAATTGAAGTAAGTACGCAATCCGGTTTAACGACTTTAGGTACGACGGCTACCTATAATTTGGAAGGTTGGAATGGTAGTGCATGGGTTGTTATCGAGCGGAATAAGACCATCGGGGGGACTTCTGCCCCTACGCGCGCGGCAGGGAATTCGTATAAATTCCTAATGCCAAATAACCTGACAGCTTATAGCAAATACCGCATTTTTGGTACTTCCGTTAAGGGGACATATAATTCGAGTAGTTGGATTCAAGAAGCCTATTTCTTTGAGCGCTCTTGTGTGACGGATGTTGATAGTGATGGCATTCCCAACTGGCGTGATTCCGATTCCGATGGGGATAGTTGCCCGGATGCCGTGGAGGCAGGTACAACAGCCATCGGCACTTCCGGCGTAGCTAGCAATGCCAGATTAAGTGCGGGAACCATTCCTGCGCCATATAGTTCAAATGGTTTTGCGACGGGATTAGAAACGGCTGCCGGCAGTGGCGTTTACACAGGTACTTACACCTACAACCTCGCGGTCGATGCATCTGTGAATGCATGTACGGATACCGACAGTGACGGTATTGCGAATGCTATTGACCTCGATGATGACAACGACGGCGTGCTCGATGCGACAGAATTGAACTGCGTTATATCGATTGTTGCGAAGACAGGTATTACGGTTTCATCCACAGTTACTTGGGGATATAGTAGTTCAACGTTGGCGAATTTAGTCAATGGAAAAGAAGACTTAACGGCGTATTCTACCTCCGAATTCTTAGATCAAACCATTTTACAATTTGATTTTACGGCTGCCAAAGCCCTCAATTTAATTGAGATCAGTACCCAAAATAGTGGTACTACCTTAGGTACAACCGGGAAGTATAATGTGCAAGGATGGAATGGTACCAAATGGGTTAATATCCTAACGAATCAGACTTTTGCCATGACGGCGCCCGTGCTTGCACCGGCAAATTCCTACACGATTAAAATGCCGTTTAATACGACCGCTTATACGAAGTACCGCCTTTTTGGTACCTCCACAAAAGGTACGGTCAGTACGACAACTTGGATTCAAGAAGCCTATTTTACAGAACAATCGTGTAACCTAGATGCGGATAATGACGGTATTCCGAACACGCAGGATCCTGATTCGGATGGTGATGGTTGTTCGGATACGATCGAAGCTGGGGTCCTTGGCTTAACGACGAGCTATGGAGCGAATGGTTTTTCAAATGCCTTGGAAACAAATGAGTCGGGTGTTTACAATGGAACTTACAGCTATCAATTTGCGACCGATGGAACCTTTAGTGCTTGTAGGGACACCGATAACGATGGGGTGACGGATGTAAATGATATCGATGATGATAACGATGGTATTTTAGATAACATCGAATGTCCTGCCACGGAATTAATTTCCAATGGTAATTTTGAAAATGGCACTACTGGTTGGACGGTCGGAACCGGTTGGACATTGACAAATGGCATAATGGCTAATTTCGGCGATGGTTCGAGTAATGTGAAATTAAGTCAAACCATTGGCCGCCCTTATCCTACCACGCGTCCAGGCTATGTCGATTTTAGCGTGGATGTGAAGGCAACAGGATATAATAATGTTCCTTCGAATGGGTATAATGCATCGATTACTCTTCAGGTTAATGGAACTAAATATGCCGTTCTAACCAACCCGGATAATAATACCACGACCGCGAGTATTCAAACCTTTAACGGGGCATTGAGTAACTTGAGTTCTTTCCCGGTCCAATTAGCATCAGGCCCTTTCACGACGGTCACTATTTCTATTCCGAGTCATGTCTTTTTTGCGAATAATTCCATGGAAGTTGGGTTTACGGCCAACTACGATGACTTCTATGTTGACAATGTGTCGGTTTCAAGCAGTCCTAATTTAGCGGCTTGCGATACGGATGGGGATGGCGTTCCAAACTCGCGTGATTTGGATTCCGACGGTGATGGTTGTTTCGATGCCGCGGAGGCCAAAACAGTGACATCGCTCACGCAATCAACTGTTTCTTCTCCTTTTGGAAACAATGGTTTTTCTGATTCAAACGAAACAAGTGCTGAAAGTGGTGTTTACTCCGGAAACTATAACCTGTATTCCCGCGCGACAGATGCGAGCATTAAAGGGTGTACGGATACCGATTTCGACGGGGTGCCGGACATCGATGATTTGGATGATGATAACGATGGATTGTTGGATGCTTCAGAATGTAGTGCAGCATTAATGATTGAAAATAACGCCGCGAACTTGGGACAAGTTTCACGGAAAAGTTGGACGCTTGCTTACATCGTAGAACAAGATGTAAATAGTTTTGCAGGTGGAACTTTTGGGGCTTTAAGAGCTGAAGCAACTCAAAATGTGTATGGCCAAGTGAAGCTTCCTCCAGCAAGCACACCCGTAATTAAAGAAGCAATTACGACATTAAATATTCCTAGTGCAGACTTTGGAACCGTTGTTTACCGGGAGGTATTTGTTAAAATTCCGTCCACTTCTGCATTTGCTAATGCCTCTCAAATCTCCTTTAGAGTTGGCAAAGACAACCTTACTTGGAATGCGGCAAATTTATATGTTGCACATACGGGTGCATTAATCACCGCAACAACGCCGGCAGGTGGTGGTGGCGGTAGCGCGAGTGTTTTGGTGTCTACGAATAGCACCGACATGAAGCTCGTTTCCCAAGGTAAATACAATGGAACCGGCGGACCATACTACCAAGGTGGGGCCTTCATTACCAGTCCTGCCAATGCTGGAAAATGGGTTCGCATGGCCTTGTCAATTCAAGATGGTGCTCAGAGTGAGCAGGCCAGCGTTCAATATAGTTTGAATGGAACCGCAACTTGGCTGCCTGTGGATGTGGCCAACGGATTCCAATTTGCCGCTACAGAATTTAGCAACGCGTTGGATACTCCTAACCTTGTCTGCGACGCCGATGGCGACGGTATTCCAAATAGCCTCGACCTCGACTCTGACGGCGATGGATGTTCCGATGCGAACGAAGCCTACAACAGTTCGACGGCACAAGGCACCGACGGCAATTCCTACTACGGAACAGGAACTCCTCCGGCCATCGATGGTACAGGAAAAGTTTCAGGCGCAAGCTATACGGCAACAAGCCCGAATGTTTTAACAGCTGGACAAGCAAGTGTCATTACGACCCAACCGGCAGACGTAACGACGGTTCCGGGCTCAACGAACATTACGTATTCGGCGACGGTAACCCCTGGTTCGGGAACGACTTCTTACCAATGGCAAGTGAGTACGAATGGGGGCGGAACGTGGACCAATATCACGAATAACGCAACCTATTCCGGCGCGACAACGGCGACGCTGACCATAAGCACCGCGACCATCGCGATGAAGGAATATCGCTACCGATTAAACATCTCTCAATCCAATTACATCTGTGGAAACCTGACCTCTTCGGCCGCACGTTTGATCATGTCAAACGCACCTACCGTAGCGGATGATGTTGCCACGGCGATCGAAGATACGCCATTGAATGGTTCTGTCTTGACAAACGATAGCGGCTCAGGCGGATCTGCGATCACCGTTACGAGCTTTACGATTAATGGTACAACGTATCCGGCTGGTCAAACAGCGACCCTTCCAAACGTGGGAACATTTGTCATGGCCGCGAATGGAAGCTATACCTTTACCCCGGCGGCCAATTACAATGGTTCCGTTCCCGTGATTTCCTACTTAGCAACAGATGCTAATGGAGGTTCGGATACGGGCGATTTGAGCATCTCGATTACTGCGGTCAATGATCCGGTGCTTGTGGTGAATGAAACGGTATCGACCAATCAAGGTACTGTCGCCACTGGTTCTGTGTTAACAAACGATACGGATGCTGATGGCGATACCTTAACCGTATCTCAATTTACCGTTAGCGGTGTTGCTTATAACGTGGGCGATGTCGTATCGATTCCAGGCAAAGGAACCATCACGGTCGCGGCGAATGGAACCTATACCTTCACTCCGATTGCCAGCTATTCGGGATCCGTTCCGGTGATTGGTTACACGGTTGGTGACGGCAATGGTTCATCCGTAAATGGAACCTTGACCATCACGGTGGTGGACGTCAACGACGCGCCTTTGGCAGCGGATGATATCACGACGACCTTACAAAATACACCGGTTTCAGGCAACGTTTTAACCAACGATTCTGACCCTGAAAACAATACGCTAAGCATCACCAAAATCACGATTGCTGGGGTGGATTATCCAGCCGGAACGTCGGCTACGATTGCCAATGTCGGTACGGTCATTGTGAATGCGGATGGTACTTATACCTTCACACCGACCTCGACCTTTACAGGTGCTGCACCGGTAATTACCTATACAGTGAGTGACGGTACAACGACCTCGACCGCAGACTTAAAGATTGCGGTAACCGCCGTTGTCAATGCTAACCCGGTCGCTGTAGCTGATACGAAAACAACGGCGGAAGATACGCCAGCGTCGGGCAACGTATTAACGAACGATACGGATGCGGAAGGAAATACCTTGAGCTTAACATCGTTTACGATCAATGGTGTAACCTACCCAGCGGGAACTACCGCAAACATGGCTGGTGTGGGTACCGTGCTCGTGAATGCAGATGGAACCTATACCTTCACGCCTTTGGCAAATTACGCTGGAACAGTTCCTGCGATTAGCTATGCGATTAGTGACGGAAACGGCGGTACAGCAAATGGTACCTTGACCGTGAGCATTACGCCAGCGAACGATGCACCGGTGGCAACGGATGATGTGGCGACTGCGACAGAGGATAGTCCAGTGTCAGGAAATGTCTTGACCAACGACTCGGATGTTGAGGGGAATACACTTAGTGTAACCCAATTTGTCATCAACGGCACGACTTACCCAGCAGGTCAAACAGCGACCTTAGCAGGTGTGGGTACTTTCGTCATGAACGCGGACGGAACCTTTACATTTACGCCGGAAGCTAATTATTCAGGTGCCGTTCCTACCGCGACGTATACCGTGAGCGACGGAAATGGCGCAACCGACACGGGTGATTTGACTGTGAATATTACACCGGTTAATGATGCGCCGGTCGCTTCGGATGACGCGGCAACGACGCCTCAAGGAACTGTGAAAACAGGGGATATTGTGACGGGTGCGGATACCGATTTGGATGGAAATACCTTGACCTTGACCCAATTCAAAATTAATGGGGTGACCTATGCGGCTGGTTCAACGGCCAATATACCGGGCGTAGGAACCTTGCAAATTAATGCGGACGGAACCTATACCTTCACGCCGCTTCCTGCCTATGTGGGAACCGTGCCTACGGTCGAATACACCCTTTCCGATGGAAATGGCGGAACGGATACAGGGAACTTTGTGATCACGGTGACGGATGTGAATGATGCTCCGGCAGCTGCGCGTGACGAACAGACAATCAATCAAAATAATCCGGCTTCTGGGAATCTATTAACGAACGATACCGATGCGGACGGGAATACGTTGAGCGTTACGCAATTTGTGATTAATGGCGTGACCACGACGGTTGACCCTACGAATGGCGGTACTTATACCTTGTCGGGTGTGGGAACCTTTATCGTGTCGGCCAATGGTAATTATACCTTCACACCACTGAATTCCTATGTGGGAACAACCCCTGCATTAAGCTATACCGTCAGCGACGGAACGGCGACGGCGACTTCGACCTTAACGGTTTATGTGCAGCCTTTGGATACACCACCGGTTGCCGTGGCAGACGCCAATACCATTGCGGAAGACGGCGTTGCAACAGGCAACGTATTAAGCAATGATACCGATGCAGAAAGCGATCCTTTATCGGTGACGCAATTCACCGTAGGCGGAGTGACTTATCCTGCCGGAACGACTGCAACCATTCCGAATGTGGGAACCTTGGTTGTCAATGCGGATGGAACTTACACCTTCACGCCTTTGGCAAATTACAACGGAACCGTTCCAGCCATTTCATACTTAGTGTCGGATGGTGCGGGTGCGACGGCAACGGGCCAACTCAGCATTACGGTAACGGCAGTCAACGATGTGCCGGTAGCGGTGGATGATCAAGCAACCACAACCGAGGATACTCCTTTGTCTGGTAACGTGAAAACCAATGACTCAGATGTCGATGGAAATACCTTGAACTTAACGCAATTTACCGTTGGCGGACAAAGTTATTCCCCGGGTCAAACGGCGAATATTTCCGGCGTTGGTAGTTTACAAATGAATGCGGATGGAAGCTTTAGCTTCACGCCAGCGGCGAATTATAACGGAGCCTTCTCGGCAGTTACCTATACAATTTCCGATGGAAACGGCGGAACAGCCTCCGCGAATTTAGCGATCAACATTACCGCTGCCAACGATGCGCCTGTCGCTTCGAATGACACGGCTACCACGCCACAAGGTTCTGTGAAATCGGGGGATATCTTAACCGGTGCCGATACGGATGTGGACGGAAATACCTTGACGTTGACACAATTCAGCATCGGAGGCGTGACCTATCCTGCAGGTACAACGGCCAATATTCCAGGAGTGGGAACCTTGGTGATCAATGCGGACGGAACCTATACGTTCACGCCGCTTGCCAACTATGTGGGCACGGTGCCTACCGCGACCTATACCCTTTCCGACGGAAATGGTGGAACGGCGACAGGAACATTTATCATGACGGTAACTGATGTTCCAGAACCACCGGTGGCGACGGATGACGCGTCGACGGTAGGAAAAAACGCAGCGGCTTCAGGTAATTTGGTGAGCAATGACTCAGATCCAGAATCGAATACCTTAACGATTGCTTCCTATAGCATCGCTGGCGTAACGGGGCCATTTACCTTGGGATCGACCATAACGATTCCGAACGTGGGAACCATGCGAGTGAATGCGGATGGAACCTATGTATTTACGCCTCTACCTATTTATTCCGGCAGTGTTCCTACGGTGACATATACCGTTAGCGATGGAAACGGTGGTACGGATACTGGCTTATTGAATATCACGGTGATCGATACAAATACGCCGCCAACCGCAACGAATGATTCGGTAACAGCCACAGAAGATACACCACGCTCTGGCAACGTATTGACGAATGATTCCGATCCAAACGGCGATGCCATTACGGTGGTAAGTTTTGTGGTGGGCTCAACGACCTATCCCGCGGGTTCTACCGCGACGATTCCAAACGTGGGAACGATCACGATTGCAGCCAACGGTGCCTTTACCTTTACGCCATTTGCGAATTACAATGGTACGGTTCCTGCGGTGAATTATACAATCACCGATGGTTTGGGCGGTGTTGCAAGCGGCGCCTTGAATATTACGGTGGCAGCAGTGAATGATGATCCTATTGCCGTAAATGATGATAACATTTCCGGACCGGAAGATTCGCCAATTACCGGAAACGTGTTGGCGAATGATAGCGATCCCGACGGAACGCCTATCACCGTATCCCAATTCAGCGTTGGCGGTACGACTTATCCCGCGGGCACAACGGCGACGATTTCTGGAAAAGGAAGTTTGGTCATCAACACCGATGGAACCTTCACCTTTACCCCTTTACCAAATTATTTTGGTCCGGTTCCTACGATCACCTATACCGCATTGGATGTCAATGGTGCGACGGCTACGGCAACTTTAGGTCTCACCGTAACACCAGTAAATGATCCACCTGTAGTCGTAAATGATGTGATTACGGTACCTGAAGGAACCACGGGAACAGGCAATGTATTGACGAATGATTCCGACATCGAAAGCGGAACCTTAGCCGTAACGCAATTCACAATTAATGGCACGATTTATACGCCAGGTTCGATTGTCTCTATTCCAAATGTGGGCACGTTTGTACTCAATGCGGATGGTACTTATTCGTTCACGGGTGTGCCTAATTACAGTGGAGCCGTTCCGGTTGTTTCTTACACGGCAACCGATGGTACGGGAGGTACAAGTACAGGAACGTTGACCGTAACCATTCAAAACGTGAATGACGCTCCGGTAGTTGTTTCCGAAACGGTCATCACACCAGAAGATACGCCAGCGACAGGCAATGTATTGACGAATGACTCGGATCCGGAAGGAACGACCTTAAGCATTACGCAATTCTTGGTGGGTGGTGTCAGCTATAACGCAGGTCAAACGGCCACCATTCCAGGCGTGGGTACTGTGACGATTTCGAGTTCAGGAGCTTATGTGTATACTCCGGCGGCCAATTATTTTGGCAACGTTCCTCCGGTGATTTACACGGTTTCAGATGGACAGGCAACAACAACCGGAAGCTTAACGATTTCAGTTACTTCCGTGAACGATGCACCGGTCGCGGTGAATGACACGAAGGTGGGCGAGGTGAATGCGAATGTGGCAGGTAATGTCTTGACGAATGATACCGATGTAGAAAATGGTACTTTATCGGTCGTTGACTTTGTCATCAACGGCACGACGTATCCTGCTGGCCAAACGGCAACGATTCCAAATGTAGGAACCGTGACGATGAACGCCGACGGTACGTATACCTTTGTGCCGGCCTTGAATTATGCGGGCACCTTGCCTGTCATTACCTACAACATCTCGGATGGTGCGGGCGGTACAGCCTCGGCAACTTTGGCTTTAACAATTACCTTCGATACAGACGGTGACGGTATTCCAGATGCAGTGGAGAAAGGACCAGGAATTGCCCCAGATACGGATGGCGATGGCATCCCGGATTACAAGGATTTGGATTCGGACAACGACGGTATTTTGGATAGTGTGGAGAATGCAGCCTGCTCGCCAGCGGTGATGCCTTGCGACATTGATGGCGACGGCATACCAAATTACTTGGACACAGATTCTGACGGCGATGGTATTTCCGACGTGATCGAAGCGGGAGGAACGGATGCAAATGCCGATGGAAAAGTAGATGGAGCTATTAATTCCCAAGGAGTTCCTTTAGCAGCCAATGGCGGCTTAACACCTCCGAATACCGATGGAACCGGCGCATCCAATCCATACGATGTGGACTCCGACGGCGATGGAATTCCAGACGCAGTCGAAGGAACTCGCGACACGGATGGTGATGGAACACCGGATTACAAAGATTTGGATTCGGATGGCGATGGCATATCCGATGCAATCGAAGGTTCAGCCGATGCTGATGGTGACGGAACACCGAACTACCGTGATTTAGATAGTGATGGGGATAGCATTCCTGATGTAACAGAAGGTATTGTTGACACCGATACCGACGGTACGCCAAACTTCTTGGATACGGATTCGGATGGCGATTCTATCCCGGATTCAGCGGAAGGAACAACGGATACGGATGGTGACGGTACCCCAGATTACAAAGATTTGGATTCAGATGGTGATGGTATCCCGGACTCAATTGAAGGTACAACGGATACAGACGGCGATGGCATCCCGAATTACAAGGATACGGATTCCGATGGAGATGGTATTGCGGATGCAGTAGAAAAAGGATCGAATCGATTATCTCCGCGCGATACAGATGGTGACGGAATACCAGATTATAAAGATTTGGATTCGGATGCGGATGGTATTCCGGACTCAGTCGAAGGTGCGACGGATACAGATAATGATGGTTTACCAAATTACATGGATCCAGATTCGGATGGCGATGGTATTCCAGATTCGGTCGAAAAAGGAATTAATCCATTAGTTCCTTTGGATACCGATGGCGATGGAACACCGGATTATTTGGATACAGATTCGGACAATGACGGTATTTCAGATGCGATTGAAAAAGGACCTAATCCTGCGCAGCCACTCGATACGGATGGTGACGGTATTCCAGATTACCGCGATTTGGATTCTGATAATGATGGGATAACGGATGCGGTAGAAGGAACAGTCGATACGGATGGAGACGGCACTCCGAATTACCGTGACTTGGATTCGGATGCAGATGGAAAACCTGACCAACAAGAAGGCGTTGGAGACCCTGATAGCGATACGATAACAAACTACTTGGATCCAGATTCGGATAACGATGGCGTCTTGGATTCGGTTGATCAATGTCCATTGGTGGCAGGAAACTTAGCCAGTGGTTGTCCTTTGGATAGTGATAATGATGGGGTTCCAGACAGTACGGATTTTGATGACGATAATGACGGAATTTTAGATAGCGTAGAGGATGCCGCATGTGCACCTGCTGCTGCTACTTGTGATACGGATGGCGATGGTATACCGAATAATTTGGATCCAGACTCCGACAATGATGGCATCACGGACGTGCGCGAATCAAACGGAACGGATGTGGATGGCGATGGCATTGTGGATGGCGCCGTCGATTCTAATGGAGTACCGACCTCAGCCAATGGCGGCGTTACGCCTCCGAACACGGATGGAACAGGTGGCTTAAATCCATATGATACTGATTCCGATGGCGACGGTATTTCCGATAGCATCGAGAAAGGTTCAAATGGCAATGCTCCTTTAGATTCGGACAATGATAATATTCCGAATTACTTGGACACGGACTCCGACGGCGATGGTATTCCGGATTCGATTGAACGTGGAACAGGTACGGCGATTGCCGACACGGATGGTGATGGAACGCCGGATTATTTAGACTTAGATTCTGACGGCGATGGGATTACAGATGCTGTGGAAGGAACGACAGATACTGACAGTGATGGTATTCCGAACTTCCGCGACGTGGATTCAGACGGCGACGGTATTCCAGATTCAATCGAAGGAACGACGGATACGGATAATGATTCGACCCCGAATTACTTAGATACGGATTCGGATGGAGATGGCATTTCAGATTCAATTGAAAAAGGACCAAATCCATTAAGCCCGATTGATACGGATAATGATGGCACACCGGATTACAAGGATTTGGATTCCGATGGCGATGGCATTCCAGACCTAAGCGAAGGCGCAATCGATACAGACAGCGACGGCGTACCAAACTACCGCGATTTAGATAGCGACGGTGATGGTATCGCAGATGCGATTGAAGGAGTTACGGACACCGATAACGATGGTATTCCAAACTACAAAGATTTGGATTCCGATGCCGATGGAATCTCGGATGCAACGGAAGGAACTTTAGATACGGACGGTGACGGCACGCCAAATTACAAGGATTTAGATTCGGATGGCGATGGCATCTCAGACGTAATCGAAGGAACGCGCGATACAGATGGTGACGGCACGCCGGACTATTTAGATTTGGATTCGGATGGAGACGGCATTTCGGATAACACGGAAGGAACGGTCGATACCGACAACGATGGCATACCTAATTACCGCGATTTGGATTCGGATGGTGACGGTATTCCGGATGCGATCGAAGGTACAGTTGATTCCGATGGAGATAATAGACCTGATTATTTAGACACGGATTCCGACGCAGATGGTATACCAGATGCTGCCGAAGGCAATGTCGATACGGACGGAGATAGCATGCCGGATTACTTGGATTTAGATTCCGATGGTGACGGTGTTTTGGATGCCACGGATGCTTGTCGGGTGACGGTAGGCGACGTCTCGAACAATGGTTGTCCGACCGACTTTGACGGCGACGGCATCATTGATTCCTTGGATTCCGATGATGACAATGACGGTATTTTAGATACGATTGAGAATGCGGCTTGTAATCCTGTATCCGTGAGTTGTGATACGGATGGCGATGGTACACCAAACCATTTTGATTTGGATTCAGACGGCGATGGCATCAAAGATGTACGCGAAGCAAATGGCATCGACGTGAATGCGGATGGCATCGTGGATGGAGCTGTGGATTCCAATGGAGTTCCTACCGCGGCGAACGGTGGATTAACGCCACCAAACACGGATGGTACAGGCGGATTGAATCCTTACGATACGGATTCGGATGGTGATGGTATCCCAGATTCTGCGGAGAAAGGAACTAACGGAAATGTACCGCGTGATACGGATAGCGACGGAACGCCAGACTATTTAGACTTGGATTCTGACGGCGATGGCATTACCGATGCCGTGGAAGGAAATGTCGATACGGATGGCGATGGTATTCCAAATTACCGCGACTTGGATTCGGATGGTGACGGTGTGATTGATGCGACCGAGGTAGTTGATGGCACAAGCCCAACCAATGCCTGCTCATTAACTATCGCACATCAAACACTTGCGGCACCAGGCTGGTCGGCCGCCGATTGCGACGGCGACGGCAATCCAAACAGCACGGATCCACACATGAATGCGCCAACGGCACAGAATGATAATTTCGTGATTTCGGGGTCGGGCCAACAAGCCTTTAACATCTTGGCGAATGATGATTTCTTAGCTGGCGGAGGCATAACAATTAATCGTTTGGCGGGATCTGCTGGCGGAACGGCACTGGGCACGGTGAGCTTTAATGCGAACACGGGTATGTTGATGTATACGCCAGCACAAGGTGAAATATCCGGCGTGAAAACCGTGGTTTACCAAGTGTGTAAAGGCATCGTTTGTGCAACGGCGACGGCGAATTTGAACTTCTGTGATTCGAACAATCCTACCTTGGATTGCGACGGAGATGGGGTGACAAATGGACAAGAAACGACGGACGGAACAGATCCATTGAACGCTTGTTCGTTGGTGCGTAGCAGTCAAACCCTAACGCCAAGTTCTGCTTGGACATCGGGTGATTGCGACAGCGATGGCAATCCAAACAGCACAGATCCACATATTGATACGGCTATTGCAACCAATGATTTAGTTCAGGTAGCAGGCTCGGGCGCGCAGACCTATAACATTTTGGCAAACGACGATTTCTTGCCAGGAAATTCGACGATTGCTCGTTTAAGTGGCAATGCAGGCGGAACGGCACTGGGAACGGTGAGCTTCAATAATGCCACGGGTGAGATGACTTATACGCCGGCTGTAGGTGAAACAAGTGGTACCAAAACGGTCGTGTACCAAGTTTGTAAAAACTCGGTTTGCGCGACGGCGACGGTAACCTTAAGCTTCTGTAACCCGAATGATCCGACAGCGGATTGCGATGGTGATGGGGTAACGAATGGACAAGAAGCAATCGACGGAACGAATCCAAACGATGCGTGTAGCTTGAACTTCCGCTCACAAAGCGTGACTCCAAGTTCGGCTTGGTTGGCCGCGGATTGCGACGGTGACGGGGTAACTAACGGCGTGGAGCGGACGGATCGCACAGACCCGACGGATGCATGTAGTTTATTGTTGACAAGTCAAGTGTTGGCCAATGCAAGTTCAGGTTGGTTAGCGGCCGACTGTGATGGCGATGGTAATCCAAACGGAACGGATGATGCGCCATTGGATTTCTGTATTGATGGATCGGGTCAAGTGCCTGCGAATGGAACTGCGGCTTATGATATCTTCCGTTACCAAGATTGCGATAACGATGGTATCCTGAATGGTATCGAATGTACGCTTGGAGTTACTTGTCCAGATTTTGATGGAGACGGAATTCCAAATTACTTGGATACGGATTCGGATAATGATCAGATTGCAGATATCTCGGAGCGTGACATCGATTCGGATGGAGACGGCAGCGCGGATTACATCGATTTGGATTCTGATAACGATGGAATCCTAGATAAAATAGAAGGCAATCAAGACGCGGATGGCGATGGAATTCCAAACTATTTAGATCTTGATTCAGACGGTGATGGCATCTTGGATACGGTGGAAGCTACGGCCGATTATCGAGCTTTAGAGGATCGCAATGGCGATGGTATAATTGATTCAACGGGCGACCGTAATTACAATGGCATTCCGGATCAGTTGGAACCAGCCTTCGGTGGCCGACCACTTGAAATTCCAGACACAGATAAGGATGGTATTCCAGACTTCTTGGATGTAGATTCAGATGGCGACGGGATAGCAGATAGTTTGGAAGGACGTGGAGATATGGACGGAGACCAACATCCAAATTACCGCGATGGGGATAGTGATGGCGATGGTCTTTCGGATTCCGTTGAAAAAGCAGGCGATCCGGATGGCGACGGCATACCGAACTTCTTGGATCTTGATTCCGATGGAGATGGTATTTCGGATCAATACGAAGGTTTAGGTTTGTGTACAGATTGTGGACGTGTTGATAATAATGACGACGGTTACGATGATCGTGCGCAGCAAGATGCGCGTTATCCGGCAATCGATTCCGACAAAGATGGCATTCCAGACTTCTTGGATGTAGACACCGATGGCGATGGTATTCTAGATGCGGTAGAGGGAATTGTTGACACAGATGCTGATGGCATTCCAAACTTCCGTGATACAGACTCTGATAATGATGGCATCCCAGATGCGATCGAAGGAACGGTGGATACGGATGGCGATGGTACGCCAAACTACTTGGATTTAGATTCTGATAACGATGGTATACCGGATGCAGTAGAAGGTATTCGTGATACGGACGGCGATGGCAAACCGGATTATGTAGATACGGATTCTGATAATGACGGAATTTCTGATGCATTCGAAGCAGGTAAGGATCCGAAAAATCCAGTTGATACAGATGGCGATGGCCTACCTGATTACCGCGATGTAGATTCGGATAATGATGGAATATCAGATACGATTGAAGCAGGTAAGGATCCGAAAAATCCAGTGGATACAGACAAGGATGGTATTCCAGATTTCCGCGATACCGATTCCGACAATGATGGGATTCCGGATGCTGTAGAAGCAGGTAAGGATCCGAAAAACCCAGTAGATACGGATAAGGATGGTATCCCAGATTACCAAGATTTGGATTCGGATAATGATGGAATTTCAGATGCCGTGGAGGCAGGAAAAGATCCAATCAATCCAGTCGATACGGATGGGGATGGCTTGCCAGATTACCGTGATTTGGATTCAGATAATGATGGCATTCCAGATGCGGTGGAAGGAGCACGTGATTCGGATGGCGATGGTATTGCTGATTTCCGTGATTTGGATTCCGACAACGATGGTATTTCAGATGCGGTGGAAGCTGGAAAAGATCCGAAACGTCCGGTGGATTCCGACAGTGATGGTACTCCAGATTACCGCGATATTGATTCGGATAATGATGGGATTCCAGATTCCGTAGAAGGAAAACGCGATACGGATGGCGACGGCTTACCCGATTATTTGGATGTCGATTCGGACAATGATGGCTACTCGGATAAGCATGAAGCGGGTACGAATCCAGCGAATCCGGTCGACACGGATAAAGATGGTATTCCAGATTACCGCGACTTGGATTCTGATGCGGATGGAATTACGGATCAACTGGAGGATGATTTGAATTATGGTGCGATGCCAGATTGTGATAACGATGGCATTGAAAACCGCATAGATCCTGATCAGTGTGAGACCTTCGCGCCACAAGGTATTTCACCGAATGGAGATGGTCAAAACGATGTGTTGATCATTCCAGGGATCATGCGTAAAGGGAATAATACCTTAACGATTTACAACCGTTGGGGGAACATTGTCTATCAAAAAGATAATTACCAAAATGATTGGGGTGGTCAAACCGACCGGGCGTTTAACCTTACGACGGATGATAATTTATTGCCGGATGGAACGTACTACTACGTGATTGATTTCAAAGGAAAATACCCAGAGGTCGGTCAATATGTGTACATCAATCGCCTAGAAAAATAGCAGGTTTATGAGAGATTTAATGATAAGAAAGTTTGTAGGATGCAAGGGTTTCATGACCCTTGTATTCCTGCTTTGTTTGGCAGGTTTTAAGTCCCAAGCGCAGATTGAAACCATGTATAATTTGTATCGCCTGAACCCGCAGGTTTTGACCCCTGTACAGGCAGGTAGCAAGGATACGAGTGAGGTGCATTTGATGTATCGCCAACAATGGTTGGGCATCGAAGGGGCTCCGCGCACGATGTATTTTAATGGGAATTTCAAGTGGAAACAGAAACGCGGAATCGGAGTAAATGCGATGTTTGATCAAGCAGGTCCGGTGAAGTTGACGATGGTTTCGGGTGATTTTGCGTATCATACGCAGTTGAATGCCAACTGGGATTTGTCCGGAGGTATTCGCCTGGGTGTGGGAAATGTAAGCTTGGATTTTGCCAATTTGAAATTGACGAGTCCCAATGATGTTTTATTTGCGGGAAGTCGGAGTACCGGGATGATGTTTAACATGGGTTGGGGTGTGCGCATTGCCAAAAAGAATCAAGGATTTTTTGCCAGCGTTTCCATGCCAAGGATTTTGAAGTATGATTTTGGAAATTTGTCGGGCGGTTACAAAGATGCGAGTTATGTCTATGTAATGTTGGGAAATAAGATCGAAATCAACGAGGATTTAACCTTATATCCAAACGCGATGGCACGCATTGCGACGGATGTTCCTTTGAGCTGGGATGCGCAATTGATGGCCAACGTAAAACATAAATTGGACGTGGGTTTAACCTATCGTCACCAAGACAGTTGGGGCCTCCGCCTAGGTGTTCAAGCGAGCAAGAAAACCTACATCGCTTATGTCTACGAAATGCCTACTTCCGAAATTTCCAAAGTGAGTAATCAGACACATGAGCTTGGATTGCGGTTCTTTATTTTCACGAAGGAGCAGAAGGAAAGAAGTCAAGAGAGGAAGTAGTTTTTATAACCCCAGACTTCAGTCTGGGGAATCGACGCAGAAAATGCGTCTCAAACTTTGGCAATCCTGAAAGGTTTGCCAAAGGGCACTTCGGTATCGCGTCTCTACTGCCTAGGGAATCGACGCAGAAAAGCTCCTTAACCTTTGGCAATCCTCCAAGGTTTGCCAAAGGTAGTTGGAATATCGCAATGTGTTTATTCGATTATTGATTACAGCATATTCTTTCTTCTTTGCCAAACCGGGAAGGATTGGCAAAGAAGAAATCAAACGCGAGGTATCGCGTCTCTACGATATGGCAATCCTGGAAGGTTTGCCAAAGGGCCTCCGGACTAATTCCCTCCGGACTTACCCCTTTTCTGCAAAAACGGCTGTACCATCACCGTCAGTACCAGTAGCGCGGTACCCCAGTAAAATCCTGCCGACATCACCTCTTTTTGGCCAAAAATAAACACGGCTAGCAGAATGCCATAAACGGGTTCTAGGGTAATCACCAGATTGATTGAAAAGACCGAAAAGACCTTGTACAAATGAATCGTTTCCGTATACGCATAAACGGTACAAACGACCGCGAGAATTCCAATCCACATCCAGTCCCAATCCATGGGGATATAGCCCACGCCTCCTTCTACTAATCCATAAGCCCAAACCAATCCGGTCATGACGCCCGCCGCCGCCATCTCATATGCGGTGATCAGTTTCGGGTCGTGCGTATGGGTAAAGTTTCCATTGATCACCGAAAAAAGCGCTCCAAAAAAACCGGCTCCGATGCCCATTAAGAGACCCAGCCATTGGGCTTGTTGGACCGAAAAAATAATCCCCAAAGCCACAATCACGAGAACCCCTAAAAACACTTCTTCCCAGGATATTTTGGTTTTCTTCGCGATGGGTTCCATCACGGAGGTCCAGAATGTTTGTGTGGATAATCCAGCCAAACACATGGCCACCGTGGAGACTTTGGCAGCTCCAAAAAACAACAACCAGTGGAGTGAAATGAACACGCCATTCAAGAGCCAAATGCTCAAGACCTTTTGGCTAATTCGAAACGAAGTTTTGGAATAATACAGAATCCCCACCAAACCCACGGCGGCAATTACGCAACGGAAAAATACGATAGTCAAGGCATTCGCGGATGTTGCGTTGCCTAAAATGGCAGTGAACGCATACAAGACCACAATGAAATGGATCTTCAGGTAGTCCAATAAGCGTGGGGCCGACTTCATCTTAACGCGGAATGGTGTAATATAAGCCGAGGCCTACCCCGGAAAAGACAATGTTCGGCAGCCAAACCGCCAGCATCGGGGGCATGCCACCACCTTCTGCAATTCCCTTGCTCATCATGAAAAACAAGATGTAAACAAAGGCCAAACTAAATCCTAAAGCAATCTGGAATCCCACGCCACCGCGTGACTTCCGTGCCGACACCAAGAACCCGATGATCGTTAAAATGATGATCGAAAACGGATTGGCAAAACGGATATACTTTTCAATTAAAAAAACCTCAATTCCATCGGCTCCTCGGGATCGAACTAAATCGATATGTCGGTTCAATTCCGGCAAGGTAAAGGTCTCGTGCAACAAATGTTTATTCTGAAAATCCTTTGGCAAGAGATTTAAGGTTGTGTCAATCTTTGTTCCAAATACAAGTCCATTTCCATTCCCCGCAAAGGTCCGAATGCGGTAATCGTGAATCGTCCATTTCTTCGCCACGGAATCCCATGTGATACGGTCCGACATCAATTTTTGCTTGATTTCGTTGTCGGCAATGCGCTCTAAACTAAAGCGATAACCCGTATTCGAGGTATTGTCGTAGCTCTCAATATACGCATAGACATCAGGTGCGATTTTAATATGCACATCCCGCTTGTCGAAGAAATAAGTCCCATTGATATATTCATGTTCGAAGGGGACGCGAATTTTGTTGGCATTTGGAACGACCCAACCGATCATTAAAAAGGTCCCTAAAGCAATGATGGATGAGCCAATTAAATAGGGGCGCATCAAACGAGTGAAGCTAACACCTGAGCTGAGAATCGCGATGATTTCGGTTTTGGCAGCCATGCTCGCCGTAAAAAATACGGTTGCGATGAAGACCATCAACGGGCTGATGTAATTTGCCCAATAGGGAATGAAATTCAAATAATAGTCGAAAATAATGGCCCGCATCGGTGCCTCTTTCCGAATAAAATCATCGATTTTCTCCGTGTAATCAATCACCATGACAATCAATACAATGAGAAAAACCGCGAAGACATAGGTCTTCAGGAATTTTTTCAGAATGTACAGGTCAAGGATTTTCATTATTTATTCGGCCGGTATTTCGCTCCGGAAAACAAATGTATGAAAATAACACGGGAGACGCGGTAATTAAAAGGAACCAAAATCAAGGAAACCGTCGTGATGGGAATCACATAGCCCATCGCATCGGGATCATTAAATAAATTGAAGATGATGATTCCGCCTACCAACATAATTCCCACGGTAAAGGCATAAGAAACATACATGGCACCGTAAAAAAAGCCGGGTTCTATCTCGTAGCGCATGCCGCACGCGGAACAATGTTCCTCCATTTGGGCAAAATTGAAAATATTCCACCACTTAAATTTAAACAATCTACCCTCATGACATTGTGGACAACGGGCGTTAATGGTGGCCTTCAATTTAGACGAATCTGACATATTTCTACTGATTTTGAGCCCCAAAGGTAAAGAATATTGGAGGAATATTCGTAACAAAGGTCACGTTCCAAGGGCTTTTCGTATCTTTGTCGCAAACTAAAACTTATCATCACATGTATTCAATTGTTTCAACCGTTCACATCGTGCTTTTTGTACTCGTGTTCATTTTAGGTATCAATGTGATTGCCCGCGCCCTCCGTGGTCGCTCAAATAATTCCTTATTTACGGAATCGGATCGCAAAGCTGGATTGTTCTTTATGATTTCTTTGCACACGCAATTACTCATCGGTTTGGCATTGTATTTCTTTTTAAGCCCTATTACGTCAGCGGCTTTAGCTGACTTTGGTGCAGCCATGAAAAACCCTGACATGCGATTAGTTGCCGTAGAGCATATTTCGGTGAATATCATTGCGATTGTTTTGGCAACGGTAAATAACGCGAAAAACAAGAAGGCAATTGCTGATGCTGCGAAGCACAAAAACGCCTTGATTTTTACCTTGGCTGCGCTCGTATTGATTTTGAGCCGCATTCCTTGGAAGCTTTTATTTTAAGATTGAATGAAGAATAAGTGCATTTTCTTAGATCGCGACGGCGTTCTGAATGTTGACCGTGTGGATTATGTCTACCGGATGGAAGAGTTTATCATTCCACCGGGCGTAGGGGAAGCATTGCGTGCCTTGAAAGATGCGGGCTATTTGTTGGTGATTATCACCAACCAAAGTGGTATCGCCAAAGGTGTTTACAAACGCGAAGATGTGTACATGATTCATCAAGCGATTCAAGATGGAACGGGTGTAGAATTAGATGATATCTATTTCTGCCCTTACCACGAAAAATTTGATAGCCATTCCTTGACACGCAAGCCGGGATCTTTGATGATCGAAAAGGCCGCCGCGAAATACGAGGTGGACATGGATGCCTCCTGGATGGTGGGCGATCATGAGCGGGACATTACCGCCGGAACGCGCGCAGGATTACGGACGATTCGTTTGGCTCCGCAAGGAACGGAAACGAAAGCCACCCATTTAGTCGATGATTTATTAGCCGCCTCAAAAATTATATTAGCATGAACAAGGTCTATTTAAGCGATGCAGGTCCCAAAGTTTCACCTGCCATTTACGGATTCTGGCGCTGGGAAGCTGGCAAGGGCGACATGGAGAAAATTGTCAATCTTTGCTTGGAATTAGGCGTAAATACCTTCGACCACGCGGATCGCTACGGGGATTATTCCTGTGAAAAACGCTTTGGCGAAGTGCTGGCGAAGCAATCGTTCAAGCGCTCCGACATTGTCTTGTTCTCGAAGTGCGGCGTGAATACGACACCTCATTACCGCGTTAACCACGTGAATACCTCGGCAGAACACATCACGCTTTCGGTTGAAAACTCGTTGCGCAATCTGCAAACTGACTATTTGGACGTGTTTTTGTTGGACCAATTAGATCCTCTTTCGGATCTTGAAGCGACAGCATTGGCATTGGAAAAATTGAAATCGGCGGGGAAAGTGAAGAACATCGGGGTGTCGAATTTCTCTGTATACCAACATCAATTGCTGGTTTCTTACTTGAACATTCCGGTCGTCTCGAATCACATTGACTTGAACTTGTTGAACACCGCGGCACTCGATAACGGTGCCATCGATTACATCAAGCAAAAATACATGCGCCCGTTGGCGACATCTCCTTTGGCAGGTGGACGCATTGAAAACGGCACGGATGAATTAGCCCTTAAAGTGCGTAAGAAATTATTGGAAGTGGCGGCACGTTACGACGCGAACATCGAGTCGATTGCCGTAGCTTGGTTGGTGAAATTAGGCGCATTGCCTTTAATTGGAACCCTTGAAGAGAAGCGCATTCGCAACATTGTGAATTCGTTCCAAATCAATTTAAGTCACGAAGATTGGTATGAATTATACCAAGCGACGAAACCCGTTTCGTCGATACAAGACTAAGCTTAGCCCTGGGAAATCCCGGGGCTTTTTTTATGTGCTTTTCATTTGGATTTTAATGCCGAAGGGCAACATGAGGATGAAAAATGCGATATACCAAATCGGTAAACCCGCAAGCCATAAGCCTGTTCCAAGAATGAGCAAATACAACGGATAGGTGAACAATAAGGCGGCAAACAGCACCGAATCATAAAAAACGGTGTCCTTTGTTTTTTGATCGACGACTCTTTGGACCAGTCGGTAATAAGGTAAATTCAAATAATAAAACAGACTTTTTTTAATGCGTATGCGCTTCGTGGGCACATGTATTAATCGCTTCATTTGCTCGAAGACGGCAGCATTGAAATCCAAACGATGTTTGGCATGTTCCAAGGCCGGCGCCTGTTCAAATTCCTCCACATGGATTTCAACAACCTTCCCAAAGGCCTTGAAATCATTGTAAGCTATTCCAATGACATGAATCATCGGCTGTACTCCACGTAGTTGAGCAGCCTCTAAAATTCGGGTTGCCCCTTTTTTGTAGGGTTGCAATTCATGGGTCAATAAGCAAATACCCTCAATGAAAATCAAGATACCTCCGCCTTTAGCCAGCACATCGACCGAGGCATCAAAAGTACCGGCGTTTAGGTGCAAATGCTCGCGTCCTTCCCGCGCACGGTGAATCGGAATCATCCCGATGGAACGCAATAAAAAACCAAACAAGGGCTTACGAAAAACATCGCCTCTCGCCAGAAAATGCATTTTTCTAGGGTAGTAGGCGCCTAGGATAACCGCGTCTAAAAAGGAGTCGGGGTGATTCGCTACGACCAACAAAGGTCCTTGTTTTACGAGGAGGCTTTTATTGCGGATATGTACCTGTGGAGCGAAGATCCAGAGGCCGATTCGGACAAATAATTTTAGGATGACAACCAAAATTTCAATATTTTGAGCAAGGTTTAAAAATTATCGGATGCAAGCAAGTTTTCTCTCAATCTATCTCATGCCCATGGCCATTGCCGTGATCATGATTGGATTAGGTTTATCGCTGACACCAGCAGATTTCAAACGTATTTTTGAATATCCGAAAGCCGTATTAATCGGCTTGATCACGCAGATGCTCCTGTTACCCGCGATCTGCCTTGTCATAGCGGATTTCTTCCAGTTGGAACCCGCCTTGGCAGTCGGGCTGATGTTATTAGCCGCCGCTCCCGGCGGACCCTCTGCGAATCTGTACAGCCACATGGCGGGAGGGGATGTCGCGTTGAATGTGAGTTTGACAGCGCTGAACAGTGTGTTATCGATCTTCTCGATTGCCTGGATTGTCAATTTGTCTCTAGCCTATTTTATGCAAGCGGAGGCCTATGTGCCCATGCAATTTCAAAAAGTACTGGAGGTTTGTGCGATGATTATCACGCCTATCAGTATTGGGATGTGGATTCGTTACCGATACCCGCTTTTTGCGCAACGCATGGAAGGCAAGGTTAAATTGATTTCCGGCGTATTCCTCGCGTTGTTAATTGTCTTGGCGGGCCTGAAGGAAATCGACCATTTAATGCACGATATTCGCGCGGTGGGGGGAGCTGCTTTGTCGTTTAACTTAGCCTGTCTGCTCGTAGGATATTTTCTGCCACGCCTTTTTAGACTTCCTCCCAAACAAGCGGTAGCCATTTCGATGGAAGTCGGGATTCACAATGGTTCCTTGGCCATTTACATCGCCTTGAGTATCTTGAATAATGGCGCGATGACCATACCGGCGGTCGTTTACAGCCTAATCATGTTTATTACGGCGGCAGTTTTTGCTTTTTGGTCTCAAAAAAAGCTGGCCAACTAAGTTTTGTTTAATTTTGTGGCCATGAAAAATTTCCTTGTACTCTTCGCCTTCTTGGCATCGTTTAGTGTTGCATTCGCTCAAAAAGCGCCCTTACCCGTTGAAGTGATGGCCGGAAATAATCGGGCCAATTTACTGATCATTATCAATCGGCCGATTGATGCCGCGGGCAAATTCAATTTTTTCAATGTGACGGTTGGTTCGGCCGACTACCAAAATACCCCTTCTGAGACGGAAATTGTATTGAATAATTCCATCACCTATGCGCTTGGCAAAGGATTCAGTGCTGCATCGGGCTTGCAATGGCATTATAAATTGGGTTTCGTCCCTACGCTCGGGTTTCAGTTCTTGAAAGCGAGTCCGGATTATTTGATCGTTGTTTTTCCAACCTTAAATTTCAAGCCGGGTCACGCCTTTGAAACGGTCGCATTAGCAGAATTCAAACCAAAATTATCAGATAAGGTACGTTTATATACGCGTTTGCAAGGACTCTTGGTTCGCGATATCGAAGTAGGAACGCATGCGCGCAGTGGGGCAA
Source organism: Cytophagaceae bacterium (assembly GCA_017984215.1). Lineage (GTDB taxonomy): Bacteria > Bacteroidota > Bacteroidia > Cytophagales > Spirosomataceae > Aquirufa > Aquirufa regiilacus. Next base: position 46,316 of record JAGOAA010000003.1, read on the forward strand.
GTTTACGCGCAGGTTTGACCTTTGATAAATTTACCGTAGGTTTAGGTTCAAATTTTGATGCTTACGGTCCCATGAAATTTGAAAAGTCAAACCACGGATTGTTTTTCCAAATGCGCTTATGATCAATAAACTAGCCATCCAGTTGCGTGAAATGCAGGAATTGTCGGAGAAATGGGAGTATAAAAATCCTCGTATTTCTGTGGAATCCGTAGGCTGGCACCTGCTGCATAATTTGCAAGTAATTAATGGAATGATTGCGGGATTAGCTGCCTCAGATCCCAGTACGTATTCGCCAAAAGCTTCATTCACCAAATGGCTGATTTTGTTGACTAAAAGAATTCCACGTGGCAAAGCCCAAGCACCTAAGTCGGCCATGCCGAAACAAATAGATAAAGCGGAATTGGATGCGGCCTTAGATCGAGCGAGTTTGAGTATTTTGAATTTGCTGAACCAGTCGGCAAATCAATTTTTCACCCATCCGATGTTTGGCGATTTAAATACGCGGTTGACGAAGCGTTTTCTGTGGATTCACACGGAACACCATCTGAAAATCGTTCGCGATATGCTTCGATAAGGGCATCTAGTTTCTTCATCATTTCTGAACTTAATTCGCCTACTTTTCGACGCGTGGTTAGATTAATCGGAAAGCCCAATTGTTGTAACACATACTTCGCACTTGTGGGATAGTTGGCATGCATGAGTTCCATATTGTCTGAAAGGAAATCTTGGATAGCTTCGCTATGCGAAGTGTTGCGGCAAAGCTCAACAATAAGGTCCGGGAAATAATTGCCTTGAATGCACGATAGCCCTTTCGACCCGGCTTGCAAGGAGGAGATTGCGTGTTCGATATAAGCGTCATAGACCCCAAAAACATTTTGTTTCCCGGCTTGAATCTTGGCTTTAACGTCATCCATATTTAGGGAGGTGTCTTTGTGGTAACACAAACGGCCCGTCGCTAATAAATTCGCTAAAACGGGAATGCTAACTAAGCGTTTATACGGGATGGGGCATTCATATATACCAAAGGGAATTCCAGGAGTCAGCTCAAGCCATTCGTGCATGCGTGCTAGAAATTGTTCATCCGATTCTTCATCAGAAACAAATTGATTGTTGAGTATAATCACCGCATCTACCCCCAGACTGTAGACTTTTTTGGAAAATTCAGCCATCTCGGATATGTTTCCACCAAAGGTCCCCGTGGCTACCACAGGCACTCGCCCAGCCACTTGTTTTATCACGCTCTCGATTATACTCAGACGATCCGCATCACTTAATTCGTACATCTCACTCGAAAGGCAATTCGCAAATAAACCCACGGCCCCTGATTCCAAATAGTATTCGGTTAATTTCTGTAAACAGGAATAATCCACCTGTAAATCAGCTGTGAAAGGAGTCAACATCACGGGAATAAATCCTTGCGGTAGCGTCATCTTTTTTTCAGGATTTGTTGGGCCAAAACCCCCGTACCTACAATCGCCAATGTTCCTATAACGACCGTCATTTTGCTGTCCAAGGGACTTTGGAATGTCTCTGGGAAATTATCTTTAAAGGACATCCAGGCAATAACAATCACACCTACGATGGCGGCGATTTTAGCCGCCGAATTGGAAACTTTTTTCGCGAGAAATCCGAGTAAAAAGATACCTAACATCCCACCCGCAAAGATGCCCGAAAGCTTCCACCAAACATCCAATAAACTCTTTACCCCGATCATGCTGATGCCAAAAATAATGCCAAGAAAACCCATAACGATTGTGGCTATATGAAGTACGCGCAATTGCTTTTTGGGGTTCAGGTCTTTTTGGATATAGCGTAGGTAAATATCATTTAGAAATACCGTAGCTGAACTATTCATTCCCGAACTCATGGTGCTCATTCCTGCTGATAAAAGCGCGGCAAGGAGTAGGCCTAATAAGCCTTTGGGAATTTGCGTCTTCATGAAAAAGGGAAGAACGCGGTCGGCATAATCAGCAGCTTGTATCGAAGCCAACGGGATATTTTTATCCACCGAAACCTGTTGCTTGAGTTCTAAAATGAACCCTGGATTCATCTCATAAAAGACATAGAGCGATGTCCCAATCAAGAAAAACAAAAAGGAGACAGGTACATAATACACAACGCAAAGCCATATACTTTTCACCGCATCTTGCGTGTTTTTCGCCGTGTGGTAACGCTGAATATAATTTTGATCAACGCCGAAATTCGTCAGATTGATGAAAAAACCATAGACTAATATCACCCAGAATGAACTTGTGGTGAAGTCGGGCCTAAAGGTCCCCAAGCTGAATTTCTCGTCTCGCTGCCCAATTGCCCAAATCTCCGAAACATCCACTTGGTTTAAAATTATACCCAAAATCATCAGCGCTCCCAAGGTTTTCAAAATGGCTTGAATCACCTCCGTCCAGATAACAGCTTCCATGCCGCCCAATACGGTGTAAAAGATAATGACGACTCCCGAAATCAAAATGATGAGGGGCATTTCGATTCCCGACAGGGCATTGATGGTTAAGGCCAAGCCATAAAAAATGGTGCCCATGCGCGCGAGTTGCGTCATGATAAAACAGACCATCGCATAGGTTCTGGCCCATGCCCCAAAGCGTTCCTCTAAATGAGAATAGGCGCTGATCGCTTGGCCATTTCGGTAGAATGGTACGAATAATTTACTCGCAACGAAGGCCGCTAATGGAATAGAAAGACTAAATACAAAGGGGTTCCAGTTGCTTCCAAATGACTTTCCCGGATCTCCCAAAAAGGTAATTGCGCTGAGAAAGGTAGCATAAAAACTCAAGCCTAAGGCCCATCCCGGTATTTGGCCGGATGCTGTAGTGAATTGTTCTGAACTCCGATTTTTCCTGGAAAAATAGATCCCTACTCCAACCATGCTGAGTAGGTAAATGCCAATAATAAAGAGATCCAGGTTTGTCATTCGTTAAAGCGTCATCACGACATGCTTGATTTTCTTTCGCTTCCAAGTATAGGTGATATGAACCTTTCCGTCCTTTGCCTGTATAACGGCCGGATAGGAGAATTCACCACCCGGCTCATTTTCCAAAATGGCGATGTCTTGCCAATTTTGTCCGTCCGACGAAATGGCTACATTCAAAGGACTGCGTCCTTTTTTTGTATGATTGTATACGACGATGTGTCTTCCATCTTGTAGGGTTACCGCGTCGATGCCTGAATTCGGATTTAGGAGTGTGCTCCGGGCTAAGGGCGTCCAGGTTTTTCCTTGATCGGCCGAGATGCTTTGCAAGACGAAATCATTTTCAGACCGACAAACCAACTGAAGTTTCCCGCCAGGTAATTTTAAAATACTCGGTTGGATGGCAGATGTTGTCACACCATCATTTAACGCATCTGTTCTTGTCCAAGTTTTGCCCGCATCTTTCGTGAATTCCATATGCAATCGCCAATCATGATCCTCAGAGCTCGATGGGCAAATTAAGGTGCCATCCGCGAGTAATTCCGGCTTGTTCTTGATGGGCCCATATATGTCTTTGGGAAGGAGTTCTTCTGCCGACCAGCTTTTCCCTCCATCCATAGAACGCTTTAGAGCACCCCACCATTCGTCGGGGGCGGGGCCAACTTTGTAAAATAAAATGAGTTCTTTGCCAGGCATTTGAAATAAGACCGGATTCCAAGTTGGGTAACGTTTCCCATTTCCTTGGATACCGTTGGCCACCTCCACGGGCTTCGACCAATTGCCGTTTTGGAAAAAACTTAACCAAATGGCTACATCTGGATGCTTTTCGTGGGTGCCACCAAACCAAGCTGCCGCAATGCCTTGTGGGGTTTCCACCAAGGTGGACGCATGACACGAGGGGAAGGGCGCTGATTCGTAAATGAATCCCGCGGTTTGTATTTTTTGGGCATGCATAACGAAAAACGCCATGCAAAAGATGCAGGTATAGACTAGATTTTTCATAGGTTTAGTTCTCTTCAGCTTTCATCCTCAGAGCTTTACAAAGCTAAAGGGAAAAAAACAAATTCAAATAAGCCAAGAAAAAATTATCAATTAGCTGATGATAATTCCGAAGTCGCTCAATAATCCAGCCAATCCATCTTGGGAAAATTTGGCCTTCTTTAGGCGATTGATTGTGGGAGAAATCCGGTAATTGTAGGCATTTCGAAAATCCGCCTTTTCTAAATTGCTGCGGTCGAACAAGGCCCCTGCCAAATCACATTCCTCAAAAATAGCCTCGCTGAAATTCGCCTCGGTGAAATCAACTTCATGTAGGGAACAAGACTGAAAAGAAGTCCCTTTTCCGTTGATTTGGTAAAAGGATGATAAATTCAACACGCAATTTTTGAAATGCACCTCGAATAAAAAGGGGTTGCATGCCTCGAAACGAAGACCTTGCATTTTGCAACGTTGGAAATAGACCTTTTGAAAGGATGCCGCGCTTAATTTGACGAGACTCACATTGCAATCCTCGAACCGACAATCGACGAATTGGAAGTTTTTGAAATCCGCCGATTCAAATTGGCAATTCCGAAAGGTGCAGCCTTCGTATTCGCCTAAAGCCAATGTGTTAATCTTTTCAAAAACTTGATCTGCGTGGTAGGGTTTTTCCATGGCAACAAAATTAGCATATTTCAGAAAATTCCTTCATTTTTACAGACAAACCTATTCAACATGAAACAGACATTATTCGCTTTTGCGTTCTTGTTAACGCTCCCTGCCTTTGCACAAAAACTTTACACCTATCCTATGGGTGTGCAGGCGTATACCTTCCGGAATCATTTCCCGAAAAGCACCGAAAACACCCTAGACATCATTCAAAAAATGGGCATTACCGAATTAGAAGGGGGTGCAACCAAAGGGTATACCGAAGAGCAATTCAAGAAACTATGTTCAGATCGCGGCATTAGCATTCCTTCCACGGGTGTCGGTTTTGACGAATTAGCAAATCCTTTGGAAGCGGTTCGAAAAGCTAAAGCCTTAGGGGCCAAATTTGTGATGTGCGCTTGGATTCCGCATAAAGGGAATGATTTTACCTTAGAAGACGCACAAAAAGCCGTGGCACTTTTCAACAGTGCGGGTAAAGTTTTCAAAGAAAATGGAATCACGTTTACTTACCACGATCATGGCTACGAATTCCATGCCTACGAGGATGGAACCTTGATGGATTACATCATCAAAAATACTAATCCGGCTTACGTTTCTTTTGAAATGGATGTCTTATGGACGATGCACGGAGGAGGCGCTGATATGCCGGTAAAATTATTGAAAAAATACCCGAACCGCTGGAAATTGATGCACGTGAAAGACTTGCGCAAAGGGGTTCAAGGTAATTTAACGGGAGGTACTCCTGCAGAAAACGATGTTCCAGTAGGGACGGGTCAAGGCAACTGGAAAGAAATCATCACGTTGGCGAAGAAAAATGGCATCGAACATTGCTTCATCGAGGATGAGAGTAACCAAGAACTTGAATTTGTGCCAAAGAGCATCGAGTATTTGAAGAACTTATAACGAATTCGCGTACTTTTGTTGGGTGGCTCAGTTGGGCCACCCTTTTTTTTGTTCGTATGAAAAACATCCTCTTCTTTTTATTGATTAACCTTGCCGTTTTTGCGCAGGAAAAACATCGCCCGCAATTGCATTTCACCCCACCGACGATGTGGATGAATGACCCGAATGGGATGTTTTACGCGAACGGAACCTATCATTTATATTATCAATATCATCCAGAAAGTACGGTTTGGGGGCCGATGCACTGGGGCCATGCAACAAGTAAAGATTTGATGAAATGGGAACATCAGCCGATTGCCCTGTACCCCGATAGCCTAGGGTTGATTTTTTCTGGTTCAGCTGTCATTGATCATCAAAATACCTCCGGATTGGGTCGTAATGGAGTTGCACCGGTCGTTGCCATTTACACCAGCCACAACATGGATTGGGAGAAAGCGGGTCGGATTGACCGGGAGAATCAAAGTATTGCATACAGTCTTGATGGCGGTCAAACCTTCACCAAATTTGCCGGAAACCCAGTCATTAAGAATCCCGGTGTTGCCGATTTCCGTGATCCGAATGTGTCTTGGTATGCGCCGGGAAAGAAATGGATAATGGCCTTGGCGACGCAGGATCGCGAGACATTTTATTCATCGCCCGACTTGAAAAATTGGACGAAGGAAAGTGAGTTTGGTGCTAAATTTGGAGCACATGGAGGCGTTTGGGAATGTCCAGATATGTTCCCGATGCAAGTGGATGGCAAAACCAAATGGGTTTTAATTGTGAACATTAATCCAGGTGCGCCGAATGGCGGTTCTGGTGCTCAGTATTTTGTTGGGGATTTTGACGGCCATCAATTCATCGCACAAGATGAAGAAACCCGTTGGGTGGATTATGGTCGGGATAATTATGCCGGAGTTACGTTCCATGAAACGGGAGATAAGCGAATCTTTATGGGTTGGATGTCCAATTGGGATTATGCGACAGTTGTACCTACGGGCTCTTGGCGCAGCGCGAATACCTTAGCGCGGGATTTGAAATTGGTTAACAGGGGCGGAAAATATTTGCTTGCTTCCACGCCGGTTGAGGCTGTTTCAAATTACGTGAATAGCACAAAATCGATCAAGTCGAATCAAGACGTAAAAACAGCGTCGGCCCTCCAACGCTTATCCGGGAAATTACCCGTGCAGGATTTTTCGATTACCCTTTCCAACGCGAAAGGTGAAAAAGTAATCATCGGTTTTGAAGCAGCAAGTAACCGGTATTTCGTGGATCGCGATGCATCGGGAGATCTTAGTTTCAGTACTAAATTTGCTGGCAAAGCCTATGCGCCACGTTTTTCAAAAGCGGATACGTTAGACTTTAGTTTGATCACGGATGTTGCCTCGGCTGAGTTTTTTGCCGATGGGGGATTGTCGGTATTAACAACGATCTATTTTCCGTCTGAGCCGTTTAAGAACTTGAAAGTTACTGCGACAAAAGGCCTTCCATTCTTGTTGGAGGACCTAAAGCCTTCCATGTAACTATTTCAGAATCGGTTTTAGTTGTTTCAGTCGGCCGTCGATTGTTGATTCGTCGATGGTCAACCCGAGGATCTTCCCGACCATCGGATAGACATGTACATTTTCGAATGCCGGAATTTTTATGCCGGTTTTAAATGCGGGGCCCCAAGCTTGAAAACTTGCTTGCATCGCAGGCAGATGATTGTCGTAACCATGTTTACCCGGACTCTGTTTCCTTGTGCCAAAATTGAAAATGGATGGGTGATTCGGAACGAGTAAAATATCGCCCAGCCGATTGAAGTAATCGTCCGATTTGCGGAAATGCCAATGTGCCGGTGTTTCATCCAACAAATATGCCTGGAACAGATTTTGTTTGCGGAGTTCATTTAGGGCATTCGGAACAATCGCGGGTATTTTGGCAAAAACATGCACTAAGGCATCACCCGAAGGGACTTTAAAAGAAGCTGTATCCTGTAACATAGCAGGTTTCCGCAAGGGATGTTCGGTGTCCACTGTCGTCATGCCATGATCTGAAACAAATACGAAATTTATCGGCAATTTCAAGGGATCTAAGGCCGCTTGTAGCTTCGCGATACTTTGGTCTACAAACGTAACCGCATCTCCCACCCGTGGGTCTTCCGGACCGTATTCATGCGCATCATGATCTACCTCAGGGAAATAAAAGGTAATCAAATGCGGGCGTTTTTCTGTAGGCAATGACAACCAATCCTTCACCGCCTGAATGCGTCGTTCGATCGGAATGCTCTCGTTGTAGGTATATAAATACGTAGGACGAATGCCTTTAATATCAGCTTCTGATGCGACCCAATAGAAACTCGCGCTCAACATGCCTTGCTTTTCAGCCAATACCCAAAGCGGTGTTCCGCCATACCATTTGCCCTCCGCCACCATCTTTTTGTTGCCCATGCTATATTCCTTCCCTGATGCCACATCGTAAAAACGATTGTTAACGATGCCGTGGTGTGACGGATATAATCCGGTGACAATCGTATAATGGTTTGGGAAAGTCAAGGTGGGATAAGACGGGATCATCGCTTCAGCCTTAACGCCATTCGCTTCTCGGCTCTGCAGAAATTTCGCGCCATACTTCACCGAAAAGTCGGACCGAAATCCATCAGCAGAGATTAAGATAACATAGGGTTTCGCTTGTTGGGAAACCGCATTCCTTCGTTCTGCGTGGACGATTTGAGTCGTATCCTGGGCAGAAACATAAACGGATAATATAGATAAGATGATGAAGTAGTAATAACGCATAAGGATGTTTTAGCTGATGAAATTACATAAAATATCGCTTCCAATAGCAAAAACCCCAGGTTGCCCTAGGGTTTTGGTTAGGATATGCTCACCTGCGGAATCGGTAGGCTTTGAATTTTTGCTTCCCAGAGGGCCAACTCGTCTTTCATGTCTTGCAGCGTGGGCAAGTTTAAGTTTTGATAATAAGCGACACCACTTAAGAGGTTATCTCGGAATGTCTTGAGGTAGCGCTCTTGTTTCGTTGTCATGGACTCCACGCATTTTTCGACCTCTTTTTTGAGGTAGTCGACGTATAGGCCTAGTTCCTTCACAAATAGGTTGGGGCGCTGTTGGGTGTTGAGAATATTCGCCCGACCGTAAATATGATCCACCATTTCTTTCAAGGAAAAGGTACCGGAGAAATAGGCCAAATTAGGTCCCGGGCATATCGCCACGGCATGCTGGTGATGCGATGGTTTGATGTCAAAGTTTTGCAATGCTGAAGTCCCAAGTCCCGTACATAGGCAGACCTTTTCGGTGATTTCGGCAAAGGCCTTTTGGTATACATTTTCCGCTAAATCTTGCTCGGCGAGTTGTTTCAATTTTGCATGTTGGTATTTCCGTGATGCCGTACAAATCGGCTTCTCGGTAAACTCCGTATTGGTTGCCAAATATTCCAAGGTGCATGGACTGCCTGGTCGGCCTTTTTCAATCCGCTCTAAACGCTGTTTTTCGGAAGAGCTTTTTCGGAAATTATTAAAGGGTACTCCCAGCGGTGAAGCGTGGCTCATGTAATAGTCACCTTCCTCTGCTTCCGCCAGGGCTTTTCTTGTCGCAGGATCAACTTGCGTTGCTTCGGGAACCAGTAAAAATGGGCTACCCCAGCCTGTTCCTTGGGTCTGGTAATGTTCCTGCAATAGGGCGTCTTCGGCATGCGTCCCGATTCCCCCTTGCACGGTAACGCGCATGTCGGGATATTGGAGAAATACGTTTTGGCCTTTTTCTGCTAGATTTTTTTGACACATTTCGAACAACTCGCTCATCAAGGCTTGTCGGTTGGTCTTAAATTCTTCCAAAATTGGCCCAATCAAAAGACCATCCGTTGCAAATGCGTGTCCGCCACAGTTCAAGCCCGACTCAATGCGGAATTCAGATACCCAAATCCCTTTTTTGGCCAAGATTTTCCCTTGGGTGACGGCGCTTCGGTAGTCGCTAACCTTGAGAATAATCTTCTTTTTTAACTTGCCTGCAGCATCTGGGAAGAAATCTGGGAAAGTTTCGATGTAGCCGTAAAGCATTGGGTTGTATCCAGCCGATAGGATGATGGAGGAGCTCAAATCACTTTGTGCGTATCCTCGTAAAGCCGCCAAAGCATCCGCAAATTCCTTTTCCAATGCATTCCCTTTTTTGTCGTAATTGATTTTATTCACCTTCGACATGATGTTGACGTCGATGGATCCCGCCACGACGTATTTGCGCAAATTACCCTGTTTGATGAATTTTTGGCATACATCTTCCGTTGCGAGCATGTCCAAGTATTCCGCCTTTTGTGGCGCTTGATCTGGCAGCAATTCGAAATAGCGGGTAATTTCGGATTCAGGTTCAAAGGCTTGGTTGCGGATCGTTGTCGTCTTGTCCTGCACAAGTGTTAGCAATAAATTCAGGTAGGCCGTGATACGTTTGGCGCGGAAATCCGCTTCTGTTTTCGCGATGGGCGTAAAATGTAGGTTATGTTCTTTGCTGTAGGCTTCCCGCATTTCCTCTACTAAATGATCGTCCACGATGGAAACGACAGAGGAAATACCGAAGGGGCCAACCTTCACGGGTGTATCGATGGTGAAACCTAATCCCATCACGGGAATATGAAAGGTATGTGCGGCGGATTTTTGCATATTCTTATCAAATTTTGAGAGCTACAAAGGTCGGCCGGGAATTTTGGACTAAATATGATTTTGGTCAGCAACAAAAAAAACACCCCAAGTTTGCTTGAGGTGTTTCAATTTGTCGGTATGGAATATTACTACTTATATTTCTTCGCACGGGCATCTTGAATGACGCCTTTCCAGTTCATTCCGAAGCCAAAATCATAGCGATGTCCTTCTGCATCTAAGTGACATTCCATGTCAAAAGGAACATCTTCTTTTTGTTTCTCAACCACTTGCATGCTCGCAGGCATTTGCATCGGCAATAAGGCTTGCGGTTCTGCCTTGCCTGCAAGGATGTCTAAAATCGCTTGATCCTGTACGCCGAAACTCGCTAATATGGCATCTGCTTTTCCTTCGATTTCTGCAAAAACCATTGGATTGCTTACGTTGACCGAAACAATCACCGGTTTCCCTTGCATCTTTTGACGCGTCTCTTCGATTAATTCCATGTCGGTCACATTGCGTGATTTGGCTGTTTTGCCCTTGTACGAGCGATTCGTGAAATTCTCTAACGGATCTCCTCCCGCAATACTTACTTCGCGTGCATCATGAGCCACATAGTCGCCATATTGCAAGGAGATCGGGACATAGCCATTGCCTCCTTTGGCAACATCTTCTTTCTCATAGCCGATGCTTCCTTTGGGATTTTCGATACAGACCAATGCCAGATGTGCTTCCGCGGGATTGTCTGTCACATTGAAATATTTCTTCACCAACTCCATGTTGATTGGGAAATCGTTCGATGCCGGAATCGGGAATCCCAAAAAGTGACGGGATGCTGCGATGAAACGTTTCGGAATGTAAATTGTCTTCTTGGTTTGAATAGGAAGGACATTTCCTTTGTTTTTCAAAAGCACGATCGATTGCAATTGTGCTTGGTAACCGGCTTGCATGAACTCCGGTTTTCCCACGGTAGCTTTTGTCGTGGCAGGATTTTGGTACGGATTTTCGAATAGCCCTACTTGGAAAATATTGCGCAATAAACGAATGGCTGATTGTTCCATGCGTGCACGCATGAAGGTTTCGCCATATTCTTTCACGCCCATTGCATAGGCATCGATGATCGGTTTCATATCATTGTTTCCGCCAAATTGATCTGCTCCAGCCATTAAAATCTTGTAATGACGCTCCGCCATGTTCAAGTTTTCGACGCCCCAAACTTTGCCATCGATGAACACATCCATTGCCTTATGATCCCCGGTTACACTCCAGTCCGTACAAACCACGCCATCATATCCATATTGTTTACGTAGCAAGTCGGTCACTAAATACTTGTTGTAGTTATTAGCCACATTTTCATTCGTTTGATTCCACGAAATCGTGTAATAGGGCATCACTGCCGCGGCTTTCTTCGTTTGCCCGGTTAATTTGAATGCTCCTTCCGTGAAGGGAATCAGATGTTCATTGAAGTTGTTACCCGGATAAACGGCGAACTTTCCGTTGGCATAATGTGCGTCGCGGCCTGCTTCACCAGATCCGCCACCTGGCCAATGTTTGACCATGGCATTCACGCTTTGGGCTCCCCAAGTTTCATTTTGAAATCCATTGCAATAGGCTTCTGCCATGGCTGCAGATAGTTTAGAACTTTCGCCAAAGGTGCCGTCAAAGCGTAACCAGCGCGGTTCCGTGGCCATGTCTACTTGCGGCGACAAGGCCGTTGCGATACCTAAAGCACGGTATTCTTGAGCGGCAACTCGACCGAATTGTTGGATCAACTCCGGTTTAAATGTAGCTGCCATGCCCAAAGAACTTGGCCACATGGAAATCAACCCACCTGCTGCAGCATTGAATTCCGCGCGCGCTTGTGTTCCGTGGCGCGGGTCTGTGCTGTTGTTTGCTGGGATACCCTTGCCTATCGATTCGCAAAATGCCTGGATTTTATTATTCCATTTGGCAGCATCTTCTGGGGATGAGACGGTTGTCACTAATACATGACGTAGATTATCTTCTTTTAAGAATTTCTTTTGTTGGTCTGTCAGCTCACTTGCATCCATGGTCTTAGGATCGAAGGGTTTGCCGCTATAGGTTCCCGCAAAATACCCATCGGGCCTAGCTGGAATGGCTTGATGGCCGGAATACAACATAAGACCTGCAATCTCTTGCACGCTTAACTGCTTTGCCAGGTCGGCTGCACGTACGTCCACGGGTTTCCGCCAATCTTCGTAGCTGTCTAATTTTCCGTTCTTGTTTAAATCTTTGAAAGATAAGCCGTCTTTCTTGATGATTTGAATACTGGATGTAGCAGAGTATCCTAAGGTTGGGCCTTTGGATTGTTTGATTTCCACATGTTGCGCGAAGGCAACGGTCGAGATGGCAAAAAGGCCAAGTAGTTTTTTCATATGTTAGGGCATTTATTCCTGCAAATGTAGCAAAATGATACAATAATAAAGGGGGCTATTTTAGGATAATTTTCCAGTTTTTGCTTTGAGTCACGCGTGGTTTTTCGCCTTGTTTGTAATACACATTAATTCGATTATCGCCTATTTCCACATTCTCGATGTGTGCTTCTTTCCAAGTCGATGGCATGCGTGGGGCAATTGTAATTTCACGTAAATCGGCTCGAGGTTGAATCCCAAAAAACTGTTCTACGATGGGAACCGCAAAACCGAATACGTTCCATGCTTGAGTGAACATGCCAAAATCAGGAGATACTTCGTACATACTACCGGGAAGTGCATAGCTGAATGAGCGCGTTAATTTTTGGATGTAGTCGAGCGCCTGGTCAGGCCTGCCATAGTTGTTTTCTGCTACGGCCATCACGCCGGTAGGGAGTGTCATTACCGCGCCGGTGTAGGTAAATATTTTGGGTGCTTTGTAGGCGCCGGCATCTGTACCGGCTGACGCATCTCGGTCGATTCCCGTGACAAAAAGTCCAAAGGGATTCGTGAATTTTTTCGCGGTTTCTAATGCTTTCGTTGCTTTTTCTGAATCGGCAACACCTAGTTCGAGAGGCGTATTTACGACCCAATTGTGATGCACGACGAATGGGCGTGCCTGATCGCTGGGATGTTCTGTGATGTACTTTCCTGTTTGCTTTAATTCAGCAACCGCCCAAGGCTTGTGCAGCGTATCCGCCCGAACAATCGCTTGTTTGATTAGCTCAAGAGCCTCTGGGTCCTTGCTTCGAAAGTCGGCATACGACCCAAAATCCTCGTTCCAAAAGCGCGCATTAATCTGCATCTTAAGCTGTTTCGCTTGGATTACGTACTCGTTTGCTTGCTTTGTTTCCCCAAGGATTTTGGCCATTTCAGCGGCATCTTGTAAGGCTTTTTGCGTGTAGGATGCGACGTCAATCATTTCACTATGAAGTCCTTGAATTTCCATCATGCCGGAGCCGTCCGGGAATCCGTTGTGGTCTTTGTCGTTCTCGCCCAACAACCAATTCAGCCCATTTTTGATTGAAGGGAAATAAGTATTGAGTAGCTTTTTATCTCCTGTCCATTGAAAAACTTTCCAAACTAAGGAGGCAAACTGCGCTGTTTCGTTCAAATTTCCGGGATTGAAAACCGCGCCATTGGTCGAGACTTCGTGAATGATCCGACCATTTTGATTTGCCTTTTGCGAGAGGCGATGAATCAAATCCATGGAGCTCAAAGTCAGTTCTTTTTGTCCGATGGCGATGGCGCCTTGCAACGCATATTCGCTATCGGCACCAAACCACCAGGGATAATCGGGCAGTCCAGCGCAAATGCCCCGACCGATTCCCGGGACGTCGCGTGTTAGGCCATCGGTATTGTATTGCAACCAGGTATAGGCCTCTTGAATGTTTTTATCAGGGATATTGATTTTACTTTTCTGCGCTAATCCATTCACACGGCTCCATTTTTGTTGGAATAGCTTTGCGGCATTTTGTTGGAGATTCTCATAGGTTTTTAACGCCAAGGCCTTGGATGTTGCTGAACCCGCGATGTAAAATTGAATCGTTTTTTTGCCGCCTGCAGGAATTTCTAATGTGTAATTGATGGATTTCGCGATACCATTTCCTGCAGAATGAAAGGGGATGGGTGCGGCTCCTGGGATACCCGCTTCGTTTGCTCCCACAATTGCAAACCAGGGATTTTTTTGGTCCTTGAAAATCCATTGCTTGTTTTCAAATACGGCATGGTCTGCATGGTCATGCATATTTGTCTGTTCGCCTAGCCATGTGGGACGTAAATCGGATTTGGCTTGGAAAACAAATGGGGTGGTGATCGTTTGTGTGCTTTTGTTTTCGATTTCAAATTCAACAACACAACCAGTTAGGCCATCAGGTACGAATTGTGTTCGCTGAATTCGGAAGTTTTTTGTTTGGTAATGATGTTGGTTGGCAATCGGGAAATTGGTAAAACTTTCCGCCTGTGTTAAATCTTGGCCATCAATAGAAACAATAAATCCGTCAAGCAGTTTAATGGGATGTGCCCAAATGCCGCCCATTTCGCCGGTGATGTGCCATCCTAAATCGGGGAATTGTCCGTTTTGGTGGCCAACGAGGTATAATCGGTCGCCCGTCGTAGCAAATGGCGAAGCCAGGTAGCTTTCCTTTCCCGGGATATGAGGTAGGTTTTTGACTAAGTCCGTGATGCCTTGCGCATATACGTTTGGTAGAATTAAAAAGGCAATAAAAAGCTTTCGAAAGGACAACATAGGTTCGGATAATTATGTGCCGAAATTACGTTAAATTGCTGAGATGAAAATAGAAATTTGGAGTGATATCATGTGTCCGTTTTGTTACATCGGAAAACGGCATTTAGAGCAGGCCTTGGAAACCTTTTCAGGCCGCGATGCGGTGGAGATTACCTGGAAAAGTTACCAATTAGATCCTACGATTCCGATGTCGTTTGAAGAACCTGTGGGTGTGTATGAATACTTGGCAGATCGGAAAGGCTGGACATTGGAGCAGTCGGAGCAGATGCACGAGCATGTCGTGGAGATGGCAGCTTCCGTCGGTTTGGAATACAATTTTGACAAGGCGGTGGTGGCGAATTCTTTGTATGCGCATCGTGTGATTCAATTGGCCAAAGAAAAAGGCTTAGACGATGCGATTGAGGAGATTTTCTTCCGAGCTTATTTTACCGATGGGAAGGATTTGGCGTCAATTGATACCTTGGTTGCCTTAGGCGAAGAAGCAGGCTTGGAGGCCTCGGAAATTCGTGCGGCGATTGACTCGGAGGAGCTGGCCTACCGCGTGAGTCAGGACATTCAAGAAGGCGTAAATTTAGGGGTTCGCGGAGTACCGTTTTTTGTTTTTGACAGAAAGTATGGTATTTCAGGTGCGGAACCCATTCAAGTTTTTATCGATACATTAAACCAAACACAAAATGCAAGTTAAAGGGTATGGCGCTACGAGCGCTGAGGTGCCAGTGGCGCCGATTGTTTTTGAACGTCGGGAAGTGGGGCCGCATGATATTCAGATTGATATTGAATTTTGTGGGGTATGTCACTCCGACATTCACATGGTGCGCAGTGAGTGGGGCCCGTCGATTTATCCCATCGTTCCCGGTCATGAAATCGTGGGAAAAGTTGTTGCTGTGGGTGCACATGTGACGAAGTTTAAAGTAGGCCAAACGGCGGGTGTTGGAGTTTTTGTAGATTCTTGTCGGGAATGTCCCTCTTGCCAAAAAGGTCAAGAGCAATATTGCGACGAGAACATGACAGCTACGTACAATGACTTATACCGCGATGGTAAGACGCAGACCTTTGGCGGATACTCGGCGAATTATGTGATTGATGAAAAATATGCCTTGCATGTAAATTTCGAACAAAAAGATTTGGCACGTGTGGCTCCTTTGTTGTGTGCAGGGATTACGACCTATTCGCCTTTGCGTTTTGCGGGAGTAGGCAAGGGTCATAAAGTTGCGGTGTTAGGATTAGGTGGTTTGGGTCATATGGCGGTTAAATTTGCTGCGTCTTTTGGAGCAGAGGTTACGATGTTGTCTACCTCTCCATCCAAAGAAGCGGATGCGCGTTCGTTAGGGGCGCACCATTTTGCTTTGTCCACAGACCCGAAACAAATGGAGGCGCTGAAAGGCTCATTTGATTTTATCTTAAATACAGTGGCTGCCAAACATGATTTGAACGCTTTCTGTGGTTTATTGAAGGTGGAAGGTAAAATGTTATTGGTTGGGATTCCACCCGAAGACAATACTTTTGGAGCGGCGACCTTGATTTCGAAACGTCGGAGTATCGTAGGTTCGATGATTGGGGGTATTGCTGAAACGCAGGAGATGTTGGATTACTGTGCGGAGCATAATATTCTGTCGGATATCGAAATGATCTCAATGGCGGATGTGAATGCGGCTTATGAGCGCGTGATCAAATCCGACGTGAAGTATCGCTTTGTGATTGACATGAAGACTTTGTAGGTTTTTTGGGATATATTAGGCGCTGCCGAGGCTTATACCTTGGCAGCGTCACTATTTTAGGCGTTTTTTAGTAGCGGAAAAACAGGGTTTGGTCTATATGTTTTTCGGATATTTTTGGTAAATTTTAATTTCGCCAACCATCAAATTTATTCGAACATGAATCCAATTGCTTTTTCATTGGCAGCAATGTCTGCTGCTGTCCCAAACCAATCTGGTGTTTTAGCGGCGCATTTTGAGAACATTCTAGGAACGTCATTGGACGTGAAAATTTTAGCTAATTCATTTGAATTGGCAGAAAAAGCGGAGGCGAAGGTCTTGTCGGAATTCCGTCGATTACAGGCTATTTTAGGGAGCAGTGAAAATCACGAGTTTGGAAAATGGCAACAATCAAAGGGTGAAGCTATCTCGGTTTCATCGGAATTACATACGGTTTTAGGCTTATTTGATACTTGGTCTGAGGCGACAAAAGGCGCTTTGAATGCAGCTGCAGATGAAATTCGGATCAATGGTTTTTCAGCGAAGGTAAATCAAGCGCAATGGGAGTTAGGTGATGCAACGGCTACACGATTAACTGATTCGGAATTGCGTTTACATACGTTCACCAAAGGCTATATCATGGAACAAGTCGCGGATGCGGTCATGGCAGAGGCGGGTGTTCGCGGAATCATGTTGAATGTTGGAGGTGATATTTTGAGTAAAGGGGATTTGCGTGAGGCTGTTCGGGTATCGGATCCTTTGTCGGATGCCGAAAATGGATCATCATTAAGTACGGTATCTATCCAAAATCAAGCGATTGCAACGAGCGGCACGAGCCGTCGGGGAGCACATATTATAGATCCACGTACGGGTGAGCTAGCCTCGGGTAGTATTTCGGCAACGGTTATTCATCCGGATGCCGTGACAGCGGGAGCTTTGGCTACGGCTTTTAATGTGCTTTCGGTAGACGAGTCCAAAGCCTTGGCAGCCGAGCATCCAGGCACGGAATATTTAATTGTGGGTCCGGATGGGGCCCAACATATCAGTGAAAATTGGTCGGGTCGTTCCGTGGCAACGGAATCAACGATTGAGATGGTTCATGTCAAAGATAAGCTATGGACAGCGGGTCAAGAGCTCTTAATAAATGTGGAATTGGCTAATTTGGGTGGCGGTGCTCGTAGACCCTATGTTGCCATTTGGATCGAAGATGAACAACATAAGGCCGTACGCCGTTTGGCATTATGGTACCGAAAGCCTCGTTGGCTACCCGATTTGCGTTCGTTCTCAGATGCGCAGCGTGAAACCCCAATCGACTTGATGTCCATTGCTTCGGCAACCCGTTCGGCGGGGAATTATTCTTTGATTTGGGATGGAAAAAATGATCAAGGGGAATATGTGGTTCAGGGAAATTATACGGTATATATTGAGGCGGCAAGGGAGCATGGATCGTACCAATTGATGAAGCAAACGATGAAGTTTGATGGGAAAGCGAAGTCGCAGGCTTTGGCTGGGAATGAGGAAGTTTCAGGGGCAAGTTTAGTTTATAAGACAAAATAGGATGAAGCGTAAATTAGCGGAGTGGTCGCGGTGGCTACATATTTATTTATCGATGTTCAGTTTCGTGATTGTGCTTTTCTTTGCTGTGACGGGCTTAACATTGAATCATTTGGAGTGGTTTCCAGAGAAGGAAACCCTACGTGATTCGGATGGAAAATTGAATCCGACTTGGGTGAATGTGGCGGATACGGCGCAGGTGAAGAAGCTGGAAATTGTTGAATTGTTTCGTTCGGAATACCGCGTGCATGGGGTATTGAATGATTTTCGAATCGATGAGACGGAAATTTCCGTTTCGTTTCAGGGGCCCGGCTATACGGCGGATGCGTTTATAGATCGTTCAAAAGGGACCTTTCATTTGACCGAAAGATCCCTGGGTTTTATCGCCTGGATCAATGATTTGCACAAGGGCCGCGACACGGGTCAAGGCTGGAAATGGGTCATTGATTTCTCGGCCATATTCATGTCCTTGATATCCCTGACGGGCATCATTTTATTGCTCTTTTTGAAGAAAAAGCGTATTAACGGACTCATTTGGTTAGTTGCCGGATTAGCCCTCGTAGTACTTTTATACTTTTTTACGGGGCTTTAATTTCAGGCTATCCGCAGGATATGTTGCTTTAAGCATATCCATTTGTGACTTTGCCCAAGCAATCAGTGCGTCTTTTTCTGCTGCGCTCAAATTCGCTTTGGGGTGTAGGCCGAAATAGGTGTATGATGGCATGGGCATTTCGCCTTCTTCGACGGTTTCGATGACCTCTTCTAATTTATGATTTTGAACAGCAATCGGCATTTTGGTGAACGTTGAAAAGTTCAAATGCTCTTTTCCTTCCTCGATATGGTGATTTAGCCAGAAGCCAACAGGTTGGATATTGGAATACCAGGGATAGGTACTTTGATTCGAGTGACAATCGTTACATGCATTTGTCAACGTTTCTTGCACAGGCACAGGAATGCTGTACTTCGTCGAGATGTCGTAGGTCTTGTCGTTGCTTTCGTTTTTTTCCGGGTGAATGAATTGGATGATGGCTAATAGGGCTACCACGCCAAGGATAAGTTTTTTCATAGGGTCTTTTAGTTAACGATTGGAAAGTTATCAAATATCTTGGAATTAAATGTCTAATTTTGACCTCAGCGTTTAATTAAGTGAGAATGCGTTTATTTGAGAGTTTACTTTTTCGGTATGTTTTGATTGGAGTACCCTTGCTAGTTTTTGTAGGGTGCCTGATTAGCTATGCTGTGAATGTTCCTTGGTTAGACGATTTTGAGGTAGTGCCCTTTATGCTTTTCAATTGGTTGCATGAAGCCGACTTTCAGCGAAAAATGGCCTTGTTATGGGCACCGAATAATGAACACCGGGTCGTAACATTGAAGTTACTAGCATTAGTTAATTATTATGTATTTGGCCAAATGAACATCAAATGGATGATTTGGCAATCGCATTTGTACCTTATCCCTTTGTTTGGTTTGATTTGGCGAATTATTCCCAAAGAAAATCGGCTTTTGTATTTTATCCCCATCCCGTTTCTGTATTTGAATTTCCAATATTTCCTTTCGTCGTTCTGGATGATTGCGGCGGTACAGCACAATTTAGTCATTGGTTTTGGGGCGATTTCGATGTATTTATTGGGGAAATTAAATGCCCGTCGATTTGCCTTCGCCCTGGTTTTTACTTTGTTGGCCTGCCTATCCAATTCAGACGGGCTGTTTTTTATTGCGATAGGCGCTTTGGTGCTATTTTTACAGTACCGATTTAAGGAATTATTGATCTGGTTGGGCTTGTTGATATCCGTGATTTTTATGTTTTTTTGGAAGTATCCAAGTATGTCCTATCACGAGACGGGGATGGCTTATTTTAAGTTGCATCCTTTGGAGAGCGTTCAGGGCTTTTTTGTTTTCATGGGTGGTGGATTTGATTTTTGGTACCGAGAGCAATCGACGTTTCGCCACGTTGAAACCGCATTATTTGGGGTTGTTTTGGTCGGGATTGTCGTGTGGATTTTGGCTCAATTCATGGCCCAACAAGGTTTCAAGGAAATTTTAGCGCGTTGGCGTACCCAAACACTTACCAAAGCACCTATGCTCTTCGTGTTTTCTATGCTTGTTTTTTGCTTGATGAATGCGGTAGCGATTAGTATTTTGAGGTCTTCTTTTGGTGAGTTTGTGTTTTTGATTGGGAACTATAAGATTTATCCGACGTTGGTTTTGGTTTTTATCTATTTGCTGGTGCTTTTGTCGGGAAAGATCTTGCCGGCGCGTATGGGTATCGTTTTGATTTTTAGTATTACGTTTTGGATATTTAGTATCGGGAATAGTTGGACCGATGTCAAAGAGCGCAAGCAGATGCTGCTGCGCGATTATGCCTCCGTTCGAAATGGGGGAGTGGGTTTAGGTTTTACGATAGAACAACAATCGAGGTTTGGAGTCGCTAACGTATTAAAGTATTTTGAAACCAAAGGGATGTATAATGCGGACTAAAGGAATTATTTTTTTGTTGCTATTGAGCTTTGGGATGCAAGCCCAAAATCATATAGATGAGGTGAAGGCATTTCGTGCTGCGCGAATCAATAGCCTGAAATCAGAGACCGGTTGGTTAAATTTAGCCGGACTTTTTTGGTTGAAGGAGGGAATAAATACCTTCGGAGGAGATGAAAAGAACGATTTTGTCTTCCCATCAGACCATTCGGATCCGTTTTTGGGGGAGCTTTTGTTGAAAGACGGGAAGGTCTATTATCAAACGGTAAGTGACACCATGTTAGTTTATCAAGATGGAATAAAAGTACCTGTTATTTCGCATCGATCATTGCGCTGGTTTATCATTAAAAGAGGCGAAAAATATGCCGTTCGCATCCGGGATTTAGAAGGGGAATATGTAAAAGCATTTAAAGGAATTGATACGTTCCCGACCGACTCCGCCTATCGGGTCGTGGCGGATTTCATTCCCACCAAAGGCAAAATGGTCACGATTATTGATGTGACGGGGAGGGCGTACCAACTGGAGTCCCCCGGTTACCTACGATTTAAAATAGGTAAATCATTTTATCAATTGGAAACGAGTCAAGAAGGGGATAGCTTGTTTATTGTTTTTGGCGATTTGACGAATAAGCAACAGACCTATGGGGCGGGTAGATTTATCGATACAGCTTTGCCGGATGCTCAGGGAAAAGTGGTCATTGATTTTAATAAGGCGTACAATCCACCCTGTGCTTTTACACCCTTTGCAACTTGTCCACTACCTACTGCGGCTAATAAATTAGCCGTGGAAATTAAGGCCGGCGAGCAATTTCACGGTCATTGATGAATGCTATATTGGTGCATTTCGTGCCCTTCTTTTTCAAAAAGTTGATCTAGCTTGAAGTTTAGTTTTAGCAGTAATTTGATGGATGCCGCGTTATCCGCTTGGCAAATTGCCAAGACGATTTTGTTTGATTTTTGTTGGTGAGCCAACCACGCCTCACTCGCCTCAAAAGCATAGCCATTCCCTTCAAACTCAGGTAAAAGAGCATACCCCAAATCGGGTGCTGGCAGAAAATCACGAGACACCCAGGTAACAACGCCAATTGGATTTTTGTCTTCCAATCTTCGCACAACCCAATAAGTTACATCCGGATTTGAAAGCATATTTTCGATGTAGGATTGAGCTTGTGCAATTGTTCGAACGTTCCGGTCGCCGATGAACTTCAAAAAACCGGGGCTGTTTAATAGCTCAAGCACAAAGTCGGCATCTTCCATACCGATGGGGCTTATGTGCAAGCGTTTGGTTTGGATGGCTTCCATGAGTAACTGTTAAAACTATAATTTTCTTAAAACCACCGCACATCCACCCCCGCGTTGTAAGCGATAGGTTAAATTTGAGCTCTTGGAGACTAATTTCTTCTCAACCAAGTAGGCCTCTGGATTTTTTTCAAAATCAGCATCATCCGCGTCGCGGTATAGCAAGGCTTCATAGGCAGTTCCTGCATCCAAGAAATCCAACGAAAGCGAAACATTCCGCGCGTTTTCATCCGTAATTGACCCAATAAACCAAGTGTCCTTGTTTTTTGCCTTGCGGGCAATCGTCACATATTCCCCGGGCTCAGCGGATAAAACTTTGGTGTCATCCCAGTCGACGGCAACATCTTTGATAAACTGAAAGGCATCCAAATGCCCTTCGTAATTCTCCGGTAAATCTGCCGCCATCTGCAAGGGGCTGTAAATTGTGATATACAGTGCGAGCTGCTTCGCCAAGGTTGACCGCACCTTCTGCGTCCGCGTCGAATCAAATTGATTTAAAGACATGTGGAACAGGCCTGGCGTGTAGTCCATTGGGCCACCCATTAAACGCGTAAATGGCAAAATCGTCGTATGTTCCGGAACAATTCCGAGGGTTGGGGCATTGTTAAATTCGGATCCACGCGCCGCTTCCGCCGCCATCCAGTTCGGATAGGTTCGATGCAAGCCTGTCGGATGAACGGATTCATGTGAATCGACCATGAGTTTATATTGGGCAGCCTTTTCAGCCACACGATTATAATGATTCACCATCCACTGGCTATCATGATGCTCGCCACGCGGAATGATTTTACCCACATAGCCCGTTTTTACGGTATTGATTCCTTTGGAAACCATGTATTGATAGGCCTTATCCATCCGACGTTCATAGTTCGTCACAGATCCTGATGTCTCGTGGTGCATAATTAAACGTAAGCCTTTGGACTGTGCATAATGCGTCAACGAATCAATCGCATAATCTGGATAGGGGCTCACAAAATCGAATACTTCCTCTTTCCAATTTCCAAACCAATCTTCCCAGCCCTGATTCCAGCCTTCCACCAAAACGCCATCAAAACCATGTTGGGCCGCAAAATCAATGTATCGTTTCACATTCGCCGTATTCGCGCCGTGTTTTCCACCTGCCAAAGGCCAGTTCGCCTTTCCAATGTGCATTTCCCACCACATGCCCATGAATTTCTGTGGCTTAATCCAGGTTGAATCACCGAATTTGGCAGGCTCATTTAAATTCAAAATCAATTTGGATTCCAAAATCTTCTCCGCCTTTTCACTCATCACCATCGTCCGCCAAGGCGTCGAAAATGGGGTTTGTAAATAGGCTTTGTTGCCTAACGCATCTGGTACTAGCGCCGACTGGAATGTCTGCGTCGCTTGATCCAAACGCAAATGCATGGCCGGATAATTGACTAAAGCTGCTTCATGAATATTCAAGTAAAATCCATTGGCGGATTTCATCATCAAGGGTGTTTGAACGACATTTTTACCCATCAATGCCGTCACTGCGATGTCTTTTTCTTTTGCCGCCGCCGCCGTCGCATCGATTTCGCTTAGCTTCGACTTGTTATACGTATATTCATTTGTCTCATAATCACCCGGAATCCAAAATGCGGTATGATCGCCCGACATGTTGAATTGCGTCAACTCCTGGTCTACGATGAAATGCTGGAAGTTGGCCTGCACCGGAAAATGGTATCTTACTCCTACGCCATCATCAAATACGCGAAAAATTAAATCAATCAACACGCCATTGCTGGACGTATGCAAGACTAATTCATTGTATTGATTGGAAATTTCTTTGACTTCTCCCCAAATAGGTTTCCACGTTGTAGCAACGGTGGACGAATCGATTCCAGTTACAGTGAATTTCTTCAATTCCAAAGCCGGTTTTTTCAGCAAAAAGCCAACTGTTGAGCTCGAAATAACCTCTTTTCCTTTGAGTTGGACTTGATAGGCCAAAGAACCCTCTGGAGTTTTAGAGGTGCTGAGTTGGATGGTCTTATTGGGAGAATAAAGCGTTGCGACTTGCTGGGCAGAACTAGAAAATGTGATGAATGCCAGCAGTAGGCAAAACAATTGCTTTAACATTGTGTTTAATTTAGGGTTTACAAAATTAACCAAATCTTTCTGTAAGCCCAATTTTGATTTAGTTCAGGCAGTTTATCAGTTTACGTATAATTGAGTGGCTGTGAGCTGTTTTTTCGTAGATTATGTTACAATATCAAGAAACTTTTATAAAAAGCTACTAACTTAGACGCTGCCGGGGTCAAGGACCCCGGCAGCGTCAACCCCCCCAGACCTATGCTTGAAAATTTGATTCACTATTTTGACACAATCCCGAGTGCACATCGTGCATTGATTTTAGCTGGCGGAATCGCCTTTTTTTGGTTGGTAGAAGGTGGAATACCTTTGGTTCGTTTTGGCTATAATAAATGGAAGCACGCAGGGATCAACCTGTTTTTCACCCTTACAACTATTATTATCAATTTTGCCTTTGCAACGATCATTGTCATGGGGAGCGATTGGGCTGTTCAGCATCAATTTGGCTTATTGCCTTTGACGGGTCTTACGGGCTGGGCTCAGCTCATCGCGGGATTATTGCTTTTGGATTTAGTGGGAGCCTATTTCATCCATTGGATTGAGCACAAAATCAAAGTATTGTGGAAGTTTCACATGGTGCATCATGCGGATACGATGGTGGATACGACGACTGCCAATCGCCATCACCCCGGTGAGAGTGTTTTTCGTGCCATTTTTACCTTGATGGGGGTCTTGATTTGTGGCGCTCCTATGTGGTTGGTCATGATTTACCAAAGCATGAGTGCCCTTTTATCGCAGTTTAATCATGCCAATATCCGTTTGCCAAAGGGCTTAGATAAAGCCATCTCTTTCTTCATCGTTTCTCCCGATATGCACAAGATTCACCACCATATTGAGCGTCCTCAGACCGACTCGAATTATGGGAATATCTTCTCGATTTGGGACCGTTTATTTGGAACATTCAACTACACGCCCATCGAGCAAATTCGTTTTGGTTTGGATGTTCTTCCAGACGAAACTACGGGGGATATGCGATTTCAATTAGGCATTCCGTTTAACCGCACGATCAAAACCGACGAGTAAATTTTTCATTTAGTAAAAGCCGCTTAATCATTTGTTTCTATGTAGCGATATTTGAATATGTCCGACTTTTCGAAAGTAGGACACATTGAAAATCGGTGAAATCCTTTCGTGCGTTAACCTAGTAAGCATTTCTTAATTTCGCTCCCATGAGATGACGGTATGTCATGCTTATTCGTGTCTTTTCTTTTTAGGTTATTTTTTACTTTTACATACAAGTAAAACCAACGAAAGCCTTTAATCGCTCCGTTTTCTAAATTATAACCAAATGATTCATCAGTCTACTCAGGCCCTACCTGAGTTGGTGCCTGTTCGCCTTTTTTCTGCGATTCCTCAGACATCTTCTCGTATCAAACAATTCTTACGAATTACCTTAGCGAGTAAGTTCGTAATTCTATTTTCCACTTTGACGCTTTTGGCATCATTTAACTCCTACGGACAATACAATCTATCTGTTTCTTTTTCCGATGGATTTGTTGGTGATAATACGGCAAACAACAGCTCTACTACAGCAACAACATTAACTGCAAAAGGGTGGTCGTTAGCCCAATTTACGCAAAACTCAAGTGCCTCCATATTTACAGCACAAGGGAATGATATTATTGGAAATGTTGTCTTAAAAGATGCCTTAGGGACAATTCACACAATCCCTGGTTTCGTAAAATGGCGTTCTCCGAGTGGTAACAGTCCAAATACATTAGTTTTTTCTCCTGATGTATCAGTCTCTGCAACATTAGCGATTACAGGTGGCGGCACCTATACAATAAATTCGACCAAGTATATAGGTTTGACATTTAATGGCGAATCGGTGCCAATTTCAGGAGGAGTAGTCAATGGTAATGCTGCGACGAACGGTTTGTTGGACGCTTTAAATGCCTATTTAGCCGCTTCGCCAAAGTTAAGCATTAACAACGTTACGATTAATGAGGGTGCAGGTACCGCGACTTTTACGGTAAGTTTATCCCTTAGTTATCCGTCTGCTATTACTGTAGACTATACAACTTCAAATGGATCAGCGACAAGTGGTAGTGATTATACCACGACCACAAATTCATTAACGTTTGCAGCAAACACAACGACTTCTCAAACCATTACGGTCCCAATTTTGGACGATGGTACCTATGAGGGCTCAGAGTCATTCAATGTTATTCTATCAAATTCGGTGAATGCTGCAATTTCGGATAATACCGGGGTCGGAACAATTACGGATAATGATGCGCCCATAACCCCAACTGTTGTTGCTTCTAGTGGTTTTTCTGCATTTTCAACTTGTTTGGGCTCCCCATCAACGGCACAGACAGTTAGCGTTTCAGGAAGTTTGTTGACAAACGATATCGTTGTAACCGCGCCTTCAGGCTATGAAATCTCATTGTCTTCTGGTTCTGGTTATCAAACATCTTTGACATTGACTCAAGTTTCAGGTACTGTGGCTTCTACTACGATTTATGTAAGACTAAGTAGTTCTGCATCGAATGGCGTTTCAGGAAATATTACTGTAACATCGACTGGTGCAAACACGGAAAACATAGCGACGGGATCTGCGGTTGTCAACCCTTTACCTACTGTTACAGGTACAACAGGGAATTCTCGCACGGGTACAGGAACTGTTAGCTTGTCAGGAACGGTTTCATCTGGCGCTACGTTGGATTGGTATGATGCAGCAAGCGGTGGAAACTTTTTGGGTTCTGGTTCATCTTTTACTACTCCAAGCATAAGCTCAACAACAACTTATTATGCAGAAGCTCGAAATACAACAACAGGCTGTATTTCCTCTTCTAGAACAGCCGTTGTTGCAACGGTTAATCAAGCGGTCACTGATTCTGACGGTGACGGTGTATCCGACACGCAAGAAGCTTTGGACGGCACGAATCCAAACGATGGTTGCGATTATTTAGTTGCTAGTCAAGTGTTCGCAAATACATCATCTACGTGGCGCAATGCCGACTGCGATGGCGATGGAAATGCGAACGGCACGGATTCTGCGCCACGCGATTTTTGTATCGATGGAACGGGCCAGGTACCACTTAACGGGACCCCGGCCTACGATATTTTCCGTTACCAAGATTGCGATAATGATGGCATCTTAAACGGCATGGAATGTTCAACGGGAGGCACTTGTCCTGATTTTGACCGTGACGGTATTCCAAACTATTTGGATACAGATTCAGACGATGACCAAATCGGAGATATCACAGAACGCAACATTGATACGGACGGCGATTTAAGCGCGAACTTTATCGACTTGGATTCCGATAACGACGGTATTTTAGACATCCGCGAGACTACGCAAGACCGCGATGGCGATGGCACCCCGAATTACTTGGATTTAGATTCCGATGGCGATGGCCTGTTGGATACAGTAGAGGCAACAGCGGATTACCGCGCCTTCGAAGATAGCAACGGCGATGGTGTTTGTGATCGTGGCGGTGTAACGAGCGACGGGAATTACAATGGTATCCCTGACCAATTAGAACCTGCTTACGGTGGTCGCATGTTAGAAGTGCCTGATACAGACAAAGATGGCACACCTGATTTCTTGGATCTAGATGCTGATGGCGATGGTATTTTAGATAGCATCGAATTAAATGGAGATATGGATGGCGACCAGCACCCGAACTACCGCGATGGCGATAGCGACGGAGATGGCGTCTCGGATTCGGTAGAGAAATTCGGTGACATGGATACCGATGGAAAACCAAACTTCTTGGATTTAGATTCCGATGGAGACGGTTTGTCAGACCAATACGAAGGCTTGAATCTATGCTTTGATTGCGGTCGGGTAGATAATAACGACGATGGTTATGATGACCGAGCCCAACAAGATTCGAAATATCCTGCGGTGGATACCGACAAGGATGGCGCGTATGACTTCTTGGATTTGGATTCCGATAACGACGGGATTCCAGATGCTATTGAAGCAGGTAACGATCCTAAGAATCCAGTGGATACCGATCAAGATGGTACACCTGACTTTAGAGATATTGACAGTGATAACGACGGCATTCCTGATGCGATCGAAGCGGGCGTAGATCCATCTGTTCCTGTGGACACCGACCAAGATGGCACGCCAGACTTTAGAGATTTAGATTCCGATAACGATGGTATCACGGATGCAATCGAAGCTGGGGCTGACCCAACCAAACCTTTGGATACGGACGGCGATGGAATCTATGACTTTAGAGAATTAGATTCAGATAACGATGGCATCTCAGATAACATCGAGAAAGGCCCTACAGCTACACCGGTTGACACGGACAAAGACGGCACGCCTGACTACCGCGATATCGATTCAGATAATGATGGTATTTCAGATAATATTGAAAAAGGTCCTACAGCTACACCGGTTGATACGGATGGCGATGGCACACCTGACTTCCGTGACTTAGACTCAGACAACGATGGTATTTCGGACAACATCGAGAAAGGACCAACCGCTACACCGGTTGATACGGATGGCGACGGCATCTATGACTTCCGCGATTTAGATTCAGACAACGATGGCATCTCGGACAACATCGAGAAAGGACCAACCGCTACACCGGTTGATACGGATGGCGATGGCATCTATGACTTCCGCGATTTAGATTCAGACAACGATGGCATCTCGGACAACATTGAAAAAGGCCCCACAGCTACACCAGTTGACACAGATGGCGATGGCTTGCCAGACTTTAGAGATTTGGATTCAGATAGCGATACACTTTCAGATAACATCGAGAAAGGACCTACGGCAACACCTGTGGATACGGATAAGGATGGCAATGCCGACTTTAGAGATTTAGATTCGGATAACGATGGTATTACGGATAAGATCGAGGCTGGCCCGGATGCGAAGAATCCTTTGGACACGGATAAGGATTTGACCTATGACTTTAGAGATATCGATTCTGATAACGATGGTATCCTGGATAAGGATGAGGACAATGTCAACATTGCTGGCTTAGCGGATTGCGACAAGGATGGTATTCCAAATCGCCTAGATCCAGACAAGTGTCCTAGCTTCATGCCACAAGGAATCTCACCAAACGGCGATGGCAAGAATGATACATTCATCATTCCAGGCATCTTGAATGCACAACCGAATACGGTGACGATTTTCAACCGTTGGGGTAACATTGTTTATGAGAAAGACAATTACCAAAACGATTGGCATGGCCAAACAGATCGCGCCTTTGATTTACTTGCAAGCGATGGCTTGCTACCTGATGGAACCTATTACTATGTAGTAGATTACAAAGGCAACAAATCAAACGTGAAGTCATTCATCTACGTAAACCGATTGGATAAATAATGATCGGCTCAAACAATAGAACAAGCAATAGCATGAAAGCAAGTATAGATTTTAATCAGAGAGTAGATCAATTTAAGTGGACCAAGAGTCTTTTGACTCTTGTTTCCCTTGTCTTGTTGACCTTGTCTGCTCAAACAAGTATGGCCCAAGTGGAGTCGATGTATTCTTCTTACCGCCTAAACCCACAGATTTTATCTCCTACACACGTAGGCAGTGATTCGGTGAGTGACATTACGGTCATCAACCGCCAGCAATGGGTAGGAGTAGAAGGTGCACCGGTTACCTATGCCATTTCAGGCGACTTTAAGTTCAAGCAACAAAGTGGTATTGGTTTTAATGCGATGTATGACCAAGCAGGTCCCGTGAAAGTAACTGCAATCAGTGGAGATTATGCGTATCACATTAAGTTGAATGAGCAATGGCGTCTTTCAGGCGGTATTCGTGCAGGCTTCTCGAACTTGAGTTTGGACTTTGCGGGTTTGGCCTTGGTGCATGATGGAGATGCCTTGTTTAGCGGCAGCCGTTCTACAGGCTTGATGTTCAACACGGGTTGGGGCTTGAAGATCAACAAAGGTGATGGCTTCTTTTTGAGCTTATCGCAACCGCGTTTATTCAAGTATGATTTAGGCAGCGGGTCGTACAAGGACGTGGCCTACTTCTACACGATGGTTGGAACAAAATTGAAGTTGAACGACCAAATTAACTTATACCCATCAGCCTTATTCCGCAGCGCGAAGGATGTTCCGTTGAGCTGGGATGCGAACGTGTATGCTCAATTCCACAATCGTTTCGATGTAGGTTTCAACTACCGCCATCAAGACAGTTGGGGCGCACGCTTAGGCGTTCAAGCCACCAAGAAGATTTACGTGGGTTATGTCTATGAGATGCCTACCTCGGCGATGAGCAAGATGAGTTTGCAGTCACACGAGATTGCTTTGCGCTATTCATTGGTAAAATAGGTAAGAATTAAGAACGAAGAGTTAAGGGGCGTAATTGAAGTAGAATACTACTCCATTTACGCCCCTTTTTCATGCTTAACTTCAATTACGTCTACTAGCCGCGAAGTATCGCGTCTCTACAGTGTCGAATTTCCCCAGCAGCGCCCAACGTCTAATGTCCAAAGTCTAGAGTCTAATGTCTTTTAGACGCGAAGTATCGCGTCTCTACAAAACGTCCAGCGTTCAACGTCCAATGTCCAGCGTCATTTAGCCGCGAAGTATCGCGTCTCTACAAAACGTCCAATGTCCAACGTCCAACGTCCAACGTCCAATGTCCAACGTCTAATGTCTAACGTCTAATAAAGCCACCGGACTATTGACCTGAATATCATCCTTCAAATCTGACAGCTCACCCGTTGCTGGATTAAATGAAAATTGTTGAATCCGGTTTTCGTCTTTGCATGCAACGAATAGCTTTTTGCCCGACGCATCAAATTGGAAATTACGGGGTACTTTTCCTACCCCAACTTCTCGGCTAAATGTCAGCTTTCCTGAAGACTCAATCTTAAAAACAGCTAAGGAGTTTTGTGTTATTCTGTTTGATGCCATTAGCCATTTCCCATCTGGGGAAATGTGTATGTCGGCACTGGCTTTGGGACCATCTCCTTTGGAGAAATCGATTTTTTCGCGTTGAACAGGTGTCCAATTCCCATCTTGCGTGGCATACACATCGACCGTTCCGCTCAATTCGCCCACGATGTACACCAATTTTTCGTCAGCCGAGAAGACAAAATGCCGTGGCCCTGTGCCGTCAGGTAATTGGGTATAATTCAGTTTTCCCTCCATGAGGCCATCAGGTCGAAGACGATAATGGTAAATTCGGTCGGCACCTAAGTCGGAAATATGAACCGCTTCTTCATCCTGAGATAAGACGACCATGTGTGCATGCGGTGAGGATTGTTGGGGAAATTTCCCCCGACCCGAAAATGTAATTTTCTGCGCTAAGGGTGCAATTTTTCCTTGTGTCGTTTGGAAAACCGAGACACTTCCTCCCATGTAATTCGCCGTATAGATTGTCTGACTTTTCTTTCGATACGTAATGTGACATGGCGCATCGCCTTCAGTTAATTGTTGGCCCGTCTTCTCCCATTTTCCACTTTCGTTTTTCTTAAAACCATGCACGGCACCTGCATTGCCCACAAGCTCCGATACAGAAAATAAGTATTGTTGGTCCGGTGTGATCAATTGATAGGATGCTTGTGGCACTTCCATGTGCTCAAGAACCCTTTTCGTTTTCGTATCGATGATTTCAATACCAGGATTCCCTTGGTGGGTATAGGAACCGACTAATAGCGTATCAGCGGGTGATACGAAAAGGGAAATCAAGGAATGGATGAGCATCAACATGCGTGATTAATTTAGTGGGTATAATTGCGACAAGCTCTGAATCCAGGCTTGAAAAAGCTTATTTTCTAAGTCACAGGCCACTGCGGCATGCGTTTCCCAATCGGTCGAAAATTCTGCCAACTGTGCCTTCATCTCATTTAAGTGACCGACCTCCTCAACGATGATGGACTTCACTTGAATTTTGGAATGGATGGATGTTAAGATTTCCTGGTAAATGGGATATAATTCATCTGCCCGAACCTCAATCGCATATGTTACCAATAGGTAAGATGCCCATTTTAACTCGTATCCGCTTAGTCCTAAGGTCTTTTTAATGTATTTACTCACCCAAACGTCCAACATGTCTAAATAGTATTTGGATGTTTGTGGGCTGATTAGCCATGCATCATCGTAATTTTCAAATCCTGTAGGCGCTAATTTCGAAATCTGTTTCTTTAAATAATAAGCGTGGCGATGTTCCTCGGCGGCATGCTTTAGAATGAGCAAACTCACATCTGTTTTGGACTCAAATCGGGATATTTTTTTTGCCCCCGTATTTTCCATAAAGGAAAGGGTATTGAGCCATTTGGCATGGACAAGGGGATCTTTGGTAATTTGTTCAATCAAAGGTTTCAATAATTGTGTCATGGGGGCGGATTTTAATATGCGCAAAGATAAGTTCTATGCAGGGAAATGAGAAAATAAATTAAATTTGACCTAATTAATTCCTGACGCCATGCCCATAAGTTATCAAGTAAATCCTCCGCTGACTGCATCCGATTTTGTCGACATCCTGCGTCGGTCTACCTTGGGTGAGCGCCGACCCTTGCACGATGCTGATGCTATGGAGCAAATGTTCCGGCATGGAAATGTCTATGTAGGTGCCTACGATGGAGATCAATTAGTGGGTATCGCCCGCGTGATGACCGACTTTGTTTTCACGAGTTATTTGTCTGATTTAGCTGTGGATGAAAAATACCAACAGCAAGGAATCGGAAAGCAATTGATTCGAGAGGTTCAAAAAGCAATTCCAAAAGCCAAGATTATCTTGTTAGCGGCTCCCGCCGCGGAAGGATATTACCCCAAAATTGGCATGCAACATCATGGACATTGTTACACACTAGCTCCTGCTGAGAACTTAGTGTAATATCGCCAAGCGTTTACTATAGCTTGTGCCCGTGTCCGATTTAAATTGTACGAAGTAATTAGCACTGATCCATTGGGAAGCATCAATGCTTGTGTGGTAAAGTTTCTCTACGCGCTCCCGGTAAACACTTTTGCCTAACATGTCATAAACCTCTAGCGTACCAGTTGCTTGATTATCCCAATCAATGCGGATGAAATCTTCGCCCGGATTTGGCGAGCAAGTAAAATCAAAGTTCGCCTTGTCCAATACAATCACAGGGAAATTAGAAAAGGCAAACGCGCGCATGCCCATACTGTTTTTTATGTAAGGACCCGGAAAATTATATTCTCTTGATCCTGTCAGAAAATCACGGTGATAGTCCGGCAAATAACCGATCGTATTCCCTGAATATGCTTGCGTAAACGTGATGATAACTTCGTTGTTAACTGCCTCAATTGAACTAATATACGGCTCAAATGATCCAATATTCGTTTTATCCCAATAGAAGTATTTCGCTAATTTGGCTTTGATAGTATTCCCTTTTCCATCTACGACGGTCGTATCCAATGTCACGCGCATATTTTGTCCTTCTTCGAAGACCAAGTGAATTTTATTTCGTTCTGTCTCCGACATAAAATAGGCCTTTTGGATGTTGGGGCTTTGAATCTCAACTGGATAAGGGCGTTTGTAAATTTGGTTCGAAATTAAACGGAAAAGTTCATTCGCTGTTTGGCGATAACCCGCATTCGTGTAGTGTAAACGATCTGCTAATACACCGGCATTCCCAACGGTCGCGAAGGATTTGACATACCCGTTTCGACTAATGGCTCGTTGGTCTTCCCGCAATTGCGATGCGTTCTTGTTTGGGTATTCGTAGATTGTCAACTGCGGATTATAGACAAATTGCGCACTTGGAAAAAAGCGTTTATACTTTTGCAATAAGCTATTGAATTTGCTCCCCCACGTATAGGGAACGTTCGAGTCGGCCGCTTCAGCTTCACCTTGTCGGTAGATAATGGCTTTCACCTTCGAGAGGGTCTTCGACTTTACCGCTTTGTAATACATGATGTTTCCACCATCGAGTTCCGTCATCTTCCCATCGAGTTTCAAATGCCAATCGATTCCACTTCCGCCCGCAGCCGAGTTAATGATGGCAATGGGTATCTGCTCCGACTGATAAATCAAACGGGCAAGTTCAGCCGCAAAAGGTCCGATGCGCGCACGACCTGTTGCTAAGGACCAAAGTGTATCGGAAGGATTATAAGGGCCATAGTTTTCAGACCCTTGTACCAATCCAAAAGATCGACACCATTCCCCTTGATAAACTAAATCGTCGATAGGCCCAATCCATGCATTAGATTGCCCGGTTACATAAAATACATCTCCCGCAACCAAGTTGTTTCTACGAACAATTAAGGTCGAGTCGGCATTTTTGATGCCATATATTTCTAGCCCATACTCCGCTAATTCGGCTGGAATTTTTATAGACTCCGCCAATTTGGCTGTGCCATTGGTAAATTGTAAGGTGGATTTTTTATAGGTTTTAAGTATGCCATTCCGAAGCAAACGAACGGAATAAGATTGAAATTCATTGGATGTTAGGCTACCCTCAATAGTAATTGTCCCCAGGTTATCGCTTTCCCGTGGATAAAGTTGATAATCTTGCGGTAGCTGGCTGAACGTAAAAGCATTAAACTTTTGGCCTACAAGCACCTGTGTACTGAAGAAACCCAGTAACAAGACGAAGGAAAATAATCGGTATTGCGTTTTTTTCAATGCTTTATCAATTGAAGCACCAATTTACAATAAATCAGGACTTAAATAAAGGCCTCATGACCAATTAAATGATTTTTTTAAGGTTACAAATCTGCAAGTCCGTTTAAAGCATTAACTTTGACTTTAATATCATTAAGTCAACGCATGAATGTAGTAATCTTTACGGGCGGGAATGGAAATGCGAATATCATTAAGCATTTAAAAGATATTCCCTACGTAAATTTAAGTCTTTTGATTAATGGCTATGATGATGGATTGTCCACCGGGATTATCCGTAGTGCCAATCAAGGCATGCTAGGACCATCTGATTTCCGAAAAAACTTCACCTACATCATTGACGATTTCACGGAATCCAATCGCAATGTCAAGCGCCTGTTTGAGCATCGCTTATCAGAGGGCGAGACGCATGATTTACTCAATTCTCCTGCCGAACTTATTGCTAAATTAGTAGGAAATCAATTCTTATTAGATGAACGAGCAGATGCCTTCATCAAGCAATATTTTGTTCTAGGCGCCAAACAATTGCTCGATTTTACTAAGCAATTTGATGAATTACGTGGATTTAGCGTGGGCAATATCGTCATGGGGGGCTTATTCGTGGAGACCAAGGACTTTAATTTGGCCTTGCGAAACTTGACGAATCAGTTTCAGTTGACAGCTCAGCTTATCAACGTATCCACGGAAGATGATTCTAAATTAGTCGCTTTTGATGCAGACGAAAATCTGCTAAAAAATGAAGCGGATATCGTAAACTATCAAGGTGAAAAGCCCTTAAAGGCCTTTTATTTGCTCCCATTAGCGGCTTTATTTAGCCTCGATGATTCGAAATCCTATACAATTGCTGAGATTGAAGCACTAGCAAAAGTGCCTTCTATTTCCAAAGAAGCCAAGCTTGCCTTGGAAGAAGCGGATGTCATCATTTTTGGATCTGGTACGCAATTTTCATCATTGCTTCCTTCTTATCGAATTTGCCAAAAAGCTATTTTGGCGGCACCGGGGAAGAAGGTAGCCATCGTGAATAATCAATACGATAGCGATATTCGCAACATCAGTTTTGAGCAATTCATGGATCAAATCTTGCGGGAAATTGACCCCATACAGACTGATTTCTTTGACGCAATTCTCGTAGACCGAGAAAGCTTGATTAAGCCGAAGACCATCACACCATCGATCATTGTTCAGCGCATCGCTGACGCAAATCTGAAGCATGATGGCCAAAAACTATGGAATTGGATTTGTCGGGCCATTGATATGCAGGATGGCGTTGTCATCATCGGTGTACATTTCTATGGGAATTCGTTGGGCTTAGTGGATAAACATTATCTGCCGGAAATCGAACGTTTAAATGCAGATACATCCCGTAAAATTCGTTTTGTTCTTGGAAAAGAAACAGCGAACGCGGCGTATCAATTGCATATTGATGCCTCCGGAAAAATTGCCTTGTTTGAGATAGATTCTTGGATTGATATTGTTCAAATGACGCAGCTAGATGGCGTGATTGGTTCACGTTTTGAATCGAGAAGGCAGCTGATTCGATCACTTAAACATAATTTTGTTGAATCCAATCGCAACTTTGCCGTTGCCTTGGCAACTTCGTATTTTGTCAGCTTTGTTTACTTCTTGCGTTTTGGACGCATAAAGCCAGACCCATTGAGTGGGATATATTTGGTCAAAGGAAAATATGCGATTTCGTATCGGAATATCTCCCATTTTTTAAAGGAAGTTAACCGCATTCCGATGGTTAAATTGGCCTCGTTACCGATCGGCTACCGCACCTTTAAAGAGTTTAATCTGTTTGCAAAAGTTGGGACCGTTTTAAAGAATTTAGTAGGTCTTTATGTGTAGCCTATTGTTTGATTTTGATGGTACGTTATTTGATACAGATGCGGGGCATGAAGCAGCCTATCTGAAAACATTTGATGCATTTAATTTGGGCGAATGTCCTTCTTACGAAACACTCAAAGGCATCAAAACCATCGATGTTTTTGCCCGCTATCAAGGTGTTTTTTCGGATACGCCAACGCTCGCCCAATACAAATCACAGACTTATCAGGCAAATTTAGCTGAAGTAAAAACCTTAGTGGATTTGACTCTTTTGCAACAATTATCGGATAGGGGTTTTTCATTGTACATCGTCACGGGGGGAAGTCGAAAGTCTATTGATGCTTTACTCGATTTACATCAAGCACGCCATTTGTTCAAAGGTGTCGTGACAGCAGAAGATTATGGCGCATCTAAACCCGATCCAGAACCCTTTTTGCATTGCATACGAAATTTTGACATCCAGGGTGAGGTACAAGGAATCGAAGATTCGATTCAAGGGATACAGAGTTTAAAAGCCGCGCATATACGTGCCGTTGGGGTGCATAACCCAGCTATTGAAAGTCTTTCAGATGTTTTTTATCCCTCGATTAACACCTATTTAACGGAACTAATTCAAACGCAATGAAACAGATTTTAGCGATACCAGCAGCGGGGAAAGGAAGTCGATTACATAGCAACGTTCCTAAGCTTTTTACGACCGTTTCAGGGACTAAAACCGTGTTTGATTTTATCCTGGAATCCCTAAATCCTGAGATTGATCTCGTGCTCCTGTTATTAAGTCCCGAAGGCAAAGCCTATTTTGATACGCATGTGGCTGCTCAAGCGCCCGCACAGGTTCAGGTGTTAATTCAAAGAGAAGCCACCGGCATGTTTGATGCGGTTAACCAGCTCGTGTCCCATGTGCTATCGCTTTCGGAAGACTTCCGTTTGATTCTTCAATGGGGCGATCAGCCATTCTGCGACCAAGCACTTCACGATGCGATGTGGAAGGATTTGGCAAACCATGATGCGACGGTTCCCTTGGTTTGGGTCGAAAACCCCTATGTACAATATCGCTTTTCTGAGCAAGGCCTTCAGGTGGCTGAACGCCGAGAGGAGGAAGCCGTGGACACACATGGATTTAAAGACATGGGGATTTTTGGTTTAAGCAAAAGCATCTTGGAGCAAACCTGGGCGGCTTATGCGAAGCAAGCCCAGCCAGGAAATGTGACGGGAGAAAAGAACTTTGTTAAATATATTGGTACCTTGCACCCGCAATTTAAGGTGTTTTGGCGCCTGGATCAGCCTTTTTATAAGTCGCTCGGGATTAATACCCCAGCCGAATTAGCGGAGGCAAAATTGTATGTAGAACAACGCGAACAACTAACAAAATAGCATGCTTTATTTAGTAACCGGAGGTGCCGGATTTATTGGAACGCATTTGTCGAATACCCTGATTGATGCAGGGCATCAAGTGCGTGTACTAGATGATATGTCATTCGGAGATGCCGAAAAGTTGCATCCCCAAGTACAACTTATCAAAGGTTCCATTCAAGATCTTTCCACTTGCGAAAAAGCAGTCGAAGGAGTTGATGGAATTTTCCACATGGCTGCCTTTTCGCGCAGCGGCCCTTCTTTTGACATGCCATTCGAATGCCACGATAGCAATGTGCTCGGTACGTTAAACGTATTAGCTGCGGCAAGAAATCAGGGGGTGAAACGCGTGGTTTATTCAGGTTCATCCACTTTTTACGGGAATCACCCGGGCGTTCAAAACGAACAAGACAAAGGCGATTTCCTTAATTTTTATGGGTTAACAAAGCATATTGGTGAATTATACGTTCAGCAATATGTTCGAAATTTTGGTTTAGAGGCAAACATCTTACGTTATTTTAATGTGTATGGCCCGGGCCAACCGACGACCGGAGCGTATGCGCTTGTCGTGGGTATTTTCCTTGATAAATATCGCAACAAACAAAGCCTCGAAATACATGGCAGCGGCGAACAACGCCGTGATTTTATCCATGTTTCGGATGTGGTGCAGGCCAACATCAAAGCCATGGAAACGGCGCATGTAGGGGAAATATTCAATGTGGGATCAGGTATTAATTACTCAGTAAATGAGTTGGCCGACTTTTTCCCATTAGAAAAAAATCACACCGCTTCGCGTGCAGGGGATGCAAATACAACCCTCGCAGACGTGAAAAAGATTACAGAAATGTTAGGCTGGGCTCCGCAAATTACCTTGGAGGACGGAATTAAATCGATGATTCAAGCAATTGATGAAGAACTCAATTAGTATTGTAACGGCGGCATTTAATGAATGCCCGGGGATTATTTCCTTGGTCAAGCAATGGCTTGCCTATGGGGAAAATCATCCATCCATCGAGGCTATCGAAGTGATCGTCTGTGATGACTTTAGTGCCATCGAACAATACGAGCAATTAAGAGATGCATTTGTAGGCAATCCTCAAGTCACGATTTTACGGAACGCGCAGAATGAAGGCCCCGGATTTTCTTTTGCTCGGGCTATCGCGCAAGCCAAACATTCATGGACATTGATTACGGATTCCGATGGGCAATTCCCCATTGAAAATTTGGATGCCATGCTGCCGGGACTGTGGTCCACAGCATCCCGAATTGCCTTTACCTACCGAACACGAAAGTTTGATAACTGGGTCAATCGTTTTGGCCAAAAAGCCTCAAACCGCTTGTGCAACTCCATTTATGGCTCTCGCTTGAACGACTTTTCATGTGCTTTTAAATTAGTCGATACCAAGCTTTTGCAGACCTTGCAATTTGATGCGCGCTACATGAATTACTCGCTTGACCATTCCGGCAAATTGCTTGAAACGGGGCTCGATTACCAAGAATTTGAAGTGACATGTACGCCCGCTCCTGCACGAAAAAGACCTTTGAAAGCTGAATATTTGCGGGCTCGAAACCGTTTCTTTTACATTACTTATTTATTTTTCAGCGTTTACCTGCGCAAAAAACGCGTGATATTTTAAATAAGATGAAAAACCCTACGATTAGTCGAATTTTTGGTCGCGTGATATTTTTTGCTTGTTTTGGAAGCTGGGCGACCATGGTATTCATGATGCTTTACCTTGCCCAATTCAATACGCCTAACCTCGTCGATGATTTCTGTTTTGCCTGGGTCTCCAAAGAATATGGGGTATTAGCGGGCGCCTATTATTATTACATGGGTTGGAGTGGTCGCTATTTTGGCAACATTTTGATGCATTTGACGCCCTTGTTTTTTAGCTCAAGTTTTACGTTTTCAGGTATAAATACATACCTATTGTTAGCATTGGGTTTTGTAACCAACCTCTACCTCGTTCGTCGCATGACGGATTTACCTTTTCGGTCTACCCGACTTTGGGCGAGCGTCTTTTTGATTCAGGCAGCTGCGCTCTATTCCATATCGGGCATGTATCAGTGGTTTTACTGGTTTTCGGGCATCTACTACTATGCTTCCCTGCAACTGGTGATCTTGTTTTTCGTGGTTTATTTTTTCGAAAAGCCCTCGCGGCTTCGCACCGGAATACTCGCCGGATTACTGTTTTGTATCATGGGGAGTAGTGAAATCAGCATGTTGCTATTAACGGGGGTATTTTGGGGGTACCAATTGTGGAAATGGCGATTTAAAGGACCTATAAACGCGGAACTTTATTTGTTATTAGGTATTTGGCTCGTTGGCTTTTTACTTGTGATGTTATCTCCTGGCAATCAAGTGCGCGCAGTCACAAATGTACCGCTCGCGGATGGAATTCATATTTTGTTATCCAATGTCAAAGAATTAATTCGTCAGTTTTTTTCTTCGCCATTTATGTGGGCAAGCTTCCTATGGGTACTGTTTGTGTTAGAACTTCCCAAAAGCTATGTGCGCATGTCGATCCTGGACATGCTTGTCTTGACCGCCCTATTCTTTATTTCGATTATTGTTAGCTTTATTCCCCTTTCTTTTGCGTTAGGAGAGGTGCATATACCCGAGCGAATCATTAGCTTGTTTTTATTATACATGCTGATGTTTGTCTGTTTTATTGTCTTACAACTCAAGTCGGTTTGGGGAGGCCTTCACCTCAATAGGATTTCCGTTTTGGTGTTGGTATTTATCGGTTTGGGAATCTATAAAAGCAAAAACTTCGACCTACTTAGTCGTGAGATTAGCTCAGGAAATGCCCAGGCATATAGTCAAGAATATCGTGCTCGATTTGAGCAAATCCGCTTATCCAAAACGGATAGCGTGGAAGTAGCTCCTTTGAAAAATCACTCAGCGCTTTTCTTTACGGAGGACCTCTCGACGGACCCTAAACACCTGTGGTGTAAATGCGTCGCAAATTATTACGGTAAAAAAGCAGTAAATC
Organism: Cytophagaceae bacterium; assembly: GCA_017984215.1. Classification (GTDB taxonomy): domain Bacteria; phylum Bacteroidota; class Bacteroidia; order Cytophagales; family Spirosomataceae; genus Aquirufa; species Aquirufa regiilacus. Next base: position 86,898 of record JAGOAA010000003.1, read on the forward strand.
GAAAGTAGGGATAGGCAGAAAGATTTTTTTTGGTAACTTGTTTGTTCATCAATAAAGCATACCTATGAAAATATTCTCCTACCGGAGTCTCGGGGTAATTCTTTTTTTCCTCGCTCAGGGACTTCAAGCCCAAGTAACTTTCCCCATCAATGATGTCGCAAACCCACGCGCGGGCTATTATGCCTTCGTCCATGCGACCGTTGTTAAAGATGCGAAAACAACCCTACAAAATGCAACGCTTGTTATCAAACAAGGACGCATTGAGGCTGTTGGAACATCCGTAGCCATTCCCAAAGACGCCGTTGTTATCGAATGCAAAGGCAAATTTATCTATCCAAGTTTCGTAGATGCCTTTAGCGATTATGGTATGGAAGCGGTTACCGCGAGCAATTATAGCTACCGCGCTCCTTCCCAAATGATTAGCAATACCAAGGGCCCATTCTCATGGAACCAAGCATTGAAATCGGAAGTTGAGCATGTGAAACATTTCGCTGGCAATGAATCCAAAGCGAAAGATCTTCGTAAACTAGGTTTCGGTGCGGTTTCTACTTCACAACCGGATGGAATTTCTCGCGGAACAAGTGCCTTGGTTTCTTTAGCGAAAGACCGCGAAAACATGGTCGTTTTGAAAGAAAAAACGGCGGCACATTTCTCTTTCGAAAAAGGGTCTTCTACCCAAGATTACCCTGGCTCTTTAATGGGTAGCGTAGCATTGCTTCGTCAGAACTTCTTAGACGCCCAATGGTATAAGTCGAAACCCGCACAAGAGGGTTTGAACTTGAGCTTAGATCGTTTCAATCAAAATGCAGGCTTACCTCAAATCTTTTCTGTTACTGAAAAGTGGAACGTTTTACGCGCCGACAAAATCGGAGACGAATTTGGCGTTCAATACATCATCAAAGGTTCAGGTGATGAATACCAGCGCATCGATGAAATGAAAGCGACAAAAGCGGCCTTCATTTTACCGCTTGCCTTCCCGCAGACGATTGATGTCGAAGACCCGACGGATATGCGTTTTGTGAATGTTGCGGAATTGAAACATTGGGAATTAGCCCCAACCAATCCCGCAGCTTTTGAAAAGGCAAACATTTCTTTTGCTTTAACAGCGAATGGATTGAAAGACGTTACGACGTTTTTGCCAAATCTTCGTAAAGCCATTCAATATGGTTTATCGGAGCAAAAAGCGTTAGAAGCGCTAACCACTACCCCCGCACAATTATTAGGTGTTGCGGATTTAGTAGGTAGTTTAGATCAAGGTAAAATAGCCAACTTCTTCATCTCCAATGGTCCGGTTTTTGCTGAGAAATCAGCGATCATTGAAAACTGGGTACAAGGAAGTGGCTATGCCGTTCAGACGGATTTGTGGACGAATTTAGCGGGTACATATCAGGTAACGTTAGGAGCCAATGCGGCTAAATTAGTTATTCAAGGAGAACCAGGTTCTTACAAAGCATCCCTAATGGCTAGCGATACAACGCAAGTGGATGTGACCCAAAAAGACCAATTAGTGAATCTAGGTTACACAAGCAAAGCGGATAAATCACAACGCGTTCGCTTGACGGGATCTTATGATGGTTCTAGTATTTCGGGTACAGGCCAATTAGCCTCTGGCAATTGGATTTCTTGGAAAGCCATTCGCTCCGAAGCTGCGAAATCAGATTCTTCGATGGCTAAAGTTACAAAGCCAGAAGCAGTAGGGGATGTTGTTTTCCCTTTCAATGGTTTTGGACAAAAGACCATTGCAAAGCAAGAAAATCTTTTGATCCAGCACGCAACGGTTTGGACAAATGAAAAACAAGGGGTGTTGAAAGATGCCGACGTACTCGTTAAAGCAGGTAAAATTGTCCAAGTGGGCAAAGGATTAAAAGATCCTTCTGCTCGCATTGTAGATGGAACGGGCAAACACGTAACAGCGGGTATCATCGATGAACACTCGCACGTAGGTGCTACGGGTGGCATCAACGAATGTACACAATCGGTTACGGCAGAAGCGCGTATCGCAGATGTTATCGATCCAGATGATGTGGATATCTACCGTCAATTAAGTGGTGGTGTAACGGCAAGTCATATTCTTCACGGAAGTTGTAACGTGATCGGTGGTCAAACCCAATTGTTGAAGTTCCGTTGGGGACAAAATGCGGAGGCATTGAAATTTGCCAACTGGGATCCATTCATCAAGTTCGCTTTAGGAGAAAACGTGAAGCGTTCATGGAACACATCGAATCCACGGTTCCCAGATACACGTATGGGTGTTGAGCAAGTATTAACGGATGCGTTTACACGTGCACGTGATTACGAAAAACAAGGTCCAGGAAAACGTATTGATTTGGAATTAGAAACCTTATTGGAAATCTTGAACAAGAAGCGTTTCATTACGTGCCACTCGTATGTGCAAAGTGAGATTAATTCAATCTTAAAAGTGGCTGATAAATTCGGCTTCACGGTGAATACCTTGACACACATTTTGGAAGGCTATAAAGTAGCGGATAAAATGAAAGCGCACGGAGCGAATGCTTCTACGTTCGCGGATTGGTGGAATTACAAAATGGAGGTGTTGGATGCTATCCCACAAAACGCGGCAATCATGCAGGCGGTAGGCGTGAATGTAGCGATCAACTCTGATGATGCGGAAATGGCGCGTCGTTTGAACCAAGAAGCTGCTAAGTCAATCAAATATGCGGGCATGTCGGAAGAAGATGCTTTGAAAATGGTGACTTTGAATCCTGCCAAAATGTTGCACGTCGCAGATCGCGTGGGTAGCATTGCAGCAGGAAAAGATGCCGATTTAGTTATTTGGTCAGATCATCCATTAAGTATTTATGCGAAGTCGGAGAAGACCATTGTAGACGGTACCGTTGTGTTTGATCGCGCGGAAGATGCGAAACTACAAGCGGCCTTACAAACGGAAAAGCAACGCTTGATTCAAAAGATGATTGCGTCGAAAAAAGGGGGTGCTTCTACGCGTCCATCTGCTCCATCTGTGAAAAAGCAAAACATGTGTGAAGAAGATCACAACCATGATAAGAGCCTTTGGGAGCGTATCGCAAGTCGTTTTATAGATGAAGACCATATTAATGAATAAGAACATGAAAAAGCTATTAATACCTATATTTTGCTTTTTGGGCCTATCATTGATGGCTCAAGAAACCATGCATCCGTCCCCTGCACAAACGAAGAAAATCGTGATTACAGGTGCGACATTGCACATTGGCAATGGCCAAGTCATTTCCAATGGAACCGTATCCATCGATAAAGGCAAGCTGACGATTCTAACATCGGCTCCTGTTTTATCTGCCGATGTCGAGCACATCGATGCTTCGGGTAAACATATTTATCCGGGTGTGATTGCACCGAATACCAATTTAGGTTTGGTGGAAGTTAGCTCAACCAAATCAACGGTTGACTTCGACGAGTTAGGGGAAATGAATCCGAATATTCGTTCGATTGTAGCCTATAATACGGATAGTAAGGTGATCAATACCCTGCGCACAAATGGTGTTTTATTGGCTCAAATCGTTCCACAAGGAGGCTTGATTTCGGGGTCATCTACCATCGTTCAGCTGGATGCTTGGAACTGGGAAGATGCAGCTTATGCCTTGGATAATGGCGTACATATGACTTTCCCGGCATTGATCAATCGTCCAAATGGTGGTGGTCGTCGCGGAGGCGAATCGGATGCCGTGAAAGCTGGATTAGAGCGTATCGAATCCGCGCGTGTATTTTTCCGTGAGGCAAAAGCTTATTTGAATGAGAAATCGCATGCTGCGATCAATTTAAAATTTGAAGCAACCAGAGGTCTTTTTGATCGGTCTAAATCCTTGTATGTGCATTGTGATTTAGTGAAGGAAATGCTTACGGCGATTGATTTTGCTAAAGAGTTTAACTTCAAATTAGTCATTGCGGGCGGTACAGATAGTTGGATGATTGCTGATATTTTAGCCGCAAACCAAGTGGCTGTTATTTTGCACGAACCACACGCGCTTCCTGCTGCAGAAGATGATGCGGTAGACCAACCGTATAAAACAGGAGCCCAATTACAAAAAGCAGGTGTATTGTTTAGCATTTGCCAAGATTCGGGCGATGGTTATACGCAGATTCGTAACTTGCCTTTCTTGGCGGGAACGATGGCGGCTTATGGCTTAACGCGCGAAGAAGCCTTGTCGGCAATTACCTTGAACCCAGCCAAAATCCTAGGCATCGCAGATCGCACAGGAAGTTTGGAAAATGGGAAGGATGCGAATATCGTTATTTGCCAGGGAGATTTGTTGGACATGAAATCGAGTGTCGTGACGCATGCCTTTATTCAAGGCCGTGCGATTAACTTGGACAACAAGCACACACAATTGTACAATCGTTATAAGTACAAATATAACTTGTAGACATTGTGCGTATTCTTGAGAGGGTCGGCAAAGTCATTTGCCGACCTTTTCATTTATTTAGCCTATTTTTGTTTTGTGAAACAGCGTTTGCTTCTTTTTGACACGATTCTTGATGGTCATCATCCGGAATACCTCATTCACCTGATCGGCTATTACAGCAGTCGGCCAGAAGTGGATGTCATTGTCGCAACAGGTGCGTCTTTTCAAGAAGAATTTACCAAACGCCAAAAAGCAGAGCAATTGGTTTGGGGCGATAATATTCAATTTTATTCGATTCCAGAGCACTTTATTTTCAAAGGGAATATCTTATTGCGTTCGTTGCGTGAATGGAATTTGATGTTGGCCATTGCCAAAGAGACCCAGGCAAATCAGGCTGTGCTCATGTACATGGATTATTTCCCTTTGGGAGCTATTATGGGAAATAAGGCAGCAATTCCTGTGGCTGGCATTAGCTTCCGTCCGCCTCGAGAAATTCAAGGACCCTTTGATTTCGTGAAGCATAAAATGTGGCAGTCGATGTTGGCCTCCGGCCAAATATCCCGCGTTTTTTCCTTGGTACATTCCGCGGTACCCGTGTTAAATGCATTAGCTGGAGAGCGCCGGGCATTGCCTTTGGCAGATCCCGTGATTCAATTGCCCGTGCGTGCATCGCAAATCACCGATTTGCGTTTAAATTATGCGATTCCGAACGATAAAAAAGTCTATTTAAATTTCGGGCAGCTTGATCAGCGCAAGGGAATCGAGGGATTTTTGTTGGCCTGCAAGCAACTAAGCCCAGCCGAGTTAAATCAAATTTGCTTGCTTTTAGCGGGCCCTATTGAACCCGATTATCAAGCGCATATTGAATCGCTCTTAGGGGAGTTGCCAGATTTAGAGGTCATTAAACTATTTGATCACCTGCATTACCCCACGATTGAATTATGTTTCGAAGTTGCGGATGTCGTATTGGTGACTTACCAAGGGCATATGGGCATGAGTTCGGTGTTGATTCGAGCGGCTTTGGCAGGCAAACCCGTGATTGGAACTTCGATGGGAACGATAGGCGCGACGATTGATGCGTATCAATTAGGTCTTTCGATTGATCCTTCGAATGCTTTTGAATTTGCGCAGGCCTTAACGGGCAAGCTGAAAACAAATGCTGCGTTACAAAGCGAATTCGTTCGTCAAAATTCTGTGGAGGCGTTTACACTTACGATAGCGCAAGGTATTGAATCTTTGAGCTAAGATCCTTCAGTAAATTCTTCGTTCTTTCGGGGCGGGCATCCGTAATAAACACCTGGCCAAAATGGTCTTCGGCCATCATTTCGATTAAGCGTTGGATGCGTCGGTCGTCCAATTTATCAAAAATATCATCCAGTAATAATAGCGGTTTCCGAGGTTTAACAGCCGTTAATGCATCGAATTGTGCGAGTTTGAGCGCAACCACAAAGCTTTTGGTCTGGCCTTGCGAGCCGTATTTTTTCAAGGGATATTCATTGATTTCAAATTCGAAATCATCCCGGTGAATACCCACGGTTGTTCGTTGGGCTGCAAAATCTTGCCGCTCCGCTTGCTTTAATGCTTCATCCAATTTCCCCGCTTCAAAGGTAGACTCCAAACGAATCATGACCTGTTCTCGATCATCCGATAGTGCCGCATAATGTGTTTGAAAACGCGGCAAAAAGTCCTTCAAGAATTCAATCCGCGCATTATTGATGGATTCGCCCAATATAACCAGGGGCTCATGGTAGCTAGCCAGCATCAAGGAGTCATACGTCCCGCTTTCCGCAAACATTTTCAGCAAGCTGTTCCGCTGTTGGACGATGCGGTTATAGCGCATTAAATTCTCTAAAAAACTACGATCCAGCTGGGCCATCACCCCATCGAAGAATCTTCTCCGTGTATCGCTGCTGTCGCGTACCAGGTCCGTATCATGCGGATCCATGAGCACAATGGGGAAATTGCCAATGTGATCTGCCAAACGCATGTAGGGTTTTTGGTCGCGTAACAATGCTTTTTTCTGTCCTTTTTGAACGGCGCAGGTAATCTGCGTTTCCGTTTCGGGAACATGATCATCCTTTTGAAAGATAAAGCTGCCTTGCACCATAAAAAAGTTGTCGCCGTGCCGGATGCACAAAGGATCCGCGACACCCCGGGCGCTTTTGGTCAATGAAAGAAAATGGATCGCATCCAGGAGATTCGTTTTACCGATTCCGTTTTCGCCCACGATGCAATTGATGTTGGGAATAAATTCAAATTGCGCCTCCTCGTAGGATTTAAACTGTTTGACCTGTAAAGATTTTAGGTACATAGAGACGAGTGAATGGGCACAATGCTGTAAAAATAAAGAATAATACGCGATTTTTTGGCTGCTTGCGTGTTTTGTTTTAATTTCGCCTTGATTTTGACTGGGGCATTTTCCCTAGGCAACAAAAAATTTCCGATCGACAGATGGCAAAGAAAGAAACACAAGCACCTAAGTATTCCAAAGAGACCTACATGTACTGGTACGAATCCATGCAATTACAACGCAAATTCGAAGAGAAGTGCGGTCAATTGTACGGAATGCAAAAAATCAAAGGTTTTTGTCACTTATACATTGGCCAGGAGGCTTGTTCTTCTGGTTCTAAATCGGCCTTGCGCGAAGGCGATAAATACATTACCGCTTACCGTGACCACGGTATCCCATTAGCTTTGGGAACATCTCCTAACGCGATTATGGCCGAATTATACGGTAAAATCACAGGTGCTTCCAAAGGAAAAGGGGGCTCTATGCACATCTTCGATAAAGAAGTTGGCTTTGTAGGAGGACACGGAATCGTAGGCGCACAAATCCCGTTGGGAGCAGGTTTGGCTTTTGCTGAAAAATATAAGAAAACAGGTAACGTATCGATCACTTATTTCGGTGATGGCGCGTCTCGTCAAGGAGCTTTACACGAAGCGTTCAACATGGCGATGACATGGAAATTACCTGCGATCTTCGTAGTAGAAAATAATGGGTATGCGATGGGTACTTCGGTGGCTCGTACATCGAACGTAACGGAATTATACCAATTAGGTGAGGCTTATGATATGCCATCTGAAGCGGTTGACGCAATGGATGTAGAGGCTGTTCACGAAGCAGTTTCACGTGCTGCGGCGCGTGCTCGTGCGGGTGAAGGTCCTACGTTTTTAGAATTCAGAACGTATCGTTACCGTGGGCACTCGATGTCAGATCCGCAAAAATACCGTTCTAAAGAAGAGGTTGAGGCCTACAAAGAGCGTGATCCAATTGAGCAAGTGAAGCAACGTATCTTCGAATATGGTATCGCGACACAAGCGGATTTAGATGCAATCGATGCAAAAATCAAGGTTCAAGTACAAGAATCAGTGGATTTCGCCGAGGTGTCTCCATTCCCTACAGCTGATGAGGCTTATAAAGATGTATATGTGCAAGAAGATTATCCGTTCATCACGGAGTAATCTGTTAAGCAAATAAGTGAGAGGCGCGGAATTCATTCCGCGCCTTTTTTATTACACGAGTAATTTGTCAATGGCCAGAATCTCATCCCGGAATTTCGCTGCCAATGGGAAGTCCAAATCACGCGCTGCACGCTCCATCTCTTTTTGAACGGCTTCTTTCTGCTTCTTCAGTTCAGGTTTGCTCATATAGGCCAATAATGGATCCGCCGCCTGCAAGGATTCTTTCGGTGTGATTCCATACGATTTCATCGGTTTCGCCATGCGATCCGCAATAGACGTCTGCTCCATAATTTCATCATGACTTCGCCAAATGGTTTTTGGTGTGATGCCATGTTCCGTGTTATAGGCCGTTTGTCTTTCGCGCCGACGATTCGTTTCCGAAATAGCCCGCTCCATGGAGCCGGTCATTTTGTCCCCGTACATAATCACGCGGCCGTTTTCGTTTCGTGCTGCCCGACCGATCGTTTGAATCAACGAACGAATATCGCGCAAGAAGCCCTCTTTATCCGCATCCATAATGGCTACCAAAGAAACTTCAGGTAAGTCCAGTCCTTCTCGCAGCAAATTCACACCCACCAATACATCAATAACGCCTAAGCGTAATTCTCTTAATATCTCAACGCGTTCCAAGGTTTTGATTTCCGAGTGGATATAACGGCATTTAACGCCCACGCGGTCTAGGTATTTGGACATTTCCTCGGCCATACGTTTGGTCAAGGTCGTGATTAATACACGCTCTTTTTTCTTGATGCGGTCATAGACCTCGTCGAGTAAATCGTCAATCTGGTTCTTCGTAGGTCGAACTTCGATTAATGGATCCAAAAGTCCCGTAGGTCGAATGATTTGCTCGACCACCACACCTTCGGATTGTTTTAATTCATAATCGGACGGCGTCGCCGAAACGTAAATCGTTTGGCCTACAATGTCTTCAAATTCCTGAAAAGTGAGTGGTCGGTTATCCATCGCCGAAGGCAAACGGAAACCATATTCCACCAACGATTCTTTCCGCGAACGGTCCCCGCCGTACATCGCACGGATCTGCGGCATGGTTACGTGGCTTTCGTCCACGACCATCAGAAAATCATCTGGGAAAAAGTCTAATAAGCAGAAGGGACGCTGGCCTGGTTTCCGTTGGTCAAAATAACGTGAGTAGTTCTCGATGCCTGAGCAATAGCCCAGTTCGCGCATCATTTCCAAATCAAATTCCGTGCGTTGCTTGATGCGCTCTGCCTCTTGCAGTCGGCCATCCTTTCCGAAATAGGAGATTTGATTCACGAGGTCCGCTTGAATATCCGATATGGCATTGTTCAAGGTTTCGCGTCCCGTCACGAATAAATTCGCAGGGAAAATGGCGACCATCGTTTCTTTGGAAATTTTCTTTCCTGTCCAAGGGTCGATGCGGTGAATTTCTTCGATTTCATCCCCAAAGAAGATTACGCGATACCCAAAATCAGCATAGGCCAAAAAGATATCTACCGTGTCGCCTTTGACGCGAAATGTTCCGCGTAAGAATTCGCCTTCCGTTCTTGAATAGAGAATCTCAACGAGTCGGAAGAGGAATTGATTTCGAGAAATCGTTTCTCCTACGCCGATACGCATGATGGAGTTCTTGTATTCTTCGGGGTTTCCCATACCATAAATGCAAGAAACGGAGGCGATGACGATGATATCTCGCCTGCCCGACATTAGTGCTGCCGTGGTGGCGAGCCTTAATTTCTCAATCTCTTGGTTGATGGAAAGGTCCTTTTCGATGTATGTACCTGTCGAGGCGATGAAAGCTTCCGGTTGGTAATAATCGTAATAGGAAATAAAATATTCAACGGCGTTTTCGGGAAAGAAGGATTTGAATTCGCCATATAATTGAGCAGCAAGTGTTTTGTTATGGGATAAAATCAAGGTTGGCCGATTGACTTCTTTGATGACATTCGCGATGGTGAAGGTTTTTCCAGAACCTGTAACACCTAGGAGCGTTTGAGATCTTTCTTCCTTATGGAGGCCTTCCACCAATTCCTTGATGGCATTAGGTTGATCCCCTGTGGGTTGGTAGGATGACGCGATTTTAAATTCCATGTTCAAAAGTACATAATATTCGCATGCAGAGAATAGGAAATGTGCGTAGAATCGGGTTATTTTTGAGGGTAAAAATTCAACAGATGATCAAGAACATTGCACTTTTAGGAATAGCCTTTTTAGGATGTGCATCCAAAGAAGCTCCAAAACCATTTTTACCTACAGAACCGACGACACCTGTTGTCCCTAAGGTATATACCTTTACCAAAGATCCTATTTGGGTGGACGAGTTTGAAACGCCAGGATTACCCAATGATAAATTTTGGTCTTACGATGTCGGTGGCTCGGGTTGGGGCAATAATGAGTTACAATATTATACGAAGGCGGATTTAGACAACGCGCACATTGAAAATGGCATTTTGACGATTGAGGCTATAAAGGAAAAGACAGGTGCGAATAATTATTCCTCAGCTCGTATTGTCACAAAGGGTAAACAAGATTTCTTGTATGGAAAGGTAGAGGTTCGTGCCAAAATTCCTGCAGGACGCGGTAATTGGCCGGCTATATGGATGTTGGCAAGTCAGTCCGATTACGGTTCAGCCTATTGGCCAGATAACGGCGAGATTGATATATTGGAGCACGTGGGTTACGATCCGGGGGTGATGCATTTTTCGGTTCATACCAAATCCTTCTATCATTCCATTGGAACGCAAAAAACAGCAACAACGCGGTTGGATGATTTTGATAAGGAGTTCCATGTCTATACGATGGAGTGGACGCCTCAAAGTATCAAGTCTTATATCGATGGAAAGTTATATTTTACTTTTGAGAATTCCGGTCGGGGATGGGAAGAGTGGCCCTTTGATAAGAAACAACACATCTTGTTGAACCTAGCAATCGGTGGTAACTGGGGTGGGCAAAAAGGCGTTGATGACACCATCTTCCCGAATAAGTTTTTAATTGATTACGTGCGTGTGTACGGATTAAACCCATAAGCATGAGATATCCAGCTGCGGCGGAGGCCTTTGATCGATTATTGTGTATCATGGATGATTTGCGGGAGAAATGCCCGTGGGACAAAAAGCAAACCTTGGATACCTTGCGTCACTTGACGATTGAGGAGACCTATGAATTATCGGATGCGATTTTGTCCAAAGACATGGCTGAAATTCGTAAAGAGGTCGGTGATGTGATGCTGCATTTGGTTTTTTACAGCAAGATTGGGTCGGAAACAGGTGACTTTGATGCGACATCGATGTTACATGGCATTTGTGAGAAGTTGATTTCGCGGCATCCGCATATTTATGGGGATGTGGTGGCAGAGACGGAGGAAGAAGTGAAGGCCAATTGGGAAGCTTTGAAATTAAAGGAGGGGAATAAATCGGTGTTGTCCGGTGTGCCAGGTTCTTTGCCCTCGCTGGTAAAGGCGATGCGGATTCAGGAGAAGGCCCGCGGTGCGGGCTTTGATTGGGAGGAGAAGGAGCAAGTATGGGAGAAAGTAGAAGAGGAATTAGGGGAATTCAAAGAGACCTTTGTGGGGAAAGACTTGTCGGCTGCCCAAAAAGAGGAGGCGGAAGGTGAGATGGGGGATTTAATATTCAGCCTGGTGAACTTTGCACGCTTTATTGATATCAATCCGGATCAGGCAGTTGAGCGGACAAATCGGAAATTCATTTATCGTTTTCAGCATTTAGAGCGTCGTGCGGCCGAAATGGGCAAGAATTTGCAGGATATGACACTCACGGAGATGGATATACTTTGGAACGAAGCGAAGGTGACGCTGCCAGGGTCATGACCCTGGCAGCGTCTACCGCCGAACGCAAATAAAAGTGGATTATTGCACTGAAAACTGATAAACGGTCTTCGAAGTATAGGTTTCTCCTGGACGCAATACAGTCGAAGGGAAATTCGGTTTATTAGGTGAATCTGGGTAATGCTGCGTTTCCAAGCAAAAGCCTGTACGTTTGTTGTACACGGTACCATATTTCCCAACCAAGTGCCCATCTAAATTATTTCCCGTATAGAATTGAACACCGGGTTCAGTCGTGAAAACTTCCATTACTCGTCCCGATGTAGGGTCTTCGACGCGCGCAATTTTTCCATAAGCACCAGGGGCTTTATCAAAAGCATAGCAGTGGTCGTATCCGCCACCTAAGGTAATTTGCTCATCTTGGGCGTTAATATCTAAGCCGATTTTTTTAGCGGATGTAAAATCAAAAGGTCCACCTTTCACGGATTTAACCTCGCCTGTTGGGATTAACACCTTATCGACTGGGATGAAGAAAGGAGCGTTCAACTGGATTTTATGGTTAAGTACATCGCGCTTCACATTGCCCGAAAGGTTAAAATAGGAGTGATTGCAGATATTCAGGACCGTTGCTTGGTCCGTTTTTGCCACATAATCCATCGATAAGGCATTGTCATCGCCTAAGGTATATGTAACTTGAACTTCGAGGTTACCGGGAAAACCTTCTTCGCCATCTTTGGAGAGGTAGGCAAGTGTTAGGCTTGCGCCATTTTTGGAAACGGTTCTCCATACTTGCTTGTCGAAGCCCTTCAGGCCACCATGTAAGTGCTGGCCGTTATTTTGTGCGGCTAAAGTGTAGCTTTTTCCATCCAGGCTGAATTTACCCGCGGCAATGCGGTTACCATAGCGACCTACGACTGCGCCGAAGTAGGGGGAGTCGTTGATGTAGTCGGCTACTTGATCGAAACCTAAGACCACATCCTCCATGACCTCATTTTTATCTGGCACGATGATTTTGGTAATGATGGCACCGTAATTCATGATTTGGACCTCCATGCCTTGGGTATTTTTCAAGGTATAAAGGGTAACAGCTTCGTTGGAAGTCGTTTGGCCAAAAGGCTTTTCTGAAATTAACATGTTGGTTTTGAGGGATTTAGTTTGCGCCATGCCCATAAAAAAGGAACAAGCAAAAAAGGCTGTCGCGAGCCGGAAAACGGTTTTTTTCATGGCAAATAGGTTATTGAACATCCAATTTAGAGAATTTGCTTGAAAATAAAATTATTCTTCCTATCTTTGCACCCCAATTTAAAAATTGTTTTACACTTAAATTCAGCACGTTAGCCCAGCGTGTTGATGTATCTAGGGCGATCAAATATGTCAAAAGTTAAAAAAGATTTCGACTGGGATTTAGTTGAAGGAAAAGGATTCGGCGGTAACTATACTGAGGATCAAAAAGCACAAATGGAGGCAGCTATCGAGGCTACTCTAAACTCGGTAACTGAGAAGGAAGTTGTGAAGGGGGTTGTTGTAAGCAAAACAGACCGTGAAGTAATCGTAAACATTGGATTCAAATCTGATGGTTTAGTATCTGCATCTGAATTCCGCGATATGCCGGATTTGAAAGCTGGAGATGAAGTAGAAGTTTACATTGAGAATCAAGAAGATGCAAACGGCCAATTGATTTTATCTCGCAAGTTAGCGAAGGTAATGGGCGCTTGGACGAACATTGAGAAAGCTTTGGAAGAAGATACAATCATCAATGGTTTCGTAAAACGTCGTACAAAAGGTGGTTTGATCGTGGATATTTTTGGAATCGAGGCGTTCTTGCCAGGATCTCAAATTGATGTGAAGCCAATCCGTGATTTCGATATTTTTGTTGGCAAAAATATGGAAGTTAAGGTGGTTAAGATCAACCATACAAATGACAACGTTGTTGTATCTCACAAAGTATTGATCGAGAAAGATCTTGAGGCGCAACGTCAATTAATCTTGAACAACTTAGATAAGGGTCAAGTATTAGAAGGTGTGATCAAAAACATGACTAATTTCGGTGTGTTCATCGACTTAGGTGGTGTTGATGGTTTATTGCACATTACAGATATCTCGTGGGGACGTATCAACCACCCACAAGAGGTGTTGAAATTAGATCAAAAAATCCAAGTAGTAGTATTAGACTTTGATGAGAACAAGAAACGTATCTCATTAGGTATGAAGCAATTGCAAGCACATCCTTGGGAAGCATTAGCTACTGAGGTTGAGGTTGGATCTAAAGTAAAAGGTAAAATCGTTAACGTTGCGGATTACGGTGCTTTCTTAGAAGTATTGCCAGGCGTTGAAGGTTTGATCCACGTTTCTGAGATGTCATGGTCTCAGCACTTGCGTAACCCACAAGATTTCTTGAAAGTAGGCGATGAAATGGAAGCAGTTGTGTTGACATTAGATCGTTCTGAGCGCAAGATGTCTTTAGGTATCAAGCAATTGACTGAAGATCCTTGGAACAAAACAGATTTGTTGTCTAAATATGCAGTAGGAACGAAGCACAAAGGAACTGTTCGTAACTTGACTAACTTTGGTTTATTCCTTGAGTTAGAAGAAGGTATCGATGGTTTGGTACACGTTTCTGACTTGTCTTGGACAAAGAAAATCAAGCATCCATCTGAATTCGTTAAAGTAGGCGATTCATTAGATGTTATCGTGATTGAGTTAGACGCGGATAACCGTCGTTTGGCATTAGGTCACAAGCAATTAGAAGAGAATCCTTGGGATACATTTGAAAGTGTATTCACTGTAGGTTCAGTACATAAAGCAACTGTTATTTCGAAAAATGACAAAATGGCTACGTTGGAATTACCTTACGGTATCGAAGGTTTAGCTGCTTTGAAACAATTGACGAAAGCAGATGAGTCAGTAGCTGAAGCGGGTGAGGCATTGGATTTCGTTGTAACGGAATTCCACAAAGAAGATCGCAAGATTATTCTTTCGCACACACGTACATTCTCAGGTGCGCCAGTTGAAGAAGTTAAAGTAGAGAAGAAAAAAGCAACAAAAACTACAGAGAAGACAGCGACAGTTACAGCTGAGAAGTCGACAATGGGTGATATCGGTGCTTTATCTGCTTTGAAAGAGCAAATGGAAGGTGCTGAGCGTGAGCAAGCGATCAAAAAATTAGAGAAGAAATCTAAGAAAGCAGAATAATATTTGTTTTAAGTTTTGATCAAAAGGGGATTCGGAAACGAATCCCCTTTTTTTGTGCTATCCTGATGCAGGCCCACAGATTTGCAAAATATCAAGAAAATGATTGCTTATTTCGAGGTATTTTGACAACTTAGGGGCTTGACTGAGAACAGGCGGAATGCTCATTCTCGTCTTAGCAATCTAAATCAATTAAACTATGGGAAATAATTCACGGAGAGACTTTCTTAAAAAAGCTGGATTAGCTGCAGGAAGCTTTTACATTGTTCCGCGGCACGTATTAGGCAAGGGCTTTACGGCTCCTTCCGACAAGTTAAACATTATGGGTATCGGAGCTGGCGGAAAAGGCCAGAGTGATATCATGAGTTCATTCAACAAAGGCAAGGAGAACATTGTTGCTTTGGTTGATGTAGATGATCGCCGCGCGGTTCAGTCGCGTAAGGATTTCCCCAAAGCGAATTATTACCGCGATTTTCGTAAGGCATTAGAAGCTGAAGGAGATAATGTTGATGCGGTTATCGTTTCAACCCCAGATCATACGCATACAACGATTGCCATGGAAGCCATGCGTCGTAAAAAACACGTTTATGTACAAAAGCCATTGACGCACGACATTTATGAAGCGCGTATGATGACTGAAAAAGCCCGCGAAATGAAAGTGGTTACGCAAATGGGTAACCAAGGTTCTTCCGGTGACGGCGTGCGTAAAATGATGGAGTGGTTTGATGGGGGTGTGATTGGAAAAGTATCTGAAGTATTGGTTTGGACGAATCGTCCTGTTTGGCCACAAGGTATCTCTTATCCTGCTGCAGGGCATCCGGTGCCAGCAGAATTGGATTGGGATTTGTGGTTAGGACCATCTAAATATCGTGAGTTTAACCCTGCATTTGTGCCATTCAAATGGCGTGGATGGTGGGATTATGGTACAGGAGCCTTAGGCGATATGGGATGTCACTTATTAGATCCTCCATTTAAAGTATTAGGTATCCGTGATGCCTTGAACGTAGAATGTTCGGTTGGCTCTGTATTCCTTACGGATTGGGTTCCTGAGTGGATTCCAGAAGGATGTCCTCCATCATCTATGGTGACCTTAAATTATGGACCATCAGCGAAAAACAAATCCAATGTGAAGTTAACTTGGTTTGATGGCGGTCTTCGTGCACCTCATCCAGCGGGTATTCCAGCGACGGAAGTTATCGGCGATGCGGATGGTTCGAATGGCGTTATCTTAATTGGGTCAAAAGGAATTATGACTTGCGGTACCTATGGTATCAATCCTAAAGTATATAAAAACGGAAAGCGTGTAGATGAATCTGAATTACCAAAAGCATCGTTGCCACGTGTCATTGGTGGAGATTCAGGACACAATACGCAATGGGTTGAGGCTTGTAAAGCTGGATATGGCAATATGGAAGTAAGTTCACCTTTTGATTATGCAGGTCCATTTACGGAGTCGGTATTGATGGGTAACCTTGCGATTCGTTCGTATATGTTGCGCGAAGGCGAAGGCCGGAATGCGAAGTACATTGGTCGCCAACAGCTCGAGTGGGATGCAGCGAATATGCGCATTACCAATTTCGAAGCGGCGAATCAATTCGTGAAGCGTGAATACCGCGCGGGTTGGACGATGTAATCTGTTAAAACCTGATAATTAGAAAAGACGGGGGTTCTCTCCCGTCTTTTTTTTATTTTTGCTAAAATTTATAACATGCTCTCAACATTCCCATCTACACTACCCGCTTCCGATGTTTTCTCAACAGTCGCTTCTTTTATTCAACAAGAGGGCTATGAGATTGTTGATCATGACTTCGATAGACCTTGGGGAGGTTTCTTTGTCTTACAAGAAAGTGATGCAGCTAAATTCGCCAAGCAGTTTTTCCCATCGGTTGCTTTTGATTCCATCCAAATCACCCAAAAGCTTAGTCCGAAATTCTTAGTAGTAGCTCCCAATAAGCGTTTGTCTTGGCAATATCATTTCCGCCGTGCTGAATTATGGTCAGTGACCTCTGGTCCCGTGGGTGTTGCCATTTCGGCGACCGATGAACAAACTGTTCCCGATACGTATCAGGTTGACGATATCATCACCTTGCCCATCGGAACGCGTCATCGCCTGGTTGGATTAGCGCAATGGGGAGTCGTTGCTGAGATTTGGCAGCATACAGATGTATTAAATCCGTCCGATGAATCTGACATCGTTCGTTTACAGGATGACTTCGGCCGTTCGTCGATTTAATATTCCGCTCATCTAAAAATAATACAAGAAAACTTTGTAGTCTATAAAAGTTTCCATAGTTTTGCTTCCCGATAAATCAACGGGTTTAGCAAATGAAATCACGTATTCTAGAAAAAGGAACTCAATTATTCTTTCGTTACGGCGTCAAGTCGGTGACGATGGATGCGATTGCGGCCGAATTAGGGATTTCTAAAAAAACGATTTATCAACATTTTCCGGATAAAGAATCCATGGTTTGTGAAGTGGTAAAATCGTTCATAGAGCAGGATGCAGTAAAGTGGGAGGAACTCGATAAGCGATATTCAAATGTAATTGAGAAGATGTTTAAGTCCTTTGAAATGGTCAAAGACATGCTGATCACCATGAACCCTCGTTTGCTTTTTGAAATTCAAAAGTATTTCCCAACGGCATTTAAATTGTTCAAAAATCATGGGGAAAACTACATACACAAGAATTTGATTGCCGACTTCAAGAAGGGTGCTCAATTCGGATATTTTAGAAATGACGTTGATTTCGAATTATTAGCTCGCCTGCGTATGGCAGAGGTTGATTTAGTATTTAACCCCGACTTTTACCCCAATAATAAATTATCATTGTATGAAACCCAGCTCACCTTGATGGACATTTTCATGCGAGGCATTTTGACCGAAAAAGGTCTAACACTTTATAACTCTTATCAAAACAATTTAAAATCATGATCCGCCTAAGAAAAATCTACGCCGGTCTATTTTTACTTTGCTCGGTGGCAGTCAATGCACAATCTTTCAGCTTAAAAGATGCTGTGGATTATGCCATTGTACACCATGTGCAGGTGAAAAATAGCCAGATCGACTTGCAGAACGCAAGCGCGAAAATTAATGAAATTCGGGCCATTGGATTGCCGCAAGTCAATGCGGGTATATCTTATGGAAACAGTTTGATTCTTCAACGTGTGTTTATCCCTGCCAATATTTTCAATCCTGCAGCTAAACCGGGTGAGTTAATCGCGGCCAAATTTGGTGTAACGAATTCAGGAAACACGAATGTGGGTGTAAGCCAATTGCTTTTTGACGGAACGTACCTTCTTGGCTTAAAAGCTTCGGAAGTTTACAAGGATTTGTCGATGAAGACGCTAACCCAGTCGAAGCAGCAAGTTGCAGAAAACGTAACGAAGGCCTATTACGGGATCTTAGTTAACGAGAAGCGCTTGTCGATTTTGCAAGCCAATGTAGGTCGTTTGGATACTTTATTGAAAGAAACGAAGGCACTTAACGCTCAGGGATTCGTTGAGAAAATCGATGTTCAACGCTTAGAAGTTCAAGCGAACAACTTGCGTACCGAATTAGAAAACGTATACCGCTTACAAGAATTAAGCTATTCCTTGTTGAAGTTTCAAATGGGATATCCGATGGAAACACCGATTCGCTTAGCGGAAACGCTTGAGCAAATCGAGTTGAGCCACCGTTTATTGGAAGACCAAGATTTACCTTTCAATTATGGTAACCGCATCGAATATTCGATCTTGAAAACGCAAGAAAACTTAGCGGAATTAGATTTGAAAAGCATCAAAGCAGGCTATTTGCCTCGTCTTGTTGCCTCTGCGAATTACGGATACAATGCGGGTGCTAATAGTTTTGGTGATTTATTTTCGAAGTCTTGGTTTGACAATGCAACCATCGGCTTCTCGCTTCAAATCCCAATTTTCGATGGCTTTTCGAAGAAATACAAAGCAATGCAGTCGGCAAATAACCTTCAAAAAGTTCGCCAAAGCTATGATTTGTTGAAATCGTCTATCGATTTACAACGTGGCCAATCGATCATCTCCTTGAAAAATGCCTTGGAATCTTTGAAAGAACAACAAGCGAATCTTGACTTGGCCAATGAAATTTCACGTGTCACGCGTGTGAAATATACGCAAGGTGTTGGTTCGAATCTGGAAGTGCTAAACGCAGAAACTTCCATCAAGGAATCGCAAGGAAATTACTTTACTGCACTTTACAACGCCCTAATCGCGAAAGTAGAGCTTGCAAAATCAAACGGAACTCTATACTCAGAATAATACGAACATGAAAAAAATAACGATCCTCCTAAGCTCCATTATCTTATTTGCGGCATGCAATAAGTCGGTAGATAAGAAAACGGAATTGGCTACGCTAAAAGCAGATGCCAAAGAAATCAATGCGAAAATTGCTGCTTTAGAAAAAGAACTTGGCGCTGGTAAAGAGTCAAGCTCAACGAAGGTCATCGCAGTAACGGTTACACCGATTGCTCCTGTTGCTTTCAAGCATTTTGTAGAAGCGCAAGGGAATGTAGTGGCGGAAAATACCGTATTAGTTAGCCCACAAACAGGTGGAATGATTGTTTCGTTGCCGGTGGTCGCGGGCCAACAAGTTTCTAAAGGTCAATTGATTGCAACCTTGGATAACAGCATCTTAAAGGAATCCATGGAAGAGGTGAAACACCAATTGGAACTTGCGAAGACTTTGTTTGAAAAGCAAAAGACACTTTGGGACCAACAAATCGGTACGGAAGTTCAGTACTTAAGCGCGAAATCGAATAAAGAATCTTTGGAGAAGCGTTTGGTTACTTTGCGTGCACAATTAGGTTTGTCACGTGTTGTGGCACCTATCTCAGGAACCGTTGAAATCGTTCGTCAAAAAGCCGGCGAAATGGGTGCTCCAGGGATGCCAATCGTTCAAATTGTGAACTTGGGTAACTTGAAGATCTCGGCAAAAATTGCAGATGCCTATGTAGGTTCTGTGAAGCAAGGTGATCCAATCAACATCAAATTTCCAGATATCAACAAAGAAATTACAGCACGTATTTCATTGGTTTCGAAAATGGTGAATCCATTAACGCGTACGTTTGATATCGAGGCACGCATTCCAAATGCAGGTGGCGATTTGAAACCAAACCAATTGGCTGTGATCAACATCAACGATTTATCAAAAGCGAATGCCTTGGTTGTGGATGAAAACATCATTCAAAAAACAGAAAAAGGCAATTTGGTTTATGTTGCGGTCGAAGAAAATGGCAAGAAAGTAGCGAAGGCGCGTATCATCACCATCGGATTGACTTATAATGGACAGGCGGAAATCGCGACAGGTTTACAAGCAGGTGATTTAATCATTACACAAGGCTACCAAGATTTAGTAGACGGACAAGCAATTTCATTCTAAATCAAGCATGGAAAAGAATTTAAAGAACGAGCAACTGCCCGAGGGGAAAGGCTTGATTTATAACATGGTCGGCTGGTTAGGCCAAAACCGTACCACAGTTTACATTTTTACGTTTATCATTTTCGTAGCAGGTTTGGGGATCTACTCTCGCCTACCGAAAGAGCAGTTCCCAGATATCGTTGTGCCGCAAATGGTTATTCAAACGGTTTATGCAGGAACAACTCCAGCGGATATTGAGAATACGATCAATAAGCCGATTGAAAAGCAATTGAAGTCGATTACCGGCATTAAAAGTGTCAAATCGAATGCATTGCAGGATATCTCGGTTATCATTGTTGAATTCAACACGGATGTTTCTGTTCCCGTTGCCAAACAACGTGTTCAAGATGCGGTGGATAAAGCCAGCAATGACTTACCTAAAGATTTAACGCGCGACCCAGCCGTGGCTGAGGTGAACTTCTCGGAGTTCCCGATTATGAACATCAACATAGCCGGTGATTATCCCTTGGATAAGTTGAAGAAATACGCAGAAGATTTACAGGATGAGATTGAGGGAATGCCCGAAATCACGCGTGTAGATATTGTTGGAGCTTTGAAACGTGAAATTCAAGTGAACTTGGATCTGTACAAGATGCAGAGTTATGGATTGACTTTTTATGACATCCAACAAGCTGTTCAAGGGGAAAACGTGAACATTTCAGGTGGTGATTTGGACGTGAACGGCGTTCGTCGTTCGTTACGTGTGGTAGGAGAGTTTAAGTCGGTGGATCAATTAGCCAACTTGATGGTCGGTTCTTCGACGGGTGCACGCGTTCGCTTGAAAGATGTAGCAGATGTGCGTGATGGATTTGAAGAGAAGCAAGATTTTGCGCGTTTGGATAACAAATCGGTTATTACCTTGAACGTGATTAAGCGAAGTGGCGCGAATCTAATTAACGCGGCTGACCGCATTGAGAAGACGATTGAAGAATATCGTGAGAGTCGTTTTCCTGCGGGTTTGGTTGTCTCTGTGACGGCGGATCAGTCGGAGCGTACGCGTGGTGACCTTGCTGATTTGATCAATACGGTAATCTTAGGATTTATCTTTGTGGTTGTGGTATTGATGTTCTTCATGGGTGTGCGTGATGCGGCCTTTGTAGGTCTTTCAGTGCCTTTGTCTGCATTGTTGACATTCCTTTTTATGCCAGGCTTAGACTTTACGTTGAATACCATCGTATTGTTTGCCTTCTTATTGGGCTTGGGAATTGTGGTGGATGATGCGATTGTGGTGATTGAGAATGCCCACCGTTTGTTCAATAATTTCAAAAAATTATCAATCACGGAAGCGGTTAAATTAGCAGCATCTGAGGTATTTGTGCCAGTATTAACGGGTACATTAACGACGATTTCACCTTTCTTGCCTTTGTTATTCTGGCCGGGTATTGTGGGTGAGTTTATGAAGTTCTTGCCGATTACTTTGATCATTACCTTGTTTGCTTCCTTGTTTGTTGCCTATGTGATGAACCCTGTTTTTGCGGTTTCATTCATGAAGCGCCATGATGAAGAGGTGAACGATGTGAAAGAGCCGAAGTTCGCGGATATCCGTCGGACGGTGTTTATTCTTTTAAGCTTAACCATCTTCGGATATGTGATCGGCTTTGGTTTAGGACATTTTGGTTTTGGAAACTTTGGTCTATTGGCTTTGGTATTGTATGTTTTCAACCACTTTATTGTGACTCCGAAATGGGTTGTTCCTTTCCAAGAAGAGACATTGCCTGCATTTAAAAATGCGTACCGCCGAGTTATTTCGTGGGTATTGGAGGGTAAACGTTCTATCTATGCAACGCTAGGAGCCTTCGCTTTATTGGTCGCAACCATTGTATTAATGGGCATCGTGAAGCCAAAAGTTATTTTCTTCCCAGCTTCGGATCCGGATTACATTTACATCTATTCGAAACTACCGATTGGGACAGATTCGAAAGTAACAGATTCCGTAACGAAGGTTGTTGAGCAACGTGTATTTGCCTTTATCAAAAAGGAAAATGCGGGCAAGGCTGTGAACTCGGTGATTTCAAACGTGGGTAAAAATGCAGGAGATCCGATGCAACCTGATCGCGGTGCGACACCTCATAAGAGTAAGGTGACGATTGCATTTGCTCCTAAACAAGAGCGCGGAGAAATCTCTTCAGGTGAGATGTTGGAAAAGATTCAAAAAGAGTTCTTTGAAAAACCTATTCCAAGTGTGGAAATGGCGATTGAGCGTGAGGCGAAAGGGCCGCCAACAGGTAAGCCGATTTCAATTGAGATTGCTGGGGATGATTTTGCCACACTTCAATCCTTGGAGCAAAAAGTACGTAAGATTATTCAGAAGTCGGGCATTGAAGGAATTCAAGAATTGAAATCTGATTTGGTGACGAATAAGCCTGAAATCATCATCGATGTAAATCGGGAGAAGGCGAGTCGGGAAGGTATTTCATCCGCACAAGTTGCGATGGCCGTTCGTACGGGATTATTCGGTGCAGAGATTTCGAAGTTCCGTGATGTCAAGGACGAATACCCAATTCAATTGCGATTGAAAGGGGATTCTCGTAATCAAATCGAGAAATTATTGTCGATGAATATTACGTACCGTGACATGAACTTGGGAGGAGCCTTGCGTCAAGTACCATTGAATGCGATTGCCGATATTCGTTATGCTACTTCATTCAGCCAAATTAACCGCAAGAATCAGGAGCGTGTAGTTACCTTGGGATCCGATGTGGTTCAGGGCTATAATGCGAATGAGATTGTGGGGGAATTGGAGCAATTGTTTGAGACCATTGATATGCCACAGGGCTACAAGATCCGAATGGGTGGAGAGCAGGAGCAGCAAAAGGAATCAGGTGAGTTCTTAGGAGTCGCTTTCTTAGCAGCATTGGTTTTGATCTACTTGATCTTGGCTACGCAGTTTAATTCAGCGGTGAAGCCATTTATCATCTTCGCAACGATTTTGTTATCACTAATCGGGGTGTTCTTAGGCTTTATGGCTTTTGGCATGACGTTCTCTGTGATTATGTCCGGTGTGGGTATCATTGCCTTGGCGGGTATCGTGGTGAAAAATGGTATTTTGTTGATCGAATTCATCGAGGAACTTCGTTTCAAACGTGGTTATGAGTTAAAAGAAGCCATCATTGAAGGTGGTGGAATTCGTTTGACGCCGGTATTGTTGACAGCTTCAGCTGCGGTATTGGGATTGATTCCATTGGCAGTAGGTTTGAGCATTGATTTCGTAGCGATGTTTACGGAGTTAAATCCGCATATTTTCTTTGGTTCGGAGTCGGCAGATTTCTGGGGTATTTTGGCTTGGACGATCATTTTCGGATTGACGTTCTCGACGGTCTTGACCTTGGTGATTGTGCCATGTATGTATTACATCTCGGAGCGAATCAAACAGAAGTTTTTCCCAAATCGCGTTTAAGTAATTTGGTGGTTCAAAATGTAAAAACCCTCGAACAATGTTCGGGGGTTTTTTGTTTGGGTAAACGGGACAGTCAATTTTGCCAAAAGGAAAAAATCAACTTATCTTACACGAATATTTATCAACTATGAAAAAATTATTACTCCTACTCGTATTGCCCTTTTTAGCGCAAGCACAAGACCGCACCTACGGCAAGCTATGGGCAACCCGCTCGCAAGTTATCGCCCAAAATGGCATGGCGGCAACCTCACACCCATTGTCGACGCAAGCTGCCTTAGATGTCTTGAAAGCTGGCGGTAACGCCATCGATGCGGCCATTGCGGCGAATGCGATGGAAGGTGTTGTGGAACCCCATGTGAACGGGATCGGCGGAGATTTGTTTGCGATTGTTTGGGATGCAAAAACTAAAAAACTATACGGTTTAAATGGTTCGGGTCGTTCGCCTAAATCACTGACATTGGCCGAATTTAAAAAGCGCGGATTGACGCATATTCCGTCTACAGGGCCGCTTCCGGTTTCAGTACCCGGCGCAGTAGATGCTTGGTTTGAATTACATAAAAAATTCGGTTCCATGCCGATGAACAAGATATTAAATACGGCGGTTTCCTATGCTCGAAATGGTTTCCCAGTTCACGGTGAATTTGCCGCTGCCTTAGGACGCGTCGAAGCGAATTACGGTAAATTCCCGAACGTAGCCCAACATTATTATCCTAATGGGAAAGTACCTGCAGAGGGAGATGTTTTCAAGAATCCGAACCTTGCGAATACACTCGAGAAGATTGGTCGGGAAGGCCGCGATGCCTTTTACAAAGGCGATATGGCGCGGACGATGGATGCATTTATGAAGAAAAATGGCGGTTTTTTAAGCTATGATGACTTAGCAACGCATACGTCTACGTGGATTGATCCGGTTTCTGTGAATTACCGCGGCTACGACGTATGGGAATTACCACCGAATGGCCAAGGTATTGCAGCCTTACAGATGTTGAACATCTTAGAAGGTTATGATTTTTCGAAAATCAAAGTCGGTTCCGCGGAGCATGTACACTTATTTACAGAGGCCAAAAAACTGGTTTTCGAGGATCGTGCGAAATATTATGCGGATCCTGAATTTGCCAAAATTCCCGTAGCGAGCCTTATCTCTGAGGAGTATGCAGCGGAACGTCGGAAATTGATCAACCCAAATCGCGCATCCAAGCATTTTGATGCAGGGAATCCTGCGTTGAAGGATGGGGATACGATTTATTTGACAGTGGCCGACAAAGACGGTAACATGGTTTCATTGATTCAAAGTAATTACCGCGGATTTGGTTCGGGGATGATGCCAGATGGATTGGGTTTTATGTTCCAAGATCGCGGGGAGATGTACAGTCTGACGGAAGGCGAGAACAATACCTATGCGCCAGGAAAACGTCCGTTTCATACGATTATTCCGGCGTTTATGACGAAAGATGGCCAACCGATTATGAGTTTTGGTGTGATGGGTGGTGCGTTCCAACCGATGGGTCATGCACAAATCGTGATGAACGTGGTCGATTTTGGCATGAATGTGCAGGAAGCTGGTGATTTCCCTCGGATTAACCATGAAGGATCCTCAGAGCCAACGGGCGAGAAGATGGAGCCAACGGGTGGAATGATCACATTGGAATATGGTTATCCATATGAAGTGATTCGTGAGTTATTACAAAAGGGCCACCAAGTGGGTTATTTGAATGGTATTTATGGCGGGTATCAGTGTATCAAGTGGGATCCGGTTCGCAAGGTGTACTTCGGCGCGACTGAATCACGCAAAGACGGACAGGCCGCTGGATACTAACCTCCCCCTTACCTTTGGCAATCCTCCAAGGTTTGCCAAAGGTACAGGAGAAAAACGACAAAAATGACAAGTAAACTGATATTCAAAAAGGTATTTACGGGGCATGCTTGGTTGGAGAATCAAGCCATTTCCATCGAAGATGGGCGGATCAAATCCCTCGAACAATCGACCGACGGAATAGCGGATGGTTTCTTGGTACCTGGCTTCATCGACCTACAAGTCTACGGGGGTGGTGGAATTCTTTTTTCGAATCATCAGACGGAGGCTGCAATTCAAGCGACCTTTGATGAACATGCTAAAACGGGTACTACCGCTTTTCAGATTACCCTAAATTGTTCTCCAAAAAGCAGCATGTGGGCTGCCATCGATGCTTGTAAATCTTACGCGGGTAAAGGTTTAGTCGGTTTGCATCTCGAAGGACCGTTCTTTAATCCGGTAAAACGTGGCGCTCACCATGAGGCGTTTGTTCAGGAACCCTCGATCGATTTTGTACAAGAAATCATTGATCAGACGAATGGCCTTCCAACCTACATGACCATTGCGCCTGAGATGTTCGCACCAGAGGTCCTAACTCTTTTGAAAAACAGTCACATTATGTGCTCGATGGGGCATTCGGATGCAACGTTTGAAGAGGCCCAAAATACGGGTATTACTCGAATTACCCATCTTTTTAATGCCATGTCACAATGGCAAAGTCGGGCTTTGGGATTAGTTGGTGCTAGCTTTCGTTCCGATGCTTGGACGAGCATCATTGCGGATGGACTTCATTGTGATTTTGAATCTTTGCGTTTAGCCAAACAACTGAAAGGGGAGAAGCTCTTTTTAATCACAGATGCCGTAACCCACGATGAATCTGGACCCTATGTTTTTGCGAAGAACGGCGCGAGGTTTACCAATGAAGCGGGTGTGCTTTCGGGGTCTGCTTTAACGATGGATGAAGCGATTCGAAATTGTGTTGTCCGTGCGGGTATTTCGAAAGAAGAGGCTATTCGTATGGCAACGGTTTATCCCGCGGAAGTAGCGAATTTAAGCGATTTAGGTAGCATAGAAACGGGTAAGCGGGCTTGCTTCGTACATTTATCTGATGATTTACAAGTAAAGCAAGTTTGGTATGATGGGGAAGCTTTGATAAATTAGTACATGATTCATTTTCCTTCCAAACAAGCCCATGTCCAAACGACCATTTTTACGAAAATGTCCCAACTCGCTTTGGACGAAGGTGCATTAAATCTTTCACAGGGGTTTCCGGGTTTCGATTGTTCGGAGGAACTACAAGAACTGCTCAAGTTTTATTCCAAAGGCCATAATCAATATGCGCCGATGGCCGGTGTTCCAGCCCTAAGAAATAGTATTGCGGCTAAAACACGTGCTTTTTATGGCATTGACCTGGACGCAAATAGCGAGGTAACTGTTGTTTCTGGAGCTACAGAAGCCCTTTTTGCCGCGATTCATTGTTGCGTTTTTCCTGGTGACGAAGTCATTATGTTTGACCCTTCCTATGACGCCTATGATCCCATCGTACGTTTGGCGGGTGGCGTTCCTGTGCACATTCAGTTAAATGCGAGCGAAGGTTTTCGAATCGATTGGGCAGAATTGGCTCGGAAGATTAGCCCCAAAACGCGCGCGATCATGGTTAATACACCGCATAATCCAACGGGTTCTGTTTGGGCGATGGAGGATTTAGATGCTTTCGCTGAAATCGTTAAGGGTACAAATATTTTGATTGTATCCGATGAGGTGTATGAACATATCGTCTTTGACGGCGCCCAACATGCCTCCGTATTATTGCATCCAGAATTGCGCAAACGCAGTTTTGTCTGTGGGTCTTTTGGGAAAACATATCACATTACCGGTTGGAAAATGGGCTATTGCCTCGCCCCGGAATATTTGACAAGCGAGTTTCGTAAGCTTCATCAATGGGTCACTTTTTCGAGTGCGACACCGCTACAATATGCCTTGGCAGATTACTTGAAAACGCCAGAGCATTATTTGGGCCTGTCTGATTTCTACCAACAAAAGCGCGATCTTTTTGTCTCCTTTTTCGAAAGAACTCGATGGAAAATTTTGCCTTCTCAGGGCAGCTTTTTCCAATGCCTCGACTATTCGTCAATCAGTGATGAAGTGGATGTGGATTTAGCAGTCCGACTGACAAAGGAACTCAAGGTAGCCTCGATTCCTGTTTCCGTATTTTATGAAACAGCTCCAGCGGATCGCATTCTACGTTTTTGCTTCGCAAAAAATGACGATATGCTTCAGGAAGCCGCCCAAAGGCTCGCCCAACTATAAGTGTTTCAAGGCGATGGCCTCCCCAATTTGGGTCAGGTATTGAGCCGCATTTTCCATCGCATCTTTTGAATTCATCGCGACATCCGTAATGCTATAAACATCTCGTGGGTCAAGAAACAAGGGTATTTTTTCCGGGTCTTCAAACACCCCGCAAACTAAGATGGATTGCTTTAATTGCTTGTCGGTCCGAGCAATGATGTTGGAAATCAATTTCCCCGACCAACTTTGTTGGTCTATTTTCCCCTCGCCCGTCACAATAAAGTCCGCTTTGCGTATCGCCCGATCAATATGAATCTTATTTAATAACCATTCGGCTCCGGGTTCCAGTTTCGCGCCTAAAAAATAGACAGCACCAGCCCCTAACCCCCCGGCCGCACCCGCACCGGGCATATCAGCTGGGAGCCATTTGCTTATATTAATTAGACCTTTGTCTAATTGTTTAATTGATGTAGCGTTTGCTCCCTTTTGTTTGGCATAAACTTGTGCAGCTCCAAGAGGTCCATGTAAGGGATTGACCACATCGCTCAATACGATGAACTGTATTTGGGGATAGAGGTTTGTGCCCTTGATTTCCGTGATAAGTGATAGACTCTGCCCAATGGGTTCAAGTGCCACGCCCGAGGCGTCTAAAAAAGTATAACCTAACGCTGCTGCCATCCCGATTCCCGCATCATTCGTCGCAGAACCGCCTATCGTCAATACAATACTTGTCGCACCTGCTTCTGCCGCATGGCGTATTAATTCTCCCGTCCCGAATGTGCTCGTATGTAAGGGATTCTGCTCTTTTTTCAATAGCAATCCTAAACCCGATGCACGCGCCATTTCGATGTAGGCTGTTTTTTGGTCGGCCAACCATAAATAAGACGCTTCAATGGGGCGAAATAAAGGGTCATTCACCTGAACGGAAACCCATTGCCCCCCATGCATTTGTTGGATCACCTCCAAGGTTCCCTCCCCGCCATCAGCTAAAGGAATACATTGAATACTTGATTTTTTTCGTTTATTAAGGATACCTTTGGCAAGCGCTTCGGCTGCATCATGGGCACTTAAAGATCCTTTGAATTTGTCGGGGCAGATTAATATGTTCACTTGTGCAAGTTAGGGACATTTCTTTAATTTGTATTGCTAACCCCCAGCCATGAAATACCTTCTTTTTGTCCTCAGCGTCTTTTTAATAACGGCTTGTACGCATCAGCCTGATTTAACAGGTTTTGACGCGGAAGCGTTTAAGCAGGATCATGGTGGCTGCAACGGGCAGCGCGGTAAGGAAATCGCATGGCTCAAAGCACACAAGATGGAATTGCGCGGGACAACTTCGAATAACATGGAGGATATACTCGGCAAACCCGATATCCAGCAGTTGGCAGATCGCAATCAAGAATACTACATTTATTTCCTGGAGCCAGGGCCACATTGCAATCAAAAAGCCTCTCAAGCGAAATCCATTGCTTTTCGTTTCAGTGCCATGGGCATCGCCACCGAAATCACCTTTCAAGACGGCATACCCCTATAAAAAAAGCCCTCAATTTTCATCAAGGGCTTCTTCATTATCTTCTTCGTTTTCCTCTCGGAATGACTTTCGAACTTCTTGCGCCGCGCGGCATATCGCGTTTGCGTGAGCGGTTATTTGCATACGCACCTGCACCACGCATCCCCACCATTTCTAAATCGATGGTTCTTTTGGCCAAATTGGTATCGCGCACTTTGACTTTCACCGCATCTCCAAACGTAAATACACGTCCGTTGGATTTACCCACAATCCGGTAATTGTCTTTATCTAAATCGTAAAAATCATCATTCAAGTCCACCATGCGTACTAATCCTTCGCATGAGGTATCGCCGATTTCCACAAATAGGCCGAATTCAGTTACACCGGTAATGATTCCATCAAAGATTTGTGGCTCATGTAAACTCATGTATTCCACTTGCTTGTACTTGATCGATGCACGTTCCGCGTCCGAAGCTAATTTCTCGCGATCCGATGAATGCTTACATTGGATTTCCAAGGGCGCGCGTTCCGGAGAAGCACCTCCATCTAAATAATGTTGCAATAAACGGTGTGTCATCACATCCGGATACCGACGAATCGGGCTCGTGAAGTGCGAATAGAATGGAAATGCCAAACCAAAGTGGCCAATGGCATCTGTACTGTAACGTGCTTTGGACATGGTCCGTACAGCTAAACTCTGCAATACATGTTCCTCGCCTTTGCCTTCGATGGATTCCATTAGGGCATTGAACGATTTACTTACGTGCTTCGGTTCTGTCGTTACTTGGTAGCCAAATTTCTTCGCAAATGTTGAGAATACCTGCAATTTCTCTGGATCCGGTGCTTCGTGCACCCGGTAAACCATCGTGTTGCGCGGATCTGTTTTCTTCAGTTCATGCACATAGGTGGCCACACGTTTGTTGGCCAATAACATATACTCTTCAATCAACTTGTGCGCATCTTTTCGCACGCGGGGATGAACGGCGATCGGCTTGCCATCTTCATCTAATTCAAAACGCACCTCGGCCGTTTCAAAATTGACAGAACCATGGGCAAAACGCGCATCACGTAATTTATGTGCCAGTTGATTTAATGACTTGATTACAGGCTCCAATGGATCTGTTACCTCCCCTGTATGTTCGATTAACTCTTGCGCTTGTTCATAGGCAAATCGACGATCAGAATGGATGACCGTTCTACCAAACCATTCTTTGACAATGACACCATTCGGGTCAAATTCAAACACGGCTGAAAACGTTAATTTATCTTCATTTGGTCGCAATGAACACAATCCATTGGAAAGTTTTTCCGGCAACATCGGCACCACGCGGTCTACTAAATAGACAGATGTCGCACGCCTGTATGCCTCTAGATCCAATAAACTGCCGGGTTTCACATAATGGGAAACGTCGGCGATATGAACACCAATCTCTAGGTTGCCATTTTTCAAGACTTCATAGCTCAACGCATCATCGAAATCTTTGGCATCAATGGGGTCAATCGTGAAACTCAAGACCTTCCGCATGTCGCGGCGTTTCTTAATTTCTTCTTTGGGAATTGTGGGATTGATCGAAGCAGCCATGTTTTCCACTTCCGCAGGGAATTCATATGGTAAGCCAAACTCCGCTAAAATCGAGTGCATTTCTGTCTCGTTTTCGCCTGCTTTTCCTAAAACTTTAATCACCCGACCTTCGGCTTTTTTGCCGGGGCTACCCCAACGGGTTACTTCGACAATCACTTTATCCAAGTGATTTGCCCCCATCACTTCTGTACGAGGAACGTAAATGTCTTCGTAAATTTTCTTTGAATCGGGAATCAAAAAGGCGTAGTGTGGCGTCACTTGAATCACACCTACCACATCGCTCGAACCGCGTTCGATGACCTCAATTACCTCTCCTTCCGGGCGGTCGTTCTTCTTCTTCTCAGAAGGTTTACGCGCTTGAACGCGAACTCGGTCACCATCTTTGGCATTATTTAAGTCGGCAGTTGCCACCCAAATATCCTTTCCTTCTCCTTCTACAACGATAAATGCAAAACGCGAATTGACATGGTCCACACGACCTTCCACCACAAATGACTCGTTGTCAAAGCGAAAATTACCATCTTCTTGGCGGATTAATCGGCCTTCCGAAGCTAAGCGATTTAATACATCGCCGTAAATTTCTTTAGTTTTGCGATCGCGGATGGCGAACGCTTTATGAATTTGATTTAACGAATAAGAACGGTAATCGTTTAATTCGAAAAAATCTATTACTTCTTGTAGGAGTCCTTGAAAAAACTTCTCCTCTTTTGGGTTCCTTCCCATAATTATTTTCTATTAGCCTGCAAGGTACATAACCTTCACAGCGTTTCAAATCTTAAAACCTTATTTGTATCTTTGCGGGATGAATCGCTCCCGCATTGCGCTATTATTATTGGTACTCCTAATTCTTTCGGGAGTGTATTATGGATACCAATCTTTCCAAACAGGTACTGAAGAAACTACATCGGCTCCTAATTTAGTTCCAAGCCCGGACTTTGCGGCGGATTCTGCCTATGCATTTATTGCCAAACAAGTTGCTTTTGGCCCGCGTGTGCCAAATTCGCCCGCTCAAAAAGCCTGTGGGGATTGGATCGTAGCTAAGATGAAATCTTATGGTTTACAAGTTTCTACGCAGCCTTTTGAAGCCAATCGCTACGATGGGAAAAAGCTACAAGGCCTCAATATTATTGCATCCTTTAACCCAGCTGCAACAAAACGTATATTGATTGCCGCGCACTGGGATGCTCGATCGATAGCGGATAAAGATTCGGTCCGTAAAAATGAGCCGATTGACGCTGCGAATGACGGTGCATCGGGCGTAGGGGTCATGATTGAGTTAGCGCGTGTATTATCGCAGACCAAAGATAAACCTGCCGTTGGTGTTGATTTTGTATTTTTTGATTTAGAAGATCACGGCGAACCGCATGACATGGAGGCGGGGAATCCGTTAAGTTGGGCCCTAGGCTCCCAATATTGGGCCGCACATTTGATGCCAGAGAATTATCGCCCGTACTACGGAATTTTATTGGATATGGTGGGTGCCAAAGGAGCCGTATTCCCGCACGAAGGTTCTTCGATGCAATACGCGCCAGGTTTAGTGCGTTCCATCTGGGCAACAGCCGCCGATTTAGGTTATGGGGCTCAGTTTATGGATGCGGATGCATTCGGAATTTCAGATGACCATACGGCTGTGAATGAAATTGCTAAAATTCAGATGATTGACATCATCGATTTGCGTCCTGTGAATGGCGGATTTGATTTTGGATCCTACCACCACACCCATCAAGATAATTTATCGAACATCGACAAATCCACGTTGAAAGCCGTGGGCCAAACCCTTTTACAAGTTTTATACCGAGAATAATGGAAGAATTATTGCAAGTACATTTGAATGATACGCACGTAGCTTTAGGTGCGAAAATGGTTCCTTTCGCGGGATATAACATGCCTGTGCTTTACACAAACTTGATCGAAGAGCACAATTGTGTGCGGAACGGTGTGGGTGTTTTCGATGTGAGTCACATGGGTGAATTCTTCTTAAAAGGGGAGAAGGCCTTGGATTTAATTCAATATGTTACATCGAATGATGCCGCTAAATTAGTGGATGGCAAAGTTCAATATTCGTGTTTACCAAACGCAACGGGCGGTATTGTGGATGATTTATTAGTCTACAAAATTCGCGATAACGAATATTTATTGGTTGTGAATGCGTCCAACATCGACAAGGACTGGAACTGGATTTCTTCACACAATACTTTCGGGGTTGAGATGACGAATGCAAGTGCAGCGTATTCGTTGTTTGCCGTTCAAGGACCTAAGGCAGCGGGTGTTTTACAAACATTAACGGCAGTTGATTTGTCGGCAATGCCCTATTATACCTTCAAAATCGGCTCTATGGCAGGCTTTGACGATGTAATTATTTCGAATACAGGTTATACGGGAGCTGGTGGATTTGAGATTTACGTGAAGAATGAAAATGCATTGGCGATGTGGAATGCCATTTTTGCGGCGGGAGCTTCGGAAGGCATCCAGCCGATCGGTTTGGGAGCGCGCGATACATTACGTACCGAAAAAGGGTATTGTTTATATGGACATGACATCGATGATACGACTTCGCCCATTGAGGCAGGTTTAGGTTGGATCACATCCTTCAATAAAGATTTCATTATGAAAGACCACCATGCCGCGATCAAAGCTGCAGGTCCTTCGAAAAAATTAGTAGGCTTTGAGATGATTGATCGTGGGATTCCACGCCAACATTATCCCATTTTAAATGCTGCGGGTGAGGTGATCGGAGAGGTTACTTCGGGTACCCAATCGCCGACACTTTCAAAAGGTATTGGGATGGGTTATGTGTCTACAGCACATGCAGGTTCTGAGATTTTTATTTCCATTCGCGAGAAGGCAGTAAAAGCGGAAATCGTAAAAATGCCATTTCTATAACATGCAGAAAATAGACGTTTGTTTATCGCCTGATTTAATTCACCTCTATGACTTAGCTGGGAAAGCGGTCGTGGTTGTGGATATTTTTCGTGCCACATCGTGTATGGTTACTGCTTTCGCGCACGGTGCTGTCGAAATTATTCCTGTAGAAGATGTGGACGTTTGCGCGAGTCATCGGGAACAAGGCTATTTGATTTCAGCAGAACGCAATGGCGTGACTCCAGCGGGTTTTGATTTTGATAATTCGCCTTTTTCCTATCAGGTAGATCGCGTTAAAGGAGCTAAAATATGTGTCACCACCACGAATGGGACGGTTGCCTTACGCCGGTCGGTTCAGGCAGCTCAGGTATATGTGGGGGCATTTTTAAATATTTCTTCCGTTGTTCGAGCACTAAAAACTTGGTCGGGAGATGCCATCGTCGTTTGCGCGGGTTGGAAAGGGAAGCCCAACTTAGAAGATACTTTATTCGCTGGTGCGGTTATTGATGAATTGGTAGGCCAATATACAGTCGCAGATGACGCGGCTTTGATGGCTTGGAAACAATACAATTTAGCTTCAAGTGATTTGATTACAGCTGTGAAGCATTCATCCCACGTCAATCGTTTATTGGGTTTAGGGATCGAAAAAGATATTACTTTTTGCTTAGAGCGGGATCGTTATTACGTGTTGCCGCACCTGCAAGGAGATAAATTAGTATTATGAAATTATATAGCACCCAACACGAAAGTGCCGATGTAGATTTGCAGGAGGCGATTTTTAGAGGTTTGCCACCGGATAACGGTCTGTACATGCCCTATGAAATCCCAGCCATGCCGGCATCTTTTTTCGAATCCATTCACACGCTTTCTTTGCCTGAAATTGCGAAGGCCGTGTGCAAAAATCTCTTGGGAGATGATTTGACGGATTCAGAAATTGATGGCATCATTGATTCTTCGATGACCTTTGATGCACCTGTGGTTTCATTGGAGGAAAATGTGGGTGTGTTGGAATTGTTCCATGGTCCATCCATGGCATTTAAAGATTTTGGTGCGCGTTTTATGGCGGCCATCATGTCGCATTATTTGGTGAAGGCCAAACGTGAAATCCGTATTTTAGTTGCCACCTCAGGCGATACGGGTGGTGCGGTTGCGCAAGGGTTTTACAATACCCCTGGGATTTCGGTCACAATTTTGTATCCAACAGGCAAGGTTTCCGATATCCAGGAAAAGCAATTGACGACCTTAGGGGGCAATGTGACGGCTTTGGAGATTGATGGAACCTTTGATGATTGCCAACGATTAGTGAAGCAAGCCTTTTTGGATGAAGAATTACGTGCAGCGTTTAATTTAGCCTCTGCGAATTCCATCAACATTGCGCGTCTGATCCCGCAATCCTTTTATTATTTCGCAGCCTATGCGGCATTGCGCAAGCAAGGTGTTACAAAGCCTGTGGTATTCAGTGTTCCGTCCGGGAACTTTGGGAATTTAAGTGCAGGATTAATGGCTTACCAAATGGGCTTACCTATTCAGGCTTTCGTTGCGGCCTGCAATGCAAATCATCCGGTACCCGATTATTTGGCAAGTGGAAATTACAATCCCAAGCCATCTGTTGAAACCATTTCCAATGCCATGGATGTAGGTGCTCCATCCAATTTTATTCGGATGCGTTTACTGGCCGGCGATGCGATTGAGCAGGTGCGTAAAATTGTCAAGGGTTACGATACAAGCGACGAAAAGACCAAGGAAATTATGTTGGACGTTTACCAACGTACTGGCTATGTGATGTGTCCGCATACGGCAGTTGCCTATGACGGCTTGACTCAATATGCATTGGATAATCCAGGGGATTATTATGGTGTATTGTTATCAACGGCGCATTATGCGAAATTCTTGCCTACGGTGGAGTCAACGTTGGGAACGAAAGTAGAGGTTCCGGCGCGTTTGGCAGAGCTATTGGACAAACAAAAAAAGTCGACCCCCATGGGAACCGACTTTGAAGGATTCAAAAAGTATTTGTTGTTATAAGAGTGCCTTGAATTTATCTTGATCGATAAATGCTTGTGCTAACACTAATAATACAACAACGGCTCCAACGCCTACTCCTCCAGCAATGTAGATTTCAAATAATAGAATATTCACAGCGATAGGTCCTAAGATTAGGACTGCTTTCGCGCGGTGTGCAGGGAATAAAATCAATAGCCCCCCGATTACCTCCAATACTTTGATGACCGTCATGTAGCCTGACCCACCGAACAAGACCATGAAGTCGAGTTGTTTTCCTGTTAAAGCCGGGTCTGGTACAAAATGAAAGAAAAAGTTCAATCCGCCGAATAGAAATAAGAAGGCGAGCAATGCTGCGGGTACGTGTTTAAGTAGTTTCATGTGTTTGAGTTTTTTGGTTTAATTTTTCGAAATAAGGATAATCTTTTTAGAATTCCAAGTTATTGGATGCTTCCCAAATATTCTGTTTCGCTCTTACCATTAGCCTGTTGCGTAAAAAGCCAAAGGTTTTTTTGGTTCATGTTCGTTAGTTGGAGCGAGTTAATGTGTACAACGCGTGGTTTATTTTCCTGATCTCTTACGAATGCAATGAGAAGTGTCGAATCCGGATGAGTTGTGGATTGAATGGCCAACCAGCGCTGATCTTCTTTGGATTTTTTTTCGGGAATTGCGTTCATTTGCAAGCTAATTTGGCCGGTTCTGTTTTCGATGGAATAGGCTTTAAGTGCTTTGTATTCTACCGGAATTGCTAGGTTGCATGGGAGCAAGTCTGACGAATCAACCTTGAAATAATTGGCGTGCATCAGCGCACTAATTTGATTGGAGGCGGCCGGATAACTTAATAGGCTTGCGTGCTGGTGGGCATTCGTCAAGTCGGCGCGAAGTCGATTGTGAAAAGCATCTTGGCCTTTGGTAAAATAGTAATAGGACCCCGTGAAATATAGGCAAACTGTCAACCCAATGAGCTTACGGCGGACGCTTGATTTATTAAATAGCGGTATACCCAATAGATATGTGCCTATCAGGGCAAAACTTGCATAGCTATGAAAACGTTCAGATAAAATGAGGGTGGAAATGGTAGTGCCTTGACTTCGACCAACGCAAATCATTGTCCCCGTTGCTAATACGTGTAGCCAAAGGATGATGGGCATTTCCAAATGCTTGTTTTTTCGGACAAAAATGATGCTAAGCACGAATAATAGAACTCCTAAGAGCGTATTTATTTGGATTTTGAAACTGTCGGAAATGGGCCATGCCGCATTCCCTAGAAAAGTCAATAGAGCAATGGGTGCTTGAAAAAGGATATTTAAAATCGAATTAGATTCTCCAGGTTGGGGATGTTGCGCAAGGAAATATGCAAAAATACCTAAGCCCAGGACAGCCATAACAGACATAATCTTTCTTAACGGATGTTTCGTTAGCAACATATACACGGCCAAAATGGGCAACATCGCCCAGCCTTCTGTGGAAACGAGGGGATAAAATGCTACGGCTAATAGTAGTGCCTTGGTGTGTTTTCGAGTAGCGGTTGCGTAAGCGATAAAGGTTAAAAATAGCAATGAACCGGAATGCTGTAATACTCCAATTAATTGGTAATTATCAATACTCGCGGAAGGGGCAAAAAGGATACACATGATTCCCGCAAAATGCCAGATTCCATGAAGTTGATTTTTGAGATACTTGAAGAATAGAAAACTGATTCCTCCCAATAAAACCAAATTCGCAGCGACTATGGTGTATTTAATCTGAAGGCTTCCGAACACCCAGTAGCTAAACAAGGCAAATACTTTTCCGAAAAATAGGAGATGTATTTGATTGTGTGGTTTGAAAAGAAAGGCAAGCATTTGGGTCCAAGAGTCCTTGTGCGCGTGTTCAATCAATTCAAAAAATAGAAAATCATCACCCCAGGATGGGAAATTGACGATTGTCTGATTCAATAAATAGAAATGTAAAACAATGGGAATTGCAGCGAAACAAAGGAATAAATTGATCCTCGATCGATTCATGTTAGGCCTCCCTTTTCAAATAATCATTACGCGATAAATACTTTTCGATAATGACATAGAGTAAGATGAAAAGATAACGGCTACCCATTTCTTTAATCTTGAGATTCGATTCTCCAGCCTTCCGATTTCGCCATGAGTTTGGCAATACGCCATATGAAAATCCGCGAATGATCGCTTTCAGCGGCAGCTCAATGGTTAAGTTGAAATGTGCGGAAAGGAAGGGTTTTAAGCCTTGAATGGTTGTTTTTTTGTATAATTTGAACGCGTTCGTCGAGTCGTTATACGACATTCCAAGCAATAGTCGAATCAAAGTATTCGCAAAGCGATTAATCAAATATTTGTGTTTGGGATAATCATACGTTGCTCCGCCACGAATGAATCGCGAACCGAAAACGCAATCTAAATTTTCCGCAACCATTTTCCGGTAGAAGGCAACTAAATCCGCGGGATCATCCGACAAATCCGACATCATGATGGCCACGCAATCGCCTTGAAAACGCTCTAATCCATAACGAATGGCATAGCCAAAACCGTTTGGACCATAATTTGTATGCACAACTAAGGTCGGGATGGTTTCTTGAATTGTTGTCAGTAAACCGAGTGTATTATCCTTTGAATTATCGTTGACTACGACGATTTCGTGGTCAATTTGTTCTTCCTGTAATTTGGCATAAAGTGTCCGTAAGGTTTCCTCGATGGATCCTTCTTCATTATAGGCAGGTAGAACGATGCTTAATTTCATTAGGCTAATATGGCTTTTAGAGAGGCTTCATCAGCAATGAACCAGTCATGGACTTCTTGAAGTAGGGTAGGAACCGTGATTTCAGGTTTCCAACCACTGAACTCTGTAATTTTGCTGTTATCTGTAATATATATAGGTAAATCTCCAGGTCTATTTTCCAGCGAAGAACCCATTTCAATTGTATTCCCCGTGATTTGCGTACATAAATCGGTTAATTCAGCCAAGGAAACAGTGTTTTCAAGTCCTCCACCTACATTGAAAATTTGACCTTTTTGAAGTCCCAAATTCGCAATTTGCCATTGAACCAAACGGAACAAATCACGCACATGCAATACGTCGCGCGCTTGTTGGCCTAATCCGCCATATCCAATATACCCTAATCGGCCTTTCCAGAAATGTTTAGCCATCCAAAGCACGATGACACCTTGGTCAATTTTGCCCATTTGGTAGGGACCACTTAACACACCACAACGATTAATGACAGCTGGCAAGCCGAAATTATGAGCAAATTCTTGAATGAAATATTCGGATGCTAATTTGGTCGCTCCGTATAATGAACGTAAACCTTCTAAGGGATAGTTTTCCGCAACACCTTGTTCCGATAAGCCTTTCAATGCTTGATCATTCGATAAATTAAAGCGCTTCGGAGAAGCGACTAATTTTGCTTCTGCAAGTGTATCGTAGGGATAAACGCGGGATGTCGATAGGAAAATGATCGCAGCTTGATGCTTTTTGGCAAAATAGAGCGTGTTGATTGTTCCGTTTAAGTTGGTGTCAATTAAGTTTTCCAACTCGCCTGGCACTTTTCCAGCTAATACGGAAGGTTCCGCTGCGGCATCAATAACGATGTCTACGGCTGGAATGCGGTCGAAATCTGTCTTCACGCGGACATCACCGTGTACAAATTGTCCACCCGCTGCAAGCACTTTTTGTAAGTTAACTTCCGAGCCTCTTCGTGATAAGTTATCTAAACAATACACCTCGGAATCCGTGTAGTATTGTTTGAATAATACGGCTAGGTTTGATCCTACGAAGCCACAACCTCCTGTTATTAATATTTTCATGCTTCCATGTAACGGTTGTAGATGTCAACAAAAACATCTTCCAATGATTTTGTGATGTCCCAATTTGGGTAATGCGCCTTCATCTTACGCAAATCACTGTAATAGCAAATGTGGTCACCGATACGGTTTTGGTCCACATATTTATATTTCATTGGCTTGCCTGAAATCTTTGCGATCAAGTCAAATGCCTCCAAAATTGAAACGGAATTGTCTTTTCCTCCACCGATGTTATATACCTCAGCAACGCGAGGCGCCTTGATGAATTCCTCGATGAAACGCGCGACATCGAATGAGTGAATGTTGTCGCGAACTTGCTTGCCTTTGTATCCAAAAACGCTGTATTCGCGTTCTTCAATGTTACACTTAATCAAGTAACTTAAGAAACCGTGTAATTCAACACCTGCATGATTTGGTCCCGTTAAACATCCCCCACGCAAACAAGCGGTAGGCATATTGAAGTAACGACCGTATTCTTGAACGGAAATATCTGCGGATACTTTGGATGCGCCAAACAACGAGTGCTTCGATTGGTCAATGCTGAAATGCTCAGCGATTCCATGTTCGTAGGCTGCATCATCATAATCAAAGCGAGTCTCTAACTCCTTCATTTTGATGTTGTTAGGAGCATCGCCATATACTTTATTGGTCGACAAATGTACGAAAGGTACTTCTGTCGAATAACGACGAAGGGATTCTAATAAATTGAATGTCCCTACGGCATTGGTATCAAAATCTTCAAAGGGAATCGAAGCGGCACGGTCATGGCTAGGCTGAGCTGCCGTATGAACGATTGCATCGGGTTTGATTTGAGGAATAATGTCTAAAATGGCTTGGCGATCACGAATGTCAATGTTCGTGTACAATTTGTATTGACTGCCATATTTTGCCAATCGGTCTTTGTTGGAAGAATTATCCCCTTGTAATCCAAAGAATATAGCACGCTGGTTGTTATCAATCCCGTGTACTTCCCATCCTTTTTCTAAGAAATATTCACTTACTTCTGAGCCTATAAGACCCATCGAACCTGTTACGATTAATTTTTTTGACATCTCAAATTGATTTAAAAGACAAAGGTAACAAAAATGTCAATTTTTACCATCTATTGTGCCATATCTAATATGCGCAATTGCAGTTTTCGGTCACCTCGGAATTCGTTAATGTCCAAATGATAAACGATTTTCACGGGCAATTGCTTTTCATAGGCATCTACCAATCCTTCGTAATAGTCTGCCCGAATTCCGAATCCGACTGCTTCCCAAGCTAGACCATTGGGTTGATCTGAAATGACAATTTTCAAATGTTCCTCCTTCATGATTAAAGGTGCCTTGCACAGGTAGACACTTGAACTCAAGAAATTAGGTAGCATGTTTGCCGGCCCGTAGGGCGAAAGGCGACATAGCATTTTATCGTAAAAGGGTAAACTCAATGC
Organism: Cytophagaceae bacterium; assembly: GCA_017984215.1. Lineage (GTDB taxonomy): Bacteria > Bacteroidota > Bacteroidia > Cytophagales > Spirosomataceae > Aquirufa > Aquirufa regiilacus. The sequence goes on from JAGOAA010000003.1 coordinate 127,771, forward strand.
TTGCAAGGGAATTTCCATGTCGACAGTCAAGTCGGCCTTTTGTTCCCCCTCCGGTGTTCCCGCTTTCACTAAGCCCTCAAATCGTTCAATGAATGCCGGTAAATCTTCTTTCTTCAAATGCAAGCCTGCGGCATGGGTATGGCCTCCAAACTGCGTCAATAAATCCGCACATTGTTCCAAGGCATGATGTATGTCAAAACCCTTCACCGAACGGGCAGACCCAACCACCTGGCCGTGTGATTCAGTGAGAATAATCGTGGGGCGGTAATAGAATTCCTGAATTTTACTCGCAACAATGCCGACGACACCTTTATGCCAACCGGGCTGAAAAAGGATCGTACTATTCGCGTTTTGTAGAAAATCATTTCCCTCAAATAATTGCAAGGCTTGTTGGACAATCTCTTTTTCCACCACTCGGCGATCCAAATTTTGTTGGATAACCGCTTCCGCCATCATGCCCGCTTCGGTTTCATCAACCGCTAAAAGCAATTTAACGGCACCGTGTGCATGGTCCATGCGTCCCGCGGCATTGATGATGGGGGAGATGGAAAATACGATATCGGATATTTGTATTGGCGCTTTTTTGCCTGCTTTTTGAAGGAGATAGCCCAAGCCCGGACTTGGATTTGTACCGAGTTTTTGTAAACCAAAATAGGCTAATACGCGGTTTTCATCGATGATAGGCACCATGTCGGCCGCTATAGAGGCTGCCAACAAATCAATGCGATCCATGAGCGGTTCCATGTCCAAATCGTTTTCTTGGATGAACCCTTGTAATAATTTGAACCCAACCCCACAGCCGGTAAGTTCTTTGAATGGGTAAGCACAATCTTTGCGTTTCGGGTCAAGCACCGCATAGGCTTCGGGTAGGGTTGCTTCCGGAAGGTGGTGATCACAAACAATGAAATCGATGCCGTTTTCGTTGCACCAAAGCACGCGCTCATGTGCCTTGATTCCGCAGTCCAAGGAAATGATTAAGGTATATCCATTGTCGGCCGCATATTGAACCCCGGCTTGAGAGACTCCGTAACCCTCTGCGTAGCGATCGGGAATGTAATAATCGCAATCCGCACCCAATTCCAAGGTTAAGTAACTGTATACGAGTGCGACGGAAGTTGTTCCATCAACATCATAATCGCCATAGATTAAGATTTTTTCGCCAAATTCCAGCGCCTGATTCAGTCGGGCTACCGCCTTATCCATGTCTTTCATTAAGAACGGATCATACAATTGTTCCCAGGTAGGAACCATGAATGTTTTGGCGGCGGATACGGTTTTGAGGTTGCGGGAAACGAGCAAACGCAAAAAGTAGGGGTTGATGTTGGCTTGGAATTCTTCTCCCAGGGCGCTTACGGCTTGGGGATTCGGCTCAGGTACATATATCCAGTTTTTTTTCGCTTGCAGCATGTTGGTTTTTTTATTGGCAATTTGCATTTGCTAAGGTGCTTATGCAAGGGGTTTAAAAGATTATCAGGAAACTTTTAGGACTAAATGGGAACTTGCGTGGGGGTAGACGCTGCCGGGGTCGCAGACCCCGGCAGCGTCACTCCGCTCAATGCTTAATCCCTTCACGCTTCACCACCTTATAAAAGGTCAATAGCACGACGTAAACGTCGAAAATGAGCGATTTTTTATCAAGATATTCATAATCTAGTTGCACCTTTTTTGAAAGTTCTATTTCATCCCGCCCGTTTACTTGGGCCCAACCCGTAAGACCGGGTTTTAATGCATGAATTCCTTTTTCGGTACGAGCTTCGATTAAATCTTCTTGGTTCGACAAGGCGGGCCGGGGACCTACCACCGACATATCTCCACGCAGAATACACCACAATTGTGGTAATTCATCTAAGCTGCTTTTACGTAAAAATGAGCCGATGGGTGTTAAATAAGCATCCGGATTCCCCAATAAATGTGTGGGGAGCGTGGGTGTTTCGACTTGCATGGTCCGAAACTTTGGCATATTGAATAATGCATTATGCTGACCGACACGTTTTGACCAATATAAAATGGGGCCTTTTGAGCTGAACCAAACAGCCATGGCGACGAGCAACATGGGAATTGCAAAAAGGAAACCCGCAACGATGACAACGATTAGATCGAAAAGTCTTTTCATGCGCCCAGAATAGCCTGATTTAAATCTTCCCACAAATCTTCTACATGTTCCAACCCGATAGATAAACGCAATAAATTTCCCGGTGTGGTACTTCCTGGTCCCTCGATCGACTTGCGATGCTCAACCAAACTTTCCACACCACCTAGACTTGTAGCTTGTTGGAATAATTGTAATCGATTCGCCACCTTTCTTGCCTTTGCTTCATCACCTTTGATCTGAATAGCAATCATTCCACTTTGGCCATTTGGCATTTGTTTGATGGCTAAAGCATAATTGGGATTTGAGGGCAAACCCGGGTAGTGAACTTGTTCAATACCTGCATGATTTTCCAAACGAGTCGCTAATTCCAGCGCATTTTTGCTGTGCTCGCGCATGCGCAGAGGCAAGGTTTTGAGTCCTCTGGCTAATAAATAACAATCCAACGGATTCTGCGTCGCACCCATCAGAATTTGGACACGCTTGACACGCTCCGACCAAGCGGATGCTTCTTTAAAAATAACCGCCCCGCCTAAGACATCCGAATGTCCACCGATGTATTTTGTCGTGGCATGCATGACAATATCCGCGCCCAATTGAATGGGATTCTGTAATATAGGGCTAGTCAATGTGTTATCTACACCTACCAAAATATTGCGTGCATGTGCAATCTTGCATATGGCCTCGATATCACTTAATGTCAATAAGGGGTTTGCTGGCGTTTCGACCCAGATCAATTTCGTTTCCGGTCGGATAGCTGCTTCAACCGAGGCTAAGTTGGTCATGTCCACTTGTGAAACCTGTAAACCCCAAGGGCCCATGATTTCTTCCGCTAATTTATAACTAGCGTAATATCCAACCGTTGGCATCAACACATGGTCGCCTGATTTCATGCATTGGAAAACAGCTGAAACCGCTGCCAACCCAGAGCCGAAAACAAAGGCAACTTCCCCACCCTCTAATTGGGCGAGGCCTTTTTCTAATACATCCCGATTCGGATTCGAATTACGAGAATACATATGCCCTTTGGGATAAGAACCATCTTCAGAACGTTCAAACGTCGTAGTCAAAAATACCGGAGGCGCAATCGATGCGGCCGTCTCATCCTGCAAATGGGTTGCATGAATCGCTAAGGTTTCTTTTCTCATGCTTATTTCTTTTTTAACTCGAAGTTCTTGCCCAAATACAAACGACGCACTTGTTCGTCATCCGCAAGTTCCTGAGGAGTTCCCGCTTTCAAAATCTTACCCTCAAAAAGCAAATAGGCACGATCCGTAATGGACAAGGTCTCATCGACGTTGTGATCGGTGATTAAGATACCAATGTTGCGGTATTTTAATTTGGCTACTATACTTTGTATTTCTTCGACCGCAATAGGATCGACACCCGCGAAGGGTTCATCCAATAGAATAAATTTAGGGTCAACAGCCAATGCACGTGCGATTTCGGTCCGTCGGCGCTCTCCGCCTGACAAGACTTGGCCTAGGCTTTTGCGAACATGGGTCAACGAAAATTCTTCCAAAAGGCTTTCCGTTTTTTCTTTTTGTTCGGCTTTGGATAAATCCGTCAATTCGAGAACGGCTAATATATTTTCTTCTACGGTCAACGTACGAAACACGGATGCTTCCTGTGCCAAATAACCAACTCCAAGGCGCGCGCGCTTGTACATCGGTAAATCGGTCACATCGAGGTCGTCTAAAAACACTTTGCCTTCATTGGGCTTTACGAGGCCTGTGGCGATGTAAAAAGAAGTTGTTTTTCCGGCACCATTGGGGCCTAATAATCCAACAATTTCCCCCTGGGCTACCTGGTAGGAAATATGGTCATTAACCACACGTTGGCCGTATTTTTTAACCAGATTTTCGGTTCGTAAGATCATATATAGAGGCCTGCAATCCTAGGCTGATTTTAAAATTACAAAATCCCACGGATAATAGTAGAAGTAAGACCATATTTCGTTCGGCCGATGTGGGCGCATACCTTATTTGAAATATTTTTAGGGCCAAATTGGGATTAAAAAAAAACTTTCCTATTTTTGCAGTCCCATATCCATGGGATCAACGAGGTGGATTAGCTCAGTTGGTAGAGCATCGGACTGAAAATCCGTGTGTCCCCGGTTCGAGTCCGGGATCTACCACCACGTTAGAAATTAAAAGCCCTTCTTGTTGAAGGGCTTTTTTTTGTTTTGGTCTCAAACGTATATTCCCTGATAGTTTTTAGTTGGTTTTCTGCTAAATTACATGCCTAAACCTATTAAAATGAGTCAACTAAGTCGCAGAACGCTGCTAAAAGCATCCGGTATTGCCGCGGGCATGTCTTCACTTACACTTGATAGCACCGCAACAGCAAAAAAATCCTACAAACCCGAACTTTCCCTGAACATGAGTACCATCATGGGCCAGAAACTAGGGTATATCAAAGAAATTGAAATCGCTGCAGCTGCCGGCTTTCGTTCATGCGAAATTTGGATGCCTACCTTAGAAGCGTATCTAAAAACGGGAGGAACACTGAAAGATGCGCGTAAACGCGCGGATGATTTAGGCATGAAAATCCAAAATTGCATCGGTTTTGCCCAATGGATTGTGGACGATGAAAAAGTTCGTGCCCAAGGACTCGAACAAATGAAGCGCGAAATGGATATGTTGGCCCAATTAGGCTGCCCCCGCACCGCGGCTCCCCCGATGGGCGCAACCAAAGAAGCGGGATTGGATTTGCACAAAGCCGCTGAACGCTACCGGGTTATTCTTGAATTAGGTGCACAAATGGGCGTCAAACCCATTCTTGAAATGTGGGGCCATTCGAAAAATCTGAGCAAGGTTTCCGAGGTGCTTTTCGTAGCTGCCGAAGCGGGGCATCCTGATGCCCGATTATTACTCGATGTTTTTCATATTTATAAAGGTGAATCCTCTGTCGATGCCCTGCATGTTGTCGGTCCTGATGCCGTCGAAGTATTTCACGTGAATGATTATGTGAAGTCGATTGCCCCTGGACAAATTACCGATGGCGATCGAATTTATGCCGGGGACGGAGAAGCTCCAATTGCCCAAATATTGAAGACCTTACAACCTGAGGTAATTTCATTGGAATTATTCAATAAGACACTCTATACCCAAGATCCGCTGACCGTTGCCAAAAATGGCCTGGCAAAAATGCAACGTATATTGTTGTAGGTGGGTGGTGACCCTGCCGGGGTCTACGACCCCGGCAGGGTTATAAAAAAATAAAAAATTCACAGCAAAACCAAGTAAAAAACTGATGAAAAATATCTGCTTCTTGATTCTTTTTAGCTCGCCTTTGTTCGCGCAGCAAAACCTCAAACTTTGGTACGATAAACCCGCTATCTATTTCGAAGAAACACTCGTCCTGGGAAATGGTACCCAAGGCGCAACGGTCTTTGGCGGAACGAAAACCGATCAAATTTATTTGAACGATCTTACCCTTTGGTCCGGGGAGCCGATGAACCCGCGCATGAATCCTGAAGCGTATAAACACCTCCCTGGCGTACGCGAAGCCCTCAAGGCAGAAAATTACAAAGCCGCTGATTCCCTCGTGAAAAAAATTCAAGGGAAATTCTCCGAATCCTATGCGCCGCTCGGGACGATGTACATCGACTTCCCCGAGAAAAACATTAGCCATTATTACCGCGAACTTGACCTCAATCAAGCTATCGCCAAAGTCCAATACCGCGCGGACGGCAATCTTATAAAACGACAATATTTCGTTTCACATCCTGATAAAGTATTTGCCATCCACATCAGCAGCGAACAAAAAGGCGCTTTGTCCTTCGCGATTCGGATGGATTCTAAGTTGAAATTCCAAGTACACTCCACCACCAATCATTTACATATGCAGGGCACAGCACCTGTCCGTGCTGATCCGAATTATGTCAGGAAAGAAGGAAATCCCATTATGTTTTTGGCTGATAAAGGCACGCGCTTTTCCACCGATATTCTACTGCAATCCACGGATGGGAAAGTTACGCGCACCGACTCATCCATTGTCTTGACAAACGGAACCGAGGCTGTCATCCTCGTATCCATGGCAACGAGTTTTAATGGCTTCGACAAAAGCCCTTCTCGTGAAGGTAAAAACGACGATTCGCTCGCTCAAAAGCAATTACAAGACGCTAGTCTTATCCCACTAAAATCGCTTTATGCACGTCATTTGAAAGATTATCAGAAATTCTACCATCGGGTTTCGCTGACTTTGGGCGGGAAAAATGCCCCTGAATTGCCTACCGACGAGCGTTTACGTCGTTATGCGACGGGAGAGTCTGACCCGTATTTGGAGGCACTTTATTTTCAATACGGCCGCTATTTATTAATCAGCAGCTCGCGAACTCCGCGTGTTCCCGCGAACCTTCAAGGGCTGTGGAATCCACACATCCGACCGCCTTGGAGCAGTAATTATACCATGAACATCAATGCCGAGGAGAATTACTGGTTGGCCGAAAACACCAATCTCTCCGAAATGCATCAACCTTTTTTAGGCTTCCTCGAAAACTTGGAAAAAACGGGCCGCATTAGTGCCCAAACCTTTTATAATGCACCCGGCTGGGTCACCCACCACAATTCCGATATCTGGGCCATGACAAATCCCGTTGGGGATTTCGGGAATGGAGAGCCGAGTTGGGCCAACTGGCCTATGGGTGCAACCTGGGCATCTACACATCTTTGGGAACATTTTCAGTTTACGCAAGACAAGGCATTCTTGAAAGACAAGGCCTATCCACTGATGAAAGGGGCAGCGGAGTTTTGTTTGGCCTTTATGATTAAAGATCAAAAAGGTAATTTAATTACTTCCCCATCTACTTCGCCAGAAAATAAGTTTATTACCCCGACAGGTTATATTGGATCAACGTTATACGGTGGAACCGCAGATTTGGCGATGATTCGTGAATTGTTTTTGGATATTCTTGCGGCACAAGATGTATTGAAAAATGACCCAGCTTTCACGGCTCAAGTAAAAGATGCGCTTGTAAAATTATACCCTTACCAAGTAGGGAAAGAAGGTAATTTACAAGAATGGTACCACGATTGGCCGGATCAAGACCCCAAGCATCGCCACCAAAGTCATTTGTATGGACTCTTCCCGGGAAACCATTTGACCGTCGAGGAAACGCCTACATTGACGAATGCCGCAAAGAAAACCTTGGAGATCAAAGGGGATGAAACGACCGGTTGGTCCAAAGGCTGGCGAATCAACTTATGGGCACGCCTCAAGGATGGAGATCATGCCTATAAAATGTACCGCGAATTGTTGAAATACGTAGAACCCGATGGCGTGAAAATCAACTATCAGCGTGGAGGCGGGACCTATCCAAATTTATTTGACGCGCATCCTCCTTTCCAAATTGATGGTAATTTCGGGGGTGCTGCGGCTGTGGCTGAAATGCTCGTACAATCTACCGCTACCAAAATTTACTTGCTTCCTGCATTACCGAAAGCTTGGGATTCAGGAGAAGTCAAAGGTTTGAAAACGCGCGGAGGCTACACGCTCAACATGACTTGGTCGAAAGGGAAAGTGCAAAACTATACACTCGTGAAACAAGGCGGCGGAACTGTTGATGTGTTTGTAAACGGCGAATGGAAAAAGGTGAAAATCTAAGTGTCTATTTAGCGTAAATTAATAGCCCTAACCCGAGGATGTATAAAGCCAACATAAGCTTAAGCATTCCTTGGGTTTTGGCATCACTGCCCTCAAATTCTTTCCAAATATAAATCCCCCACAAAGCGGCCACAACAGTAGCCCCTTGACCTAGTCCATAAGAAATGGCCGTACCTGCTTTTTCAGAGGCAATGATACTAAACGCCATACCAATAAACCAGATGGCTCCGCCGAGCATCCCCACCGCGTGGTCTTTGAGACTGCCTCGGAAATAATCCCCAAAGCTTACCGCCGCACCCTGAAAGGGTCGGTACATTTGTAATGTGTTGAATACCAACGAACTCGCCAATATTCCAATCGAGAAGAAGACCAATGCCGTATAAGGTGTTAGTTTGCCTAACTCAGGAACGCTAAAATTCACAACCATTGAATTCGCCACATATTTATAAAATAAACCCATCATACACCCGCTAAACACAGCAATCAAAAGTCCTTTGACTGACATACCCGTCGTACTGCGTTTGCCATAAGCCCAAGCATTTAAGATAATGGCAAGGGTAATCAGTCCTACGCCGCCGAATATAATTAGAGGATTTCCGGTCGGTTGGTCTAAGTAATTAACTAATACACCGAGAACCAAGGCGATACCGATGCCAACTGGAAACGCAACGGCCATTCCAGTAATTCCGATGGCTGCTACCAACAAGATGTTCGCCGCATTGAAAACCACACCGCCCACGAGTGCCGACTGCATATGTTCAGGAGCTGCCTGTGCGAGGTCGGCTAAAAATCCCCGGCCAGCTGTCCCTGTACTTCCCAAGGTGAAGGCAAGCACAAGTGATGCCGCCAAAATGCCCAATGCATAATCCCAATAGAATAATTCAAAGCGCCATGTGGATGTTGTGAGTTTCTGCGTATTTGCCCAAGAACCCCAGCATAACATAGTAATCACACACAAGCAAACAGCCGTCGTATAGGTTTCAATGATGAACATATGTCTGTCGTTTATAAATTTCCTAATCGATAATTTTTCTGATCATTTACGCGAATTGCCTGTTCCTGATAAATCAAGATATCTGCCAATTTGCAATCGTAGCCCGCAGTCGGATTCAATAATTTTAATTTGACATCATGCTTTCCTTTCGCCAAATCGTATTTCCAGGTTACCTCATGTCGGCGGGTTGTAAATGACACCGGAAGTTTCACACGCTCCATCACCGTTCCATCTACCCAAACTTCCAAATCAAAAGCATGCGGATCCAAGGAAGCCCATTTCGCCATATCACCTTTTACGACAAATCCCGTCCCCTCAAATTGGAAGCTGTACTCATCTTTCAAGGGCTTATTCACCCAAATGCGATCCACCGGATATACATCCGTAAAACTCTGTTCGAAACGCACCGTTTTAGGTGCTTCAAGGGGAATTTGAATTTGATTTGCGCCCACTTTCCCCCCATGCATTTCAATGTTTTTCAACGCATGTCGATAGCCGATTTCATATACTTTATTCAATGAAGTTGTCGTGTATTTGAAGTCAATATCTTCCGCCTCTTTTAAACCTAATTTCCAGTAAGCAGGAATTTTGTCATAGCCCAGCATGGTTCCTAAAATACCTGCCGCCGACGATGGATTGCAATCCGCATCTTGTCCACAACGGGTTGCAATTTCGACCGTCTTGCCAAAATCCCCTTGGCCATATAATAAGCCAATCACCACATAAGCCGAATTGACTGTTGCGTCAATGTTGAACGGAGCAAAAACTCCATCCGGACATCCGATGTCGTCCGACCATTTGTTTTGAACCTCCAGCCACGTTTTTCGCCAGTCATTTGGGTACTGCTTATGCCAGCGAATCACATCAGAGATGCATTTGTAATAATTGCTTTGGGCGGGTATGGTTTTTAAAGCTTCGTTGACAATTTTATTAATGTCATTATGCACAAAGGCCAAGGTATAGCAAGCACCCAAATATACGCCCCCATAGTAACCGTCCCCGTAATTCATGATGTGCCCGATTTGATCGGAGATTTGAGAGGCCGCGTTCGGCATGGCTGGCGACATTAAGCCCGCAAAGTCGCATTCGATTTGGTAGTCGATGCAATCCGCATGGGGATTGTTCTTCCAGTGACCAGATGCTGGGGGCATGATGCCATTTAAAATATTATATCGGCCTGCTTGATTCGCATGCCAAAGCGCGTAGCCCGCTTGTGCATAGGCTTTTGCATGTGAGGCAATCGGGGCTTGAAGTCCTTCTCTCTCAAAAACTTCAACGAAAGTCAAGTCCATGTACAAATCATCGTATAAACCTGGATTTTCGAGCATCGTTTTCTTCAAATAGCCATCAAACCAAGGTACCGGCTGATATGAATTAATCATCGTTCCGTTGTAACGAAATTCCATGGGTCCCCCGAAAGTTACTCCGATGGTTTGGCCGGCCCAACCGCCTTTGATTTTGTTTTGTAAGGCTGCAGGGGTAATGTTGAACATCTTTGATTGCGCCAATGAGCCTAGGCTAATGAGCAAAAACGGTACTAAAACGAATAGCTTTTTCATCGTTATGGGTGTAGATTTTGATGGAGGTATTTTTAGGTTAAATCGACTAGGTATGGCATAGAGGCCTGTGCCCCCATTTGTGTGACAGAACGTGTTGCTGCTTCACAGGCAAATTGAATGGCAGGTTCCCATTCCTTTGCTTGACTAATTGAAACGGCTAAAGCACCATTGAAACAGTCTCCTGCCGCAGTTGTGTCAACGGCCTGAACGGGTTTAGTTGGGATAAATAGCTTGGTTTCTGCCGATTGGTAATAGGCTCCCTGCGAACCCATCGTAATAATTAAATGCTTTAATCCTTTATTCAGTAATATGTGTGCGGCTTCTTGGGCCTTTGCCAAAGAATCGATTGAAACACCTGTTAATAGTTCAGTTTCTGTTTCATTTGGTGTTAAGGTATAAATATAGGGGTAGATTTCATCGGGAATTTCAGCCGCTGGTGCTGGGTTCAAAATAACTTTAAGACCTTTTTTATGCGCTTTTTTAATCGCATGCCAAACCGTTTCGAGTGGTGTTTCCAGTTGAATTAATAACACATCTCCAGATTCGAAAATGGCTTCTGCTTGATCTATATCAGTCGTATGAAGCGCTCCATTTGCTCCAGATGCAACGGTAATGCTATTTTCCCCTTGTGCATCTACATTGATTAAGGCTACACCTGAAGGTAAATTGGCATCTGACATGACAAATTCAGTGTGCATTCCCTCATTTTCGAATTGTTGGCGTGCCATGTCGCCAAAAACATCTTGCCCAACCTTGCAGATGAAATGCACATCGCCTCCTAATCTTGCAGCCGCAACCGCTTGATTCGCGCCTTTCCCGCCAGGGTTCATGAAAAATGAACCGCCTAAAATGGTTTCTCCTGGTCTGGGAATTCGTTCAGATTGAATGACCATGTCGGTGTTTGAGCTACCTACGACAATAATTTTGGGCATGGTTTTTGGATATTAACTGACCCTAAATTACAATTAAATATTGATTTAGTATAAAAATGGCTAATTTTCGGGAATGGATACTAAAAATCGAATTCTATCACTCGATGTCTTTCGAGGAATCACGGTTATGATGATGACGATTGTCAACAATCCGGGTGATTGGGGCCATATTTATGCGCCGCTAGAACATGCAGCCTGGAATGGTTGTACGCCTACGGACCTTGTTTTTCCGTTCTTCTTGTTCATCGTAGGGGTGTCGGTTTCGCTAAATGCCGGCCAAATCGTTCCTGGGGATAAAATTATTTCACGGACCTTGAGTCTTTTACTTCTGGGTTGGTTCTTAAGTTTTTTCGCTAAAATACATGTGGGGGATTGGACGGGAGTGTCCTTGTTGATCGTTCGTTTAGTCGCCACAGGTCTCGTTACGGTCATATTCTTCACGGATTTTGCACGTAAATTATATGTCCTGTTTGCGCTTTTCATCCTGGCATTAGTTCTTGCTTTTGGTGGATTTGACGATTTCGCAAATGTTCGATTGCCCGGCGTGCTTCCACGTATTGCGCTTGTTTATGCAGTATTGGCGAGCCTTCAAGGTCGAGTTGCCGCACGTGGATTGGTATTCTTATCCTTGCTCTTTTTGATTAGCTATTGGGCCATCATGAACTATGTTCCTGTTCCCGGTATCGGCGCTGCGAACTTACATGAGGGAACGAATTTGGCGGCTTATGTCGATAACTATTTGCTGCCGGGACATTTATGGTCGGTAACCAAAACCTGGGATCCCGAAGGGATTTTAAGTACGATTCCTGCTTTTGCCACGGGCTTTATGGGTATGTTGGCAGGCCTGTATTTTCGCACGCAAACACGACTACTAGCAATGGCAGGGCTTTTTTGTATTGTTTTAGGTGCTTTATGGGACCTTTACTTCCCAATCAATAAAGCACTTTGGACGAGCTCATTCGTATTATACACCGCCGGCTGGGCCATCGTTTTGTTATGTCTATTATATTGGCTTGTTGATGTCCAACAATTTAAGGCTTGGACGAAACCCTTCGTAATTTTTGGCGTAAACCCCATGTTGGTCTTTTTCTTTTCAGGCATCATTCCACGCGCGTTGAACATGGTCGAAATTGAAGGAATAGGGCTATCAGCTTTTCTACAAGACTTCCTGTTTGCCTCGCGAATTACGGATCCTTATCTCGCTTCTTTGGCAGGGGCACTCTGCTATTTACTGATTTGGTATATGATATTGCAGTTCTTTTACCGGAGAGGTCGGGTTTTTAAGGTTTAAACAATCCTTTATATTCTAGGTTATTCATTTATGAAATGTTACACGCCTTTGGATTTGCAAGCGATGGACCGATACCATCGCGCTAATTTTGTCAACTGTCTAAGTGGATTTAAGCCAGCAACCTTGATCGTTACACAAGATGCAGCTGGTTTGTCGAATGTGGCTCTTTTTACGAATATTGTGCATTTGGGGGCTGATCCAACGTTAATTGGGTTTATTAATCGTCCCAAAGAGGCCACTCCGCATACCTTGAAGAATATTGAGTCAACCGGTTTTTTCACGATGAATCATGTCGCATTAAATCAAATCGAGGCTGCGCATCAAACCAGTGCCAAGTATCCGGATGGCGTATCTGAATTCGACCATGTGGAACTGAATGAGCTTGTAAGACCTGAATTTACGATTCCATTTGTAGATGGAAGTCCTGTCCAATTGGGCTTGAAATTAGTTGATATTATGCCCATTAAGCACAATGGAACCTATTTGGTAATTGGAGAATTAGTTTGTGCCTTTTTAGATGAATCGAATGTGGCTGCAGATGGCTTTATCGATTTGGCGGAGGCGGGTTCCTTATCGACCTTGGGCTTACAAGGTTATTACCAACCGAAATTCGTACAAAAATTAGGTTATGCGCGCCCAACCGCTTAAAATTTCCTATTTTAGGTTCTTGAACCTAGCATAATATGGAAATGAAAATTGATTTTATCCATCGGATACAGCACATTGGTATCCCGGCGCACGACCTAGAAGTATCGATTCCCTTTTATGAGCGGCTTGGATTTGAGAATGTGATGGAGGCCCCATTTGAATTTGATGGCGGTTATGGCACCTGTGTCATGATGAAAAATCACGAGGTTATTGTGGAATTATACCAAATGCCTGCGAAGCAATTAGCCGAAATTAAATCGCGGTCGAACGGGCATGTGGATCATTTTGCGATCGATGTCGCCGATGTGGATCATGCGTTTGAGACCTTGAAAAAAGCAGGTTTCGAGATCCTAGAATCTACCCCAACCTTTTTGCAATTTTGGAAAAATGGAACCCGTTTTTTCAACGTAAAAGGGCCATCGGGCGAAATCATCGAATTTAATCAAATCCTATAATGTGGGCTGCTTATTTAACTGGGCCCAAAGTCATCGAATTTCGCGAGGAGGCAATTCCAGCGCCTGGTCCGGGTGAGTTACGCATCCGTTTAATGGAAGTAGGGATTTGCGGCTCGGACGTGCATTATTTTGGTGGGCATCGACCTTTGTCGGGCCCAACGATTATCGGCCATGAAGGCTGGGGCTACATCGATGCTGTAGGTGAAGGAGTTCAGCGGGTAATTGGCGATCGAGTTGTGGTGGATCCCAACGCGCCCTGTGGAAAGTGCATCTATTGCGAACGCGGCCAGGCAACTGTTTGTCCCAATAAACGAACCATTGGATTAAATGCGCCGGGTTGTTTTGCGGAGTATGTTCTGATTCCGGCTGATTTTGCACACACGCTACCTGAGTCAATTTCTGCCGCGGATGCTGTGACGATTGAACCTACGGCTGTTGCTTTTCATGCGCTCAAACATGCCTTCTTGCAAGCTGGAGATACGATTTATGTCTTAGGCCTAGGTGCCATCGGCATGTTGATTACCCATTTAGCGATTCGTCGGGGCATCATCGTTTATGTAGGCGAATTGAATGCGACGCTCTTAGAAAAAGCAGTTTCCATGGGTGCCCGTACGGGTGACTGGCAGTTGGCAGATATTCGCGTGGCCTTTGAATGCACGGGTTCCGCGGCGGCAACCACAGCCTTGTGTGCGGATGTTCCAAGGGGCGCCAGTATTGTTTTATTGGGTTTGTCGGAAAAGCAGGCAAGCTTTACTCCTTTGGATTTGGTTCGTCGGGGTATCTCCATTCGTGGTTCATTGATTTATGATCATCCGGAAGATTTTCAATCGGTGATTCAAATGATCGCCGATGGGCAAATCAATCCTGGCCAAATCATTTCCAAATATATTCCTTTAGCGGATTTAGAAGCCGGTTTAATTGCTGCTTCGAGTGTTCATCCGGGAAAAATTGTCATACAAATTCAATGAAAAATTCGATGTCTTGGCTCCAAATCGGAGTAGTAGCTTTATGTTTTTTGCTCAATTTCAATGATGGCATTGATGTGCTATTGGTTTCCTTTACGGGCGCTGAAATCATGAAGGAATTTGGCCTTTCCAATACGGAATTAGGCTATATTTTTAGTTCCGGCTTAGGCGGTATGACGGCCGGATGTTTTGTATTAGCTCCTTTTGGGGACCGAGTTGGGCGAAGGAAGATTTTCTTAATTTCCCTACTGCTCATAAGTGCTGGTATGTTATCGGTTTATTTCTCCACGAATTATGGATTGTTGCTGCTTTGTCGTGCCCTAACGGGACTCGGAATCGGTGGTATTTTGCCTAATCTAGCAACAGTAGCATCGGAATTTTCCACGGATAAAACACGCGATTTCAATGTCGGCATCGTGCAAGGTGGCTGGCCATTAGGCGCGATATTGACTGGGTTTGCTAGTGCTTGGATTGTGCCTGAATTGGGTTGGCGATTCGCCTATTTAGCTGCTGGGATTTTCTCTTTCACCATGTTGGTGGGCGTATATTTCGTCCTTCCTGAATCGCCGGCCTATTTAAATCGGGATAAATTGCTCGTCAAGCGTTCATCCTGGCGCGACTTGTTTGTGCCTGAGTTCCGACAATCCACCATTTATTTATGGCTGGCCACTTTCTTTGGGTTTATTACCTTGTATACGGTGTTGAGCTGGGTCCCCATCCTTGCCAAACAAACGGGTATGCCTTTTGAATTAGCTACGTACATTGGCACTGCCATGAATTTAGGCGCCTTCACCGGTGTATTTGTTATGGGGCTTTTGATAGGTCGGATCGGCATCAAACGTGTGATTTTGATTTACGTTTTACTCGCGTTTGTATTGCTGAATTTATATGGAAACCTCGATCAGGATTTCTTGCTCAAGTTTGCTTTGACCTTCGGCATTGGCTTTTTTGTGCAAGGGGGATTCAATTCCATGTACCCTGCTTCAACAAGAATTTATCCTTCAGAAATTCGCTCCACAGGCGTGGGATTAGCGATGGGTATGGGGCGCTTTGGCGCTATTTTAGGGCCGAGTCTTTTTGGTTTAATGGCTGATTCGGGCGCTTCAATCTCGATGCGTTTTGTGGTCTTCTCGCTGCCAATCGTATTGGCGGCTGTATTCATTAATCGGATTAAATCCCCGAATTTATAGTAGAGACGCGATACTTTTTGGGGCGGACTCCCAGACCTCAGCCTGCGAATAACTCTCGCGTCCAACGTCCAACGTCTGACGTCCATCGTCCAAAATTAATCCATCAATGCCCGCCCCTTCGTCTCCGGCAAATAAATCATCCCGATAATCACCGTCAAGGCTGAAAGCGCAATCGGATAGAAGATTCCTGAGAAATTCGAATGGGTCACCGCGCCGAGCCATGTCGCCACAAAGGGTGCGCATCCGCCAAAGATTCCATTGGCAAAGTGATATGGAACGGAAAGCGAAGTATAGCGAATTTTGGTCGGGAATAATTCCACCAAAAACGCCGCGATAGGGCCGTAAGCCATGGAGGCAAAAGTGACCAAACAAGTACAAATGAAGGCTAACTCAACTTTCCCTTTCATCGTTAATTGGTATGCGTCATTCACCAAAGTTCCTTCTTGATCCACAATATCCGACATCCACGCAAATAGCGGATAGTAGAAAATGGCAGCTAGGGCCATGCCGCCCAACATGATTTTCTTCCGACCCACACGATCCGATAAGCTACCAAAAACCACGAATAAAGGCGTTCCCACAACCAAGGACGCGGCTATAATCAAGTTGGTCGTCGTGAAATCAACTTTGAGAATCTTGTTGATAAATATTTGTGCATAAAACTGTCCCGTGTGCCACACAACCCCTTGCCCCACAATCGCTCCAAACATCGCAATCAACATCAATCGGCGATTTGCTTTCGAAGCAAAAGCCTCTTTTAAGGGATTTTCAGATAGTCGGCCCTCTTGCTTTAATTTTGAGAAAAGCGGTGACTCATGCATGTTTCTTCGAATGAAGTAGGACACGATGACAAGAATTCCAGATAAAGCAAAGGGCACACGCCAGCCCCAATCTTTGAAAACAGCATCGCCCATCAGGTTTTGGCAAACCAAAATCACGACAATGGAAACGAAAAACCCGAGGGTTGCCGTCGTCTGAATGTAAGCTGTGTATTTCCCACGTTGGGCATCAGGCGCATATTCGGCCACATATGTAGCTGCGCCTCCATATTCACCGCCCAGCGCGAGTCCTTGAACAATACGTAGCAATAATAATATCGCAGGGGCAACAAGACCTATTTCACTATACGATGGGATCAATGCGATGGCAAAAGTTGAGCCTCCCATGAGGAGAAGCGTTAGTAAAAATGTGTATTTCCGACCAATCTTGTCCCCTAATCTTCCGAACAAAATACCACCAAAGGGACGTGCCACAAATCCTGCACCAAATGCGGCTAATGTGGATAAAAATGCTGCGGTAGGGTCATCTTTGGGAAAGAAAGACAAGGATATAATCGCAGATAAACTGCCAAAAATGTAAAAATCATACCACTCAATGACCGTTCCCACAGAGGAGGCGATAATCACTTGCCAAAGTTTCTTTACTGGGATTTTATTGTTGTCGAAAATAGGAGAAGCTTCTTGCATGAGTAAATTTTAGCTGATGGGCTGCCGGGGTATATAAACCTGCAGTAGCGGTACAAAAAACAAAAAAATCTTCCAAAAATCCTATCTACTTCCTGATAAACCTATCCAAAAAAATCATAATTTGCTCTTTCTAAACCTACTATCCATGAAGAAGTTAATCCTTTTGTTCGCTCTGTGTGCGAGTTTTCAGGCAATAAGCCAACAATACACGCCATCCGACGCGAATTTAGCCGAACGTCAAGCCTTTCAAGACCGTAAATATGGCATGTTCATCCACTGGGGTTTGTCCAGTATGCTCGGCGATGGCGAGTGGGTCATGAATAACAAAGGCATTTCCAAAAATGATTATGGACGCTTAATGCCTGCTTTTGATCCAAGCAAATTCAACGCAGATGCTTGGGTTAGTATCGCTAAAAATGCCGGAATGAAATACATCATCTTCATTACGCGCCACCACGATAGTTTTTCGAATTGGGATACACAGCAAGCCGATTGGAAAATTACGAATACCCCATTTCATCGCGATGCGCTCAAAGAGTTAGCGGAAGCCTGCAAAAAACAGGATATGAAATTGGGACTCTATTATTCTACCCTAGACTGGTACCGTGATGATTATCCTTTTGAGACGGGTCGTACCGGCCAAAAAAGCGGTCGCAAGGGTAAAGGAGATTATGCTTCCTACCTGAAGTTTATGAAGGCTCAATTAACGGAATTGTTGACCAATTATGGGGAGATTCATAACATTTGGTTTGATGGACATTGGGATCAAACAAATACAGAAGGAAGTGCCGATCGTAAATCGCGCATCGACTGGAAATACGATGAAATTTACAGCTTAATTCATCAACTGCAACCCGCTTGTTTAATTGGGAATAACCACCATTTGGATCCAATTCCTGGGGAGGACTTCCAAATGTTTGAGCGCGATTTGCCTGGAGAAAATCATTCGGGACTAAGTTTCCAGCAAGCTTCTGCATTGCCTTTAGAAACGTGTGAAACCATCAATGGTGCTTGGGGATATAACATCACAGACCGTAAATTTAAAACGCCCAAGCAAATTATTCATTTGTTGGTCGGCGCAGCTGGACGTAACGCAAACTTATTATTAAACGTAGGTCCGATGCCCACGGGGGAAATTCAACCGGAGTTTACGGATTCTTTGGCAGTTGCCGGTCGCTGGCTGAAAGGGCACGGTGAATCTGTATACGGTACGCGCGGCGGACCTTTGAGTCCACAAACCTGGGGCGTAACGACCCAAACCGATACCCATGTGTATGTACATTTATTAAAGCGTCCACAGGATGAAACAATTTATATACCAGGTAGTTATAAAAAAGGTCCCGTGGGAATGTTAGGAGAAACCCAGACCTTGGTAGGTAGCGTAGAAAAAAATGGCGTCCACATCGATGTCAAAAATCTGCCTCCTTATCGCATAGATTTGGTTTTAAAGTTAGAAAAAGCCAAATAATTCCTTGAAAAACGAAGATTCTGATTAATTTTGTGACTTGCCTAAAATGAAAAATTTGGGCAGCCGACCTGAACAATTTAACAATAAAACTATGCTTAACAGAAGAGATGCTGTCTCGAGAATAGCGATGCTCGTTGGAGGTGTTTTTAGTGCCCCTACCTTGTTTGCTATGGAGGCAAAAAAAGCAGGTATTGTCGCGGAAGCGGGTACCTTCACGTTGACAGAAAGCCAGCGCAAAATCGTTGCAGCTGTGGCTGAACACATTATTCCAAAAACCTCAACAGCGGGAGCGATTGAAGCAGGAGTTCCACCTTTCATCGAAATGATGCTGAACGATTGCTATAAAAAACCGGAGCATGTTAGTTTCAAAAAGGGTGTCGATAATTTAGCCAAAGCGAAGTTTTTAGATCAATCGCATGATGGGCAAGTTGCGATGTTGACTTTGTTAGAAGCCGATACGAAAGAGTTAATGAAATCGTATGCTTCGAGCAAAGTGAAAGTGGGAGATAACGTAGATAAAGATGTATTAGAAGGTGCTGGTGGCGTTCCATTCTGGCGTGTCATGAAGGAATTGACTTTGTTAGGATACTATACATCTGAAAAAGGCATCGAAGGTTCTTTCGAGTACCATCCCGTTCCAGGTAAGTTTGAAGTAATTTCGAACATGAAGCCTGACCAAAAATCATTTGTTTATTAATCCCAAATCATACGAGAAATGAATCTTAATATAGATGCAATCAAGAGCCAAACGTTTGACGCTATCGTCATTGGATCCGGTATTTCGGGTGGTTGGGCTGCAAAAGAATTAACAGAAAAAGGCTTGAAAGTTGCCGTGATGGAACGTGGTCGCGAGATCAAACACATCGAAGGTTACGAAACAGCGATGAAAAATCCATGGGAATTCGACCACCGCGGTCGGCCAACAAACATGGCTGCTGAAGAATATTGGGCAGGAATGCGCACGGGTTATACGCCTGCTGAAGAGCATCGCTACTTGTTCGAAAACGACAAGCAAAACCCTTACATTGAGAAAAAAGGTGGATTCGACTGGATTCGTGCTTACCATACGGGAGGTAAATCTTTATTATGGGGTCGTCAAACCTACCGTTGGAATCGCGAAGATTTCTTAGCGAATGAAAAAGAAGGTATCGGAACGCCTTGGCCAATCGGCTACGATGATTTGGCTCCTTGGTATTCATACGTAGAGAAATTTGCGGGAATCTCAGGTCAAGCGGAAGGATTAGATGTATTGCCTGATTCGGACTTCTTACCAGCCATGCAAATGACTGCTCCGGAGGTTCACTTCAAAAATGCGGTGGATAAGAAATTAGGTCGTCCGGTGACAGTGGGTCGCGTAGCGCACTTGACAAAACCAGGCAAACAACATACTGACTTAGGTCGTTCTTCATGTAATTATCGCAATAAATGTATGCGTGGGTGTCCATATGGAGCTTATTTTAGCTCATTGTCGGCAACCTTGCCTGCAGCGCAACGGACAAATCGTTTGACGATGATTCACAATGCGATTGTTGCGGAGATCATCTACGATGAGAAATCACAAAAAGCCAAAGGTGTTCGCGTGATTGATCAAAATACCTTGGAGTCCAAAGAATATTTTGCGAAAATCATTTTTGTGAACGCAGGTGCGATTGGATCGACTTCGATTATGATGAACTCGAAATCAAACCGTTACCAAAATGGTTTGGGTAATGATTCCGATCAATTAGGTCGTAACATCATGGACCACCATTTAGGGGTAGGTGCTTCAGCAACTGTAGAAGGTTTCGAGAAAGATTATATGTTCGGAAATCGTCCAAACGGTTTATACATTCCACGTTACCGCAACTGGGGTAAAGATAAGCGTGGTTATACACGTGGTTTCGGTTACCAAGGTGGTGCAAGCCGCGAAGGATGGGGCCGTGGTGTTGGTCAAGATGGTTTCGGAGCTCAATTCAAAGAAAGCTTAACACATCCAGGTCAATGGACTGTTGGATTCGGTGGTTTTGGTGAGATTTTACCAGATCCAAATAACCGTTTCACGTTAAGTGATCAAAAAGATAAGTGGGGCTTACCAGTACTTTCATTCGAAGCGAATTTTGGAGAGAATGAAATGAAAATGCGTCAAGATATGATGAACGATGCGGCTGAAATGTTAGAAGCTGCAGGTTTCAAAAACATCAACGCATACAATGGTCAAAATACACACATCGGTTTGGGTATTCACGAAATGGGTACAGCACGTATGGGAACATCTGTGAAGAACTCCATCGTAAATAAGCATAACCAAGTTCACGAAGTGAAAAACGTATTCATGACGGACGGTGCTGCAATGGCATCCGCTTCTTGTGTGAATCCTTCCTTAACTTATATGGCTATGACAGCTCGTGCTGCCGACTTCGCCGTGCGTGAATTGAAAAAAGGAAATCTGTAAGATTATTCAAAATTGCTTTAAAGCCCGAGGACATTCCTCGGGCTTTTTTGTTTATTAAACTTTCTTTAAAGGAAATATTATTTCCAATTTGTTAATCAACCTGCATTTTCAGGCCAAAATGATTCGCAATATTGATAAATCAAGAAATATCTGATCGAAAGCATTGCAAATGATCATTCATTTATAAATATTCCCTTATGAATAATTCACCTAACCCTAATCATCATGAAAACAAAACACCTTTTTTCAGTCCTCCTGATTAAATCCCGACAATCCAAACGTATGACGCAACAGCAAGTTGCTTCAGCCGTGGGAGTTAGTCAAAGTGCTTACAATTATTGGGAATCCGGGAAACATTATCCAAATGCACAAAAACTATACAATCTAACCCGTGTGCTGAGTATTCCAATCGATGAAATGATTGGTGTCTAAGCTCAAAAATCCTTGACGTTTTCCAGCGTCAAGGATTTTTTTTACCTTTAAGCTATGTTGATTTCCCGCATCTATTTTTTCTTGCTTGCTAGCTTCCTATTTGTTGCCTGCAAACCTTCTGTCGAAGAAAGTGCAAAACCAGTCTTTTATCCCTGGGAAAAATACCTCACCGCGCAGATTGATTCACTCGCCAAACATCCAGAAGCTGTTCATAAAACCATTTTGTTAGCTGGTAAAAAAGAGGAAAAACGACTAAAAGAGATGGATTGGAAGCAGGAATGGGCGATGTTTTTGCATGCCGACTTGAACAAGCCTGCAGCCGCGACAAGTTATGATAATCTATCTGAAGATGGATTTGTTTGGTATTCGTTGAAGGCGAATGAAAGCTTACCTGTGAAGAAATTGTACATTCAATTGGATGCCTTGGATCGACCTGCCAAAGTTGAAATAGAAATTGAGGAAAAGAATTTCCTTTTCGAAACGCATAAGAAATTACACATGAATTTTGCCGATGGGCGCGTTCAGACCTATTCGATTGAGGGATCCCAACAAATGCGCTGGATGTCACCCACGCATTACGCTCTTATGGGTGTTTTACTCCCCAAATAAGCCACTGGATAAATAGCGATCCCCGCGGTCGCAAATGATGCAGACAATGAGTCCTTCTTCTATTTCGTGCGCTAGTCGGACACTCGCCGCCACACCGCCGCCGCTACTCATTCCTCCAAAAACACCTTCTACTTTCGCCATCCGACGAGTCATTTCCGTCGCCTCTTCCTCCGAAATATCCATGATGCGATCGACGCGTTCGGGTTGGTAGATTTTCGGTCGGTAGGCTTCCGGCCATCTCCGAATTCCGGGAATTTTAGAGCCCTCAGTAGGTTGACAGCCCACAATCTGGATTGCTGGATTTTGCTCTTTCAAGTACATGGAAGTCCCCATGATGGTACCCGTTGTACCCATCGAGCTAACAAAATGAGTGACTTTCCCTGCTGTATCTCGGTAAATTTCAGGCCCAGTCGTTTTGTAATGCGCTAAATAATTATCGGGGTTTTCAAATTGATTTAACAAAACAAATTGACCCGATGCAGCTTTTTCTACCGCGTAATCACGCGCGGATTCAATACTTTCCGTTAGGGTTACTTTGGCCCCAAACGCTTCCATCGTCAACACACGCTCTCTCGTAGAATTCGATGGCATCGCTAATTCGATTTCTAGATCGTATAGTCGGGCAATCATCGCCAAAGCAATCCCGGTATTACCCGAAGTCGCCTCGATTAATTTCATGCCTGGTTTTATATCTCCCCGTTGCAAGGCCGACTCAATCATGTTTTTGGCTGCACGATCTTTGACAGAACCACCGGGGTTATTGCCTTCCAACTTACCCAAAATTCGAACCTTCGGGTTGTTGTGTAGTTTATTTAAATCAACGAGGGGCGTATTGCCCACTAAATCCAATAAAGCAGCCATCTTATTCTTGAATGATTTTTTGATTTTCTTGATGATAGATTTTTGTGTTGGGTGCCACACTGCGTGTCAACCAGACATTCCCACCAATCGTGGAATTTGCACCTACAATCGTGTCGCCACCGAGAATGGTCGCTCCTGAGTAAATCACAACGCCATCTTCGATGCTTGGGTGCCGTTTTGTCGAAGCCATGGATTTATCCACCGAAAGTGCTCCTAGCGTAACACCTTGATAGATTTTTACTCGTTTCCCAATCACACAAGTTTCGCCAATCACAATACCTGTTCCATGGTCCATGAAAAAATATTGGTCGATCTGTGCTCCTGGATGAATATCAATCCCCGTTTTGGAATGGGCATATTCAGTTAATATGCGGGGAATTAGCGGTACATTTTCTGCATGCAGACCATGTGCCAAACGATAGAATGCTAAGGCGTAAAATCCAGGATATGTCCGAATGACTTCATAATCCGTCGTCGCAGCCGGGTCTCCATTGACCATGGCTTCTACATCCGTTAAGAGTAATTGATATATACCAGGAATTCTATCCATGTACCTGGACGTAATGTTTTGTGGTGTGTCGGCTAATTTGTCGGCCATGTCATGCAATAAACTTTCTAGCCCATTTTCAATCGATTCCCAAACTAAGCGCAAGTCGTCTAGCTGGACAATTTGTTTCCTTGCTTGCTCAGGGAAAAGCGTTAGCACGATTTTTGTGAAGAGTTTTTTTATGTCGGACGTTGCCGGAAATGCTTCCGTGTTCACGTGTCGGTCTAGTAGTTCCGATAAGAATTTTTCAGGTAACATAGGCATTATGAAAATTGGGTTTGACAAAGGGGATGCGCCATGACAACATCCGTTTGTAAGCTAGTTTCCAATGTATTGATGACAATTTCTTGTATTTGTTCGGGTAATCTTTTTTGCAACCCATGCACATAGGCCTTGTCATAATAATGCAAGGTTATCGCGGCCACCTGCGTAAAATCATCTACCTCTAAAGCGTCTAACGCATTTTTGTACAAATCTCCGCCTAGGCGTTTTTTGATTTTTCCTACGGCATGTGCAAGCGCCTCTTTGGGATAATGGGCATACACTTCAACCAAATGGGGCAATCGATATTCCGCCGCAATGTCTAAGAATAAAATCGGAGCGGCACGAAGCTGCGAATACAAGCCTAGGGGCATAAATACTTGCCCGATGTGCCTACTTTCATCTTCAATCCAAATCGGCTTGCTATAGTCCATCCCTCGAAGTTGCGCAACCACTTCATTTTCAAAATGCTCGCTCGTAGGCTGTGGGGCTAAGCCAAAATGCCCGAAAACGGATCCTCGGTGGTGTGCGACACCCTCTAGGTCGATTACTTGCGCACCTCTTTTCTGCATTTCAAGTAAAATGTCCGTCTTGCCACTTCCCGTTTTGCCACCCAAAACCACAAAGGGTATTTTTCGGTCGAACTCAGCCAACACATAATTGCGGTAGGCTTTGTATCCTCCTACTAATATTTTGACTTTTAAACCTGCTGTTTCAAATAACCAGGACATGCTACCGGAACGCATACCGCCTCGCCAGCAATGTACAAGTACCGTGTTGTCCACGGCCAACTTCTTTGCCATTTTGACCCATGTAGCAAGTTTGGGACCTACGATTTCAAGGCCTAATTCAATAGCTTCATCTTTCCCGATTTGCTTATATGTGGTTCCGACCCGGGCGCGTTCCGCATCATCAAAAATGGGAAAACTTACTGCGCCAGGAATATGTGCCCTTAGGTATTCTCCCGGCGAGCGAACATCCAAGATGGGATAATGGGTCGCAGCATCTAAAAATGCCTCAGGACTAAGTTTTTCAGGCATCTTTTTCGGGTAAATACATGACAAATAATTCGAATGTTAGCGGGTCTAGCACCGCCAGCAAATCTGCAAGTAATGTTGGATAATTCAACAAGAATTCGAGGAAGTTGGTATGCCGCTCTTGCCAATTCCCATCTGGGAAAAGTTTCTGTTTGATCGCTTGAATTTGACCTAGTCCTACCGCTTGGTTACGTTCTTCTGCTTTACGCATCTTCTTGGTCAAGCGCTCAAGCCCTTTTTGCCAGCGCGTTTCTTCTGCCAACACGGAAGCCTCTAGGGTTTCGTCTATCGCCTGTGCTTTTTGGGCAATTTTAGACATTAATGTAGAGAGGCGCTCTTGTTCATTGCCTAGATCTAAAGCATGTTTGGTGTTTTTGTCAACAAATTGTTGGCGAAGCACCCGCTCATCTTGGAAAATATCTGGAATGCTTAATTCCAACTTCTCAAGTTTAGCAGCCTCCAGGGGAGGAATCATCACCCCGAAATTACGTGGAAGCAAAATAGGGAATGGGACTTGGTGTAGATCGAAAATTCCTTTTAATTGAAACCAATAGGCCACTTCCGCCGCACCGCCTAAATAGGCTAAATTTGGTAGGATTGTTTCCTGGTAGATGGGTCGTATGGCTACATTCGGGCTAAATCGCTCGGGATGCGCTACGATTTCTGCCTTTAATTCTTCTTCACTAAATCGGATGGCTTGATTGAGTACTTTATATACACCACCTTGTTTCTCGATGCGCTCCCGCACACCATCGAGCATGTAGAAGAAATTGATTTCACGCGCGTAAATTTGTGGACTGTAACCCAAATTTGTTAAAATATCATTACTGGCATTTACACAGGCAAGATGCTTATTTTCTAGTAAATCAGTCTGCATCACCGGGATGAAGCTTCTTTTTAGGCGGGCATCATCGGCATCCAAACAAACTAAGCCTTCCTGCCCAAAAAGGGTATGCATGTACGAACGAACAGCGGCTGAAAGGTTTTTGGCTCCTGCGTAACATTCTTTGAATACAGGGATGTCACTGGGTAATTCAGCCCAAATGCTACTCAATCCTGCGATATCAAAGCGTCCAACGGGTCCTTTTTGATCCGTATCCCATTGTATTTTCTTGCCAAACAAGTGGAAATGATTGATTTCATCCCAGTCATGGTCCTCTGATGCCATCCAATAGACCGGAACAAAATGATAGGCCGGATAGGCTTTTTTCAGTTGTCTCGCCAAATTAATCGTTGAAACAATCTTGAAAATCACATACAAAGGCCCTGTAAATAAGTTGAGTTGATGGCCCGTGGTGACCGTAAATGTGTTGGGTTGCGCTAAACTTGCAATTTGTGGCGCATCGTCAAATCCTTGATATTGATCTTGTAAAACCTCAACAAGTAAAGTTCTATTAACTGATTTTTTGGAATCGATTTGTGCCTGAAAGGAAGTGATGTTTGGCGCGTTGCCATACAAGGGTTTTAATGCCTGATCGCCTGCTAAATAGTTTTTTAGTAGTTTGCCGAAGCCATTTATTTGATCGAGCGGATATGTTTTTGTTTGCATTGGCCTTATATGTTGGACACCATTCAGTAAAAACCCAATAGATTTCCGGAAAGTTCGAACGAAATTAAATATATTTAAGCGAAATTTGTGGTTCTATACCAATCGAATGAGATTTTTAATTCCCCTTTTATTCTTCATGGGCAGTTTTGTAGGCTTTGCGCAGCAAACGCCTCAGTTTACGCAGTTTATGATGAATAAATATGTTTATAATCCTGCCTTTGCGGGTTATGAAGATTATGTTGACATCAAATCGGGGTTTCGTACGCAATGGACCGGTATAAATACTTCGAATAAAACCGCTTACCTAACCGCAAATTTGGCTTTGGATAAATCGGATCGGACGTCCAATGGACGTACTCCTTTCATGTCGAAAACGATTCGCCGGAACTTTTCTCCTACCTACATTCGTCAAAAAACTAAGCGGAGTGGTTTTCATCAGGGCATTGGAATTCAGGCTTATTCGGATCAAATAGGTGGATTAACGAGTAATTCCATTGCGGGAACCTATGCCTATCACCTTTCGGTGGGCGGTGAAAATAAGGTTGCTGTGGGTGCCACAGCAGGTTATTATTTCCGAACACTTAACATGTCGGGTTTCAACGTCAAAGATCCCGGTGACCCATTTATTATGTACCAAGATCAAAACTTGCCTTCTTTGACCCCGAGCGGGCAAGTGTCAGGAGGACAATCTTTGGTCAATGTAGGGGCGTTATTTTACAATCGAAATTTTTACATCGGCCTATCTGCTAATCAGTTGATATTTGATAGCTTCAGTTATCTGCGGACGAGCAATGGTTCGGATACATTGACGCGTAAAACATTTTATCCGGATGATGCGGATTCTTACAAAGTCTTTAATCAAGCGCTTTTGTTAGGAACGACAAACCCCAATATCTTCTTGCAAACGGGGATGGAATTTAAGTCGGGCGAATTTTGGACTTATTCGCCATCCCTTTTAATCAAATACATGAAGGGTGTATCGTGGGGGGCAGAAGCAAATATGCGTGTAACATTCAATGAAGCGATTTGGACGGGGGCAACTTACCGACATAAAGAGGCGATTGGATTCATGTTTGGTATGCACTTGAGTCAGCAGATCAACTTAACCTATTCCTACGAAACGCACATAAATGGGCCTATGCAAGCTTCATTAGGATCACATGAATTAGTATTAGCCTTGAAGTTCAGAAATAAGGTTTACAGCGTAGATCCTGCCTATTAATTCTTTTTGTAGCGCTGATAAGCACTTTCCGGAACAGGACTTTCGATGTCCTTCAATTCTTGTACCGGTTTTTCCCAGTTGAGGTATCCTCTTCTCCAAGCAAATGCAAGTCCTAAGCTTAGAATCCCGACAAACAAAAACATCTCCCACAGGGCATAAGTGGACCAAGCAGGAATCGCTCGTAATGACTTTTGGCTAAAAACTACTGCCCAAGGAAATAGGAAAACTAATTCTACCTCGAATAACACAAATAGCAATGCAATCACATAAAAACGAGGATTAAAGCGGGTATTGGCATTGCCAATTGGTTCTTCTCCGGATTCATATGTGCTCAGTTTTTCATCATTGGGACGATTAGGTCGGATGAAACTAGCAATCGTTAGTATCAAACCTAAAAAGGCGATACCTGCTAATAGGAAAGCTGCAACATATCCAAATTGTTCGATCATTTGCGCAATTTCAAATATCCCTTAATGAGGGTAAATGTCGTAATACCAAGGAAAAATAAAATGATGTATTGCACATAATTGATAATCCAAGGGAAGTATTGTCCCATGTAGTAACCACCAGCAACTAAAATGCCTACCCACATAGCGCCTCCCACGATATTCAATAAAATAAAGCTATACCATGTCATGTGGCTTATGCCAGCTAATATGGGCGTGAATGTGCGTACGACGGGTAAAAATCGGCTGATGACCAATGCCATAAAACCGTATTTTTCGAAAAATTCACGGGTAGAATCCAGGTGTTTCTTTTTGAAAAATAAGCTATCGGGCCTTCGTTGCAAGGATTTTCCAAAGAATCTCCCAACGAGATATCCGAGCAAAGACCCGAGGACTGCAGCTAGGAATATACTTAGTAAAATGGTGGTTAATGGTTCTTTCAAAACCCCAGTTCCCCCAAAAACGCCAGTAAGAAATAAGAGATAGTCACCGGGTAAGAAAAAGGCAAAAAACAAGCCGTTTTCAGCGAATACGATGCAGGTGATAACAAAAAGGCCGGAGCGGATGATTGTTTCTGAATCAGTTAATTGATGCCACAAAAGATTTATTTCATCCATAATTTTTTCCCTTCATTGAAGGGTTTGGCCTTATTCTCAAAGTTTAAATAAATTGAGCCCATAAATATCCAATAAATTTCGAATTTTTTCTACATTTGGGAGATGAAAAATGTAATCGCTTTTTTCTTGTTCATGCTTTTCTTCTCTGGGAGTCTTATTCCCAAGGTTGGATTGGAACAATCATTTAAAGCGAATGAGTTACTCAAACATTTTCAGGATCATAAAAAAATCTCCGGTGCTACATTCCGCTTTGTCGATTTTCTTTGGTTGCATTATGCGGCTGATTCAAAGCATACCAAAACGACTAAGCACCCAAGTTTGCCTCATTTTGATTTCTCGGGCGTTGCAGGATTCGTGCTTCCCGTGTTTCAATTACTCTTATTAATCCCGATAACGTTTTTGATGCTTCGTCGCTTACGTACGTTTTGGGAAAATCAGTACCAATTTTCATTGGAACGTGTATTAATTGCGCCGCCCCGGGCTTAAGAAGATTGTCATTCAATTTTCTTACGTAATTACATACTATGATTAATTCCATTATTTCATTCAGTATCCGCAACAAATTAGTTGTAGGATTATTTGTCTTAGGACTCGTTTTTTGGGGAGGATATTCCCTAAGCAAACTGCCTATTGACGCCCTTCCTGATATTACTTCGAATCAGGTACAAGTCATCACGCAATCTCCAGCGCTTGCCGCTTCCGAGGTAGAGAAATTTATCACCTACCCCTTGGAGATATCGCTGCGAACCATTCCGAATGTCAAAGGAATTCGGTCCGTTTCTAGGATGGGGCTTTCCATTATCACGGTCGTTTTTGATGATGCTGTCGCGATGGATGTGGCACGCCAACAAGTTTCAGAGAAACTCAAAGGGGCTGAGCCCTATCTTTTGCGTGGTGCAGGCGTTCCTGAAATGGCACCCATTACCACGGGACTTGGGGAGTTTTTTCAATATACGCTGGAGGTTGATCCCGCATTCAAAGACCAATATTCCCTAGCGGATTTACGCACCTACCAAGATTGGATTGTAAAACGCCAATTATTGGGAATACCGGGTGTTGTTGAGGTGTCGTCCTTTGGGGGGCATTTAAAAGAATATGAAGTAGCGGTAAATCCTGAGCGGCTTCGTGCAATGCACGTGACAGTGAATCAGATTTTTACGGCACTGGAAAACAATAACTCAAATTCTGGTGGTAGTTACTTAGAAAAGGGAACCGATGTCTATTTCATTCGGACGGAAGGGATGCTCTCGAGTCTATCGGATGTGGAAAACGTTGTCGTTGACCAGCGAGGTCCTTCGGGAACTCCTATCCTTGTAAAGGATGTTGCGACCGTCCAGTTTGGTAAGGCCGTACGTTATGGAGCCATGACGCGGAACGGCGAAGGAGAGGTTGTAGGAGCGGTGATGTTATTGCTCAAGGGGGCAAGTGCGAACGAAGTTGTTCAAGACGTCAAGCTTCGCATGGAGGAAATTCAAAAAACGATGCCGCAAGGGATTAAAATTGTTCCTTTCTTGGATCGAAGTGTATTGATCGGCAAGGCAATCTCCACCGTTGAGAAGAATCTAATCGAAGGGGGCTTAATCGTCGTATTCATTCTTGTGTTGCTTTTGGGGAATCTCCGGGCAGGTTTAATCGTTGCGTCCGTGATCCCATTATGTTTATTGTTCGCCTTTGCGATGATGCATATTTTCGGGGTTTCGGCTAATTTGATGAGCTTGGGTGCTATTGACTTTGGATTGATTGTGGACGGCGCCGTCATCATCGTCGAGTCCATTATTCATCGACTCCATGCGCATAAAAAAGGGGAAGTCCTTTCCCAACATGAAATGGATGAAGAGGTAGGAATTTCTGCCAAAGCGATATTTCAGTCGGCAGCATTCGGAGTCATCATCATCCTGATTGTATATTTCCCAATTATGGCTTTGGGTGGAATCGAAGGTAAAATGTTTCGGCCTATGGCACAAACCGTGAGTTTTGCTATCGTGGGCGCCTTGATTCTTTCCTTGACCTATGTTCCAATGGCCTCTGCGTTATTTTTGAGTAAGAAAATAGACCATAAGGTAACCATCGCTGATCGGATCATGAATGCGATGTTTAGCCGCTACAAACCGATGGTGGATTGGGCATTTCGTAAGCCAAAGATGGTGATCATCGCCTCATCCCTATTATTGGTGGGGAGTGTAGGCCTTTTTACCACCTTGGGTGGCGAATTTATTCCAGAATTGAATGAAGGAGATTTTGCGGTGGAGGTTGTACTTCCAACCAATGCCTCGTTGAGCCAAAGTATTCACGTGAACACCGAAGCGCAAAAGCTTTTGATGAAGCAATTTCCGGATGAAATCAAGCAAGTTGTTTCTCGGATTGGTGCTTCGGAGATTCCCACAGATCCCATGGGGATTAATGCTTGTGATTTGTTGATCATTCTGAAGGAACCGAAGGAATGGAAAAAAGCGGAAAGCATGGAAGATCTGGAGGCCCAAATGGATGAAGCATTAAACGCATTTCCAGAAGTGAATTTCGAGTTTACTCAACCGATTCAAATGCGATTCAATGAATTAATTGCAGGTGTTAAATCGGATATCGCCATCAAGATTTTTGGGGAAGACTTAGGCTTGTTATTTGAGCATGCGACGGATGCGGCACGTCACATTCGCAAGGTGGAAGGTGTGGGGGATATTAAAGTCCAACAAATCGATGGCATCCCTCAATTGGTTGTGAAATTCAATCGGGCCAAATTAGCACAATATGGACTAAACGTTCAGGCCATAAACCAATTGGTTAAAACGACATTTGCAGGGGAAACCGCAGGAATCGTCATGGAAGGTGAAAAGCGCTTCGATCTGGTTGTCCGCATGGATTCATTACACCGACAAGACATTCAGAATTTACGTGAATTGTACATTGAATTACCTAATGGGGGGCAAATTCCACTGCAGGAAGTGGCTGAAGTTGATTTCGAAAATGCGCCGGTGGAAGTTTCGCGGGATGATACACACCGCAGAATTACGATCGGAATCAATGTGCGAAATCGAGATGTCGAAAGTGTCGTAGCGGATATACAAAAAGTGATGAAAGAAAAAGTGGTTTTGCCTGCGGGTTATTATGTGACCTATGGAGGGACATTTGAAAATTTACAGGCGGCAAAATCTCGGCTTGCGCTGGTTGTGCCGATCGCATTAGTGTTGATTTTTGTTTTACTCTTTTTCACCTTTCAATCCTTCTTGGAGGCATCCATCATTTACTTGGCGATTCCGTTGTCGGCGATTGGTGGAATTTGGGCCTTGTGGTTGCGTGGAATGCCGTTCTCGGTTTCCGCCGGGATTGGTTTTATTGCCTTGTTTGGTGTCGCGGTATTGA
>JAGOAA010000016.1:0-10263 GCA_017984215.1 Cytophagaceae bacterium
GCGCCCAAATTATATCCGATTCCCCAAGGTCCACCTAAGCTATTCTGAAAGGTTAATATAGTTTCCCCAATCGAGTGTGGAATCGAATTTAACTCACTTTGATCTCGATGATCTTGATTGACATGGTATTGGACGATAAGTGCTGAACGTGGGATAAACCCTTTCTCTTTGAACAAGTGTGCCTTAAATCCGAATGATTCATTCGAAATTCCACTTCCTGGCTCATGCAGCACGGTGTAGCGTAATTCTACTAATGGATGAACACCTACTTTCAATAGGCTTGTTGGCAATAAATAATGAATTTGACGCGCTTCGCTAGCGCGATTAAAGCCGATTTCCGCTTGAAAATAGCCTTTCTTGACAATAAAAGGACATTCCGTTTGATCGGGACGATCTGTCTCAATTCGACCGCTTTGTTGGGCCCAAAGCACATGGCCCAAAAACAAAAAAAAGATAACTCCGTAGCGCATGCCACGAAGATATAAATTTTTAGACTAATCTAAAATTTATTTTTTGCGCCCAAAAGAAAAGCCGAGCGCGCCATAGACCTCCCCAAACCATATACTTTGGTTGGCGGAGTCGCCTGTTTGACCTGTGGTACGAATATCCCACAGCGTCGTGTAACCTCCTTTCACCGTTGTTTCAAAGAATAATAGCTTGGTCAAATTCAAGCGCAAACCTGATTTAATAGATGCCCCAGCCCCTGCTAAATTCCAGAAATTATTACGACCCAAGGTAAACAATCGCACATCGGAACGTGGAACCACAGCCCCCAAACCAACACCATTCATCCACTCCAATTCCAATTTCCCTACACTTGGTTTCCATAAGGACGTATAATGCTCTAATTCCACAGAAGCATAATTAAATCCATCCGTATGTTCAAAACGTAAAAAATCCTTTGAAGCAATGGTAAAGGGGGTATTCGAATAGGTCCCTACATAGGTGGGATTGATCGTATATGCAGGATTAGATACCTGCGCACCGATTGTCCCGCTAATGTGTGAAGCCTGATCAGGTACCATCACATATTTCATGTGATCCCAGCCTAGGCTAATGGATAAATTATCCTGAATGAAATAGCCCACATGCAGATTAAACTGTGGAACAGAAAACAAATTCGGGTTAAAATAGGTGGTAAAACCGTCAAAGGGCGTAGGCGCATCAGCAGCCTCAACGTTTGCTAACGTAAAATCATAACCATTGCCTGCAAAGTGAATATCGGAATTGGCATAATTAGACCGATTATATCCCCAAGTGACATTATAAGAACCTTTACGCCCTTCATGTTGGGCTTGTAATAGAAACGGGAAACAAAGTAAAAAAACGTAATAAAACTTAGCCATTCGAGGTGAAATTTGAAAAGACAAAATTGCAAATAATTCCAGGGATAAAACTGATAAAATGCTGATTTTAGTCAGAATTTTAAAAGCAATTGAAAATATTTCAAGAACATTGGCGTAAATTGCATGTCCAACTCTTGCCTAAGAGTAGTTAGAAATAATCTTGAAACATAAGCCTGAAAGGCCTTGATCAACATGAAAAAAACAACACCTAAATTTGAATATAAAACCTTCACCCTTGGCGAAGCCTTGACGGAGGAACAAAAAGAATACTTCAAGAAGTATGGTGTTATTCAATTCAAAAACTTCATTTCGAACGATACTGCTGAATTATTCATTGCTGAGTTAGGAAAAATTGAGGCCAATTGGTTAGCTGAGGGCGTCGAAAAAATCAACGGAATCCCTTTAAAATTTGGCAAAGATCCAGAAGGTAAAGACATGATTCAACGTATGTGTTTTACGAATAAGCACAGTGACGTTTTAGCTGAATTCCTAAAAGATCCACGATTCGAATTGTTATTGGAATTCCTTGAACCTTATGAAGGAAGAATGGGTTCCGACGAAAAAGACGGTTTGGTATTTAACCACTATATCAACCAGCCCAATTCCAAGTTCACTCAAATGGGTTGGCATACAGACTCCCCGCGCGATTTGTTCTTAGGACAAAAGATTCTTCCGATGTTAAACGTAGGCATTCACTTAGATAAATGTCCCTCTTCTAACGGAGGATTACGCGTTTTACCAGGAACCCAGAATCAAAGCATGCTAAAATTACTGTTTGGTAAAAAACAATTCATTGATCACCGTCCAGATCCACGTGAAGCAGCTTTTGAAATCGACCGCGGAGACTTAACGATTCACGATGGCCGCTTATGGCACCGCGTTGAAGTATCTCCGAATTTTGGCGAAAAATCAAGAAGACGTGTTATGTATGTGCCAATTATCACCGGAAAATACAAACCAAAATCTTCCACGAGTAAGACTCCATTTTATCACCGATTTGCCAAAGTGGTAACCAAATAATAAAAAAGGCCATCCGACGGATGGCCTTTTTCTATGCTTGCGATTCCATATAGGATTGCAAAATGATTGTCGCAGAAACGCGATCGACATTTCCTTTTTCCCTTCGATCTTTTTTCGACATGCCTCCTGAAATCATTGCTTGCATCGCCATTTGCGAGGTAAATCGCTCATCGTGCTCAACAATGGGCATGGCCGGAAACTTCTTTTTAAAATGCTTGATGAGTACGCGGACACCGTGTGTAGAATCCGTATCTGAACTATCCAAGTTCTTTGGCATTCCGATGATCACTTGATCGACCGCCTCTTTGGCAAAATAAACTTGTAAATAGTCTAACAACGTGTGCGTAGGAACTGTTTCCAATCCCGTAGCAATAATCTGCAAGGAATCTGTTACCGCCAAACCCGTACGCTTTAATCCAAAGTCAATGGCTAGCAGTCTTCCCATCCTAGTTGATCAAACCCTTATCACGCATGATTTTATCCATCAACTTACGATCATTGTCATTATTGAAAATCGCTAATGGCAAGTAAATGAATTGGTATTTACCCATTTCTAATACGTAGGCTTCTTTATCCTTATAGGCCGACAAAATCATATCCCACTTAATCACACCACCTTCTTTGTCGGAGATTTTCATAAATATCTGCCGACTGTCGATTTCGTAGCGGTATTTGTCGAACAATTGTTTGTATTGTGCTAATTGGGTAATGCCCGTAAATTGAATTAACCAAAATAAGATATATCCAATCACACTGATAGCTAAAAAGATGTAAATCCAATAGTTTTTGTACGTACCCGACAGATTAAGAAAGACATTTAGTCCGACTAAAGCCAAAGGTAGAAACGCCCATTTCCATTGGTTAGCGAATAATTGACGCATGCACATGGCAATGTATTTATTCTTCTCTAAGCCGTATTTCTTCGTTTTTATTGCTAAAGGATTGGAAGGTGCTTGCATTTGGGCACGTTGTTGTGCTCCGTAATTCTTAGCCATAGGTAATTAATTTAAACGCTAAATAAAGGCCAAAGGTACAAAAATTGGATAATTTTGGGTAATTTTAGTCGGCTAATTTAGACAATAAGCGAAAGAATATGTCGGCAAAACAAGTTTTAGACGGACCCGCTCTCCTACAGAAAATCAGACGGATTGCTTTTCAAATATTTGAGAACAATTTTGAAGAACAAGAAATCATCATGGCAGGCGTTCATGGACAGGGGTATGCACTAGCTGACATGTTGAGCAAACACCTCAAAGAAATCTCAACGATTAACGCGATTCCGGTAGAAATTAAACTCAACAAAGAGGTTCCCTACGAAAGTCCGGTTCAGTTTTCCGCCGATATTAAAACATTCGAAAATAAGGTCATTATTGTCGTTGATGATGTACTTAACACAGGCCGTACTTTCTCTTACAGCCTAGCACCCTTTTTAAGTATCCCGGTAAAAAAACTTCAAGTTGCTGTGTTAATCGACCGAAACTATCGCAAATTTCCCATCGCGGCAGATTACAAAGGTTATGAACTTTCCACGACCATTGCAGAACATGTGGAAGTCATTGTAACGGACGACGTGAAAAGAGGTGTGTATTTGAAATAACTAAGACTGCCAAATTTCCCAAGCCTTATCCGCTTGCCCATATAGCATCTCAATACCTGTATGGATTCCCCCAGCACCATGCGCTAAGCCATTCTTCAGAAAGGTTGTTTCCAACGGATTGTAGACAATATCATAGAGGTAATGTTGGCCTCTCAATAATTCATAAGGAATAGGCGGACAAGCTGCTTCATTTGGATGCATGCCCAGCGGCGTTGTATTGACAATTAGCCCAACAGATTCCATTAACTGCGGTAATGCTTCGTATGCAACAACACCCTCACCTGCCAGACGAGATACTTTAATGACAGGGATCCCCAAGTCCTCAATCGCCGCGATAACTGCTTTGGCTGCACCCCCTTGACCCAAGACCAAAGCCTTATATTCTTTGAAATCCTCGAAAGCCGACCATGCTTTTAGTGTTCCTTGGAAACCAAAATAATCCGTATTGTACCCACGCGTGCGTCCATCCGGCAAAATCTTTATGGTATTCACGGCACCAATCCGTGCGGCAGCAGGATCAATTTCATCCAGAAATGGAATGATTTGTTGCTTATATGGGATTGTTACATTAAAACCTTTGATTGATTCTGTGTCTAATAACGCTGGAAAATCTTCAATCGCTGGGATCTCAAATTGCGTATAGGCATGCGAATCCTGTAAGCCTAATTGCTCAAATTTTTCCGTAAAATAGCGCTTTGAAAAGGAATGTCCCAGGGGATAACCGATCAATCCGAACAAGGAATTCATCTTAATTCTTAGAAAATTGTTGCTTGAGAACTCCTACAATAATGGGCAATACCGATACTCCAACGATCCCCAAAACGACTTTCTCGAAATTATCTTTAATCCAAGCGTTATCTCCTAAGAAATAACCTGCGAGCGTAATGCTAATCACCCAAAGGCATGCACCCACTACGCCAAAAAACAAATATAAAGGATATGACATCCGGCCCGCACCAGCAACAAAAGGGGCAACGGTACGGACAATCGGGATGAATCGAGCTAAAATAACCATTTTAGCTCCGTATTGCGCATAAAACGCTTCCGTTTTCTCAATATGTTCCCGTTTTAAAAACAAGATTTTTTCTCGGCTTTTTACCCATTCACTGAAGTTGCGACCAATGTAATAATTCAATTGATCACCCAATAGCGCAGCGATAATCATCAATGGAATAACCGTCGTTAAACTGAGTTGGCCACTTGCCGCTGCTAATAAACCCACAGAAAACAGCAAAGAATCTCCCGGCAACAAAGGCATAATAACAAAACCCGTCTCGACAAAAATAATGGCGAACAACAAGGCATAAGTCAATGACCCATTTGCTGCAATAAAATCACTCAAAAATGTTAAGGGATCTTTAAGTAAATCGAGTATGATTTGAAGCATCTGTTATTTATCTAAGAAATGATCAAATGTATCACCACGTAAACCCAAACGTATCGTTTCTAACGAAATCACCTCATGAGGTGCGATATTTCCTACGTTAACATTGGCTCCAACCAATTTCACAAACCAAACTTGTTGGGATTTCTGAGGAGCCTCCCAAATGATTTTTTCCTCTGGGATTTCTGTCAATATTTCTTCAACCAAACCTTGGCGTACTTCGCCTGAAGCACGAAATAGCCCCACATTTCCTCCTTCACGCGCTTCTCCGATAACCTTCCAAGATCCCGCTTCTAATTCCATTCGCATCAATTTGATCCATTTGTATGGAGGAATTATTTTGGCCTCATCTTTTGATCCAACTTCCGACAATACCGTTACTTGCTGAGATAATGTGCGAATAAACTCACATTTTACCTCGGATTCCATTTCAACTGAACCATCGGAAACCTCTGCATATTCCATCCCATATTGGTCTAAAACACGTCGGTATTCATCGAATTGTCCTCGGATATAGAAAGCTTCAAACAGAGTCCCTCCGAAATAAACAGGAATGCCTGCAGATTTATACAAGGCTAATTTTTCTTTTAAATTGGGGGTTACATAAGACGTCGCCCAACCCAATTTTACAATATCGGTATGCCCAGCTCCCATTTCCAAGAAATCTTCTACTTGACGTAGACTTAATCCCTTATCCATGACCATCGTCAAACCTTTTTGTCTTGGCTTGGTTGTTCTGTCGGGTATTTGATTCAAATTGTAATTCATACGTTCAAAAGCTTGTTATGAAATTATTTATTAGCGGGTAATATCTCACAAAAATAAGCATAACATCTGACTGAGGCAAACACTATGTTCTTCGAATTAGAAACAACAAATCCCAAAATCATCCTATATTTGTCACAAAACTTACACACACAATGAAAAAAACAATTGCATTACTGCTTTACTTAGCACTCGCACAAGTTCCGTTATTCGCAATGAGCAATGGTGATACCATTTTGGGCGAATGGATTTCCGAAAACAAAGACGGGAAAATCGTCATTTTCAAGCAAGCCGACCGCTATTATGGTAAAATCACTTGGGGGAAAACACCTGGTAGAAAAGACACGAATAACCCCGATAGTCGTTTACGCAACCGTGAACTCGTGGGCAGCGTGATTCTAAAAGAGTTTGTATTTAAAGGCGAAAGTTGGGAAAATGGAACGATTTACGACCCAAATTCTGGAAAAACTTACGACTGTATTTTAAAGGTAAAAGATAATAATCGAAAATTAGATATTCGCGGATTTGTGGGCATGGCCATGTTTGGCAGAACTTCCACCTGGTCTCGAAATTAATCTACATCCGCCTAAGTAATAACATGAAACCAAACGAAAAAATACTCGCTTATTTACAAGCGAACTTAAACAAAAAAATTGCCGACGGGAATCCAAATCCCATCTCCACGTGGCTTGATGGAACACTGATTAAAGCTTCTGCTGGTTCGATTACGGCTGAATTTACCGTACGTGAAGATCAGTGCAATCATGCACAGGTGTTACATGGAGGCATTATTACGACAATCTTGGACGAGATTATGGGCATGACCCTCATTACCGTGGAGATTGAACACCTTTATGTGACAATCAACCTACATGTAGATTTCCTATTTGGAGCGAAAGCTGGCGAAAAAGTCACAGCGGTTTCGGAAGTATATCGCGTAGGTAAAAAAATTGCCAATGTTGAGGCAAAACTTTATAATGCGGAAGGCAAATTATTAGCGAAGAGCACGAGCAATTTAGCCGCTACTTCAATTCCGATGAAGTTTTAGGATAATACTTGGTAAACGACGAAGGCCGACAAATATGCCAAGGCCGTCATATATAGAAACTGAATCGTTGGGTATTTCCATGATTTGGTCTCCCGATAAGTCGTTGCCAGCGTACTCATGCATTGCATCGCAAATGCGTAAAATATCAACAAGGAGAAACCGAGAGCCGCATCATAAAGCGGCTTTCCTGTTTCAGGATTTATTTCGGCACGCATCCGATTTTTGATCGTTGCATTTTCATCATCTACTTCGCCACCTAAACTGTAGATGGTCGACATCGTTCCCACAAACACTTCACGTGCAGCAAAAGAAGTAATTAACGCAATACCAATCTTCCAATCGTATCCGAGCGGCTTAATGACTGGCTCTATAAAATGCCCAAAATGACCCGCATAGGATTGCTCCAATTTCTCTGCCGCAACTTTATTGGCCAAAGCCGTTTCTGATAATGTGGGGTTCGCTTGCCGAACAGTTTGCTCAACAGAAGCCAAACTGTCACCAGGCCCATAACTCGCCAATACCCAAAGCACAATCGATATAGCCACAATAATTTTACCCGCTTCAAAAACAAATGCTTGTACCGAATTATAAATCGATAAAGCCATGTGTTTAAATCGGGGACCCTTATACGTAGGCAACTCCATAATAAAATAGCTCTTTTCCTTCACTTGCAACAATTGTTTCATCACCCAAGCCGACAAGATTGCCATGAAAAAGCCCAATAGATACAAGCCAAACAAGGCTAAACCTTGTAGATTAAACATCCCAAACAAGGTGCTTTTCTCCGGAACGACTAACGCAATTAAAACAGTATAAATAGGTAAACGAGCAGAACACGACATCAAAGGCGTCACCATAATCGTAATCAATCGATCTTTCCAAGAACCAATGGAACGCGTACTCATAATCGCAGGCACCGCACAAGCGACACCAGACATCAATGGCACGACTGATTTACCATTTAATCCAAAGCGACGCATCAACTTGTCCATAATGAACATGACACGCGACATATAGCCTGTTTCTTCCAACATGGAAATAAAGAAAAACAAGAAAGCAATTTGAGGAACAAATATTAACACCCCACCAATTCCGGCAATCAGCCCGTCGGTTAGTAAACCCGTCAACGCGGAAGGAGGTAAAATTCCTTTTAAATAATCATTCAACTGAGCAACGCCGCCATCAATCGCATCCATGGGATAAGCAGCCCAAGTAAATACTGCCTGAAACATCAAGAATAAAATGCCCAAGAAAATAAGGTAGCCACCTACGGGATGTAAAAAAAACTTGTCTAACCGATCGGTCATCGTTTTTACCGGAGGTGCATCCCATTGTCGATTCAAATTAATGACACAACGCTCAACGATTTCAGATAAGGCCTCGTAGCGCTTAACGGTTTCTGAAGTTTTATAGGATTTTGCATCGAAACGATGCTTCTCTTGCAAACGGTCAAATCCCATGCGTTGCTCATCCGAAAACATTTTCATGCGATCATGTTCCATCAACCACAACAATGAACGATATGGATCTGCATCACCAAATTGCGCTGTAATATCAGCCAATAAATCTTCGCCTACAGGCATAGGCAACGCGTCATTAGACGCATATCGGTTTTTCAAGGTTTTCTCCACAGCCAAACGTAATCCGTTTACTCCGATACCTTTTTTCGCGTTGATTTCGGCGACTTCAATACTTAACTCGCGAGCCAACTTAATGGAATTAATCACATAGCCTTGGCTTTCCGCCACATCAACCATGTTCAAGGCCAAAACAGTCGGAATGCCTAAATCTCGCACTTGCGAGAATAACAACAAGTTACGCTTTAAATTAGAGGCATCTGCCACCACAATCGCCATATCGGGATAATCTGGGTGGGCTGGATTCCCTAAAATATTGATCACTAATTCTTCGTCAATTGACTTCGGGTAAATGCTATAAATACCAGGCAAGTCGAGTACCTCGACTTTGGAATTTGGCTCTAGCTCCCAAATACCGGTATGTTTGTCCATGGTAACACCCGGAAAATTCCCTGTCTTCTGATTCAAGCCCGTGAGGCTATTGAACAGCGACGATTTCCCCGCATTCGGATTCCCGATTAAAGCTATTTTAGGTAGTTTGGACAAAATTTAGTTGGTTTTAACTTGAATGGTTGCTGCTTCCTCTTTTCGCATACTCAGCGTATATCCCGAAACTTTTATGGCAATCGGATCACCAAAAGGCGCCTGATGTGTCAATTCAATTACGGTACCTGGCAAACAACCCATTTCTAACAATTTCAATGAAAGTAATTCGTCAGTAAAGCCTATGATTTCCGCCTGCTCTCCCACCTTTAAATCTGCTAAAGTTACCGACATCAAATTTTACTTATTTAGAATTGTTCAAAATTAGGACAAATGTACTAAGTATTTCCGACCTAAAAAATGATAAGTTACAGTTTTGGCGTAATTGATTTGAATTAGCTAAAATACTGAAGGGATTATACTTTAAAGCAAATTTTCTATTGTAAATTGCATGTCCTTTAAGGAAATCGAGGCATGATCCTGAATGAAATACACGTGTTGGTTAAAAAGGAGCTACATCTTGAGTGGCGGCAGCGCTATGCCCTGCATGGTTTGCTCTTGTATTTAGCATCCACCATCTTCGTTTGCTACCTCTCATTCAAAGCCAAACAACAAGCCATTAATCCGATTACCTGGAACACCCTGTTTTGGATTATTATGCTTTTCATTGCCATTAATGCTATCGGGAAAAGCTTTACCCAAGAATCCAATCAGCGTAACTTATTTTACTATACGTTAGTCAGCCCTGAGGCGATCATTTATTCGAAAATTATCTACAATTCCATCGTTATGATTGGGATCTCATTCGTAGGCTTCTTTTTTTACTCCTGGGTCATGGGAAATCCCGTGGGAAATATCCCGCTTTACCTGGTTGCGATTATTCTAGGTGGCATCGGATTTGCCTCGAGCTTATCTTTGATGGCGGGTATTGCCGCGCAAGGGGAAAATTCTGCCACACTGATGGCCGTATTAAGTTTCCCTCTCATCATTCCTTTGTTATTATTGATTTTAAAATTGGCCAAAAGCGCCATGGATGGCATATC
>JAGOAA010000016.1:10363-17356 GCA_017984215.1 Cytophagaceae bacterium
GCTATTATCGGTTGGACTTTACTCGGCTTTTGGATTGCAGGTTTACGCATTCGAATCAAACAATTGGACCAACAAATTGAAGAAAACAACTAACATGAAAAAATACATTTTCAGCTTATTCATGGCGCTTATTTCCTTCGCGGGACAAGCACAGGCACAGGTAGAAATGGCCGACCAATTTCGGGCCGACGGTAAAATCTATGTGGTCATTGCCGTCGTGGCAATCATCTTAACGGGTATATTCATTTATTTATTCCGCTTAGACCGTAAAATCACAGACTTAGAAAAACGAATCAAATGAAAAAGACACATATCGTAGGGCTTATTCTCATTGCGATTGCGATTGGCATCATCTTGATTACAACAGGGGACGCAAGTACTTATGTGGGATTTGATGAAGCCGAACGCATTAGCCAGCAAGATCCTAGCCAGAAAGTTCACGTGGTGGGTAAATTGAAAAAGGATGAAGCCGGGAAAATTGTGGGAATGATTTTCAATCCAGCTTTGGATGCCAACCGACTAGAATTCATCGTTGAGGACAGTTTGGGCAGGGAAAACCAAGTCGTTTATTCCGCACCCAAACCCCAAGATTTCGAAAAATCAGAAAAGATTGTTTTGGTCGGAAGTATGAAGCCTGATAAGATTTTCTATTGCGATAAAATTTTGCTTAAATGCCCGTCTAAATACCAAGAAGGGAAAATATCTGCCGACTCAAGCGCTTCGTTAGAAGCCAAAAAATAATATGATACACGAAACCATTGGACAGGTTGGGCATGCGCTCATTATTGTTTCCTTCGTAACCGCCTTATTGGCAACTTATGCATACTTCCGATCGAGCCAAGAAGAATCTTTGGCGAATGATTGGCGACAAACTGCACGCACACTATTCATCGTACATTTAGCTGCAGTAATCGCAGTTGCAACGACCCTGTATATCATCATATACAACCATTATTTTGAGTACCATTACGCATTTTCACATGCCTCGAAGGCACTGCCTATAGCCTACATTGTATCCTGTTTCTGGGAAGGACAAGAAGGCTCGTTCTTACTTTGGATATTTTGGCAAGCCTTATTAGGTGTATTATTGATGTTCCGCAATCCGACCTGGGAAAGTCCTGTTATGACGGTTTTTGCCCTCGTACAAACATTCCTAACATCGATGATTTTAGGTGTCATTATACCTGGAATCGAATTGAAAATCGGCTCATCTCCTTTCTTATTGTTGCGTGAAGCGCAACCTGATTTGCCAGTTTGGAGCATGCAGCCCAACTTCATCCCATTGGATGGTCGGGGTTTAAATCCTTTGTTACAGAACTATTGGATGGTAATCCACCCCCCTACGCTATTTTTAGGTTTTGCGTTAACGCTTGTTCCTTTTGCCTTTTTGATTGCCGGTCTTTGGAAAAAGAAGTTGACAGAATGGATAACGCCTGCTTTACCCTGGTCTCTTTTTGGAGGAGGCGTATTGGGTGTAGGTATTATGATGGGAGCCTATTGGGCCTATGAAACCTTAAACTTTGGAGGATATTGGAACTGGGATCCCGTGGAGAATGCGTCTTTCGTACCTTGGTTAGTTTGGATAGGTGCTATCCACACGATGATCGCCTACCGCAATTCGAGTTCGGCGTTGAAAACATCCATCATCTTGGTCATTACGACTTTCATCCTCGTACTTTATTCGACGTTCCTTAACCGTTCAGGTATCCTAGGAAACGCATCGGTACACTCGTTCACTGACCTAGGTTTATCAGGACAATTGCTCTTGTACATGGGAACTTTCTTGGTAGGGGCCATCGCCTTAGCATGGTACCGTTGGAAAGATTTACCTACGGATGAGAAAGAATTGGGCGTTTACTCGCGTGAGTTTTGGATTTTTGTGGGAGCTTCCGTTTTGGGACTTTCGGCATTCCAATTAACCTTCACGACTTCCATTCCCGTTTACAACAAAATTGCTGAAGCCTTTGGCTTGGTTTCAAACATCGCACTTCCAGCAGACCAAGTGGAGCATTACAGTAAAATCCAAATTTGGATATTTATCAGTATTGCCGTTTTAAGTGCAGTAGGTCAGTTCGTTTGGTGGGGAAAACTAAAGGACAAAAGCCAGTGGAAAGCCTTATGGAATTCCGTTTTGGTGGCGACTTTATTGACGGTACTTTTAGTTAATCTGGGCAAAATATTTACTCTATCGTACATTGTATTG
The DNA here is from genome assembly GCA_017984215.1 of Cytophagaceae bacterium. GTDB lineage: Bacteria > Bacteroidota > Bacteroidia > Cytophagales > Spirosomataceae > Aquirufa > Aquirufa regiilacus. Next base: position 12,567 of record JAGOAA010000016.1, read on the forward strand.
TTGTGGTCGAGTTTATTTTCAGTTTATGCGAACGGAACAATCTTGTGGTTTTTGGCACGCCAAAAAATATCGATCGCAGGCGGTGCTTTATCGCACGTAGGATTGGCCGTGATGTTGATTGGTATATTATTCTCTTCAGGTTATTCCAAAGTAGTTTCGCTAAACCGTTCAGGCTTTGCGATTTCGAATAAGGTGGAACAATTCACCAAAGACGATAACAAAGAAAACAAGGAGAACCTTCCTTTGTGGTTAGGCCAAGGTGCCCAAATGCAAGATTATCTAGTGACCTACAAAGGCCGTAAGATTGCGTTGCGCGGCAAAGCAGGCTACTACAATAAGAAGGATTTTGAAATCATCGAAGGTGATTTTCATGCGGTGGCTTTAAAAGATGTCGTTGCAAACGGCGAATCCATTGCAAAAAAAGGGGATACAGTCATTGTAGAGCCGGAAAACAATTATTACGAATTGGAATTCAAAAATGCAGAAGGAAAAGCTGTTTCGCTCTTCCCACGCTGGCAAGTGAATCCCAAAATGGGAACAGCGATTTCTCCGGACATCAAACATGCATTTAGCCACGATATCTATACCTATGTTTCCTTAGACCCTCGTTTAGCTGCTGAAGCAGGCGAAGAAAAACAATGGAGCCAAACGGTTAATTCCACGGTCATGGTAGGCGACACGCTTTTCTTAAATGACTTTGTCGCTGTGCTAAAAGAAGTAAGCCGCATCACAAAATTAGAAGGCTTTGAATTAGGTGTGAATGATGCGGCGGTGCAGGCCAACTTCCTTGTACTCGGGAAAAATGATCAAAGATTTGAATTAAAACCCACCTTTGTCATCAAGGATGGGATGGTTGCTATGCCGGCATATGAAAGTGAAGAAACGGGTATCAAAATCAAATTCACAACCATCAATCCAAAGACGCAGCAATTTAGCTTTGCAGTCAATACGACCCAACAAGACCTGATTATAATCAAGGCCCTTGAAAAACCTTACATAAATTTGGTTTGGATTGGATCTATCATGATCTTTATCGGTCTTTTCATCGCAACTTTCCGACGAACAGAAAAACCCATCGCCTCATGAGCCGCAGTGAAAAACTAAGTTTATTTATTGCCATCGGGTTCCTGATCATATGGATCCTGGATTTAAACTCGCCTACCCCTAAAGAAATTCAAGGGATGTTTTGGCAAGAAATTGGCTATCATTATAGTTGGCTCATGTTTGCCGTAGGATGTCTTTTTTACTACCAATTCGCACGCAATGAGCGAATATCGAAAGAAGACAAGAACAAAAAGAATTAATATGCCCGACCCCGAATATACCATACAAAGTGCCCAAATCATTGGAATCATAACATCCATGGTTTTTTCTGCCTTCTTTTCTGGCGTGGAGATGGCATTCGTTTCTTCCAATAAATTATACTTCGAATTAAAAGCGAAACAAGATATTTTAAGTGCGAAAATCATCTCGCATTTCAATAAAACACCATCTCGTTTCATCGGTACCATGTTGATCGGCAATACGCTCTCGCTAGTAGCTTATGGTATTTTTATGGAGGAGTATTTACACCATTTGATTCTTGCGAACATTCCCATCATTCAAAATGAATTATTCGCTCGTTTATTGGCTTCTGTGCTTGCGACCGTCTTGATTCTAACCACCTCTGAGTTTACGCCGAAAAGCATCTTCTTAATTAATCCAGATGCCATTTTAGAATTCTTAGCCATCCCGATTTGGATCATTCATACACTCATGTTTCCATTGGTTTGGCTAACAGTTGGTTTGTCCAAATGGTTTATAACCAAAGTGCTTCGCTTAACCTATTCCGAAGAAAAGCCCGCGTATGGATTGACGGATTTAAACCATTACCTCCAAAATTTGAATCGCAAGGTTTCGACTGAAGAAGAGAACGAAGTTGATACCAAAATATTCCACAATGCGCTGGAATTTAAGCAGGTTAAGGTGCGTGATTGCATGATTCCACGTACTGAAATCACGGCCATAGAACTGGAAGAAGGCATCGAAGGCTTAACCAAGACGTTCATTGAAAGTGGGCACTCGAAAGTACTTGTCTACAAGGAGACCTTGGAAGAGGTCATCGGCTATTGCCACTCCTTGGCACTCTTTAAAAAACCGAAGGATTTACAATCCATTTTAACACCCATTCCGATTGTTCCTGAGGCCATGCCCGCGAATGATTTGATGATTAAGTTTTCCAAAGAACGTAAATCGTTAGCCATCGTCGTAGATGAATTCGGGAGTACGTCCGGATTAGTCAGCATGGAGGACGTGATGGAACAGATCTTTGGAGAAATTCAAGATGAATACGATGATTCGGAAGATTGGATTGAAAAACAATTGGATGAAAATACATTTGTTTTGTCGGGCCGACACGAGATTGATTACCTGAATGAAAAGTATGAATGGAACCTACCGGAGGGTGATTACGAAACCTTGGGCGGAATGCTGATTAGTCTATACGAGGATATTCCTGAGGTGAATGAAACAATCATTCTAAGTCCTTTTCAATTCCAAATCCTGACCGTAACCGATGCCCGTATCGATACGATTAAAGTGATTATTACGGGAAAAATTGTTCAGAAAGAAGAGCTTAAAGGGAAGCATTAATGACACGCTGAAGTGTTTGGCACTTCATTTGTGTCTCTTGCCATTCCTTTTCCGGATCGGAATCTTCCGTGATTCCACATCCCGCATAGTAGGTCGCCTTGCCATGACTAATTTGTACCGTACGAAGATTGACAAACAAATGTGTCTCTGAATCCAAATTAATGGGGCCCAAATAACCACTGTACAGCGAACGATCATGTTTTTCTGTCTGTAGAATCCAATCCAAAGCTGCTTCTTTGGGAGTTCCACATACGGCTGACGTAGGATGCAATAATCCCAACATTTGTGTAATTAAATGGGGATAAGTGAGTTCACGCGTACTGACAAGGTATTCCGTCTTCAAGTGCATCAAGTTACCTGCTAGCACCGTTTTAGGGCCATTCTCGATGTATTCGCGTAAGCGGATTTTCTTGAAACAATCAATGATATAACGGCTAACATAGGCCTGCTCCTCAATCTCCTTCTGTGACCAGCGCGCTTCGGAAGGGGCTAATACATGCCCATTCGAATCGAGTCCTGATTGTGTGCCGGCCAATGAAATCGTCCGAAATATTCCATCCGAATCCTGTGAAACCAAGGTTTCAGGTGTGGCACAAAGCCAAATATTTTGTAAATCCGGCAGGTAAATCGCCGAAACAAATGCCGTGGGGTAGCTACCGCATAGTCGCTCAAATGCATTGCAAAGATCAAAATCTGGCTCCAGCGTTTGTACGTCGATCCGAGATAGAACTACCTTTTGAAATTGGCCTATTTTTATCTGCTCAATGGATTGTGAAACTTGCTCCTTGAATTGATTCTTCAACGTAACATCCTCAGGGATTTGCAACGCTGTCGTTTGATTAATCGCCGGATTAGCCGTCGATTTGACAAATAAAGCAGATGCCCTCAGAAAATAAGGTTGACCCACGAAAGGTCCGACCAAAAAACCGGGGCCTAATTGTTCCAATTGATCAGCTTCCGTTCGAAGACCTCCGCTTGTATCTTGCAATAAAAACTGTTGGCTTTGATTCGGAAGACGCCACATCGCGAGCGCAGTCCCATGCATGGGGGCCTGTTTCCAAATTTCTTTCCAATCCGTGTTTACCTCAGACATTAATCTACTTTCAAGATAGCTACTGTTAAACGACTTGCACAGATCAATTGTTCAGCCTCATCGTGAATTTTAATGTCATAGACATGCAAGGTTTTCCCAATGCGTAAGGGAATGCAGGTTCCTATGACAAAGCCTCCGCGGGCCGACTTCAAATGATTGGCATTGATTTCAACTCCGACGCCCTTATATTGGTTCATGTCGGGCACAGCTAAAAGCGCGGCAATACTTCCGATCGTTTCAGCTAACACAACGGATGCTCCGCCGTGCAACAAGCCAAAAGGCTGTTTCGTCCGATGATCAACAGGCATTTTGGCTTTGATGAATTCAGCTGTTATTTCAGTAAATTCAATCCCAAGATGTTCAATCATGTTGCCGCGGCTCCATGCGTTGATCTCATCGATACTGATGGAAGTATTAAACATATAATTTGTATTTTTGTGGCGTAAAATTCGCAATTATTTAGCGAAATCAATCTCAATTCAACCAATTAATATGCATAGCATTAAAGACATTTACCTGATTCGCCATGGGGAAACCGACTACAACCGCATGGGAGTTGTTCAAGGAAGTGGAATCGATGCGGATTTGAATGCATTAGGTCAGCAACAAGCTCAAGCGTTTTTTCAACATTATCAAGATTTACCCCTTGATAAAATATATACATCGGCATTAAAGCGTACGCATCAGTCGGTCAATGGCTTTATTGAAAAAGGTTTACCCTGGGAACAACATGCAGGTTTAAACGAAATCTCCTGGGGAATTCGTGAAGGGCGCACGCCAAACAATGATGATGACCAATACTACCGAAACCTGGTTCGAACCTGGCGGGAAGGCCAGGTAGATGTTCCATCCGAAGAAGGCGAAAGCCCGATGGATGTGCTTGAAAAACAAAAACCGGTTGTCGAATTAATCCTTTCGAGACCCGAAGAAAGACATATATTAATTGCCATGCACGGTCGGGCCATGCGCGTTTTACTCACGCATTTATTCGAAAAACCCTTGCATGACATGGATACCTTTGGACACCAAAACTTGTGTCTTTACCACCTGCAATACGACTACCGAA
>JAGOAA010000016.1:17456-44603 GCA_017984215.1 Cytophagaceae bacterium
TTAATTGCCATGCACGGTCGGGCCATGCGCGTTTTACTCACGCATTTATTCGAAAAACCCTTGCATGACATGGATACCTTTGGACACCAAAACTTGTGTCTTTACCACCTGCAATACGACTACCGAACGCAGAAATTCAACGCCATTAAAGCCAATCATACCGCCCACTTACATGGGTTGCCTGATTGCATGTAAGCTATGACAAGAAAGCGCCTGTATTGGACCTTGCAATGTTTCGGCTGGTTTGCCTGGGCGCTGAATGAGGCTTTGCTCTACACCAATCAATATGGATGGAAATGGGCCTGGGTCTTTTCTTCGTTGGCCAATATCGCACTCGCCATTTTCTTAACCCACCAATATCGCCGCATTACTAAACGTTTTCGCTGGCAGGATAAGAATTTGTGGCAAATGCTCCAACTTAATTTTATTGCATTGGTTGTCATGGCACTCCTTTTGATGGCGCTAAACATCCCCTTAGACTACATTTTTCTACAAGAAAATTATGAAGTCAGTTTGAGTCCATTTATTCTTATTCAGATCTTTTTCAATTTTGTTAAGCCGCTCGCGATTTGGGCATTGATTTACTTCTTTTTTCAGTATTCGAATAAGCGTTTGGAAATGGAACGTGAAAACGACCAATTAGAACGTGCCATCTTAGAGACGGAAGGAAAGGTTTTAAGGGCACAAATGAATCCGCATTTTGTATTTAATGCCTTAAACAGCGTACGCGCACTGATTACAGAAGATCCACAAAAAGCAAAAAAAGGCATCAATCAATTGTCTAAATTATTGCGGAGTTCTTTGTTGACCGAACGCAAGAAAACGATATCCTTGGCGGAAGAACTAGAAACCATCACGGATTACTTAGCCTTGGAAAAAATACGTTACGAGGATCGATTGGAATGGAAACTTAGCATTGACCCCGCATGTAACAAGGCGCAAATTCCGCCTATGTTGTTGCAAACGCTCGTTGAAAATGGAATCAAACACGGTATTTCACGATCGATGAAAGGCGGCGTGATTGAATTGTCCGCGCAAAGAACGGAAGATATGATACAGATTTCCGTGATAAACCCGGGACATCTTAAGCCGAGTAAAGAACCGAATGATGGAGTAGGACTCCTTAATTCTCAAAATCGCTTGCAATTAATATACGGCAAAACCGCTCAAATCGAACTTCAACCACTAAACAAAAATCAAGTGTGTGCAATTGTCACATTGCCCTATCTTGAAGAAATTTAAATTATATGAAAGCAATCATCGTAGACGACGAGCGTTTAGCACGCAATGAACTGAAACGCTTATTAGAGAACTTTCCACACATCGAAGTGATTGCCGAGGCATCGAACACGGATGAGGCGTCTGCTTTATTGGAAACTCTGCAACCCGATGTCTTATTTCTCGATATTCAAATGCCTGGAAAAACAGGTTTTGAATGGTTGGAAAGTTGGGATGGCTTCTTACCCGAAGTCATTTTCACCACGGCGTTTGATGAGTATGCGCTGAAGGCTTTCGAGGTAAATGCATTGGATTACGTATTAAAGCCCATCGAACTTGCGCGTTTAAGTGAAAGTATTCAGAAGCTTGAAAAAAGACAGATTCAACAAGTCCGGACAAGCACATCTCCGAATCATGTATTGGGAGCACAAGATCAAATATTTGTCAAAGATGGCGAGCGTTGTTGGTTTGTTCGGCTAGATCGTGTTCGCCTGTGTGAATCCATGGGCAACTACGTCCGTTTATTTTTTGATGACCAAAAACCTTTGGTGCTTAAATCATTAAATGCACTAGAGGAGCGCTTAGACCCGAAAGTATTCTTCCGTGCCAATCGCAAACACATCATCAATTTGAATTACATAGATAAAATCGAACCCTGGTTTTCGGGCGGATTACAAGTGACTCTTTCCGGTAAAGGGGAGAAAATCGAAATCTCCAGACGCCAATCGATTCGTTTCAAGGAATTACTCTCCCTTTGATCGTTTGGGTGCTTCGCCTAACAGGAACCCATAAGCCTCTAATGCCGGTACATGGTCAAAAATGACCTTCAAAATCGCCGTTAAGGGAAGGGCTAAAATTAAACCTGGAATTCCCCAAATCATTTCGCCTGCTAAAAGAGCCAACATGGCTACCATGGGATTGATGCTTACCTTAGACCCAATAACCAAGGGAGTAATGAAATTAGCTTCCACAAACTGAACAGCAGCGACCCAAGCAATTACGCCCAAAGCATAGTTGGGCCCCAAACTCGCCAACGTCAAGATGATGGGCAAGGCTGCTCCTATCCAAATTCCGATGTAGGGGATTAATAACAAGATACCTGTCAAGCAGCCGAAAAACATAAAATAATCTACGCCAATCCACCAAAATCCGGCGATACAAAGCAAGGAAACGATCAACATAACGGCTAATAATCCTACCAAATAACTTTGTACCACGGTACCCGTTTTTTGCATAATACCTTGTAAGACAGTTCGGTCGGTTGTAGGAAAAACACGGGAGAGAAAATCGGCAAAAAACTGGCGGTAATACAAAAAGAAAAAGACAAAAATAGGCACAATGATGAGCGTTGTAACTCCGTGAATAACCGTTCCAAAAGTCGTGGTAATGATATCTCCCGAGTTCTTCAACAAGTTAATGGTTTGGTTACTTACCTCAACCATTTGTTTTTTGCGCGAGATGTTCAGGTTATGGGATAAGAAACTTTGTAAGCCCGAAATCCATTTTTCAGCTTTGCGAATAAACATGGGCCAATCGCTGGCAAATTCGGCTATTTGGCCAACAAGCAGTAAAAGCAATAAGCCAATACAAACGAACATAATCAAGATGCAAAGTGTGATGGCCATGGACCTGGCAACACCCTTCGATTCCAACCAAGAACAAACCGGCAAGACCAGCATGGCCAATATCATCGAGAAAGAAAGAAGAATCAAAAGATCTTGCAATAAATACAAACCCAAAACAACGAGAGAAATGCTGATTAGCACGGCGGCCAAACGAACGGAATAAGCAGTATCTTTAGACATGATTCAATTAAATGTATTTCAAATTACGTAAAATTTAACAATTTAGTAACTTAGGCCTCTCTATCTTTGCCATATCATTTTAACATCCAACGCGCTTAAACCATGAGTAAAACGCTAAATCAAGCGAAAATTTTATTGGTCGACGACGATCCGGATATTCTGGAGCTTTTGGAATACAATTTAGCAAAAGAAAATTACCAATTAGCAAAAGCTTACGATGGCAAGGAGGCCTTGGAAATCGCACAGGTTTTCAAACCCGCACTAATCATCATGGATGTTATGATGCCCATCATGGACGGCATTGAGACTGCACGTAAAATGAAGTTGATGCCTGAGCTGAAAAACACCCTCATTTTGTTTTTAACAGCCCGTGGCGAAGAGTTTACCGAAGTTGCTGCCTTCGATGCAGGTGCACACGATTACATCATCAAGCCCATCAAACCACGTGCTTTGGTGAGCCGAATTAATGCCTTATTGAAGCGAGAAGCATCCGAGGAATCACAAGATATCATTGAAATAGGCGGCTTAGTCATTAATCGTACGCAATATGCAGCTACCTTCGAAGGGCGCGCGTTAATCCTACCCAAAAAGGAATTTGAACTACTTTCTTATCTAGCTAAAAACCCAAATAAGGTTTTCAATCGGGACGAGCTATTGGAAAAAGTCTGGGGCGCAGACGTGTATGTCGTAGAGCGTACCGTAGATGTCCACATCCGTAAATTGCGTGAAAAAATTCCAGAACATTACATCAAAACCTTAAAGGGAGTCGGGTATTTATTCTCGATTGAGAAGGCCTAAATTTCGTCTATTTTCGGTAAATTGCGGCTTCATGACAAGTCGGCTTATCCTTTTCTGTTTATTATTGAGTAGTACATTGCTCGCGCAACATCCCAAACGCGAACTACGTGGGGTATGGATTGCGACCGTCCAAAACATCGATTGGCCAAGTCCTCGAAATTATAATGCGATTAAACAGCAGGAAGAATTTCTAAATATCCTGAATTCGCACCAGCAAACCGGCATCAATGCGTTTTTTGTCCAAGTTCGTACTGCTGCCGATGCATTGTATGCCAAAAGCGAGGAACCCTGGTCTAGTTATCTTTCTGGCCTACAAGGACAAGCGCCCAAACCGACTTACGACCCGATGGCCTTCATGATTCAAGAATCACATGCCCGTGGAATCGAGTTTCATGCATGGCTGAACATGAATCGGGCGAGTATGTCTACCAAGAATTTGCTGAGTGGAAATCATATCGTTCGCCAACATCCCGAATGGATGGTGATTTACAACAACCAACATCTATTTAATTTTGGCATACCTGCTGTACGTCATTATATCACACAAGTGGTCAAAAACATTGTGCAACAATACGATGTGGATGGCATACACTTCGATGATTATTTCTATCCATACCCCATTAAAGGGGCGCATTTCAATGATGACGAAGCCTATGCCCAACACAAATTACCGAACGAGAGTTTGGCGGATTGGCGACGCAGGAATATCAATTTGTTGATTGAAGAGATTTCTTCCACCATTAAATCCGTTAATCCGCGCGTGAAATTTGGCATTAGCCCCTTTGGTATTTGGCGACATAAAAGTTCGGACCCCGAATATGGTTCGCCTACAAGTCGGGGATTACAATCCTACGATGACCTTTATGCGGATACGGAAAAATGGACAAAATCCGGTTGGCTTGACTATTTAGCCCCACAATTATACTGGGGAACAACGCATCGCGTGGCAACATTTGGACCATTAGCCAAATGGTGGAGTGAACACGGATATGGCAGACCCGTGTACATCGGGCATGCAGCTTATCACCTCACCGACCAATGGAATGCGACTGAATTATCGAAACAATTAACACAGGCGCGCAGTTTAAATCAGGTGCAAGGATCCATCTTTTTTAGCTCGAGTCAATTAACAAACAATGCCAAAGGCTGGCGCGACAGCTTGCGCACAACACATTTCAAGCACATGGCACTTGTTCCGCCCATGCTTTGGATTGACAGCATAGCACCGACAGCACCACATAAAGTATCATTGCTGAAGCAATCGGGAAACTGGACATTACGTTGGCAAGCCGGTGAACCCAGTTTAGACAATGACCCACCAGCCTATTATGTCGTTTACCGCATTCGTCGGTCAGAGGGCATCAAAGGCATTGAAAACGCCGCCAACATTATTTACAAAGGACAAAAAAATACGTTTATCATCGACGCATCCGAAATACAATCAGGACATGGCTTTGTTGTTACAGCCTTTGACCGATTGCATAATGAATCGCCCGCAGGGACTATTCAATGGATCGTCCCGAATTCCAATTAATATGAGCTTACGATTTTTACATTTAACAGTCAAAGATATTACGGAGGAAACTCCAGATACCAAAACCATTCATTTTTGGCATCCGATCCATGACACGCTGCATTATTTGGCAGGACAATTTTTGACCGTTATACCCAACATTGCAGGCGAGAAACCGCGCAGAAGTTATTCCCTTTCTTCTTCCCCGGCGACTGACATGTCACCGGCGATTACGGTGAAACGCATTTCGGGGGGATTGGTTTCCAACTTCCTGTGTGATACCGTGAAGATCGGAGATAGCCTAGAAGTGATCGAACCTATGGGAAACTTCGTCATTGACCCTGATGCAGATGCAGCGAAAAACTATGTATTTGTCGGTGCTGGTTCTGGCGTAACGCCACTGATGTCGATGATCAAAACCCTACTTCAGCGCGAGCCGAAATCGAAGATACATTTGATTTACGGTTCACGTCACGAGGACCAAATTATTTTCAAAAAGCAATTAGACGCCCTTGAAACCGAGTTTTCGGATCGTTTGACAATCCTGCATGTCATCAGTCGGCCAGCGGCCAACTGGCCTGGTTTAAAAGGACGGATTAATCAAGCGTCTACGGTATATTATTTGAAACAAGAATTAGGGATTGACATCGCCAAGGCACATTATTATTTATGTGGTCCATTGGAAATGATGGAAGAAGTGCAGAAAGCGTTAGCCATTTTTGAGGTTCCTGGTGACCAGATTCATAAGGAATTATTCAACACGGCCCCATCGGTAGAAAGCGCTGAATCCGACAATGATGCTGCCAGAGAAATTACGCTGATATACGAAGGCAAAGAGCACCTAGTGACGGTTCAGCCACATGAAACAATCTTAGAAGCCGCGTTAGAGGCAGATTTAGACATTCCCTACTCGTGTCAAGCGGGCATGTGCACGGCTTGCATGGGACTATGCAAATCAGGAACTGTGGTGATGGATGAAGAAGATGGCTTAACGGCAGGTGAAATTGCCAAAGGCTATGTCTTGACTTGTGTCGCGCATCCCAAGAGCGATGGCGTCGTGATTGACCTCGATTAAATTATCAGTTTTAAGGGGCTTAAGCCCCTTTTTTCCTACTACCTTTGGCAATCCTCCAAGGTTTGCCAAAGGTAAAGGGGCGCTAATCGTTTAAAAATTCTAAAGATAATAGCATCAATTTTTCTGCTGCCGTCTTTGATTTTAAGGCCGTAAACTCACGAGACGTATTATCGCCAACTTCATAAACAAGCGATTCTGCATTAAATTCCCGATTAAAAAACGCTTTAGAAATTACACCAGAAGCTGGTTTGCTGGCTCTTGCGTTTACCTTATAATCTGGAATTGCCTGCTCTAATTTTTCGAACCAACGCTTAATTAGACCATCCATGTTGGTAGGCTTTTCAGTGATATTTGTATAAAATATATCATCCCAGGTTGAATGAAAGTCGATGCCGAAATAGAGTTTGTTTGACGTACCATTGATTTTTTTTCGGAGAAAATCACGCACAATTTGAGTTTCGGGTTGGTTAAAATCCTCCCAATCACGATTCAGATCGATACCCCCGGTATTATGTCGCCAATGGCCATTGTCAACACCATCTGGGTTCATCATAGGGACAACATAAACCGTATATTCTTTTCTGAATTCCTTTGCCGTTTCAGAATCCATGCAAAGAGCCTCCACAAAAGCTTGCAAAGCAAATTGCCCGGTAACTTCGGGTGGATGTAAACGTCCAATCACCAGCATAATCTTTGCATCAGACCTGCTTTCACCTATCCGTAAACACTGAAAAGGTCTATTTTGCGGTGACTTTCCGATGATTTCGCTGGATACAAATTTGTTTTTTAAAATTTCTTTTGACCAATCTTTTATGATGGATGAAGTCATCAATTCTTGCGCAGCTATCCAGGTAGGATTGGCATTAACATTAATTCGTAAAAAAGCGGATTCAGATAGCGCATTTTCTTGAAAGCTTCGGTTTTTTGCTCCAGGGTCTTTCACGAGTATACAATCCGTTGAATCAACGACCTGCCAAGTTTTGCCATCTCGACTGAATTTTGGAAAATATCGATGTTTGGCGTTTAAATAAGTTAGGTGTACCCAAATAGTCTTGGGAGTCTTACTTGTTACTTTAAAAGCATACCATGGACTTGGGTTAATTGGATAATTTTCAGCAGCAATGATAGCCGTATAAAGTGTATCATTGTTTTGCGTGATTCCGTTAAGCCTTGCGCCATCAAAATCATTATCAAACGTAATGTTACCAAATGTTTGTTGGCCACGCCACTGAGGAATTATGGCATGATTTCGAGTATCTACTTTATCGGTACTAGCTGCAGATTGGCCTTCAAATTTAGGTTTGGCAGTTTGAGAAATTCCCGAAAAAGTCAAGAACAACAAGAGAATCGAAAATAATTTATTCATATCGAAGCGTTTAATTTATAGAGAAAAGCTAATTCGTCAAAAGTATCCATTTTATTCTGAATGTCTCATTGGATAGACAGCCTATTTAAATGAAGTTCAGACCAAAACCCACCTATCTGATTTAGGGACTTGCCTGACAAAATAACAATAAACCAATATTTAGTTTTACAAAACCAATAATAATCTTTATGTTTGAGATTAACTTATTTTACTCACAAAAATCAAACTTTAAGAAGTTATGAATTTAAAACTACCAATTTTACTTCTTTTCTTGCTGGGTGCATTTACAGGTTTTGCGCAAAAGGCAATAAAAGGACAAGTAAAAGATGACAAAAGCCAAGAAGGTCTACCCGGCGTTTCTATTTTGGTTCGAGGGACTAATTTAGGCACATCAACGGATTCAAATGGTAATTTTTCTATTTCTGTTCCGGATAATGCAAAAGAACTTAATTTTAGTTCTGTCGGATACACTCCGAAGGTAATTTCAATTGGATCCTCATCCATTGTCAATGTAGTATTGGTAGAAGATGCCGTTAACCTACAAGAAGTTGTGGTTAATGCCTTAGGATTCAAGACCAAAAGAGACAGGACGGGTTCTACTTCTTCAAGCGTTTCTGCTGAAGCCATCCGTTCAAGTGGTGAAGCTAATATTTTGAATAGCCTTGCAGGTAAAGCCTCAGGTGTTAAGATTGCGCGCGCCAATGGTGACCCAGGTGCAGGTACAAATATTCAGATTCGTGGGGCAAATACCATCGGTGGCTCTTCGCAGCCATTAGTAATTGTGGATGGCGTTCCATTATCAAATGACAATTTATATGGTTCGGGAAGCTCAAGATCGGGGGGTGTTTCCCAACAATCCCGCTTGAATGACTTGAACCCTGAAGACATCGAATCTACACAAATATTGAAAGGTGCTTCTGCCGCTGCTTTGTGGGGTTCAAGAGCAGCCAATGGTGTTTTGGTGATTACAACCAAGCAAGGTAAATTAAACCAAAAAATGAAAGTTAGCTATTCGGCTACCTATTCCATGGATGAAATAAACAGAAAACATCCGATGCAGACCACTTTTGGTCAAGGTACAGCCGGAAAGTATAGCCCGACTGCGACTAATTCATGGGGAGATAAAATCGCATCAAGAGCTGGTGGACCCGATGTATATAATACGACTGGCGAATATTTCTTGGGCAATGATGGTAAAAAATATTACCCGATCACCACGAAAAACTCAAGAGACATCTTTACGGATAAAAACTTTGACCAAGTTTTTCAAAAAGGGTCATTCTTGGAGCATAATCTAAGTATTTCAGGGGGTAGTGGAAAAACAACCAACTTTTTTAGTTTGGGCTATTTAGGCCAAGAGGGAATTATCAAAAACAGTGATTACGATCGCTTTACGATGCGTTTTAATAATCAAACCTTCTTTAATAACAACGTCAATCTAACGACGAAAGCGAACTACATTCGAACAAACAGTAATCGAATTCAACAAAACTCAAATTCAGCGGGACTATATTTAGGCCTTCTTCGTCAGCCAGCAGATTTTGACCAAACGGCTTATATTGGTACTTATTTTTCAAGTACGGGTGTGCCGACGGAAGGCAGACAAAGGAGTTATCGAAGGTATTTAGGTAATAACATCAATCCGTTTTACAATAACCCTTTGTGGACGATCAACGAACAGGAAGCAACATCCGTTGTGAATCGTTTTAATGCGAATACGAACCTGAACATCAATCCGATCAGTTGGTTAAATATCGACTTGCGTGGGGGTATCGATACGTACGTGGACAAACGCGTTTACTTCTCTCCTGTGGGTTCTACGAGTTTTAATAATGGTCGATTAGACAATGAGAACTTTATTGTTTCTGAAATCAATTTAGATGGTATTGTTCGCGCCGACTTTCCCGATTTAGTTCCGGAAAAAGTTGGTTTCAATGCAACATTAGGCTATAACATTAATGATCGAACTAGAAATACACTGTATACTGCTTCACAAAATTTCTTAGTGAATAGTAGAATTCAATCGTTCAGCAATAGCGTTGCTCCTTTTGAAGTTTCGAATAGCACAAACCACATCAGATCGAATCGATTGTACTCAATCTTCGCATTTGATTTTTACAAGCAAGTGTTTTTAAGTGTTTCGGGTACACAAGAAGCAGCTTCCACGATAAAGAGTACTTATTTTTACCCATCGATGGATTTGGCTTGGCAGTTTTCACAATTGCCTAATATGACCAACAAAGTTCTTTCTTTTGGTAAAGTACGTATGTCTTATGGACAGGTGGGTGTACAACCGACGGCCTACAAGTTTGGTACCACATATGAGAATTTTACGTATGGCACCTATGATGACGCATTGGATATCAATGAGTTTGGAGGAGGTTTCAGACTAAATGACGATCAAGGTAATAATGTACTTAGACCAGAAATTAAAACAGAAATGGAGTTGGGTACAGATTTACGTTTCTTTAAGGACCGTTTAACGGTAGGCGTAACTTACTACAAAAACGAAATTAAGGACATCTTATTAGCGGTTAACTTATCGCCTTCATCTGGATTTTTATCTAAATATACCAATGCCGGCAGAATGGAAAACAGAGGAGTTGAGGTTGATTTAGGATATAAAATTTTAGCGCAGGCTAATTATGGCTTAGAATTGTACGGTAACTGGAACAATAACAAAAACAAAGTTCTAGACTTAGCTGGTGTTCAAAGAGTAGCCTTAACCGACCAATCCATTACTTCCAACGCCATCGTTGGGCAGCCTTTAGGAATCTTGTTCTCAAGTAAAGCAGCTAGAAAAGCAGACGGCACATTGGATTTAGATGTCAATGGTTTTCCTAAACTTGCTCCTCAACAAGGAATCATAGGTAATCCCAATCCAGATTGGAGAGGAGGTCTAGGACTTAAAGGATTCTACAAGAAATTGAACTTCAATGTATTGTTTGAGACATTCCAAGGTGGAGATTTTGCAGAAAGAACACGTTTTGTGTTAAACTCTTTTGGAACCTATGGTGATACCGGAAACGAGGTTACCTTAACAAAAGATCTTAAGAACTCGGCAGGAAAAGTTTTCCCAGCTGGAACTACAGTTAGGGGTAATATTTTCAATTACGGCGCTGGTGATGTCTTATTGGACGAAAACTGGTATAACACGCTAGGTGGTGGTTTAGGGGGCTCCGCAATCAACGAATTCTCGATCACGGATGGTAGCTGGACGCGTCTACGGGAAGTATCCTTGGGCTATAATTTTGGAGGCGCGAAGTTTAGAAAAGCAACCAAATTTGAGTCAGTCGATTTATCTATTTCGGGAAGAAATCTTTTTATCTGGACTAAGGTAAAAGGAATTGACCCAGAGGTAAATCAATCCGGTGTTGACAATGGATTTGGAATTGAATACTTCACGAATCCAAGTACACGTTCGTGGGTATTTTCTGCGAAGTTTAATTTTTAAAATCTTAATTTGATACAATGAAAAATATAAAATATGTAGCTCTATCGCTATTGTTAATATTTAGTGTGGGGTGCGAAAAAGTTGTTGAAGGAATCAACGATAATCCAAATGAAATTTCCTCGGATTCTTTTGAAGCGGGTGTTTTATTGCTGAAAGGAGTTGAACTGGCGAATATTTCTGTTCAGGCAGGCCATGCAACGCGTATCGGTGGTATGTGGACTGGTCAAACCAGAGGATTAATTCTATTGTATAAAAGTTTAGCGGAATATAATATCTCTGCAGAGGAAAGTAACAACATCTGGCAGAATGCCTATCAGGGAGTTGTTAAACAAGCGCGCCTATTGAGACAACAAACGGCAGCAAGTCCAAAAGCAAAACAGTATTCAGGGATTACAAAGGTACTTGAAGCAAATACATTAGGAACAATGGCAAGCTTGTTTGGGGATATTCCTTACACCGAAATAGCTAAAGAAGATGTTGCTGACCCTAAGTTTGATAGTCAAAAATTTGTTTTTGCACAATTACAAATTTTATTAGATGAGGCGATTGCAGAGCTCAATGCGGCACCCAACACGACCATTCCTGAAGATTTAATGTTTGCAGGAAATACCCAAAAATGGATTAAAGTAGCGCGCACGTTAAAAGCTCGTTTGTACATGTATACACGTGATTACGAAAAGGCCTATCAAGAAGCTTCATTGGGTGTGTTAGCGCCCACAGACGCATTGGTTTTCACTCCGCCAGCTCTTGGAAATGGAAGTCAAAACCTGAACTATAAAATGATTAATCAGCGAGGCGGATATTGGGGTTTTACGGGTTCGTACCTGGATGTTTTATTAGGAACAAAACGTAACAATAAAAAAACTCAGGAAAACGCACGCTTAGCTTATTTCCGATTCGATGGGGCTTCCGCTACCAACAATAAAGGTATAGCCGCGGTGAATACACCGATGACTATCGTTGGTTATGAGGAAAACCTATTAATCTTGGCAGAAACTGCTGTAAGAGTTGGGAAAACAGCAGAAGGAATTATCCAATTGAACAAATTGAGAGCCTATTTAGCTGGAGGAAAAGCGTTTATTAAATTAAATGCGGCCGATCCATTAAAATATGATGCCTATGAATTAGCGGATTTTGAGAAAAACGGAATAGAGAATTTAGATGGAATCGCTACGGATAGAGCTTTACTTCGTGAAATTATTGAAGAAAGATATGTCTCAGGCTTCACTGGAATTTTAGCTTTTGACGACTTGAGAAGATTGGGTTCAAAAGAGAAAGATATCGCAGTATTGCCTCCGTTTAATTCAGCGACGGTTAAGCAATATCCACAAAGGTTTATTGTAGCACAATCAGAGCTTAGTGCTAATCAAAATGCACCTGTAGACGCTGGAATTTTTAGTCTTACAGAAGTAAATAAATAAGCTAACCAATTGGCTAAATTTCAAGTATAAACAAACATCAAAACCCTCCAAGCACGTTAACTTGGAGGGTTTTGTTTAGCATTCCAAAACGATGAAATCACTTCTTCCCTTGCTAATTCTTAGTATTTTCTTTCCGTTACTCGGTCATGCCCAAGATGAAAAGCCACAAGCCATTGAACGCGCATGTCCTAATGTCTTTACGTTTAGTAAAAACAATAAATCCTATTCATTTCGATATGGCAGCAATCATCCAATTTCGGCACAGAATACGAATATCAAGCAACTAGTCATTTACATTCACGGAGCCAGAAGAAATGGACTTGATTACTACGAATGGGGAGAGAAAGCAGTAAATGCAGCAAACAAAAACGAAGAAACGTTATTTATTTCACCACAATTTAATTCGGAGAAAGATCTGGAAGATCACAAGCATGATGCCACACATTTGTTCTGGGTAAAGAATAATTGGCGAATAGGCGATGAATCCGTATCCAGTGAAAAACGAAAGATGGAGGATTCATTCAGCAGTTTCAGTTTAGTGGATTCCTTAATTGCGCGCGTTAGCAATAAAAAGCTTTTTCCAAGTTTGAAAAAAATTACCATCGTGGGTCATTCTGCGGGTGGGCAGTTTGTTTCCCGCTATGTAGGCATGACGCCTATGCCCGAGATTGCTTCGGCCTATACATTTAATTTCATTGTCATGAATCCGTCCACGTATCTGTATTTAGATGCTCGCCGACCGGTTAAGACGGAAACGGGTATCACGTTTATGATACCTGATACGGCGGGTTGTCCTAATTACAATGATTACCCAAGAGGAATGAACAAGTTAAATCCTTATGCTTCAAAAGTGGGTATCAAAACAATACAGCAACTATTTTTGAAACGTGACATTCGCTACATTCTAGGAGAAAAGGATGTCAACATGAACGATAGTAGTTTGGACAAGACTTGCGAAGGAAATATGCAAGGCCGTTTTCGTTTAGAGCGGGGGCAATTTTTTTACGAATACATTCAACTTTATTCCACTAAAAAGAAAATTCATCAAATCGCAGTTGTACCAGATGTAGCCCATGATGGTGACAAAATGATCAATTCGAAGGCAGCACGCTGGCATATATTTGGCATGTAGTTTAAGGTCCTTCATGAAGCACGAAAAACCCATTAAATGAATTATTTCCAAATCGAGAATGATGCAATTATTGCAGGACTATTTTTAATCCTGCTAGCAGGGCTTTTCTACAGTGCTGACGCTAATCATGTTCTTTGGAAAAAAATATATGGCGTAATTCCGCCCTTATTATTTTGTTATTTGATACCTGGATTTCTCAATAGTTATCATATAGTTAACGGAGAGACTTCTGGTTTATACAGCTTTGCTACCAATTACTTACTACCTGCATCTTTGATTTTATTATTATCGACTGCAAATCTGAAAGCTATTTTTGGATTAGGTAATAAAGCGCTCATCATTTTTTTTACCGGTTCAATCGGCATCGTGCTAGGTGGCCCCATCGCATTGTATATGGTATCCACCATTTCAGATAGCTTTAATGCCGCATCCCAGGAGGCAGGATATTGGAAAGGCCTGGTTACGATCACAGGATCATGGATTGGTGGAAGTAGTAGCCAATTAGCCTTGAAGGAGATTTACGGATGCTCAGAGGAACTTTTTGTGATCATTTTAGTCATCGATGCCCTGGTAGCTAATGTATGGACCGCACTCTTATTTTATGGCGCAGGTATTTCACCCAAAATTGATGCTTGGCTCGGTGCTGATGCAACGTTGATCGAAGATGTGAAAAGTAATATCTTGAAATATAAAGAAACGAAAGACAAACCTGCCGACTTAAAAGACCTGACATTTATTTTGGGCATAGGCTTTGGAGGTACGGCTGTAGCGCATGCGTGCAGCGGGTTAATTTCAGAAATGTTTGCTCCACATCGAGAATGGCTCATAGCGCATGGTTTAGAACCATTTGCATCCCAATTCTTATGGTTGATACTCTTATCGACCACCATAGGGATACTTTTATCTTTTACCCAAGTTAGAAAAATGGAAAAGCTGGGCAGCACAGATTTTGCTACGCTCTTTATTTATTTCTTAATCATGACCATTGGCATGCGATTGGATTTGTTCAATATAGGTGCAAACGTAGGACTACTCGCAGTAGCTGTCATATGGATGCTGATTCACATTATCTCGATGATTGTGGCTGCCAAAATCATAAAAGCGCCCTTCTTTTTTGTGGCGGTAGGAAGCCAAGCGAATATAGGTGGAGTCGCCACAGCACCGGCTATCGCGGCTGCTTTTCATCCTTCCTTAGCTTCCGTAGGGGTATTATTGGCTGTTTTAAGCCATGTCATAGGTACTTATGCAGGGATTATTTCAGCTTGGCTGATGCGCTTTGTGGAATAATATACCCTTCGTTTCTAATCGGCTTGCTGCGTTAAGAGCGCGATACACATTTTAATACCCTCTTCGTAGTTTTTAATTTTAATGTTTTCATTTGGCGCATGAATGTTATTGTAAGGATTAGGTATTCGCAATGAAACCGCTGGGACATTTAAGGTCTCGATGAAGGACGCCATCGGTTGTGAACCTCCTGTGGCACGTACTTTTATAAATTTACCTACAGCTCTTTCCGTAGCTTTGGATAACCAAAGCCCGATATCTGAATCCATCGGTGTTCGAAAAGGTAGTGATCCTTCTTTTTGTTTAAGGATAGCCAAAGTTTTGAATCGGGCTCTTTGCTCGTCTGTGGGCAAGCTATCGATTAACGTTACCCCGTGTTGGGTCAAGTAGTTTTTGATTAAGTTTATTTGCCTCGGACCTGGTGTTTCGGGGACCAGCCGCAAATCTAACTCAGCAATAGCCATACTTGGAATCGTCGTGGTTACCAGTTTTCCTACATTGGAGGCTTGTAACCCCCGGATATTTAAGCTTGGGTACTGCATAGCTTCTTGATAACTTTCCCCCACTTTTTCGGCCTCCGCAATACCAATTTCCGCATTTAACTCAGCCATATTTTCGGGAATATCAGCAAATGATTTTTTATCGGCCGCCGTAATGTTAACCCCATCATAAAACCCTGGAATCGTTACCCGACCATCATCGTCTTTCATCCCTGCTAAAAGCTTGGCTAATTTCAAGGCTGGATTGGGGGCGTAGTTGCCATATTGGCCACTGTGCAAATTTTCCTTCGCACCAAATACGGTAAGTGTTAGTGTTGCGATGCCTCTAGCTCCAAACATGATCGTGGGAATATCGGAAATATGCCTTGTTCCATCCATGATAACCAAACGGTCAGCCGCTAATTGTGCGCGATTCTTTTTTACTAAATCAGCGATAGTCGGGGAGCTTAGCTCTTCCTGAAAATCCATAATTACCTTGACGTTATACGCAGGAGTGATATTTCTTTTTCGTAGCGCGTTTAAAGCCGAAATCAAACACATAGCAGGGCCCTTTGAATCGGAAGCCGACCGAGCAAATATTTTCCATTCAGGGTCTATATTTGTATCAATCTCATTCCACGAAACTTCATCACCTTTTTGATTTTTAATCACCGGCTCAAAAGGACTAGCTTGATTCCAAGCAGATTTATCTACAGGCTGACCGTCAATTTGTAGATAAAATAACACGCTTGGCTTTTTAGGGTCAGTCATGTACTCAGCATATAAATGAGGTACATTCGACGAAACTAGCTTGGTGGTTTTAAACCCCAAATTTTGAAATGTTTTTTCACACCATGTCAGGTTGGCTTCGATTTGTTGGGGATAATTCCCATCATTGGGCATATGTAGGAATTCCTTGAATGTCAAAAGCGAAGTTTTAATCTCCGACTTTTCTATTTCATCTATTTCGGTCCGAGTGAATTTTTGACCTAAAACGGACAAGGAAGTGAAATATAGAAGGACAAAAAGAATTCTCATCTGCTTACAATTTTATGAAAAATGGGAAAGTGAAAATAGACAGAATCAAGCAAATTGCATAGCTATTTTGTATCTATACCTAGGCTAAGTTTTATATCCTAAATAAAAATCAACTTAGGTGAATAAATGGGCTCACTATGCTATTTCATGAGTTGAACTTTCTGCCCGAAATTCCTTCACTTACTAGCCAAATTTTGCGAACGTTCCCACAAAATAAAAGAACTCTCCCTTTACCGATGGAACCAAATACCCTCACGCACATTATGGGAGGCTAAAAATCCCGTGGATCCCAAGCAACCCGCGTATTGTCATACAGAACGGCCATTCGAGCCAAATCATCTGCATCCAAGACAAAATCAAACACCTCCGCATTTTCAATCATCCGCTCCGGATGAATCGATTTAGGAATCGTTATAGCACCTTGTTCGATGACCCAACGAATCAAAATTTGATAGGTTGATTTGCCATATTTACGAGCAATATCCATCAAAACCGGATGGTCTTTCTTTTGACCGCGAACCACCGGGGCATAACCCTCCAATTGAATATTATTTTGCTTACAAAAATCGAGTTCCTCCGGAAGATAACAGAAGGGGCTCAACTCAATTTGATTAATCGCCGGACAAACATTCGCGTAGACAAACAATTCCTCCAAATGCTTTTGATAATAATTCGAAACACCGATGGACTTCACCACACCTTGATCATACAAAGACTCGAGTGCCTTCCACGTCTCCTTACGGTGTTGGTCTTTCGGCCAGTGAATTAAATAGAGATCCATGTAATCCAAGGACAAATCCTGCAAGGATTTCTCAAAAGCCCGCATCGTAGCATCAAACCCCATATCATCTATCCACACCTTGCTCGTGACAAACAATTCATTTCTGGAAACTCCCCCCTGCCGCAAAGCCTCTCCTACTTCTTTTTCATTCCCATAAATCGCTGCGGCATCAAAGAGGCGGTAGCCAACGGCTAATGCTGCCTCGACCGCCTGACCCACTTCCTGCTGTTGTTCCGGCGCATAAACTCCGAGGCCCAAAGCTGGCATTGAAATTCCATTATTTAATTGAACAGAGGGTATTTGTAAGTTCATATCGCTAAATTTTGATTTAAAGCTAGCCAAATTTGATGTATTTTTACAAAAAAATAAGTTCATGACTCGCCAAATTTCCGCCCAATCCTCCCCACGCAAATTTCTTGCACAGGATTTCCAATTAAGTACCTGGGAAAGTGTATTACCCTATTTCGAACAACTGAGTGCAACCGAAATAAACTCCTTAGGAGATTTAATTCTGTTTTGTGAAAACCGTTCTGAACTGGAAAGTTATTTGTCGGAAAACTTCGCTTGGCGTTATATCAAGATGTCATGCGACAACCAAAATGAGGCGCATCAATTAAGTTACCAACAATTCGTCAACGAGATCATGCCAAACGCATCGGTCTTCGACGATGCTTGGAACAAAAAGGTAACAGAAAGTACATTCATCAACGAACTACCCGAAACAGGTTATGCCGTCATGTTGCGCGGCATGAAGAAATCCATCGAAATATTCCGGGAAGAAAACATTCCGCTATTCACCGAATTGCAAAACTTACAAACCCAATATGGCGCGGCGACAGGTTCACTGATGGTTGAAATTGATGGAGAGGAAAAAACCCTACAACAAGCCAATGCCTATCTAGAATCCACAGATCGCACAAAACGCCAAGAGGT
The DNA here is from genome assembly GCA_017984215.1 of Cytophagaceae bacterium. Taxonomy (GTDB): domain Bacteria; phylum Bacteroidota; class Bacteroidia; order Cytophagales; family Spirosomataceae; genus Aquirufa; species Aquirufa regiilacus. The sequence continues at coordinate 35,754 of JAGOAA010000016.1, forward strand.
TTACGAAAAAGTGTCGAGCGCGCGCTTAGCCATTCAAGAAAACTTAGACACACTTTTCAACCAGCTGGTTGAAAAAAGACATGAAGTTGCATTGAATGCAGGCTTTGCAAACTACCGGGATTATTCCTTTGCGAGCCTTGGCCGCTTTGACTACACCCCAGCCGACTGTTTTGAATTTCATGAAGCGGTGGCAAATACCGTAGTACCGATCATCAACCAACAGGCTGAAAAACGCAAAAAGGTGTTACAGCTTGAGGCCTTAAAACCTTGGGATAAGTCGGTGGATGTACTCGGCCGAAAACCCTTAAAGCCCTTCGAAACCGGGCAAGAGCTTTTGGATAAAACCATTCAGGTATTTGAAAATATTGATCCATTCCTAAGTAATTGCTTGAAGGAAATGGTGAAGCTAAATCGCTTTGACTTAGACTCACGGAAAGGAAAAAATCCGGGGGGATACAACTATCCATTAGAGGAGAGTGGCTTCCCATTCATTTTCATGAATGCCGCTGGGCAGGTGCGTGATATGGTCACATTATTACACGAAGGTGGCCATGCGGTGCATTCGATTTTAACCAAAGATTTAAGCTTGAATGCCTTCCGTAATTTCCCATCGGAAGTGGCAGAACTGGCATCCATGAGCATGGAATTGATTACCATGGACGAATGGGACCAATACTTTCAAGACCCCAAAGATGCCAAAAGAGCTAAAATCAAGCACTTAGAGGATATTTTAGACACATTGCCCTGGGTGGCGACGATAGATGCCTTCCAACATTGGATTTATGAAAACCCAACACATAGTGTCGAAGAGCGTAGTAAAGCATGGAATCGCATCTTCTCCACATTCTCAGACTCCATCACGGATTGGTCGGGAATCGAACAAGTAAAAGCGAAGCTTTGGCAGAAACAATTACACCTATTTGAAGTACCTTTTTACTACATCGAATACGCCATTGCACAATTGGGGGCGTTAGCTGTTTGGCGCAATTATTGCGAAAATCCTAGCCAAGCATTGAATCAATACTTAGATGCATTGAGTTTAGGATATACGAAACCCATGAAAGAGATTTATGCGACTGCAGGCATCTCCTTCAACTTCAGCCAAACATATATCGCTGAGTTGATGGATTTTCTCGTCGAAAAAATTAATCAATTAGAAGAAAGCTAATTTTTTTAAACCAAAATTTGGCCTTACTTTTGTATCGTATTTTTGTCCAAAGAGAACAATGAAATTAAAAAATCTACTTCCAATTGTTGCGCTAGCGCTAGTTGCTACAGCTTGTGATTACCAAAAGAACAACCGCATTAAACAAAAAGATTTACACGCAGGTGATGAATATGTGTACGGTGTTCACCCAGATTCAGCTGCAGTTCAATCTAAAAATACATATACAGCTAAACCTGAATTAGAAGTTCGTGCAAATGCAATTCGCGAGAACTTATTCCAAGGAAAAGAAATTTCGAAAGGAAACTAATTACCAATATAATTTTGAGGAGAAAGCCGGTCGATGACTGGCTTTTTTTATGCCCATTAGTGAATGAGTAAATCTCGAAGAAAGGTCAACTGGTAAAACATGACCGTAAACACCACAGCCCAGAATATCCCTGAAATAGCCATAAAAAACAATACGCGAGGCGTGGGCACTTTGAAAGATAAGGCAAGTAAACTTCCCCCAATTGGTGTAAAAAGTAACGGTGTCATCACCGCTATACCCTTAATCCCAAAGCGCTGCCAAATACGTACAGCATAACGCGCGCGTCCCGAAAACAACTTAGGTTTTTGAACGCGGATTCGTGAAATTTGCTGAACAATAAAGCGTCCCATCGTCAACATAATCGACACCGTGGTCATCATTCCCACCCAGGTACAAAGGATGGTTTCGACCATCGAAAGCCCTAAACCAAAACCCGTCAAGGGCCCTGCAACAAATTTAATCGACGATGCGGCCATGACCGCAAAATAGGCTCCCCAATTCATTATTTCGCTGCTTGATAAATCGTTACGCCCTGATCTAAAAATGACACAAAATGATTGATATCGGCATCAAATGCTACCGGCTTTACCATCGGTGCTGCATCATTTCGAGGATCTAATAAGACATAATGTGGTTGCGCATTTGAATTAAAGCGTGTAATCTGAAAGTCAAGATTTTGATCTCCCAAGGTCTTTTTTTCCTGGCCATCTACTTTGGATACATACCATTGCTCCGAAGGCAGTTCAGTCTTATCATCGCAGTAAAGCGCAACAACAACATATTTTTCTTGCAGCCGTTTTAATACTTGTGGGTCTGACCACACATTTTCCTCCATCTTCCGGCAATTCACGCAGCCATGACCAGTAAAGTCGATGAATAAGGGTTTATTGACTTTTAACGCATAGGCTTTGGCCTCTTCAAAATCAAAGAACCCTTGAAGACCTAACGGAAGCGTAAGGAAATCGGCATATTTCTTTTGTCCCTGATCCGATTTCACGGGTGCTGAAACAATAGCGCCTGAACCCTTAAAATCCTGTGAACTCAATGGAGGCAACCAACCCGATAAACCTTTTAAGGGCGCACCGAACATACCTGGGATTAAGTAGATAACGAAAGCCAAGACCGCCGTTGCAAACAAGGTACGAGGCACCGATAAGTTTTTCGAAGGACCATCGTGCGGCAAGGAAATCTTACCAAATAGATATAAAGTCAAAGCACCAAACACCGCAATCCAAATCGCTAAGAAAATCTCGCGATCTAATAAATGCCAGTGGTAAACTTGATCCGCTACACTTAAAAACTTAAAGGCTAGGGCAATTTCCAAGAATCCCAAGACCACCTTCACTTCATTCATCCAATTACCCGACTTCGGCAACGACTTCATGAAACCTGGGAAGATCGCAAACAAAGTGAACGGAATGGCGAAGGCTAACGAAAAGCCCAACATCCCGATAATCGGTTTTAGGAAAACCCCTTGAGATGCTGCAATCAGAATCGAACCCGCCAAAGGGCCTGTGCAAGAAAATGAAACCAATACCAATGTAAAGGCCATAAAAAACACACCCATCAAACCTCCTTTATCTGATTTGGCATCCACCGAATTCACTAAACCCGAAGGCAAAACGATTTCAAATGCTCCCAGAAAGGAGATTCCAAAAAAGATAAAAATGACGAAGAAAAGTAAATTAGGAATCCAGTGCGTGCTTAAGAAATTCGCAAAACTAGCCCCCGCAAAGAATGCGAGTATAGTACCGAAAAACACATAAATCAAGACAATAAACAAACCATACAAGAAAGCGAGACGCTTTCCACCCTGTTTCTTAGTGAAGAAACTAACCGTCATCGGAATCAAGGGATAAACACATGGCGTCAATAAGGCTAACAAGCCAGCGCCCAAGGCCACAAAAAAGAACTCAATTAGCCCACCCCCAGCTACATCAGAGGCTTTTTTTTTTGAGTCCTCCGTCGCTGAAATCTTGAAATTTCCTTTGATGGGAACACAAAGACCGCTCTCATTCGAGCAAGTTTGGGAATCATAGGCCCCATCGATCAACCAATTATCAGAAGTGATTTTCACTTTTTGGCGAAACTCAGCGTTTTCCGTAAAGTAGGTATATGTCCCACCCCAAATCTCTTTATCTTCTTTGCTGTGTGGGTTAATTGCCTTTAAGGGACCTACCGCTTCAACGCCTAATCCCGGCTTCAACGTTACCGTAGTCACCACAGGCCCTAAATCTTTATCGAAATCTGATGAATATAAATACCAGCCTTTGTCAATAGTAACCTTAAATATCAATTCCGCCTCTTGACCTACAGTAGGTTGCGCTGGCGATAAAGACCACGACCATTTCGCTGGTGTAATTTTTTGTCCGAATAACTGTACCGAAAAGAATAGGAACAGCGCTAAGAATTTTAATTTCATTTGTTGAAAAATTAATGCCTTCAAAATTACGCTTTTTTGTTGGGATACAAACGTGATATTTGTCGGGATAGTTCCTCCTTTTTCGTTTTTCTATTCAGATAAAAAAACGTAATTTTACACCCTTAAAATACGTAATCAAGAACATCTTATATTCATGGCTGCTAGCACATTTCCTACCCAAAGAGACAACGAAATTTTTTCTTTAATTATTCAAGAAGCTCACCGACAAGAATTCGGCATTGAGTTAATTGCTTCAGAGAACTTCACATCCCCACAAGTGATGGAAGCGCAAGGAAGTGTATTGACAAATAAATATGCGGAAGGATTACCAGGCAAGCGTTATTATGGCGGTTGTGAAGTTGTGGATGAGGTGGAAACCCTAGCGATTGAGCGTGCGAAAAAATTATTCGGTGCCACATGGGCGAACGTGCAACCACACTCAGGTGCGCAAGCAAATGCAGCAGTTTTCTTGTCATTCTTAAATCCAGGTGATAAAATTCTAGGATTTGACTTGTCTCATGGCGGTCACTTATCACACGGATCTCCTGTAAACTTCTCTGGAAAATACTTTCAAGCATTCTTCTACGGAGTAGAAAAAGAAACAGGTTTAATTGACTGGGATAAAGTAGAAGCTACGGCTTTGAAAGAAAAACCAAGATTGATCATTTGTGGTGCGTCAGCTTATTCTCGTGATTGGGATTATGCGCGTTTACGTGCCATTGCAGATCAGGTAGGAGCCATTTTATTAGCCGACATCTCTCATCCTTCAGCGTTAATCGCGAAAGGATTGTTGAACAACCCAATGCAACATTGCCATATCGTCACGACAACAACGCACAAAACGTTACGTGGACCTCGTGGTGGTTTGATCATGATGGGCAACGATTTTGAAAACCCATTTGGTTTCAAAACGTTGAAAGGCGACTTGAAATTAATGTCGGCATGTCTAGACGGCGCCGTGTTCCCAGGAACACAAGGTGGCCCATTAGAGCACGTGATTGCTGCCAAAGCGATTGCTTTTGGTGAGGCTTTAACCCCAACATTCGAAACGTACGCGAAACAAGTTCAGTCAAACGCACAAGCGATGGCAAAGGCATTCTTGGCAAAAGGATACGATATCATCTCGGGTGGAACGGACAATCACTTAATGTTGATCGATTTACGTCCAAAAGGTTTGAGCGGTAAATTAGCTGAGAATACCTTGATCCAAGCAGATATCACCATCAACAAAAACATGGTGCCATTCGATGACAAATCTCCATTTGTGACATCAGGTATGCGTGTAGGTACGGCGGCAATGACGACACGTGGATTGAAAGAAGCTGACATGTCTCAAATCGTTGAGATGGTCGATAAGGCTTTGATGAACCACGACAACGAAGCGGTATTGAAGACAATTAAAGGAGAAGTAAATGAATGGGTTAAACAATTCCCATTATATCTATAATTAACAAAAATGGCCTTAGATCAAGATTGGGACGATGAATTAGACGAAGATAAAGATGGGACCGAAATGTCCTTTCTCGATCACCTGGAAGAGTTGCGCTGGCACATCATCCGGTCCATCGCCTCTATCTTGATTTTCACCATTGCTGCCTGGATATTCCGAAATGAAATCTTCGGAATCGTCATCATGGGTCCTACCAAAGTGGATTTCTGGACCAATCAGGTCCTTTGCCAGTTGGCAGACTTAACCGGCTGGACAAGTCTTTGCATGCAGCAGGCCGACTTTATTCTTCAGTCTCGCGAGGTTTCAGGGCAATTCATGATGGCCTTAACACAATCCATCATTGTCGGCTTAATGTTCGCATTTCCTTATGCATTTTATGAGGTTTGGCGCTTCATTAGCCCAGGTTTAAAATCCAAAGAACTTAAAGCAGCTCGCGGAGCTGTCTTTTGGGTGTCACTATTATTTTTTGTTGGCGTATCCTTCGGCTATTTTGTGGTCGCTCCTATGGCCATCAATTTCTTAGCCAACTTCAAGTTGGACCCATCCATTCAAAACCAATTTGACATCAACGATTACATCTCGTTATTATCGATGTTGACACTGGCTTGTGGATTAACGTTTCAATTACCTATGGTTGCTTTTGTATTATCGCAGGTTGGCATTTTAACGCCTTCATTTATGCGCGAATACCGCAAGCATGCCTTAATCGTCATCTTGTTAGTGGCAGCGATTATTACGCCATCTCCAGATGTGATTTCCCAATTGCTCGTCGCGTTTCCGTTATTCGGATTATACGAGATTAGCATCATCGTTTCGGGCCGAGTATTGCGCAGAAAAATGCGTGAGGAAGCTGCAGAAGCAAACGACTAATACCTTATGAATTATCTATCGGCGGAGAATATTTCGCGAAATCTTGGCGAACGCTGGGTGTTTAAAAACCTATTTTTCGGCTTGCAAAAAGGCGAAAAAGTAGCGCTCATCGGAAAAAATGGAACGGGTAAAACAACCCTGATGGAATCCATCATGGGCATGCAGTCCCCCGACGAAGGCAAGATTACCATCCGCAAAGGAATTCGCGTGGGTTACCTTCCTCAGAATCCGTTTTTTGAAGAAGGCGAACGTGTGTTGAACTATCTGTTTTCAGATGATTTGCCAAGTGCCGTAGCAATTAAGGCCTACGAAAAAGCTATGCTTTCGGGCGATCCGCAAGAATTGGAAGATTCCTTTGCCTTGATGGAAGCTAATAATGCGTGGGATTATGAGGCGAGAGCCAAACAAATTATCACACGATTAGGCATTCCCGATGGAGACCAACAAGTTTCTACGTTATCTGGGGGCCAAAAGAAACGCCTTTCCTTGGCGAAATTATTGATCGAAAGTCCTGATATCATGATTCTGGATGAGCCGACCAACCATTTGGATATAGAGACCATTGAATGGTTAGAAGGTATTTTATCCGGGCCAAACGTAACGGTTTTAGTCGTATCCCACGACCGTTATTTCTTGGATAAGGTATGCAACAAAATGATGGAATTGGCGCTCGGGTCGATTTACACGTACGAAGGAAATTACGGCTATTTCTTAGAGAAAAAAGCAGAGCGTGAGGCTTCTGAGGCAAGTACAGTAGCGAAGGCCAAAAACCTCTACCGCAAGGAATTGGAATGGATGCGTCGCCAACCGAAAGCACGTGGAACCAAATCACAATCCCGCATCGACGCCTTCTCGGAAACAGAAGAAATGGCGCATCGCAAAGTAGATGACAGCAAGCTGGAATTGAATATTCAAATGTCCCGTTTGGGTAATAAAATCATTGAAATCAACCACCTGAAAAAAGCGTGGGGCGAGAAGAAAATCGTCAATGATTTTACCTACACATTCAAGAAAAAAGACCGCATTGGGATTGTGGGCAAAAATGGCGCAGGCAAAACAACTTTCTTGCAATTATTGACCGGCTTAGAACAACCTGATTCAGGTACGATTGACCCGGGTGAGACTTTGGTGATTGGTTATTACACACAATTACCATTCGAATTCAAGCCGGAGCAACGCGTCATCGATACGATTACGGAGATTGCTGAGGTGATTCCATACGGAAAGAATGAATCTTTGACACCTAGTCAGTTTTTGAGCAAATTCTTATTCCCAACGGCCCAACAATACACACCCGTTTCGAAACTATCCGGTGGAGAGAAAAAGCGTTTGCAGTTGATGCAAGTCTTGGTAAAAAACCCCAATTTCTTGATTCTGGATGAGCCTACGAATGATTTAGACTTGGATACACTTCAGTTATTAGAAGACTTTTTAAGTGAATTCCAGGGCTGTCTATTACTTGTTTCCCATGATCGTTACTTCATGGATAATTTGGTCGACCAATTGATCTTGGTGGAAGGCGAAGGCGAAGTAAATTTCTTTAACGGAAACTATACTGATTACCGCATTTCTTTAGAAAATAAGGAAAAAGAGCCGGCTCCAGTAGTCAAAGCTCAGGTGATTGAAACGCCTGTTGCACCCGTACAAAAAGGAGCAAAATTGAGCTTTAAGGAGCAAAAAGAGTTTGACGATTTGGAGAAAGAAATGGCCAAATTGGAAGCTGAAAAAGAGACCTTGATTGAGCAATTAAATGGAGGTTCTGAAGATTTTCAATTATTGGCCGACTGGGCAAAGGAAATTGAAGTCCTGAAAAACACCCTAGAAGAAAAAGAATTACGCTGGTTAGAACTATCCGAAAGAGCATAAACGATGGATCCATTAGAAGGCAAAACACTTAAGTTTATTATCGAATATTTAGTTGATAAATATGGCTGGGAAGGACTCGCAAGCCGCATTCGTATCAATTGTTTCGCGCATGAGCCGAGTATCAATTCGAGCTTGACATTTTTACGCAAAACGGATTGGGCGAGAAAGAAAGTCGAGAACTTGTACATTAAGGCCATCCGAATGGATGACCACCCTCCGAAATAAAAAAGAGGCCCCGCTTGGGGCCTCTTTTTTATTCTATATAAACCAAATTATTATAACCCCAGGTTTTAACCTGGGGTATTAAAAACCTAGTTCTCAAAGAAGAACTCCTTCAACGCATAAAGCGCTTTCTCACCAGCTCCTGGATTGACAAATACGAAGTACAAGTCATTCACACCCGCTGCATCAACGGGCATAGCAACCTGGCCTGCTTTCTGAATATCAACGCTACCCACTAATTTGCCAGTTGGGCTACCAAGGTGCAACTCAAGTTTTCCTCCAGCCGTTTGGCCTGCTAAAACAAAAGCGGAAACCTTGATTTGCTTAATTCCAGTCAAATCGATTTGATTGAAAGAGGCATAACCTTGATCGCCAAGGGCAACCAAAATCTCGCCAAGTCCATCAACTTTCGTTTTCATCGTTTTTGCATTCGCATCGCATGAACTAGCAGCTACTTTCGCATCGCGTAAGGTTACCACTTTTTGACCCGTAGCAGGAGCCATTTTGCCATTTCCTTTATCCGTATAAGATGCAGAGAAAATAAA
>JAGOAA010000017.1 GCA_017984215.1 Cytophagaceae bacterium
GGAAATTCTCCAACATAAACCAACAAATCGGTATAAAAACTTCTCTTACGTCTTTTTAACTTGCAAGTCTATTTAAACCTATTCTTTTGAAACATCTATACCTCATTCTATTCTTGGCAATTTCATTTATTGGCCAAAGTCAAAGCCCATCAAAAGGTAAACTAAGTGGTCAAGTTATTGAAGCCAACTCGACAAGCCCAATTCCTTTTTCAAGCATTCGTATACAAACAGCCAATCCCGTAAAATTGATTACAGGGGCTATTGCGAATGACAAAGGAGAATTCAGTATCGAAGTAGCGCAAGGTATTTACGATATCATCATCGAAAGTGTCGGATTTGAAGCTCAAACGCTTAAACAAGTCCAAATCAGTAAATCCACAGCACTCGGGCAAATACAAGTGAAAGCCAGTACAAAAACCTTAGCGGAGGTAACCGTCAAAGGGCAAAAAGCGAGTATGGAGCTCGCTTTAGATAAACGGGTATTTAATGTGGGGACTGATGCGGCCAATAAAGGCGCTACGGCTGCGGAAATATTAGGAAATTTACCATCCGTGCAAGTGAGTGGCGAAGGAGGTATTAGTTTACGCGGAAGTGAAAATGTCCGCATTTTGATTGATGGAAAACCATCCACGCTTGTGGGCATCAACGGATCATCTGGCTTACAATCTTTACAAGGTAATCTCATTGATAAAGTGGAAATCATTACAAACCCCTCCGCGCGTTACGAGGCAGAAGGGATGGCTGGGATTATCAACATCGTTTTGAAGAAAAATCAAAACCAGGGCTTCAATGGAGCCATCGAAACGACCCTGGGATATCCGGAAAATTTTGGGGGGACCGCCATTATCAATTACCGCAAGAATAAATTGAATTTCTTTTTAAACTATGGGCTATTCTACCGCAGAACACCAGGAAGAGGGAATTTATATCAGGAGGTTTATACAGGAGAACAAACCAATTACCTCCAACAAACCAGCCAAAACAATGTAACCGGTTTAGTTAATAACATTCGTGGAGGTGCTGATTACTTTTTTAATGATAAAACCATTTTAACAGGGTCTTATATCTTCCGAAGTACCCATGTTCGACGCATTACTGATTTTAATTACGTAGACTATCGTAAATCGCTTAGCAGTATCTATTCTAATACCTATCGTCAACAAGATGAAAAGGAGACGGAACCCAATGCTGAATATGCGTTGACATTTAAGAAATCCTTTGCTAAAAAAGGGAAGGAGTTCTCCGCCGATTTACGGTATTTGGATTATTGGGAGCAGTCGGATCAAGTATACACCCAGAAAAGTCAATATGCAGATGGAACGGCATTTCCAGAAAATACCTTGGTTCAAAAGGCATTAAATGACGAATATGAGCGTCAATGGATTCTGCAAGCAGATTATACAAATCCATTGGGTAAAGATGGGAAAATCGAAACGGGCTTGCGGACTAGTTTTCGGGACATGACAAATGATTACACCGTTACGCAGCAACAAGCGGATGGAGGCTTTTCGGTAATACCGGGTTTGCAAAATATATTCGTATATAATGAGAATATATCTGCGGCCTATTTGATCTTGGGAAACAAAAAGAACAAATTTTCATACCAATTCGGGCTTCGTGGGGAATTAACCGATATACAGACAGAATTAAAACAGACACAAGAAAAGAACCCGCGCAATTATTCGAATCTATTCCCGAGTGCTCACTTTACGTATGCTTTCAATCCGAATAGTTCCTTCCAACTAGGGTATTCTCGTCGGGTCCGTAGACCTACTTACAATGAATTAAGTCCCTTTGTCACCTTCTCGGACAATCGTAACTTTTTCTCCGGTAATCCCAATTTGAACCCTGAGTTTACGAATTCATTTGATTTGGGTCATTTGAAATATTTCGATGCGGGAAGTTTAAGTTCCTCTGTTTACTATCGTTATACGACCGGCAAAATCGATCAAATTAGAACGGTGGATTCACAAGGCTTCTCGAAAAGTTTGCCACAAAACTTTGCGGACCAACAATCCATGGGGATTGAATTAACGAGTTCATTTAATGTGTCAAAAAATTACAAGGCAGATTTAAGCTTTAATGGATTTCGGGCCGTAATCGATGCGAGTAACATTAATGCAAACTATTTAGTCGATACTTATTCGTGGTTTGTTCGGCATACATCACGGATCAAACTAGGTGCGGGAATCGATGCACAAGTACGGGCAAATTATGAGGCAGCTCAAAAAACGGCACAAGGTAAGCGTGGACAAATTGCCTGGATGGACCTATCCGCAACCAAAGATGTGATGCAGGGCAAGGGAACGTTGAGTTTAAATGTATTGGATGTTTTCAACTCGCGTATTATGCGTATGGAGACAAATGGCACGACCTTTTTCACAAACCGGGAAATGCAGGGTAGATTAAGACAAATAAATATTACTTTTAACTACCGATTTAATACCACCAAGCAAGCCGCGAAACAGCGTCGCAGCATGATGGACGAAGAGAATTAAGTTATAAACCTATGAAACAAAAGATTTTACTAGCTGCAGGCTTACTGCAATTATTGGCGATAGGCTGTACAAGCTCCCAAGAAAAAACCACGTATCAAGTCATTTTTGAGGATCAAGATCAAATCGCGGAACGTGCGCAAGCAGCCAAAGAGAAATTGCCGATTAAAATTACCCCAGGCATGGCCATCACGCGCTGGGCATCTGACAGTTTAGCTCCAGATCCTGTTGCCATTGATATTGATGATCAGGGCGCTGTTTATTTGAATAGCACGAACCGTGGAAAAGTTTCAGAATTTGATATTCGGGGTCATCGCGATTGGATGACCGAATCCATTGGTTTTAAAACCGTCGAGGACCGTAAAGCATTTTTACATAAAACGTTCGCACCTGAGAACTCGGAAAAGAATGCGTGGCTTCCCGACTTAAATGGGGATGGCGTTCACGATTGGCATGATTTAACGATTGAGAAAGAGGAAATATGGAAGTTGGAAGATAAGAATGGCGATGGATATGCCGATCAAGGAACACGCATCTTAAATCAATTTAACCAAGAAGTTACTGACGTTGCTGGAGGTTTATTGGTTCGTAAAAAAGATGCATTTGTTGCGATAGGGCCTGATTTGTGGCGATTAGATAATACCAACAAGAAAGGTTTGTGGACAAATGCCAAATCGATTGCTACCGGTTTTGCCGTGCATATTGGTTTCGGGGGACATGGTATGTCCAGTGTCATCGAAGGACCTGATGGTAAAATCTATTGGCAAATTGGGGACATTGGAGCCAACATCACAACGGTCGATGGTCGGAACTTACCCAATCCCAATTCGGGCGTATTAGTTCGTTCCAATCCGGATGGTACTGATTTCGAAATTGTTGCCTATGGAATTCGTAATACGCATGAATTTGCCTTTGATCACTATGGTAATATCATCAGCTCAGATAATGATGGAGATCATCAAGGAGAAAGTGAGCGATTAGTACATATCGTTGAAGGAGCGGATATTGGTTGGCGTTCCAACTGGCAATATGGAAAATACACGGATCCGAAGAACAATTTATACAAAGTTTGGATGGATGAAAAGTTGTATTTACCTCGTTGGGAAGGCCAAGCAGCCTACATCATTCCACCGATCCGTAATTACCACAATGGCCCTACCGGCATGGTATTTAATCCAGGAACGGCATTAGGTAAGAAATGGCAAAACAAGTTTTTCTTGGTTGAATTCGTGGGTAATGCGAACAATTCGCACATTTGGGCATTTGATTTAAAGCCAAAAGGAGCATCCTTCGATTTTAATTCGGAAGTAGATGTGGTGAGTGGAATTTTACCTACGGGCATTCGATTTGGTCCAGAAGGGGCACTTTATGCGGCAGATTGGGTAAATGGATGGGATGCCAAAAACTTTGGACGCGTTTGGAAATTAGATGTAACAGCCGAAACAAATGATTTAGCCGTTGAACGTAAAAAAACGAAGGAATTAATTCAAATGGATTATTCGAAAGCACCCGTAAATCAACTCGGTGAATTGTTGTATTACGGTGATATGCGTGTAAGACAAAAGGCACAGTTTGAATTAGTGGCCCGAGGAGAATCAACTATTTTGAATCAAGCGATCAGTCAAAAAGATAATCAATTAGCACGTGTGCATGGAATTTGGGGAATTGGCCAACTGGCAAGAACTAAACCCGCATTGCATGAGAGCTTAATGCCTTTGATTCAAGATGCAGATCTTGAAATTCAGGCACAGGCGATTAAGGTATTGGGGGATAATAAATATTCAAGTGCAGCAGGTGCGATTATTCCTCGCTTAACTTCAACTTCCGCGCGAGTACAATTCTTTGCTGCGCAGGCACTGGGTAGAATGGGAGCGGAACAAGCAGTCAATCCTTTATTGGATTTAATCAACCAAAATCAGGATCAAGATGTGTATTTACGTCATGCTGCTGTTTTGGCTTTAAGTCGGATTGGAAGAGTTGAGCCAATTTCCGCATTAGCTTCGTCTTCCAATCGTTCCTTGCGTATAGCTGCCGTATTGGTGTTACGTCGATTGAAAAATCCAGCTGTTGCGCAATTCTTGCAAGACTCGGATGAATATATTGTCACGGAAGCTGCCAGAGCCATCCACGATGATGAATCCATTCCCGAAGCCTTGCCTGCCTTAGCGCAAACTTTAGCTGTTTCAAAATGGACAAATGAGGCTTTGATTCGTCGGGCAATCAATGCCTGTTTGCGAGTAGGCACGGCGAAAGAAATCGATTTATTAGTAGCTTATATTCAACGTCAAGATATTCCAGATGCCTTGCGTGCTGAAGGCATTGCTACGTTGGGAACTTGGGGAAATCCATCCGTATTAGATCGGGTTGATGGTCGCCATCGTGGGCCATTGGATCGTAAATCATCTGACGTTGTGGCCAAAGTTGCCGGTATTATTCCCATTTTCCTGAAGAGCAAAAATCCAGAAGTTTTGATTGCAACGGGTACACTGATTTCGGAGTTAGGTATTCAAGATGTTAAATCGGAGCAGACTCAGTTGTTCCTAAATCATCCGAGTCAGAAGGTTCGTGCAAGCCAATTAAGTTCGCTTATCGCATTGAAAGATCAAAATCTACCTTTATTACTTACTAAAGGAATTGAAGATATTGACCGAAATGTACGTGCTATGGCATTAGGATCTTTGGACAAAATTGTCCTATCAAAAAATCAACTTCCGGGCATCATTAATCCTATTTTTGAGAAAGGTAGCGTACCTGAGCAACAACAATTATTACAAAGTATTGCCAAAATGCCTGCAGAAAATACGCAAGATGTATTGGCTGATTTAATTGCACGCATGGTTGATAACAAATTACCAGCCGGCATTAAATTGGATTTAATGGAGGCTGTGGAAGCAACTAAATCGGATATGTTGGTAGCCAAATTAGATGCCTTGAAAACCAAAGGGACGTTAACGGATGAATACAAGGATGCCTTATATGGGGGTAATATTCAAAATGGCAATCTCATTTTTACTCGAAATCAATCCGTTGAGTGTATTCGATGCCACAATGTAGGAGGAGATGGAGGTGTTGTAGGTCCATCTTTAAAGGGCATTGGCAGTCGCTTGACACGTGAGCAAATCTTACAAGCCTTAATTGAGCCCAGTGCTCGAATAGCACCCGGTTACGGCATGATTTCTTTGGTGTTAACCGATGGTCAGGAAGTGACGGGGACCGTTATTCAGGAAACAGAAAATGAAATTCAATTGAAGACGAGTGAGGCAGAACCCTTACGTATCGCGACCGCACGGATCAAATCACGTGAAAACTATCCATCGAGCATGCCACCGATGGGTTCAATGATGAGTAAACGAGAGATTCGGGATGTGGTGGAATATTTAACTTCGCTGAAAAAGTAAGTGAGAATGAGTGATGAGTGAAGAGTGAAGAGTTGTTTTAATTGACATTTTCACTCTAAACTCTTCACTCTTAACTCTTACTTATTTTAGCTATATTTGTATCATGCGTTTGTTAAAACACTTTCTTTTATTTGTGTCCATATGCTTCTTTACGACAATTGCGTCGGCAAAGCAGGTATTTGGTATACAAGAAGAAGTATTAATAACAAATCAAAAACAAATTAAAAAAACAGAGCCCAAAACTCTCTCGTTTGTCAATTTGTTAATGGAGGAAACCGACAATAGCGAGGATGAAGATGAATCGCATGAGCTTAGTTTTTTTCATTTAACCCTTTCAAGTAGATTTACTTGCCCACATGTGGGGGCAAAAGCTTTAGCAAATGCCCACCTTATTCGTGATAAGGTTAACCACAATTCTACCCCCATATTTATTCAATTCAGGAATATCAGGCTATAGGATAACTCCAACGAGTAATCCTTTATTCATTCGCCTAAACAAGTGGTTTACTACCACGATATTCTTATGCAACACAAATTTGATTTGCATCAAGTGATTCATGAACTGAAGCACTTTTTGCCAGCACAAGCTCCACTCATGGACTTTGTGCACCATAATACGTTACATGCTTTCCAAAACCTACCTTTCCATGAGGCGCTTGAAATGGCACATGTTAAGTTAGGCTATCAAGTCTATTTCCCTTTAGCAACTTTTCGAAGTCTATACAAAACGGGACGAATCTCCGATGAAATTATCGACAGAACGTTAACGCAAAAAAAAGGAGCAAAAAAGGAAATTTGGAAAGGCAAACTTTTACATAGTCATTACGAAGCCCTAGAACATGCACGCGTAGGTGCACTCCGTGGCCAATGGAAAAAACAATACAACATTGATTTAGATTCTTTGGTGCATCCAACCTTGTTTCGTTTACTTGGAAACTACCTTGATCAAGGGATTTCGATTTGGAATTTTCCCATAGATGATCTCTCTTTTTTGTCGGCAGTCAGAAAATTAGAAACAAGCAGTTGGTTCAGTATTTTCAAGCAAAAATCAACAAAAGCGCTTTTGTTAAATGAAAATACGCGCATTGAAGATCTCTTAGCTTTGCTCGTGGGTAATAACGAATCCCTTTATGAGCAATATCTATACGACCAACAATTCGCTCATCAAGGATGGTCAGGGATGGTATCTACGGTTGAAGACCTACCGCAAACCTTACTAGACTCGCGTCTCATTAAACTTGAGGAATTAATTCAATTGGAATTATTGCTCGAAATAGATGCGTTAGATCACAAATTGGGACAATGGAAACCTTTGGATGAGCATCTCAGCGAAACAATTCCAAGTTTACATGACCCAATCGTTAAATCAGAACAGCTAGAAGTCCTATCACTTTGGCAAGAAGCCTTTGAGTGGACCTATTACGATCAAGTATTAAAAGGGCTACAAACCGAGGAAGTCGCATATATTGCACCTCACCAAAAAACCTTTCAAGGATTATTCTGCATAGATGATCGTGAATGTTCCTTCCGACGGTATTTAGAAAATTTAGATCCCGCCTGTGCGACATTTGGAACACCGGGATTCTTTAGTGTCGAGTTTTTCTATCAACCTACAGGGGGCAAGTTTTACACCAAACTTTGTCCTGCACCTGTAACACCGAAATACCTGATCAAAGAAATCGGTGAGGATAAAAAACGTGAAAAGGATTTACATTTCTCGAAGCATAATCACAGCTTTTACAGCGGCTGGTTATTTTCGCAAACCCTTGGATTCTGGTCGGCAGCCAAATTATTCATTAATCTCTTTAAACCGAGCATGAGTCCTACGACGGCATCGTCGTTACGCCACATGGACAAATTCTCAGGATTACAGGTTGATTTCGATGCTATGCATGGAGAGGAAAATGGACTCCAACTAGGATTCAAAATTGATGAGATGGCGAATCGGGTAGAGGCCCAATTGCGGAGCATTGGTTTGGTTGAAAATTTTGCACCCATTTTATATGTTGTAGGACATGGTGCGAGTTCGGTCAACAATCCGCATTATGCAGCCTATGACTGTGGAGCATGTTCGGGTCGGGCAGGTTCTGTGAATGCGCGGGTTATCAGTCTGATGGCGAATAAGCCGGAGGTTAGAGCGATTTTGGCAGACCGCGGTATACATATTCCAGCTTCAAGCATTTTTGTAGGTGCCCTGCATGATACCACACGCGATGAGATCGTATTTTACGATGATCAGATTACGTCGGAAGCGTATAGGCTAATGCATGCACAGCATGAAATTGTATTTAGGAAAGCGCTCGATTTAAATGCCAAAGAACGCTCTAGACGCTTTGAATCAATTAATTCAAAGGAATCAGCCGAATCAATTCATGAGAAAATACGTTCGCGGTCTGTATCTATTTTCGAACCTCGTCCAGAACTTAACCATGCGACAAATGCATTAGCAATCGTTGGGAGAAGGGAATTATCCAAAGGATTGTTTTTGGATCGTCGGTCCTTCTTGAATTCATTCGATTATCGTGTGGATCCAGCAGGAGATTATTTATTCAATATTCTGAAAGCGGCTGCGCCCGTTTGTGGCGGGATAAACCTTGAATATTATTTCTCACGCGTAGATGGGGAAAAATTAGGTGCGGGTACAAAGTTGCCACACAATGTCATGGGGCTCTTTGGAGTTGCCAATGGTATTGATGGCGATTTGCGTCCTGGTTTACCCGCTCAAATGACGGAGGTTCATGATCCGGTTCGCTTGCTTTTAATTGTCGAGCACTTCCCAGAAGTTGTGTTAAAAACAATACAAAAAGCAGCTGAAACCTACGAATGGTTCATCAATGATTGGGTGAAATTGGTTGCGATACACCCTGAAACGCGTGCATTGCTCGTTTTTGACAATGGAGCGTTTACGCCATATGAACCCTTGGTGAAATCCTTAGAGGTCATTAATAATGTCGAATCGGTCATTGAGAGCCACCAAGAAAATTTCCCAGTTTACTTATTAAATCAAGACTAATATGACCATAAACACCCTATTACCATTATTTATTTGGGTACCGATTATCGGTTTTTTGGTGAGTCTGATCTTACCTAAAAACAATGAAAAGTTAATCGCCGGCGCCGCATTCACTACCATGAGCATACAGCTTTTCGCTGCCATGATTTACGTTGTAGATTGGATACTGACTGGCGCCAATACCTTTCAAGTGAAAGAAATCATTTTATTCCAAAACGAGGATTACGTTTTCCAAATCGATTTCTTGTTTGACAAAATCACAGCCGTGTATTTGTTGGTAGGCGCCTTGCTTACCTTCATGGTAACCCTATATTCACGCACCTATTTACATCGGGAAGCAGGATATAAGCGTTTTTTCAACACGACCTTGTTCTTTTATTTGGGTTATAGCATCACGACCTTATCCGGAAACCTTGAAACGCTGTTTGTTGGTTGGGAGATACTAGGAATCTCATCCTTTCTCCTTATTTCCTTTTACCGCGAACGCTATTTGCCAGTCAAAAATGCGGTTAAAGTCTTCTCTATTTATCGCATTGGTGATGTTGGATTGATTTTAGCCATGTGGGCAAGTCACCATTTATGGGGACAGAATATTACCTTTTTCCAACTGAATAATGCGGAATTGGTCCATGAGCATTTGCTCCAACATAGTTTCATTGGAGTATTTATATCTTCGATGATCTTGTTATCGGCGGCAGCGAAATCGGCTCAATTACCCTTTTCATCATGGTTACCACGTGCCATGGAAGGTCCTACACCATCCAGTGCTATTTTTTATGGATCCTTGTCGGTGCATATCGGTGCCTTTTTGCTGCTGAGAACCTTTCCGTTTTGGGAATACCAAAGTTCGGTTCGGATCTTAATCATTGCCTTAGGTCTCCTGACGGCGATTATAACAACGGGGATTGCCCGCGTTCAATCGTCTGTGAAAAGTCAGATTGCCTATGCATCCATTGCTCAGATAGGACTGATTTTCATTGAGATTGCTTTGGGATTTGAATCATTGGCTTTATTCCATTTTGCAGGAAATGCATTTCTTCGGACTTATCAATTATTGGTTTCGCCTTCGGTTGTAAGTTATTTGATTCGGGAACAATTTTATTCAATTGAACCGAGAGCAAAAACAATCGAAGATTCTTTTCCAAAGCGTTTGCAGCATAGCATCTATGTCCTTTGTTTAAAAGAATGGAATTTAGATACGATGTTGTACGAATACTTCTGGAATCCATTGAAATGGGCTGGGAATAAATTAAACTTCATCAACGGCCGTCGATTAATGTTGTTTTTCATTCCTGTATTTGCGCTTGGAATTTATGCCATGAAGCAAACGCACTTGTTACCCGAAAATTTACAAGAGGCTACGCCAGTGGTATTTGCTAGTTTTGGCTTAATACTCGTATTTAAGTCCTTCACACAACGTCATTCGGTGCGATTAGCTTGGATTTTGGTAATCATGAATCACTGCTGGATTGCCTTGGCCATTTCATTCAATGAGAAATTTGACCAAATGGAGAATGTTCTTTATCTCAGCGGGATTTTTGTTGCAGGGATTGTAGGTTATCTAACACTCCAGCGCTTATTTCGTATGGAGGGTAAAATCACCTTGAGTCGTTTTCAAGGACTATCTGAAACACATCCGAAAATTGCTTTGGTCTTTTTATTAGCATGTTTAGGATTGACAGGCTTTCCCATCACCCCAGCATTTATTGGAGAAGATTTGATTTTCTCGCACATTCATGAAGATCAATTTGCACTAGCAGCTATCGTTTCGTTGAGTTTTATCTTGGATGGCTTAGCCGTTATCCGCATTTATGCGCGTGTATTTATGGGACCTAATTCCAAAACGCATGCTGAATTTTCAAATCGCTATTTTTAAAAGAATTTACCCATGAAAAATAAAAATAAAGTACCTCAAGATGGCTTCGCGGGCCTAAAAGAAAATTTCGCGAGTGATGCAATCTCTGGATTCATCGTATTTTTATTGGCACTACCCTTAAGTTTAGGTATCGCCAAAGCCTCGGATTTTCCACCCATTATGGGATTAATTACAGCCATTATTGGCGGTATGATTGTCAGTTTTTTTGCCGGATCTCGATTAACTATCAAAGGCCCAGCGGCGGGTTTAATTGTTATTGTAGCCGGAGCCGTTACCGAATTTGGTGGTGGAGAAACCGGTTGGCATTTAGCCCTTGGTGCGATGGTCGTTGCCGGAATTGTACAAGTCCTTTTCGGTGTGTTCAAACTTGGAAAGTTGATGGATTTCTTTCCATTGTCTGCCGTACATGGCATGTTGGCTGCCATCGGATTAATCATTATCGGTAAGCAAATTCCCGTATTATTGGATGTAAATCCTGCCTTATCCAAAGGAAAAGAACCCTTGGAATTATTTGCTTCGATTCCTGAATTTATTGCGAATTGGGACCCAAAAGCTACATTAATTGGTGTGATTAGTTTAGCGATTATGATGGGTTGGCCCTACATTAAGAATAATTTCATCAAAAAAATTCCGGCACCTTTGGTGGTTTTAGCCATAGCTATTCCGGCAGAATTGTTCATGGATTTCCAAACGACAGAGCCGAAATATGCCTTGGTGCACATTGGAAACCTTATGGATAACATTAACATCAATGCAAGTTTTGCAGGTTTTGCTCAAACAGGGACTTTCATCAAGTTTGTCATCATGTTTGCCTTAGTGGGATCATTAGAATCACTCTTAACAGTCAAGGCAATGGATATGTTGGATCCTTTTAAGCGTAAATCGAATGCCAACAAAGATTTAATCGCCACGGGAATTGGGAATACTTTTGTAGCATTTTTAGGCGGATTACCGATGATTTCAGAAGTAGCACGTTCATCAGCTAATATCGCGAATGGCGGAAAAACCCGATGGGCTAATTTCTTTCACGGATTTTTCATCTTGATTTTTGTATTGTTGGCCTCACATTTAATTGAGCTAATTCCTAATACAGCATTAGCAGCCATGTTAATTACGGTTGGAATCAAATTAACTCATCCCAAAGAATTCATACATACCTTGGAAATCGGGAAAGAGCAATTATTGATTTTCATCGTAACAATATTATTTACGCTAGGAGTTGATTTATTGGTGGGTATTGGAGCTGGTATTTTAACGGAAATATTGGTCAATCTATTTAATGGCAAACCCATCAGCGCCATTTTCAAAGCGCCTACGGAGGTTTCATTCACAGATGATGCTTATTTGGTCGAAATTTCGGATGCAGCCGTATTCACGAACTACTTGGGAATCAAACGTAAATTAGAAGCAATCCCCGCGAGTTTCCTGGTAACGATTGATCTTTCGAAAACGCATTTGGTTGATCATTCTGTCATGGAAAACTTGGAACATTTTAAACACGATTATGAACGAGAGGGTGGAACCGTGAATATAATCGGCTTAGACGCCCATAGACCCGTTTCAAGCCATAGGGCATCGGCACAAAAGAAAGTAAAATAGTGTTTTTAAAAATTGAGTTTAATGAATGATAAAAAGTACGTCTAGTTTAGGCGTATTTTTTTTGGGACGGTAGACATTGGGCGTTGGACATTGGACGATGGACATTGGACGTTGGACAATGGACAATGGAGGATGGACATTGTACTAAGTAGAGACGCGATACTTCGCGTCTTACTAGGAAATAGCTAATAGTGCGGAGTGAAGAGTGAAGAGTTAAGAGTGAAGAGTGAAAAAGTAAGAAAACCTCAAGACTTCACAACAGAGACTAGTGACTAGAGACTAGTGACTAAAGACTAGTGACTAAAGACTAGTGACTAGAGACTAGAGACTAGAGACTAGCGACTATATTATCGACTTAATTTTGAATGCCCTAAGCGACATTTTGATTTTTTTTGAATATATTGAAGACAATTTAAACCTATTCCATGAAACGATTTACTTGGCTCTTCACCCTTGCCATCGTTCTTAGTTATTCCTCAGGTTTCGGACAGATTTGGATGTCCCGAGCTGCGAGCCAACAAATGTTGCAGGAACAAGCATTACCAGCCGTTTCAAGTGGAAATTTGGGGATTCAAATTAACCCCAAAATACAATTTCAAACAATTGATGGCTTTGGTTACACGCTGACGGGTGGTAGTTCTCAACTCATTTTGGCATTAGCTCCAGACCAACAAAAAGCCTTATTATCTGAACTGTTTGGTACTTCGAAAAATAGCATTGGTATATCCGTTTTACGTATTGCCGTTGGCGCCAGTGATTTAGATGCGAACACATTCTCCTACGACGATATCCCAGCAGGTCAAAAAGACGAAAAGCTCGAACATTTTTCCCTCAAAGCATCTGAAAAAGATTTGATTCCTATGATGCAGGCGATTAAATTAATTAATCCAAGCATTAAATTCATGGCGACTCCATGGTCTCCACCCGCATGGATGAAGGACAACCAAGCCTCCAAGGGCGGTTCGCTTTTACCTCAATATTATGGCGTCTATGCACAATATTTGGTAAAATACTTGAAATCCATGGAAGCGTTAGGTCTGCCTTTTGAATATTTGACACCCCAAAATGAGCCCTTGCATCCAGGTAATAATCCGAGTTTATTGATGTTGGCCTCCCAACAAAATGAATTCATTAAAAATTACTTGGGACCGGCATTCAAGAATGCAGGATTAACAACTAAAATCCTGGCTTATGATCATAATTGTGACAAACCGGAATATCCGATTGAAATCTTAAATGATCCCATTACACGAAAATATGTGGCGGGGTCTGCCTTCCATTTGTACAATGGAGATATTTCGGCATTGAGCGTTGTACGGAAGGCACATCCCGACAAAGATGTATATTTCACGGAACAATGGACAGGAGCAAAGGGTGAGTTTGCCGGAGATTTCAATTGGCATATCAAAAACGTCATCATCGGATCGTTGGTAAACGATGCCAAAACAGCATTAGAATGGAATTTGGCGAACGACCCGCAATGGGGGCCACATACGCCGGGAGGTTGCACGGAATGCAAAGGAGCCATTACGATTCAAGCGGATGGTGCACTTATACGTAACCAAGCCTATTACATTGTAGCACAAGCCTCCAAGTTTATTCCGACGGGATCGATTCGGATTGCTTTAACCAATCTACCCAAAGGAATGATAGGCGTTGCAGTTCTTCGTCCCGACAAACAAATCGCCGTTCTTTTACAAAACGAAACGCAAGAAACCATTAAAACCGCTATTTCATTATCGGGTAAACAATGGGAGCTTGAAATTCCGAAGGAAGGAGTGGTAAGCATACTTTTGAATTAAGAGTTAAGAGTTAAGAGTGAAAAAGACGTTTGACATTAGACGTTGGACATTAGACGTTGGACATTAGATGTTGAATTTAACAATGATATAAAAAAGCGAAACTTCGATTCTGCCCTAAGGCGAAAGCAATGAGTAATAAAAAAAACGATTTAACTTAGACTAGAGACTAGCGACTAGCTACTAGCTACTAGTGACTAGAGACTAGTGACTTGAGACTAGCGACTAGTGACTAGAGACTAGCGACTAGCGACTGGTGACTAGTGACTAGCGACTGAAACCTGACAACTGTATTAACCTATGAAAACATTCAACATCAACCGCCGGCATTTCTTGAAAGGAGCGTCAGCAAGTTTGGCATTATCATCATTTGGGGCCTATGGACTTGACTTAGTTAATCCAGCGAAACCTTTACGCGTCGGATTAATCGGTGCGGGATGGTATGGAAAAAGTGATTTATTCCGACTCATGCAAGTGGCACCCGTCGACGTGGTAGCCCTTTGTGATCCGGATCGGAACATGTTGACAGAAGCGGGTAAGTTGGTTGCTGCCCGACAAATATCCCGTAAAACACCTCGATTATATGGGGATTACCAAAAGCTTTTGGCAGAAAACGCTTTGGATATCGTCTTAATCGGCAGTCCTGATCATTGGCATCCTTTGCAAATGATCGATGCGGTGAAAGCAGGTGCTCATGTTTATGTACAAAAACCGATTTCGGTTGATGTATTAGAAGGTGAAGCGATGGTTGCGGCCGCTCGAAAATATGGAAAAACGGTACAAGTGGGTACCCAACGGAAATCAACGCCACACATCATTGATGCCAAAAACAAGATCGTAGATTCGGGTTTATTAGGTAAAATCGCACACGTGGAAATGTATTGTTATTACCACATGCGCAATAATGGAAATCCTCCGGTTCAAGCCGTTCCTGAATTCTTTGATTATGAAACCTGGACAGGTCCTGCACCTTTGCGTCCCTATGACGGATTACCCCATACGCGCTGGTGGAGAACGTTTAATGAATACGGAAATGGCATCATGGGCGATATGTGTGTGCACATGTTCGATACAGCTCGTTGGTTACTTGGTTTAGGTTGGCCTAAACGCATTTCTTCAGAAGGAGGCATCTACGTACAAAAGGAAGGAAAATCGAATATCGCTGATACCCAAACGGCCGTATTTGAATATGATGGCTTGAATTGTGTTTGGCAACATCGTACCTGGGGAACGCCACCAGATCCGGAATATCCTTGGGGATTGACGATTTATGGCGAAAAAGGTACCTTACGCTTAAGTACCATGCAATATGATTTTACGCCTGTTGACCCAAAAGGCCAAAAAATCCATGGATCATGTCTATTTGAAAGAGAAAAATACCCGGAAGATCTAACGGAAGATCGCATCGAATTGAATGCTGCTCCGGCAACCCGTTTGCATATGTTGGATTTCTTAGCGGCGATCGATAAAGGAACGAAACCAGTTGCCGACATTCAGGAAGGACATATTTCGACAGCATCTTGTATTTTAGCCAATGTTTCGATGAAATTAGGCAGACCGCTTTCGTATGATCCCAATACAAAAACAGTTTTAAATGATCCCGAGGCAACTACCTTATTAGCAAGAACATACCGCCAACCCTGGTCAAGAAACGGATTAAACGCATGAAAAAACTAATTCTCGCTTGTTTATTAACCCCATGCTTTGCATTTGCGCAAAATGGGCTTCAGTTACTGGAGAACCTAAAACGCATTGAATCTACAGGAACTGTATTGCATGTCGCAGCACATCCGGATGATGAAAGCACGCATATGTTGGCCTGGTTCGCCCAAGAACAACATTGGGAAACCAATTACTTTGCATTCACACGCGGAGATGGGGGACAAAACCTCATCGGCGATGAACAAGGAATTCCCCTAGGACTTATTCGTACCCAGGAATTATTGGCTGCGCGTAGAATTGATGGTGCAAATCAATACTTTTCACAGGCATTTGATTTTGGATTTTCAAAGTCGACCGACGAGGCTTTAAGCTTTTGGAACAAAGAATTAGTCCTATCAAATTTGGTTTATGTCATTCGTAAACTACGCCCTGATATCATATTTACCCGTTTTCCACCGGATGCACGCGCTGGACATGGGCATCATTCAGCTTCCGCTGCCTTAGCGATTGAGGCATATCAAGCTGCGGCAGATCCCAAGCGCTTCCCTGAGCAGTTGAAAGGGGATATCAAACCTTGGAAAGCGACGCGTTTATTGTGGAATACGTTTCGCTTTGCTGGGACATCAACCGTTTCGGAAGATCAATTCAAAGTACAAATTGGGAATTTCTTGCCAAGCATCGGGCAGAGTACGGCTGAATTAGCGGCATTGAGCAGGAGCCAACATAAATCACAGGGTTTTGGTTTTGCAGTGGATCATGGTAAATCGACGGAATATTTCCAGACTTTGGCAGGAATTGCACCTAAAAAATCCATTGATGAAGGGGTGTCAAATCATTGGCAAAACAGTCGAGCAGGTGCAGAAATAGAACGCATGATTTCATTGGTCATCCGAAATTACCAAGCTGAAAAGCCCTATTTGAGTATCCCTGACATGATTCAGGTTCGTCGGGCAATCAACAAATTAGACGACACCTATTTGCAATCGAAGAAAATCAAGCAAATTGATGCTTGGATTACGCAAGCCGCTGGGATTCATTTTGCTGGTAATACGAATCGAGGAACCGTAGCTCAAGGCGATCCATTGAACATTAAAACAGAATTCATCGTACGCAGTCCGATTCACGTAGGTTCACTGCGTATTACAGTTGGCGAGAAAGACACCATATTCAAAAATCAAGTCATTCCCTACGAACGCATGAATTGGACGTCAAATCAGATTGTTCGTCAAACGATTACCCAGCCATATTGGTTGGCAAATACCAAAGAAACCGGCCATTTCGTCGTGAAAGATCAGACAAAAATCGGTCAAGCGGCACCCGATCCGGCTATTTTGGTATACGCCCAATTTACGATTGAAGGTGAACAAATTCAGGTAAGCAGACCCGTGCAAGAACTTGTCGTTGATCCGGTGAAGGGGGAATATTTCCAACCGATGACAGTTACCCCTCGAAGCACCTTCCAGATCAATCATCCGAATATTTTATTGCCTAAAGGCTCCGGAGCTACCAAATCCGTAGACGTGAGCATTAAAGCGATGGGAAGAATTGGTGCTGGAATCGTTAAACTCTTGAATCAGGCTGATCAAACGTTGGCAACGCTCGAAATTCCCAACGGAATAGATGCGGGAGCATCGAAAACAATGGTATTCAATGTGCGTGAAAAAGACCAAAATTTTGAAGGAAAAGAGCCTTGGTATTTGCGTTTGGCTTATGAAACTACCCAAGGAAACTGGGTAGATTCCTTGCAAATGGAAAGCATCAATTACAGTCATATTCCTGTTCAACGTTATTTTTCACCTGTTTCAGTCAATCTGATGCATGTTGATTTTAAGAAAACGGGTAAACGCATTGGCTACATAAAAGGAGCGGGGGATAAGGTACCTGAGAGTTTGGAACAAATGGGTTATCAGGTAGATTTCTTACATGAGGCCGACTTGAAAGCGAGTTATTTGGCACAATATGATGTGGTACTAACGGGCGTTCGTGCGCACAATACTTTGGACTATTTAGGACAAGCACATTCGGAATTGATGAAATACGTTGAGCAAGGCGGCAATTATGTGGTTCAATACAATACGGCTAGTTTTGTGGGACCCTTAAAAGTAGCTGTGGGGCCTTATCCGTTAACGATTTCGCGTAATCGGATTACGAAAGAAGAAGCTGCGCCAAAATTCTTATTGGATCATGCCTTATTTCATTCCCCGAATGAAATAACAGAACGTGATTTTGATGACTGGATTCAAGAGCGCAGCATCTATTTAGGAGAGTCATCGGATCCGCATTATCAATTTCCACTAGCATTTACGGATCCCGGAGAAGCGGAACAAAAAGGAAACATTGCGGTATGTAGATATGGCAAAGGCCAATTCATCTACACGGGATTAGTTTTCTTCCGCGAATTGCCCGCGGGGGTACCGGGAGCGTGGCGATTGATGGCTAATCTTATCAGTCGCTAGTCGCTAGTCACTAGTCTTTAGAGGCGCGAGACTTCGCTTTTATTCCCAGGGCTGAGGCCTGGGGTTATAAATATTTCAAAACCCCAGACTTTAGTCTGGGGATAAACAAAAAAGATATGTTACATCACAGTGTATTTTTAAAATTCAAGTCGGAAACTTCGAGTGAAGAGCAGGCTTATTTCATCGCTGAATCTAGAAAACTAGCTCAAATTCCAGGCGTTATGAATCTACAGGTATTGGAGGAATTCAATGCGACTAATCCTTACACGCATGGCTTAGGCATGGATTTTGAAGATCAGGCTGCTTATGATGTATACTCGAATCATCCTATTCATAATCGCTTCGTTCAGGAGGTTTGGTTGCCACGGGTGGAAAAATGGCAGGAGATAGACTTTAGAGAGATTTGAGGTAAGAGGTAGGAGGTAAGAGGTAAGAGGTGAGGTGAGGTGAGGAGTGGCATTAATACTAATTTAAACAAAGACTAGCGACTAAAGAGTTAAGAGTGAAAAGTTAAGAATGAAGAGTGAAGAGTTAAGAGTGAAGAGTGATAAGGTTAAAAATAATTACAATTTAAACTAAGACTAGCGACTAGTGACTAGCGACTATATACATGATTCAAATTTTTCAAAAATCCCTTCCATACGCGGACAAAACAGCCATTATTTCGGAAGGACAAGCATATTCATTCGCGGAATTACATCAAGCTTCGGCCAATTTTGCTCAACTACTATTGGATGAATCGGCCGATTTAGCTGAAGGGCGAGTAGCCTTTATGGTCAATCCAGGATTCGATTATGTACGTGTGCAGTGGGGTATTTGGCAAGCGGGCGGAATTGTGGTTCCACTCTGTTTAAGTTATCCATTGCCATCGCTACGCTATACAATTGAGAATTCCGGTGCATCTGTTATTGTTGTTTCGCCAGAATTTGAAGGGATGCTTTCGGATTTAGCAAACGAGTTGAATTGTCGGTTCATCGTTTTGGGAAAAAACGAAATAGCGAAGCATTCGAAAAAGCTACCCGAAGTGAACGATGCGCGCGGAGCCATGATTTTGTATACAAGCGGCACAACAAATTTGCCCAAAGGCGTTGTAAGTACGCATGCCAATTTGAATGCACAAATTTCTTCCCTCATCGAAGCCTGGAATTGGACATCAAGCGACGCTACGGTTTGTGTGTTACCCTTACATCATGTTCACGGAGTTGTTAATGTCGTTTCCTGCGCATTATGGGCAGGAGCTAGCTGTGCATTTATGCCTAATTTCAGTGAAAATGAAATTTTTGGCTTAATCGAAAATCAAAAGATTAACGTCTTCATGGCGGTGCCAACGATCTATTTCAAGTTGATTACTTATTGGGAGGGACTAGCTAAAGATCAACAGCAGGAGCTTACGGATGCTTTGGCAAAACTCCGCCTAATGATATCGGGATCTGCGGCATTGCCCGTTTCAGTCATGGAACGCTGGAAGACCATATCAACCCATTTACTTCTGGAGCGTTATGGCATGACGGAAATCGGGATGGCTTTGAGTAATCCCTACGATGGTCCGCGGGTTGCGGGTCATGTGGGATATCCCTTGCCAGGCGTTTCGGCAAGGTTATCCGAAGAAGGTGAAATACAAATCAAGGGTAAAACGGTCTTTAAGGAATATTGGAACAAACCCGAATCAACGGCAGAATCATTCACAGAAGATGGATGGTTTAAGACAGGTGATATCGCGGCGATTGACGAAATAGGCGGCTATCGTATTCTGGGACGTAATTCGGTTGATATCATTAAATCAGGCGGTTACAAAATTTCCGCTTTGGAAATCGAAGAAGTATTACGCCAATATCCGGGAATCGCAGATTGTTCAGTGGTAGGTTTACCTAATGACGAATGGGGTGAACTCGTGGCAGCAGCCATTGTAATCAAAGCTGAAGTGGATCAAAAAGCCTTAAATACATGGATGCGCGAGCAAATGCCGGCATACAAAACACCACGAAAATATACGGTATTACCTGAATTACCCCGTAATGCGATGGGGAAAGTCACCAAAAAAGATGTCGTTAATTTAATTCAATAATATGTTATTACGCGGAGTAGCCTTGTTGGCCGGCTGTTACATCATTGGCCAAATCATCGGAGAAAGTCTTGGACATTACCTCGGAATCAACAACAATGTAGGAGGCGTAGGATTTGCCATGCTCTTATTAATTATTTCACAAAACGAATTGGAAAAACGCGACCTTTTTCATGTCGAAATGGGTGAGGGTGTCATGTTTTGGAGCAAAATGTACATACCAGTGATTGTCGCGATGTCATCCATTCAAAACGTGCGTGTAGCTTTCAATAATGGCATATTGGCATTATTAGCGGGCATTTTACCCGTTGCTATCTGTTTACTATTCATGCCCATTTTATCCAAATCAACAAACGACTAACATGGAATACATTATCGAATTATTGGATAAGAATGGGTTGATCATGGCGTTTTTGGTTACAGGAATCCTCGTGTATTTTTCAGAAGGGATATCGGTGCGCTTGACCAATAAAAAACTACCCGGTTCCGCCATTGCCATCTTTTTGGGATTGGTCATTGCCTACATTGGAGGTGTTTTAACGGATGGGAAAAGCGGTATTGCTGATATTCCGGGCTTAAGCGGTTTCAAAGTCATGGGCGGACCGATGTTTCGCGATTTCGCGATCGTTTCCACGGCGATGGGAGCGAGCTTTGCCGTCATTAAGAAGACAGGCTCGGTAGGTATATTATCCTTGTTTCTAGGCGTTATCTTCTCATTTGTGGCAGGCGTAGGTATCGCATATGCGATGGGAATTCACGATGCAGCAAGTTTGGCTACGATCGGAGCAGGTGCTTGTACCTTTGTTGTGGGCCCTGTAACTGGAACAGCTGTGGGTGCGAGTTCGGATATAATCGCCATCAGCATTGCAGCTGGAGTCGTGAAATCCATCTTAGTAACCATCGGTACACCGTTCATCGCGCCTTACATTGGTTTGAATAACCCCAAATCTGCCATGATTTTTGGGGGTTTGATGGGAACCACGAGTGGAACGGCGGCGGGTTTAGCAGCAACTGACCCTAAATTAGTGCCTTACGGTGCTATGACAGCTACATTCTACACAGGATTGGGGTGTCTGATGTGTCCTTCGGTGTTGTATTTTGCACTGAAAGCAATATTGTAGACATTAGACGTTGGACGTTGGAGGTAAGAACTAAGAGTGAAGAGTGAAGAGTGAAGAGTTAAGAGTGAAGAGTGAAGAGGTAAGAAAAAGTTACTGGAGAGACGCGAAACGTCACGACAAGTAGACATTAGACGTTAAACTTTATGCTGGGGAATCGGCGTGAAAAAGGCCTCAAACTTTGGCAAACCTATAAGGATTGCCAAAGAGTTCAATGGCGCTTCACTCTTAGCCCTTAACTCAAATGGAAGCTAGACGCGAAGTATCGCGTCTCTACTTTAGTTCGCCAACGCTCGCAAACCACCCCCAATCACCATAACTGACGCATAGAACGTAAAGGCCAAAGTGAACAAACCGTCCGCTGCCGTTTGACCAAACACATGGTAAGGTGCCCATAGGAGAACAAGCGTACTGATGAACAATAAACCAATCAAAGCTATTTTAATCCAATTGTTCCGACGTGTTTTTTTCAATTCAAATGCCAATAAAATTCCTTCACTCACATAACTGAAAAGGAAAATAATCAATAGGCTGTAGGCAAGGGTTTTGATGCTGTTCATGTTCATATCTGTTTGTTTTTCTTGAACCAAAATTAGATTCATTGTCCGCCAAAATTTGGCGACTTACAAAGAATTTACGATATTGGTCAAAAAAAGATGCATACTTCCGAACGCCTCCGCGAAATCAATGGCCTCCTCCTGCAAAAATCCTTTCAGGTGAATCATATTAGCGTTTCCGCTTATTTGAACGAGCATTTTGATGTCATAAACTATGCGGAAAGGTCATTCAGCAGAGATCTCAAGGACCTCAAAGAACTACTTCAAATCCGCTATCCCGCTTTACACGACACCGAAGGCGAACTAATTAAATTTTCGCGTGCCCAAAATCGATTTTACCTCATCCGAGATGATATTTCGGCATTTCCGAGTATATCCGATAAAGAATTAAGCCAAATCGCCTCCACAATCGAACAAAACAAACACTTATTTAGCGGTGGAGCAGGCGAGGGGCTTGTCAATAAACTCCGAGCCATTGCCATGGAAAACAGCATGGCTCGCCACCATGACATGCTTACCTGGTCGGCGATCGAACTCGTAAAGGACGGGGAACGATCAGGGGCCAACTTCATGTCAATCATTTTGGAAAACATCTATGCCAAAAAAGTCATCGCATTTACCCACCGGGGATTAGCTTCCCATTCCAAACAAAAGCAAGCCCTGGGCTTGCCCGTCTTACTCAAAGAATATAACAACGGCTGGTATACGGGTTGGTATGTGCTATTCCAACCCATGGAACCCGGTGATATGCAACTTAAACTGGATATCAATAAACTCCAATTGTTTGCACTCGACCGAATTGTTCAAATCACACCCGTGCAAGATCAACCGCGCGTGCGGATACATCCGGAATTCAAGCCGGCCGACTATTTTAAAAATTGCCTAGGTTTATTTCGAAGCAAAAGTCTACAAGCGCAAAGCATTGTGTGTCAAATCGATAAGGATAATTGGATGTTGAACTACATCGAGAAATACCCCATACACGCAAGCCAAGAAATTATTTCAGAAAATGAGTCGAGCGTACGAATCCAACTGAAATTGGAAATCGACCAAGAAGTGGAAAATTTCTTTATTCGTTTCGCGCAGGAAATCAGAGTATTGGAACCAGAAATTTTAGTGGAACAAATTAAATCAGGATTGGAAAAGGGGATAGGGAACTACAAAAATACCTCGGCAGGTAATTGAAAAAAATCTCTTAA
The DNA here is from genome assembly GCA_017984215.1 of Cytophagaceae bacterium. Taxonomy (GTDB): domain Bacteria; phylum Bacteroidota; class Bacteroidia; order Cytophagales; family Spirosomataceae; genus Aquirufa; species Aquirufa regiilacus. Next base: position 23,235 of record JAGOAA010000017.1, read on the forward strand.
TTTTTGAGCCATCTTTAACGTTATCTCACGCTTACCTGAAAGAACGGCTGATACATGCCCTTTAGAACCTATCAAAGGAACTAAATCCTTGGCTTTGATTCCTAATTCATTCATTTTATGAATAATCACTTGAAGTGGATCCATGTTTAGCAAAGGATAATTCCGATCGTCATAATCCTTAATCAGTACGATCAACAACTCGAGCTCATCGAGCAATGGGCCCTCTTCCTCCGTATGAAAAATCTTCATCATGCGTTTAGCCGCTTTTTCATAGTCTTTTTCGGTTTTTAAAACTTTCCATTTCATAACATTACTTTATATTAATTGGGTTGTCAAAAGGGATTCGTTGTGCATTAATTAAATCATAGGATTTATGGTTTCCAAACCAAATGATGTAACAAACTCCCTGGCTAAAATTCATTGAAACAATCAAACGGTAATCATTACCTTTAATATTAAATACGACGCGATTATTACCAATGATACTTGCGGATCGATAAACAGCCTTGATTTCATTAAAGTTTGAAAACTTATGTAATGCAAATTCATAATTCCAATTAAATAACGCTTTAGATGCATCAGGGTATGATTGCATGTAAAAATTAATCGTTCTTTTAACTAGTATCTTCATATCAAAACTACAATAAAGTTTGCAAAATGCAAACAAATATTAATCTTGAATCAAGATAATTGGTACTAACAATAAATGATTAGCTAATACTGATAATCGAAATATTTATCAATTTATTGAACCCGAATCCCCTCATCGAACCTGATCGAATGCGCCTTGGAATAATCAATTCCATTACTCAAATCGAGGATATATTTCAAGCCCTGCCACACGTGGTTTTGGTAGATTGGATCCTGATAATTCGATTTATCATGCCCGAGCGTTGTCACCCAGACATGGCCCCCTTGAAAATTTTGCGTCCAAACCGCTGGAAAATAGCCTTTAAATGAGCCGCTATGTTGGTTGACCAAATCCTGTTGTTTTCCATCCAAACTGCTCAAATCATGCATCATCAACACCTGAATGCCCGGATATAACTCCTTCCCAAAATAACATTCATCTTCCTTTGTCCATGATATAGGCACGTTATTCATCGAAGGATGCGATGATGCAATGTTTAATACCCGAAAGGGTTGAAATTTGGCATGCCAGGTGAAGGTTTCCCCAACCATCATTTTAAACCATGGCCAATGACGCTCGGTTCCTGTTACGGAATGCACCCCCACAAACCCGCCTCCGCCTTCAATGTAGCGACGGAAAGCTAATCGCTGTGCATCCGTAGCAAACACATCATTATTCGTACTCGTAAAGATTAGCGCTGCGTATTTTACCAAATTCGCCTCCGCAAACACCGCAGGATCATCCGAAACATCAACCTGAATCTGATGCGTCTTGCCTAACCCCTGGAAACAAGCCACGGCGGCAGGAATATTATCATGGACATAACCGGGGCCATTTTTGGTATACACCAAGACACGCGGTAAAGGCTTCGTAAAGCCACATAAAAAAACGAATAAACCTATAACGAGTAAACGCATCGGATTAAGGATTAACGCCATATTGGTCAACTAAATAGATAATCGCGGCGATATTAACGGCTCCCAAAAGCAATTCCCGCTTATTCACGTTTTCAAATACATCCGTCTTCGCATGGTGTAAATCAAAATAGCGCTGGCTATCCGGCACTAAACCTGCAATAACAGTCGCAGGATTTATGCGCGCCAATGGTCCAATATCCGTACCACTTCCACCAAAGGTCACCTCACACCCATAAGGTTTTAATAGCGAAGACCATGATTGAAATTTCTTAAATGCTTCCTTCGATGCGGTCATACCAATCGAACGCGGGGTAAATCCGCCCTCATCACTCTCCAGCGCCATGATGTGATTTTCATTATTCAATTTTGCTTGATTCGCATATTCATTGCCTCCGCGAACCCCATTCTCTTCATTGGCAAATAACACAAAGCGAATCGTGCGCTTGGGCTTATAATTCAAAGCCTTCATAACACGCAATACTTCCATCGTATGTACGACTCCCGCTCCGTCGTCATGAGCGCCTTCGTTGACATCCCAACTATCTAAATGACCACCTAACGTGATATACTCATTCGGAAACTCTGAACCCTTGATTTCAGCCACGACATTACGATCTTCAAATTCCGGCAAGAAATAGCCATAAGTTTGCATCTGCATTTGAACCTTTCCTTTTTTCGCTAACGCATACAGCATTTTGGCATCATCTGGTCCTACTGCCACAGCTGGAATCTTCGGGTATGCAGGGTCATAAACCATGGAACCCGTATGCGGTGCATTATCTGGCGCCGTACTCAACGAGTGAATCATAATTCCCACAGCACCGTATTTGGCGGCACGAGATGCCCCAGAGCGACGATAAACACCACTTTCGCCATAAGCGCGAAAAGTCTGAATCTTCGTTGGGTCAAATACACTGTGGAAATAGACAATCTTTCCCTTTACCTCATCCTTCCGTTTTTCCAATTCATCAAAGTTGGCAACCGCCAACACCTCCGCCTCAATCATACCATTCGAACCCATCGAATTCCCTAACGCTAATACAGCTAAAGGTTGGATGCGAGATTCCCCATTAACTCCCACAATGGAAGCAAAATCAGTGCCTCCACGCTTCCAATTCATCATTTTATGAGATTGAAAAAATACCCGATCCGGACCAAGAGCCTCCATATTTCTTTTACCCCATTCAGCAGCTTGTTGGCCCTGAGGCGATCCCGCCAAGCGGCCGCCAATCTTTTTCGTCAAATCATATAATAGATCATAGGCCTTGCCGTTGGTCATGATTTCGTCCGACATGCGTTTGATGAACAAACTATCTTTTTGTGCAATGGATGAAAAGCCTACCAAAACAGTTAGGCAAAGGGTTGATATAACTCTCATAGAGGTTTCGTGTTTGAATGAATTTTAAATATAGGCATGCTGAATCCATTTTCAAAATTGGGAAATGCCTGATAATTCCTTAATTTTTGGATAAATCGAATCGCATCCATGCATAAAGTACTCTTCATTACCTTGTTATTCTTTGGTAGCACGGCCATAGCCCAAAAAACTCACGAAAAACAGGCGGTCCAACAAGTCATTCGAAATATGTTCATCGCGATGCAAACGGGCGATACGGCTTTATTCAGATCATGTTTCGCTCCCAAGGTTATTTTCCAAACCATTGTGACCAAAGAAAACCAAACACAAGTCAAGTCGGAGGATTTTGAAGCATTTCTAAAAAGCCTGACTAAATATCCCAAAGGCGCCCTAGACGAACGCATCAAATTCAAAGGAGTTCATCAAGATGGAACCTTGGCGAGCGTTTGGACTCCTTATCAGTTTTACTACCAAGGCAAGTTTTCCCACGGTGGCGTGAATTCATTCCAATTGGTCAAAATAGGAGATGACTGGAAGATTCAATACTTGATCGATACGCGAAGAAAATAACAAACAAATTGTGCCCAACTGCGTTAAGCTATAAAACCTATAAACATGAAATACCTTATTGCCATTCTTATTCTGTGCAGCTTCCAAATCCTCGCGCAGCAACCCAATATACGTACGAATCAAATCAACATCGCCCGCGATACCTACGGCGTTCCCCATATTTTTGCTCCTACGGATCCCGAAGTAGCATATGGATTAGCCTGGGCACATTCCGAGGATGATTTCAAAACGATTCAAACTTTGATCTTGACAGGTAAAGGGAAATTAGGAACCTATTTAGGGAAGAAAGGCGCACCCGTGGATTATGTGTTTGGCCTATTGAATACGCGGAAGGTGGTAGACCAACAAATCAAAGCGATGGATCCGGCATTTATCCAGTTGGTCCAAGGGTATCTCATGGGCCTAGAAGCTTATGCCAAAGCGCATCCGCAAGAGGTGTTAAATAAACACGTCTTTCCAATCCAATTAGAAGATTACATCGCGACGACCATGTTCTCGGTGGCTATCTTCTGTGGCGTGGACAAAACCTTACCTAAAATCCTCGATGGTACCATCCCACATTTAACGGGCTTTACCGGAGAAGGCAGTAATGCCTTTGCGATTAAGAGTACTAAATCCACAACGGGAGAACCGATGTTGGTGATTAATGCCCACCAACCGATTGAAGGAGCGACAGCATTCTACGAAGCCCATGTACAGAGCGAGGAAGGGTGGAACATACTCGGCGGTCTATTCCCAGGGGGACCTTTAATCTTTCATGGCGTTACGCCAAATTTGGCTTGGGCACATACGGTGAATTTTCAGGATAAGATTGATGTATACCAATTGCATACCGACAAAGCCCATCCGGGACAATACGAGGTGGATGGAGCTTGGATGAACTTTGAGAAGCGCAAAATCAAGTTGAACATCAAGGGAATTCCATTTACAGTCAGCAAAATGGCTTATAATTCCATCTATGGCCCTACGGTCAAAACGCCGAAAGGGGCGTATTTCTCCCTTCGATTGCCAGCTTTGATGGATGCGGGGGCACTCCAACAATGGTATGCGATGAATCGCTCGAACAATTTCCAGGAGTTCAAGGCGGCTTTGACACAGAATCATTTGCCGATGTTCAACATCATGTATGCGGATAAGCAGGATAACATCTTTTACATCTCCAATGGAAAGATGCCATATCGCAATGCGGATCCAAAATACAATTGGTCCTCGACCTTACCAGGCAATACCCGCGCGACGCTTTGGAATACCTTTAAGCCTTTGGATGCCCTGCCACAGTATACGAATCCCGCGAGCGGTTATTTATTCAATACGAATCATTCGCCATTCTTAGCTACCACGACGGCAGAAAACTTAAATCCGGCGAAATTCGATAAATACGATGGCTATGAGACCTATCATAACAATCGGAGCCAACGGGCCAAAGACCTAATTGATGGCTATGACAAGATATCTTGGGAGGATTTGAAGCGGATTAAGTTTGACCGCCAATTACCGGCGAAGATCTTATATCCTTATGGTTTGGATGCCAGTTTACTTTTCAGCTTAAAAGAGTCGGATTATCCTGCTTTAGCGACAATCATTCAAGGCATCAAGCAATGGAATCACGTGACAGATATCGAGAGCGTGGGCGCACTGTATTACAACATCGCCTATTACCAGGCATCTAAACTACGTACCTCCGGTTCTAAAGATCCATTGACTGAGGCAGAAGCTGTTCAATTATGCCAATATGTGCATGATTTCTTACTGAAGCATTATGGCCGATTGGATGTGAAGCTGGGTGAATTCCAACGCTTACAACGCGGAACGGAGGATTGGCCACAAGCGGGCATGCCGGATGTTTTGGCCGCGGTGATGTCGGAGCCCTTCGGAGAATCTAAACGCAAGATGAACAGCGGGGACGCTTACATCGGTTTTGTGAAATTCCCAAAAGATGGCGGCTTACCTTTGATTGAGACGGTTAATACCTTTGGGGCAAGTTCCCATCCGGAATCCAAGCATTTCGCGGATCAGCGGGCAATGTACCAAGCGCAGAAAACCAAAGTCATGACCTTGGATAAGGTTGAGGTACTGAAGACGGCGGAACGGGTGTATCATCCCGGTTAAACTTAAACGTTCAGTAATTTCTTAAGCGAATCATAATGCGACTCGGCGATGAGGTAAACAGAGAATCGTTTATCATCATTCGCTGTTTGTCGGATTATAACATCATCCAAGCGATAATGCGCCCAGAAATAGCTGTTGATCCCTTTAATCAACTTCGCGCGCACTTGCCTTTGGGTTTCATAGGCATATGACCCATAGCCCATCATATCGGTAAAATGCTGTGAACTGAAGGCATGTCCTTGTGGATGTTTCAAACAGGCATGAAGGAATTCGAAGGCACCGGCCGGCAAACCATCCAAGGGCTCAATGCTACTTTCATGGACTTTTTGAGGCTTACTTTTTCGATAGGCGTAAATACCTCCAGCCGTCAGGATTAGCAAAGCGGCAGCACCATAGCCAATAAGATCAGTAGGGTAGGGCTTGATGTAAAATGGACCTTTGTAGGTACTCAAGGATTTGAGTTTATCGATGGAAATGGAATCGATTGTAATGGACGCCTGATCATTCGTAATCGCATTCATCCGTTTATATGAATAGATAAACCCATTGTGAAACTCGTATTCAAAATTAATATTGAACATCGGAATCACGGTATTTAATTGATAAATACGATTGTTTAGAGGATCTGCCCATACAGAAATTGAACCGTCAAGAAAGAAATATTTCCCATCCAAAAACTCGGATTCTAGTCTTTTGATTCCAAGGTCTTTAATTAAACCAACTTGAACGTCACCTAACGAAGTCCATTGATTAGCTCTTAGATCTTTTTCAAAATACCGATAGGTCTTAGCTTGATCTTTGGTTACATAGAGGCTCGGAAATTCGATAACACTGATAACTCCTCGAGCCTTATCGTATCCACCAAAATCACTTTTCATCCAACGAGGACCTGTTTCTTCAGGTGGCGAAGTCATTTCCCATTCTTTGGACTTAAATGAAAAATAAGTAGGGACATTATTCGCATGCCAAAAGCCCATCCCACCGTAGCTAAATAAAGTGTCATTCATGACAAATTGAATTGCATGATAATTATAACCCCGATGATAGGTTCTATCAATTCTTTCAAAAATAAAATTCTTAATATCTAACTGATAGACCTGACCCGTACCTTCAATAAGTAATTGATAATTATTATTTAAATGAAATGCATTTACTCGATAATTAAGCGGTATGTCTCTTTTTTCAACTTTTAAAAAATTCAATTTTCCTAAATTCTCCCATTGGCCAATCGACTTTTCCTTAAATATCAACTCACTACTTAAATCAATTCGATAATGAAGAATTTCATTTGGCAATTTGAATTGAATCTGACTATAGCAATGATTTTGAATAAAAACGAATATGAGAAGGGGAAACAAATTGCGCATAGGTAAACATAAACTTGTAGGAAAGTAAATTAATCGATTTGCTTCTGAAAATTATTTGAATACTTATTAAAAGGTAAATAATTTATGTGTAATGCGCGAATTACTTAATTCGCAATCGATTTTCGGGGTGTAGTTTCTTATTTGGATATTAATTATTTCACCAAAAGACACTTCATAAAAAATCTGTAAGCGTCTTGCTATTTTTTAAAAATATGTTTCAATTAAAAACGGATAGAGCAAAATTACTAAAATCGGTTTTCATCGGATTTTTTATCCTCTTAATTTCTTGCAGTAAACAAGATGACCCTCAATCGCCTCCGACAGTACTTACCCTTGAGGCTAGCGAAGTTAAACTAACATCTTTCACAATGTCCGGCGAAGTAAGTAACGAGGGATTTAATGCTGCCAAAGAGCGGGGGTTTGTTTGGAGTTCAACAAATCCAAACCCGTCTGTTAGCGATAATAAGGTAGTCGTAGGTTATGGTAAGGGACAATATTCTTACTTATTTGAGAAATTGACTGCAAATACAAATTATTATATAAAGGCTTTTGCGACCAATGACAAGGGTACTTCTTATGGTGAAACGAAAACAATAAAAACAGCTGATTATGACTTGGCAACGTTGAGTACCGAAATACCAAAAAACATAACTTATACGAGTGCTGAACTTGGTGGTAATGTGTTAAAAGATGGAGGAATCGAAGTGACAGAGAAAGGTTTGTGTTTGGCTATTAATAAAACCCCAACGATAGAAGATATAAAAATAGCAAATGGGAAAGGAATTGGCTCATTTGCTAATGTTGTTATAAAACTTCAGGAGGGATCAAATTATATTGTTCGTGCCTACGCTATTAATGGAAAAGGTATTAGTTATGGAAACGAACAAAAGTTTACAACAATATCCTATAAAGCGCCTACGCTTACAACTAGAAGTGCACAAAACATATTTGCTACTTATGCCACATTGTCTGGAAATATTAGCGATAATGGTGGAGCAGAATTAATAGAAAAAGGATTTTGTTTATCTAAAAATCCAAATCCTAACATTTCGGATATCAAAGTGAAGTCTTCTAATTCAGAAGTGGGTGATTTTGCAATCGTAATTACTGAACTTGAACCGTCTAGTAAATATTATGTAAGAGCATATGCACAAAATTTCAAAGGGATATCGTACGGCGATGAAATATCTTTTACGACTACTCAAGGAACAATTCCATCGGTTGGAACAAATGATTTTCAAGAAATAACGCAAACTTCCGTAAGAGCAGGCGTTGAAATTTCATCAAATGGAGGACTTGATATAACAGAGTTTGGTGTTTGTCTTTCCACAAACCGAAATCCATCAATAAATGACCGAAAAGTAATTTTGGGAACATCAAATTCTCCTGGTAAAATGGATAATATTTTTGGCTTGTCAAGTAATACAACTTATTATTTACGTGGATATGCGATAAATAGAATAGGTATAGCATATGGACCAGAAAAATCTTTTACCACGAACAATCAAATACAAAATTCTATAAATTCTGGTCTAGTCGCATTTTTTCCATTTAATGGGAATACAAATGAGGTAATAGGGAATGGGAGTAATGGAACAAATGTAGGTGCGGCTTTAACCACTGATCGATTCAATTCAATAAATAAAGCATATTACTTTTCGGCTTCTAATTGTAGTCCAAGAATTGAGTATATATTGAATACGTCATCTATTACCACAAGTTTGACTATATCTATATGGGTGCTAAAAGTTGGCAACGGCTGTTATGCTCCTCGTATTTTAGATTTCGCATCAAATCCAATAGATGGTCCAGGTCAATTACAAATGGGTTATGGGTATGAAAATTCTTGGGGAATTGGCCATCAAAAATCAAACAGAACAGATTTAAATTCACCAATATTCCCAATTGGACAAATTAAATGGACACACTTGGTGTATACCAATGATGGAGTATCAGCTAAATATTATCAAGATGGAACCTTACTGCAAACGGTCTCTAATGGTACCGGTAGCCCTATTTTAGCAAAATTTCTAACCATAGGAAGAATGAACCATCCGGCCTATGATGCATTTAATGGCAAATTAGATGATATTGGAATATGGAATAGAGCATTAACATCCGAAGAAGTTAACTTTTTATTTCAAAATAATTATCAACCATAATCTGTTTAAAACAAAAATCCCCACAAATTCTCGTGGGGATTTTCTTTTCAATTAAAATGAATTCCTATTTGAAGCCAATCTCACTCAAACCTTTGTGCGAAATTACGATTGCTTCCAAAGGCGTTTCGTTCACACAAGCATCTTGCTCTACGTAATAGTATTTCATACCTGCTAATTCCGCATTGGCTAATACACGTTTGAAATCGATATGTCCTTTGCCTACTGGCGCGAAACGACCTTGATCATCCATGTCTTTCACATGCCATAATTTAAAACGGCCTGGGTAGCGTTTGAAATAATCAACCGGATCAGCACCGGCTTTGGTTACCCAGTAAATATCCATTTGGAAGTTGACAAATTTAGGATTGCAGTTTTCCAATAAATAATCAATCGTCACAATACCATCCGCATCTTTCACATATTCGAAATCATGGTTGTGGTACAATAACTCCAAACCAGCCGCGTGGCATTTCTCGCCTAATTTGTTCAAGATATCAGCCAAATTCTTTGCTCCACCTTTCATCGCCATTTTCTTGTTCACCGAATCAAAGTAAAACAAGCCCATTGGCGGAACAGGAATCACAAAATATTTAAAGCCTGCCGCTTTTAAATCCGCAATTTGTTGGTCGATATTGTCCAAGGTAGCCGATCCCTGATGCGCCGAAATGGGTTTCAAATGCATTTCATCCAATAAAGCCTTGAAATCAGCAGGAGCGAGGTTGTAAAACTTTCCGTTGTTATATCCTGCAGATTCGATATTCACATAGCCAGCATCCGCTACAGCCTTCAATGTTGCACGCGCATCTTTGCTCATGTCCGTACGAACGGTATAAAGGGCTAACCCTCCAAAAGGTTTGTCTGCAAATTTAAAAGAGACCAGCGCAATCGATACGACCGCACAAAGACCTAGCACGAAGCCGAGCGATTTGTTCATTTTCATCGTTAATAAGTTTTTAGGTTAAAATGAGTTACAAAAATAAGAGAATGTTTGAAGGGAAAAAATGAATTTCTGAATTGTAGACACTTTTTATCAAAAAGATACATTCAAAGAGGTAAGAGGTAAGAGATAAGAGGTAAGAGGGAAGAGTGAAGAGTGAAGAGTGAAGAGGTAAGAAGTAATGTTCCAATTAATAGATTAAATAAGTAGAAGTAATTACCTTCTTCCTGTAGGCATTACTAAAGCCAAAGAAAAACGAAATAAAAAGACCGAGAATATCCCTAATATGCTTTAAAGCTTATCCGATAAATACTTCCATTGTTCATCCACCCAAGCATATAAACAGGAATATTTATACACGGGATTAAATTTAGCCAACGACTGCGCCATTTGGGTCTTATCATTTTTCAAAAGCCAATACCGCGCCTTCAACAAATAAAACACGTTCAAATTCTGCTTTTCCGGGAAAGTAAACGTGGTACGCAATTCGTCAAACTGATAATTTTCCATCAAATCAATCAACGTGATGTCCCGACCAAAAAGCTCTTGTAAGCGGTAAAAAAACACAATAAAAAACAATTGATCCTTGACGGTAAGCATGCCCTCAAACAATTGATTACAGATTTTGCTATCATCCTTCAGCATCAAATTCCATGCAGCTAATCGCCCTTTCAATATCGGATGATAAGAAATTCTTTTCGATGCAAAAAGCGCATTGCAATGATCCAACAATTCGTTGGCCAGCGGAATTTGTTGTTGTAAAACGGCCAGTTGAACTTGCATTAATAGCTTGAATAGCTCCATATCTTCCACTTGGTCGACAGAAACGGCCTGAAGCCAACGGCCATAATAGTCTGTTAAGGCATCCTCATCCACAAATAATTGCAATAAAATGCGCTGTGCCATTTCATTGGTGGGCATTAATTGAGCCACAAAATCAATGACAGCTTGATTCCCTTGTTTACTTTGAACAAAGATGGATTGAAAAGCAACATACAATTTCCAGCCAATTTCCTCTTTGTCAAGATCAAATCTCGTTTCAAAAATGGCTTTCAATAAATCAAAATTCTCAACCTCAATGCATAAATCCACAATGGATTTTAACTGATAGACCTCTTCCCAGGTCGCCAACTGAAAATCACCAATGATGCGTAGAATTAGCTCATCATCATGTTGAATTTGTAATCGGTTTAAGATCAACACATCGTTTAAAAAATCAACTTCAAATTGGTTGACGGCCAACTGGAAATTCGCAAAATCCGGATAGCCTAAACTTTTGCTGATGGAATCTAAGGTAAATCGAGAGGCCTGATTGGAGCCCTTAATGATACCAAAAAGTCTACGTAAGGTATTGTATGAAATTGAGATTCGAGATTGGTTCAAAAGCGCCTCACTAAACTGTTGGCAAGCATAAGAATCTACCAAATGGAAACCGTATACTTCATGAATTAATTTCATAAACCACTTTTTCTCATGAAACGAGATAGGTATAGATGCAGGCATAAAATAGATTTAGAACTTGGAATCAATTTAGTATTTAATTGATGATTTAACCAAATCCCCGAACTGCCAAAACGCTTTTCGGCATCAAACTTATTCGAAATCCCTTACTTGAACTCATTTGGACAAGCATGTACTCATTTGGACCACCGGGATTCACGACGAACCGCTAACTAAACTTTCGTGATTTTTAGAAATTGTTTGTAGGCAACAACGTTAAACCGAAGCAATCCGCCCGAAATACTGTTTGAGCCACAAGAAACCGTATTTACCTCCGTAATGTTGTACGAATTCCCATGGTTTTCACACTTAAAACGTCCATTCACAAAGACCCAAGCACCCCGGATTCCTTGATGTGGACAGCAATTACTAAAGGCTTTTAGTGTCTTTTCATCGGTACGTACAAGCAGTACCCCCGCGTCCAGGATATTGACGTAAGCTAGATTGTTTCCTAGCTTTGAAAAATCAGGATTTGACAGGTTCACAAAAACCAAGTTGCCTTCTTGAAAATACCCTTCCCCGTTGTATTTCGTGGATACCCTTTCGAATTCCTGAATTTCTTTGGCGGACAAATCCGTCACAGGTTCATTCGCTTGTACACAGGCATTCGCTAGGGCGAAAATAGCCATCGAGGGGCAGAGATGTTGAACAAAATCGCGTCGCTTCATGGCGGCAAGAAACAAAATTATTTGATAAAATGAACAAACAGGTTCCCACGAACAAAACCAAACAACCGGACTTGGTGGCCCTTTTTCAAAAAGAGCATATTCAATTCGAAGCCATTGGAATCAAAAAGGATCGATCGATTAATTCCACGAAAGGCCTAACGCCTTATGCTGGCGATTTCGGTGTTGCCGAACGGAAACATCTCCTGAATCGAACGTTGATTGGCTATAGTCACACCAGTTACACGAAAATTCAAAACCTGAACCTCACGGCTTGCATGGATATGCTATTAAGTCCTGAGAAGGCCTTTGATTTACCCATCAACGACTATTATCTGGATATCATCGATAATCCAGACGAGGTAAAAGGGGACGTCCCACGTGGAGCCGTTTGGGTAAATGCCACCGAAGTCAATCAGGGTGGGGCGCGATGGGTTTCCTTGAAAGCATGGATGCTCAAGCAATTTAATCAGCAGTCAACCTCCATTCACTGGCGTATGGTGCTGTTCTACAACAATTTGTTGGTCAGCTCCATTCAGAATGCGGGTATCTCAAAAAATGCCTTTTATTACGTAGATACCCTGTTTAAACTATCGCTTGGCAATTTCAAGGAATTGATTTACCAAGTAACCATTGATCCTTCCATGCTCATTTACTTGAATGGAAATCAAAATAACAAATACGCGCCGGATGAAAACTACGCTCGGGAATTACAAGAATTATTCACGGTAGGCAAGGGGCCAAATTCCAAATACACGGAAAAAGATGTGGCTGAAATGGCCAGACTTCTCACGGGCTGGCAATTTGATTGGGAAAAGACCAAAACAACCGAAGGACGCGCCATTGTCAAAAACAACTTTGGCATACACGACACAGGGGATAAACAGTTTTCAGAATTTTACGGCAATAAAAAAATCACCGGTTCCTCAAACCCTGACCGAGCCGAAGGAGAACTTAGAGAAGCCATCGATATGATTTGTGCCACCGACGAAATGTCGAAATACATTTGTCGGCGAGTATACAGTTTTTTCGTGAATCCAAGCATCGATGCAGCAACAGAGGATTTGATTATCACACCTTTGGCAAAAATATTCAAAGATGCCAAATTTGAAATTCTACCTGTATTACGAACGCTACTGAGCAGTGAGCACTTCTTTGATAAGATCCATCAAAAAACCATGGTCAAATCGCCCATGGATTTTGTCGTAGGCCTCCTCAAGGAATTTGAGTTGCCATTACTCGACAACCTATACCGACCCTTTCCCAAGGGCAGCGATGGAATCTATTACGAGTTTAAACGACTCAATGGAATTCAGAATGCCATGATCAGTTTAGGTATGAACATCGGCGATCCACCGAGTGTATCCGGTTGGCCTGCGTATTACCAAGCTCCCGCCTACGATCTATTTTGGATAAATTCAGAAACGATCATCAAACGGGCACAGTTTACGGATGCACTTTTCAATTGGGGACAAGGCGTTTACTACAACGGTACCACGAAAACCTATGCGCAAGTACGCGCGAATTTGGCAAGCTATTTACGCCAATTCAATAATCCGGCGGATTTGGAAGGTTTAGTCGACCAACTTGTCGACAGGCATATTGGCATGAGCATTAGCTCGGATAATCGCCAACTCATCCTGAGCCAAATCATGCAAGGGAATTCGAACTTGAGCTATTGGTCGGAACTTTGGAATGCCTATGCGGCAAATCCATCCGCTGAAAATAGCTCACTGATTCAGAATCGCATTGCGAAGGGCTTGAGCTTAATTTATCAATTAGGAGAATCACAATTATTTTAATGAAGGGAATGAACAGACGGAATTTTTTACACAACATGGCACATCTAGCCGCCATGCCCTCTTTTTTACCCGGTTTGGGACAATTGGAGCTTTCAAACCTGCTAAGCAGTACCGCCGAAGCAGGTAAAATCTTGGTTATCGTCCGACTCAACGGCGGAAATGATGGCTTGAATACCTTAATGCCCATGGAACAATATGGTCAATTAAAGACCATTCGGCCTAGCGTCATTCTCCCTGAAAACAAATACCTCCCGGTCGCGGGAACCAGTTTAGGATTCCATCCTGCCATGGCGGGCATGAATACCTTGTTGAGCGAAAAGAGACTTGCGGTCGTGCAATCCGTGGGATATACCAAACCCAATTTTTCACACTTTCGGTCGACGGATATTTGGATGTCGGGCACGGATACTGACCAATATGAGAGTTCGGGCTGGATGGCACGTTATTTGGAAAGCCAACATCCATCGTATCCAAATACTTATCCAAATCCGAACTTCCCTCATCCACTTTCCATTGAGTTAGGCGGCGAATCGAGTTTACTTTTTCAAGGGCAAAATTCGTTTACCAGCTTAATCTATTCGAATCCGGATCAGTTTTATAATTTGATCAATCCCTTCGTTAATACCTATCCAAGCACGATTCAGGGTTCTCGTTTAGCCTATTTGCAGTTAATCGGGAAACAATCGCAGGTGTATGGCTCTGTCGTACAGTCCGCTTTTCGTTCCGGTACGACACCTTTCGCCTTTGCGGAAAATGACTTAGGCAATCAATTTAAAATTGTTCAAAAGCTGATTTCAGGGGGATTGCAGACGCGGGTTTACATGGTCCAACTGACCGGATTTGATACGCACAGCAAGCAGGTGGATACACAAGATGCAACCAAAGGCCAGCATACTTATTTGTTGAAACAAGTGAATGATGCCATCGTGACCTTCATGAAAAACTTGGACGCTCAAAATTTAGGGGATCGCGTTGTAGGGGTTACGCTCTCTGAATTTGGGCGGACAGTTCATTCCAATGGGAGTACCGGAACCGATCACGGGACCGTAGCACCGATGTTCGTTTTTGGAAATTCGGTCAAAGGCGGCGTGATAGGGGCTAATCCGAAAATTCCATTGGATTATCGGACGAGTGATGAGTTGACGGCCAACTACGATTTCCGACAAGTCTATGGATCTTTATTGAATCAATGGATGGGCAATGACCCTAAAGCGACGAATGAAGTCTTATTTAAGGAATTCCCAAAGGTTCAATTGATCAAATTATTCAATGATTCCGATGGGGATGGGGTCGCAGATGCGAATGATTTATGCCCGGCCACGCCGATAGGCGCTGTGGTGGATATCAATGGCTGTGAGGTGTTTAGTATGCCCGTAAATAATTATGCGCTCCAAATGTTAGCGACAACGTGTCCCGGCATGAGCAATGGAGCCATGAAAATCGATTTCACAGATAAGAAATACAATTATGTATTGGATGTGAAGGGTCCAGCGAATTTTGCACAAACACTGAAATCAAGTGCGGGTGCGAGTCAATTGTTGGAAAAACTAGCGATTGGTAATTACCAACTGAGCATCAGCATCGAGGGACAGAAAACCTACTTACAACGTTTCGATTTTCAAATCACAGAACCGGCAAGTTTGATTGTTCAATCAATTGTACGTGCAGAAAGCAATCGGGTGGAACTTGAATTATCAGGTGCGAAGCAATATTATATTCAGTTAAACCAAAAGATCTACGAGATTAATGAATCAAATTGGTCAGGGGAGTTGGCGAAAGGTACTAACCTGATCAAAGTCTGGACCGATCAAGCCTGTCAGGGAAATTTCTACAAGGAAATATACCAGTCGGAGCAAATCCGTTGCTTCCCTAATCCCTGCGAAAATGACCTAAACATCTATGTCAGTGGTCAAGATCGCGAAGTTCAGATCGCTTTATTTCAACTGAATGGTTCGAAAGTCATTTCGATGTATCAACAACCCGACGCGAATCGAGTGGTCAAATTAGACCTGAGTGGTCAATCTGCGGGAATTTACCTGGTACAAGTCACAGGAAACACAGTAAATCAACAAGCCAAAATTGTCAAAAAATGATACGATATAGCCTCATTCTAGTGCTAAGTTTATGTTTAATATCCTGCGGGTCGGCGCCGTCAGAAGCGCCAACCCCAGTAACACCTGCGCCCCCAGAAAAGGCACCTGATGCGGTGGAACTGAGTAAACCCTTGAATAATACGACCTGTTTGGAGGCTGTGAATACGAATCAGATCCAGTTTACCTGGACGACGGTTCCTAGCGCTAGCAGTTATGAGATCAAGATTACGAATCTAAAGACCAATGTGACTGAGACGAAGGCGGCAGCGACAAGTCCAGCCTTAATCAGTTTGACGGCAGGGGAGACCTATGCGTGGTCGGTTGTTTCAAAATCGAGCAAAACGACTTTAACGGCTACATCGCCCAGCTGGAAATTTTTCTTTGCAGGAACAGGGGAGAGCTCATCCGCGCCTAATCCCGCCCAGTTGCTATCACCGCTCTCCGGAGAATCTGTTGATGCCTTAAATGGACAAATAAAGCTTAGTTGGAAAGCCACCGACGCCGACACGCCGCAAGAATCCTTAAGCTATGAGATTTACATCGGCGAAGATTTTGCCAAAGTAGCCTTGAATGATGTGCCTAAAGTAAAATCTGCGACAAATAGCGTTTCGGTGCCCGTCCAATCGGGTAAAATCTATTATTGGATGGTGAAAACGATGGATAGTAAATCGGCGAGCTATTCGTCGGTGAATGGCTTTCGGGTGAATTAAACAGCTTGATAGAATTGAAACCCATTATTATTCGCAATCGTAATTAATGGCTGTAACGTATTCAGTAATGCATCCTTTGATAAAGAATTAAGACTTGGCGAAATAGGCAAATAATCTTCCAAAAATCGATTTTGTGGACTTTGTACTTTGACAATTTCAAACGCTTGATTTTGAAGTTGGTAAAACGCATCAAAATGCGTTTTAATGTTTGGTAGGTAATTGGATTTTCTTGAATTCTCCGACTTATCGATTGGATACAGATTCCAAATCAAATCATGCGAAACAAATGAATAGGGGACAAAGTGATCGATAGAATAGTTCCTGTTCTCGAGGCTTAATCGCTTTCCTGTATAAATGCAATCAATGGAACCTAACTCCTGAAAAACCAATTTCCAATAAAGATTGGTCTGCTGGCTTAACCCATTCCGAGCGGCATCCTTGATTAATTTATTGGGAATATCGGGAACATTGGGGTTTCTGGCTTGCAGGTAAAGTGATAAATTCCAGTAACAAAAGTCTTTAATCAATTTGGCGTTCTGCTTTAGAAAGTCAAGCCATGTGGGATTTATGGAAATTCTATCTTGATACAGTGCATATAAACAGTCCTGTTCAAAGCTTTGGGATCTTACAATAATTTCCTTTTGCGTTTGTTTGGGGAACCAACTCGACAAAAACCAATGTGGTACATTCCTACCTAAATGCTTCAACAAGGAATGTGTGCTTTTATTCGGAGAGGATTCTAAAGCCTGAGTAATTTCCTCTTTAGATGAATGCATCGATAAATGCGGCTCTAGCTGAAGAATCTGTTTGACTAATTCTTGTAATTGATCCGCCTTTCCAAAAGAAACATGAAAATAATTGATTGTAAACCATGAATTACTAATCATCCGAGCATATAAATGCGTCATAGGGATTTCCATTTGTCCTTTTTCAACCAATTCAACTATTGAAATCAACCAATAAAACTTATACGTTGCTGTTGTACTATTGAATACTGCAACGAGCTTTTCGATACCTAAGGACCTGAAATATTGGGACATCAAAAATAGGGGTTTAACGGATAAACAATAACATGATAAAATTCATTTTAACAACCTAGGATAACAATGAAATATCCGCTAATTCCTTACCTATACTTTGGACCCCACGGATAATTTTCTCGGATTGTTTGGCAGAAGGTTGCTTTTTCCCTCGGACATATTGAGATAAAAGTGATGGATTCATCCCAATTCGTTTGGCCAGAAAATTGGCATTTATGACTTTGTAAAATTGAAAAAACTGCTTAAAATCTAAATTTAGAGCTTGATTTGATCCATCGTAACTTGTTTTCCCTCGTCTTCTAAGGCTAAATTCAACGCCTCAAGCAAATTCATATACAGTTCGGGTATCTGTTGAGCAGTTGTGTACACATGCATAGATTCCACAAATGCAGCATACCCTGTACTTGTTTTTTCGACACA
Organism: Cytophagaceae bacterium; assembly: GCA_017984215.1. Lineage (GTDB taxonomy): Bacteria > Bacteroidota > Bacteroidia > Cytophagales > Spirosomataceae > Aquirufa > Aquirufa regiilacus. Next base: position 41,515 of record JAGOAA010000017.1, read on the forward strand.
GACATCTATCTTTTTTGCTACGATTTTCATGTTTTGCTTATTTTATCCCTGCTTGCTTAAATAATACTTTGGCTAAACCTTTACTTAATTCTTGACTCCCGTGATTCGGAAAAATGATGAATCCAGGTTTTGATAAATGCCGCAACTTTACATGTGAACCTTTTTGTGAGACAGGATACCAGCCATCCCAAATTAGTATTCGATAAGCCTCCGAACATTTCATAGCAAGGTAAATTAAAATATACTTTAAGGCAATTTAATTCAGCATAAATTTTGGCTCAGAAATCTTCAAGTCGAGTCATAAATCGAGGAAAGCCAATATTAATGGAATAAAGTAATACTGCGTTCGGGAAAACTGATAATATTCAAACAATATAAGTTTGTGAGTTAGCTAACTCAAATAGGGATAGGCTAGAACCTCAATTCAATTATACGACATATCGAACGAACGGATAAAATACTTCAATTTAAATGCTTGAAAAAAATCGTTCAACATTATTCTATATTGATATTAAAATAACATTTAGCGTATCTATTCGTTAAACTTAGATGACGAAAATAGCGGAACAGATTAACATCAATTACATCGATTCAAATTTAGAAGAACTTGAACAAGATGCGTGGGACCGACTATTCAGAGGAGCTACCAAAAGTAGAGACCCCTTTCATACGCCATGTGTCGCGACCATCAATCAGGGAGATGTTAGTATCCGCACGGTTGTGCTACGTAAAGCAATACCCTCAGCAAAAGAACTACGCTTTCATACAGACATTCGAAGTAGAAAATGGGCGGAATTAGAACAAAATAATTCGATCAGTGCGTTATTTTATGATGCATCCGCACGCATTCAATTACGCGTGAAAGGAAAAGCCATCCTTCATGTGAATAATGAAATTACTTCCGAAGCATGGCAAAAAACCACGTTATCCAGTAGGAAATGTTACCTAACAGAATTTAGTCCTTCAAGCTTTACGGAATCATCCACCAGTGGATTATCGGAAGATATTGAGCAAGAGAATTTTACCCTTTTGGAAAGTGAAGTGGGCCAAAAGAATTTTGGCATCGTTTCAATCAAGGTTGAATCCATCGATTGGTTGTGGCTAAACCACGCGGGCCATCGAAGAGCATTCTTTGACTATAAAAATGATTCGTATCAATGGATGATACCTTAACTCATTTTAATTGATTACTATTCAAAAATAACCGTTTAATAAAAATATCAATAGAGGTTCATAATAATATTATAATTTGAGTGAGAAAAATTAAAGTCATCTTATTCGAATCAATATTTATCCTATGAAAATTTCTGGCTATTTATCAGTACTTATTTTTTTACTCACACTAAGCGGCTGCACAACGAAATACTACGAAGGAAACCACATTAAAATAAAAGATGATCTCATCTATTATGATTCTCAGATAATTGAAAATGGAATCGTTACGGGAATATACAAAAGATACTTGTTTGGAGATCGTTTTGGTGTTCCCAAAGATGCATTCAATACACCGCTTAACATGGAACTTGACATTGAAGATGGCAAGATCATTTCTGCCAGAATGTTTGGCAAAGAAGAAACGGAAAAAGTAAAAATCGAAACGATGGATGGGGAGAAATATTGGCGCTATTCGACATTAGAAGGTGAATTCAAAGATGGTTTCTTTTACCATTACTTTCCAGATGGAAGCATCGAAGAGAAATTTGAAAGCTATTGTAAAGGAGGTACTTTTTACATCAACGGGAAATATATCAAGTACGATAAAAACGGGCAAGTAATTAAGGAAGAGTCTCTTAAAGACAAACGTTTTATGAGTATTGTTTAATCTTTAAACATCTTTATTCTTTTTACCAAAATTCAGGATTTTAGTAGACACTTGAGGTTTCATAAAGATGTGGGTAAAAAAAAATACTGTCAATGTTGAGTTTGACAGTATTTTTTAATTTAGAAGTGATCCCGCTGGGATTCGAACCCAGGACCCATACATTAAAAGTGTATTGCTCTACCAACTGAGCTACGGAATCATCAAGCCGAAGCTTGTATATCAATTGACCCACTCGGGAGTCGAAGGGAAGTTCGATCACTGACCGACCTTCATTTGCTTTTAAAGCATTTTATTGCCTTATTGCGATGCAAAAGTAGTAGTGTTTTTCGAATTATGCAAGCAAGGCTTCTAAATAAAGTTATATTTTTTTGTTTTTTTTATCTGGGCTTTACACAAATTGTTCATAGCCAAATAGATAGAAAGCAAATTCATTTGGCAGATTCTTTATTTAAATCCAACCGACTGCTCGAAGCCGAACGCATTTACCTGAAGAACTTGAATCCAAATTCGAGCGAATTCGAAAGTATTCAGTTCAAATTGGCCTACATCGCCAAAGTGAAAAATGACTGGGTTTCCGAATTATATCGCCTTTCCAGCATTCACGCCAAACAAAATACACCAGCCATCGCAAATCGCCTGGCCGAAATAGGAGAGAAGCAACAACTCGACGGATACGCCGTTTCCCTCATCGATCAAATCGAATGGATCTATTTCTCCATTTTCCCTTATCTCTTAGGTGTCCTATTACTACTTGGACTATACGCAATCATCATTTTATTCCGCAAATACCTACGCAATAGCCGCATTCCTCGGACACAATTGGTCTTTCTCAGTGCATACTTACTTTTCCTGGGTTTATTCACGAACCTACCTGGCTTATTACGATTTGGAATAATTACCAAAGATAAAGCCTACTTACGCGCACATGCATCCTCTGCAGCGCCGGTCATGCAGATACTCAAGAAAGGAAATCGGGTGAATTACTGGAATACCCAAGATATTTGGGTGACCTGCATCGTGAATGGACAAGTGGGTTACATCAAAGCCAGTGATTATTCGGCAATCAACTAAAGATGCAAGAGCTCAAAGCTCAAATCCATCAATATATCACGGTCAGATTCCGCCGCACCGATGATGCCCTTGAATTTTAAGTCGGCATTTTTAATCGCCTCCAGCA
>JAGOAA010000060.1 GCA_017984215.1 Cytophagaceae bacterium
CCACTATTCGTATCAATGCGAATAAGCATTGGATTCTTACTTGTATTCTTCGCTTGTAAAGTCGCAGCATATTTAAACGAATGCGCAGGAACCACACGGTCATCATGATCCGCTGTGGTAATCAAAGTTGCAGGATATGACTTCGCTTGAATGTTGTGCAGGGGTGAATAGCTATATAAAACCTTGAATTCTTCCGCGTTGTCACTCGAGCCGTAATCGGCAATCCAATTCCAACCAATCGTAAATTTTTGGAAGCGCAACATATCCATTACCCCTACGCCTGGCAATGCAACTCCGAATAACTCAGGATGCTGATTGATCACCGCACCGACCAATAATCCTCCATTAGACCGACCAGACGCCGCCAAATAAGATGCAGAAGTATATTTTTGTTTGATTAAATACTTTGCGGCATAAATAAAATCATCAAAGACATTTTGCTTATTAAGCTTCATTCCAGCTTGATGCCACTTTTCTCCATACTCACTGCCTCCGCGTAAATTCGCCAATACATAAACGCCACCTTTCTCTAACCAAGCCATTAAACTTGCGGTGAAAGTGGGCGTAGAACTAATGTTAAACCCGCCATAACCGTGTAAAATCGTTGGGTTTTTCCCATTCAATACCATGCCTTTTTTGCTCACAATGAACATCGGAACACGTGTTCCATCCTTGCTCGTATAGAACTTTTGAATGACTTGAAAATCTTCAGGCTTAAAGGCTAATTTAGGTTTTTGGAATATTTTGCTCGTGTTTTGAGCAATTTCATATTTATAAACCGTCGGAGGAAAATTGAAAGATGAATAGGTGAAGAAACTATACTTATCCTCCTTCTCCCCATGAAAACCGCTCACATTACCTAAACCAGGCAATTTCACTGTTCCGATGCCCACACCGTTGTAATTATAAATCAGGGTACGTGACGTTACATCTTTTAGATAGGTCAAATATAGTCGGTGACCCGCACTTGTAACCGCCTGCAAGGGCTCTGCACGTTCCGCAACCAAGGGTTTCCAATTTGCCTTCTCTGGCTTCGCTAAAGACAATTCCACCAATTTACCATTGGGTGCACCATCATTCGTTTCCAAAATCAGACGATCCCCTTCATTGTCGACAACTGAGTAATGAAAGGCACCGGGTTCACGGACAATCGGGCGGAAGACATCGCCAACTACATCTGTGCGAATAAACCAAAGCGCATTACCATCTAAACCTTTGCCACGATCACTAATTGTCAAATAAGCCAACGTTTCGTCATCCGACGTACTCATCGTATGAAAACGCTGTGGATTTCTTTTGTCCTCATAAACCAAACGGTCTTGACTTTGCGGGGTACCCACCTGATGAAACCAAACTTGATGGTTTTCATTTTTGGTACTTAATTCCTTGCCTTCCGCGGGTGCAGGATAACGCGAATAATAAAAACCATCCCCTTTCCAGGCGACACCACTTACTTTCACCCAATTCAATTGGTCAGGCAAATCTTGACCCGTTTCCATGTCACGAACACCAAAAATTTGCCAGTCACTACCCCCTTTGCTCAATCCGATACAAGCATAGCGCCCGTTCTTACTTAAACTAAAAACGGTCAACCGCGTTGTCGCATCCGTTGATAATTTATTGGGATCCAAGACCTCCTCGGGAGTACCTGTTAAGCCTTTTTGGCGATACAAAACGGATTGATTTTGCAAGCCTGAATTCTTATAGAAATAGAACCAATCACCCCGTTTGAAGGGTGCCGAAATTTTCTCGTAATCACTCAATTGCTCAATGCGTTTCTTGAACGCTTCACGCATGGGCAACGTTTCTAAATAGCCAAAACTAACCTTGTTCTGAGCCTTCACCCATTCCTTTGTTTCGGCGCTGTTATCATCTTCCAACCAGCGGTAGGGGTCTGCCACGTTTACACCGTGGTAGGTATCCGTATGATCCACTTGACGCGTTTTCGGATAATTAAATTGTGACCAAGCGGCCGAATTCACCAGCATTCCCATGAGTAAAATCAAATACTTTTTCATACTTATTTATTTTTGGGTAACCATAAAACCGCATCCGCAACGAGCAGGCCATTCGCACCTCGTTGAGACACCAATACGTCTCCCGTTGTATTATCTTCAAAATGATAGGTCCCCACGGGAACCCAGGTTTCCGTAGTGTTTGGAGCCAATCGTAAAGTCGCCACATGGCGGACCTTGGACACATACACTTCCAAATTAATGACAGTTGTCCCTCCTCGCACAGCGGGAATGTAATAATAGAGTTGGTAATCTCCTTTCAACGGATTTTTTGATGTAAATCGTATACGAGACCCTAAATCATCCAATGGATTTGTCTGTAAAAAAGTAGGACCAAAAGTACCTGGCTGATTCTTGATCTTATTCCAATGCCCAATGATCTCCATATTAGCCGCCTCCGCATCATCCACAATTAAGTCGGGACGCGAACCATCCATCCAAGGATTGTATTTATAGTATCGGTCAATTTCTTCTTGCGTCACTTTCGCCAAGGGGATGTCGCGCGCCATGGATTCCAAAGCTTTGATAGCAGCAGTTTGCCCCATCAGCATATTAGCCACATCAGATCCTTTTCCAGAGATTAACACGGGCGCTTGCACGTTGGACCATGTAGGCTCCCCATAAACCAAACGACTCGTCGACCCTCCCATGCCATCTTCTTCCAGTTCTTTGGTTGGTTGATAACCTGTTTTCAGTAACATATCGCCCGTGTACGAGCAATCAATATACGATTTCGCTTTCACCAATTTTACTCCTTCCTCCGATTGCAGCGTCAATTGTTTCACCTCATTTCCTTCCACCAAACTTGAAATGACTTGATGCGCGGGCCAAACGATTACTTTTGACTCCGCTAAATAGCTCTGCAATACCTCATAACCCATCGAGGCTTCAAATTCATATGCTTGAAATTTACCCAATTTGCCCCCAACCTTGCGAAAGAATTCGCGCGTTAATCCTTGAATCTGGGCAGGATTCAATTCAAACTTTAGGCCAAAGCCCTGCTGGGCATACGGCCACGTAACAGCGGCATCGATAACTAAGGTCTTCTTACCAGCTGCTTTTGCCGCATAGGCAGTCATAAGCCCGGATGGATTTGCACCATAGACAATGACGTCGAAAGACTGAACTTTTTGGCCAAAACAGGTTGAGGCCAACAATAAAAATAAGATAAAATAACGCATTAAAATAAAGATCCGGTTTGGGCTTTCGGTTCAATGCCCACGTGTCGATAGGCTTTTTCAGTGGCTTCCCGACCGCGTGATGTTCGCTTCAAAAATCCCTCTTGAATCAAGAACGGTTCATAAACCTCCTCAATGGTTTCTGCCTCCTCCCCACATGCTGTAGCAATCGTTGTTAAACCGACAGGACCACCTTTGAACTTCTCGATAATCGTCATCAAAATTCGATTATCCATTTCATCCAAACCATTTTGATCCACATCTAAGGCGTCCAAGGCGATTTGTGCGATGCGCACATCGATCTCTCCGTTACCTTTAACTTGGGCAAAATCGCGCGTCCGACGTAATAAATTATTGGCTATACGAGGCGTTCCACGGCTCCTACGAGCAATTTCAAATGCACCCGATTCTTCGATGGGCATTTTTAATATTTGGGCAGAACGTTTAACAATACCCGTTAATAATTTGGCATCGTAATATTCTAAACGGGCATTAATCCCGAAACGGGCACGCAAGGGCGAAGTTAAAAGACCGGCACGTGTCGTTGCGCCAATTAGCGTAAAGGGATTTAAACTAATTTGGATACTCCGAGCATTCGGACCGGAATCCAACATAATATCAATCTTATAATCCTCCATGGCCGAGTACAAATACTCTTCCACAATCGGATTCAAACGATGTATTTCATCGATAAATAACACATCAAAGGGTTGCAAATTTGTCAATAAACCCGCTAAATCAGAGGGCTTATCTAAAACGGGCCCCGACGTGATTTTCAAGGTAGAACCTAACTCATTTGCAATAATGTGCGAAAGCGTCGTCTTTCCTAGGCCTGGAGGGCCATGCAACAATACGTGATCCAATGCTTCTTCGCG
>JAGOAA010000018.1 GCA_017984215.1 Cytophagaceae bacterium
TTCAAGCCATGGAAGCGAAATTGGAGAAAACCCAATGGAAACGCGTCGATGCAGACCGCATTGACAAATTAATCGATACAGGAATTAACTTAGAAGCTATTCTAAGTGATACGCAAAAAGAGAGCGTGAAGAAAGTCTTCGAAGAAACCTTGAATGACAAACAAAAAGTCGTTGCTGTAGAGGCTATGTCACCTGATGAATTACCTGCGATTGTTACGCAAAATGAATTTATGCGCCGCATGAGCGAAATGTCGAAGAATGGGGGTGGCATGGGGATGTTTGGATCAATGCCTACAACCTATAACATCACGGTCAATGCGAATCACCCATTGATTGGAAAATTAGCGGCATTGGAATCTGAAGAGGAGCAAAAAGCGTTGGCGAAACAAATCTCAGATTTAGCTTTATTGTCGCAGAATTTATTGACAGGAGCTGATTTGACGGCTTTCATCAAACGGACAATTGCGAAGCAATAGCACAACCAGACATTAGACACTAGACATTAGACATTAGAAAAAACAAAAGTCTACAGTCAAAAGTCCAAGGTCTATTGTCCAAAAAACCTGGGTGGTCTTCCATCCAGGTTTTTTTATAAGCCTTTTCGAACGATAATTTTCTTGGTAGCCACCGACCGACCGTCGATAGACAACTGATACAAATACATGCCTGAAGAAAAATCACGCAAGGGGATTCGGAGCGTTCTTTGGTCTCGATCTAAAGCAAATTCCTTCACCTGCTCGCCCAGCACATTGTAAAAGCCTATTCGTAATTCCTGATTACCTACAACCTGATAATCAATATCGAGAAAATCACTCGCTGGATTTGGATAAGCATGTGAAACCTGAATGCGGTCATTATAAAACAAATAATTACTGTTGTTGCTGTTCTCCTCAACCAACTTCCGATCCGGAACCTGACCTACAATCGTCGTAGTTGAAGGTTTGGCAAAACTGGATTTCATGATTTGTGTGAGGTATGAATTCTGCTTCAAATCAAGATTAGTTTGCAATGCGGGATTCACATGAAACGAACGCTTAGACAACAATATAGGTAAATTGACACGCTGCGCTGTTCGCTGAATCGCTAATCGAGATTTCGATTTTCCTTCTATTTGCGCATGCAAAAAAAAGGGGCTTAGAAAACCCAGCAGCAAAGCGAAAAAGAAAGTGTTACGTACAGCTTGAATCATAGGATAATCGAATAATCAAAGGTAAGCCTTTCGCGCAAAGAAAAACGCACACAATGGGCAAACGGTCCAAATCCAATGACAAAATGCCGAATTTTAAGGTTTTTTAACAGTCGGAGTCTGCTGAACACGCTCCAAGACCATCGGCAATGTGATTTTTTCCTTTGACCGCCAGTTAAACCCGTCCAAATACTCAAGCTCTTCCTTCCACTCTTTGGGAGGCACGAACTTTGCTTCGGGTTTCGTGATAAACGATATCTTATTGATTTTATTTTCTTGGAAAAAGAGGTTCATCCGACTGCATTCGACTCGATTTAAGCCCGTGGTATTTTTTTTATCATCCACGACATAATAAACACTCTCCCCATTGCCGTCGACCTGCACTTTCTTTAAGCGAGAATCATCCGCAAAGAATACCCACATTTTCCGCCCTTTAATTTGATTAAAATGAGAGGCAGAATCTTTTGAAATAACGAAAGAATGACCACGTAAACGCATCTCTCGCATTTTCTGATTAGTCATGTACATAGATACCGAATCCGCTTGCAACTGGGAATCATTTGTCCAAAGCAATGGCTTTTGATAAAAATGTATCACCGAATCCTTCGTGTCATAACCGAGTGAATCACATTTACCGGAGAAATCGGATTTAAAGAGAAGGACATTTTTGTAAGCATACAATTTACGTGTAGAATCGACCTTATTCTGCATCGACACCAAGGTATCAGCCGTCAAATACAAGGTATCTTGCTCGCCGATATTTCGCATCAGCGCATGCCCATAAACCCGTGTAATTCCTGTTTTTCCCGCATACCGACCGTGGTCACCTGTCAAAATCACCTTTTGTTTTTGGCTTAAAAACTCTACCCGACCGCGTGCCACACCAATCTGCGTAGGACTGTCGTAAAACAACGTATCCGCGGAAAGTATATACTCGTCCGTTTTGGCCGTCGACCGACCTGTGAAATTTGACACTTTGGTTTGTGTATTGTAGAAGCCCGCGTTCGTTAGGACCGTATCCTTTTTCGTAATAATTTCCGTAGGAGCGATAAAATAAGCCTCCTTAGATGCCGTGTTATATTTGAGGGAATCAGCCTGCAGCTTCCCTCCATCCTTATCCAAGACGCGGACCTTTTGTTTAAAGAGAAAGTTCTTCGTAACGGTATTGTAAAATCCTTCCCGACTCGACAAAGTAGATTTTTTGTCAATTATTTTAGCACCCGTATGGTAAATAGCCATCCGAGAATTCATATCGTAATCTAACTTATTCGTTGACAGTACAATGGTATGATCATCTAATTTGACTTTGCCCGAGATGTATGCCTGTCGCGTATCGCCTATATACACAGCCGTATCTCCCGTAATGGTCACGGTGTCCGCTTGAATGATTTTCACATGGCCATAAGCCTCGACATTATTCGTGGAACTATTTAATACCGCTTGATCACAGGCTAAAGTCGTAGTTCCTTGTCGGAGAAATACCCGCCCAATCAACGTTTTCCGCATGATTAACTCCTGCTGCATCCCATTAAGACTGTCGGCACGAATGACTTCTAGCTGACTTTGCGCAAGCAAACAAGCCGGGAGCATCAAAAAGAAAAAGAGGAATAATCCGTATTTTTGCCGCATGTTCATTGCGAATCGTTAATTTCGCATCATCAATTGAACGCGCAATTTACCAATTTTATGCTGGAAGATTTCATCCATTTTATCCAAAAAGAGAATTTATTTCAACCCGAAGACAAAATCCTCATTGCTGTTAGCGGCGGGATTGATTCGGTGGTATTAGCCAAACTATTCTCGTTGGCGAAATTCAATTTTGGAATTGCGCATGTGAATTTCAGTTTACGCGGTGAAGAATCCCTGGCCGACGAAGTATTTGTGAAGAAATTCGCGAAAACCCTGAAAGTCCCTTACCACAGTATCGTATTTGACACCAAAGCCTTTGCCGAAAAAGAGAAAATTTCGACTCAGATGGCCGCGCGATTGTTACGCTACAACTGGTTCGAAGAAATCCGCCAGCGGGAAGGATATCAATACATCGCAACCGCACACCATCAAATGGATAGCGCTGAAACTGTCTTGATAAATTTAACGCGAGGAAGCGGATTAGCGGGATTCCATGGTATCCCATTAAAGAATGGCCGCATTATCCGACCGATGTTGTTCGCGAATCAAGAACAAATATTCGACCTTGTTGTAGAAAAGCATTTGGCTTGGCGCGAAGATTCGTCGAATGAATCGACGAAATACCAACGTAATTTCATCCGCCATGAAATCATGCCCAAGTTCCAAGAGCTTAATTCCACTTTTGATGAAACCCTCGCACAAACGAGTGAACGCATTCGCGACATCGAGGCATGGATTCAGGAAGAATATGCCATGTGGCAAGAGGCGAATATCAAAAGTGACACAGCGAATAACCTTTTCGTCCAATTAAATGATAAAACGGCCCGTGAAAAAGTCATGCAACAACGCTGGCTTCAAAGCCTCGCTTTTAACGGAGATCAAATCGCACAGATCACAAATCATCCTGCAGATAAAGTGGGTAAAATCTTCGAATCACCACTTTTTACATTAAATATCGATCGTAATCAATGGGTATTAAGTCCTAAAGACCAGTCGGAGTACAAGCCCATCTTAGTCCAAGAAGAAGATGAAATCATCGACTTAGGAACAAAAGAATTACATATTTATGTCGAAGAAAAGACAGCAGATTTCAAGGTACCCACAGAGGCAAACATTGCTTGTCTCGATGCGGATAGCTTAACATTTCCATTGGAAATCCGCAAGTCACAAGAAGGCGATTGGTTTTGCCCGCTGGGCATGAATTCCAAGAAGCTTATTTCAGATTTTCTGACCGACAAAAAAGTAGCACTCAATATCAAGAAAACGACCCTATTAATGCTCAGTAAAGGTTCTGTTGCATGGATTGTGGGCCATCGAATAGACAATCGATTCAAGGTTTCTGACAAAACGGAAACGGTGATGATTTTCGAATTAAAACCAAAGGTTTAGCACGTTCTTGGGTCATGTTTTTAGGCGAATTTTCATGCATGCCTCAGCTACCTTTGGCAAACCTTGGAGGATTGCCAAAGGTAAAGGGGAAAAAGAACTTTTACGTTTCTAAAACTGATAATCTACCTGATTAATTTCCGATAAGATTCGGTCCGAATGGGATCCAACAAACTTAAATAAGCAAAGGCTTGTTGGCGCTCAGACGCACCCGCCTCATCCAAGATGGAAAAGATCTCCTCACTCTTGGCGTCAAAAAACACACGAATACTTGCAGCTCCTGGTCGGATTTGATTGATCTGACGAATCTGCATCAACAAATCTAAAATACCCTTACGAGCCTCGTCTGGTTTATCCTTAAATGTATCCAAATACAACCGGTGATAGCTATAATTCACATCACGCATACCTTGTATTTGTTGGTTCATCAAATTCTCCGAAATCGCAAAACGCGAACGGATATCGGAGGCATTCCCCCAACCCGAACCCGAATTTTGGGCCAAATTCGTCAAATTTGATAATTTCTGCACAAAAGCCTCTCCCCCACGCAATCCCATGGAATCATAGTGATAGGCTAAAGACAAATAGGCATAATAGGCCATCAATGAGCTCAAATTATCGATAAAACTATTGTCATTGTACGTTATTGGCGTGCCCAGCTGGTACTTAAAATTGAAATTTTTATCGATCATGTTCAAGACTACCGTTTCATAGGAAGTACCATACACAGGTCGCAAGACTTGAATGCGTGCATTAGCCTCAAAATCTCCTTGAGAACTCGCTTTGGTCAATAATAAATTGATATTCAACTTAATTTTTTCTTCAGGCGCAAAATTATCATTGGACCAACGGCGGTTGGACAAAAAATCTTGTAAGGTACGCTGAAGTTCGGAATAGATTTGCGAGGAGCCTCGCTGCTGATCGAGCTGTAATTGCTCGGTGTTAATCGTCACTGTTGCCTGTAGTTCTTGGGCTTTCGTTGCCCAAGAACCGAGACTTAACATCGCGAATAATAGTATGCGAATGGATTTCATATGAAATCAAACGAAAAAAGATTAGTTTTCGTCTGTTCCTTCTGTACGTTCTCTGAAATCTACTTTGTCAGCCAAAAACTCGTCAATGGCAATTGCACTTGGCTTTGGCATACGCTCGTAGTATTTCGAAATTTCGATTTGCTCACGGTTTTCAAAAATCTCTTCTAAATTATCTACCGATGAAGCAAACTCAGATAATTTACCTGATAATTCCTCCTTCATTTTGCTTGAAATCTGACGTGCACGTTGTCCAATAATCGAAATGGACTCGTATGTATTACCTGTCTTTGCAGCAATTTTATCTACATCACGCGTAATGATTGATGGATTGGTTTGGATCTTAGACATCTCTTTGAATTTTAATTAAGGTTGCAAAAATAAGATAATTTTCTGAAATAAACTATTGAGGACTCGTGGTCAATTTAGACGTATTCGACTTCTCTTTCTCTAATAACGCTTTCTGTTCTGCTTCAAGTTTAGCAATGCGCTCTACTTCCACATTACTCTTCACATACATCTTCTCCGCATCCTTCAAATAGGCGCTTTGGGGATATTTGTCTACGAGTTCTAAATAAAACTTAGATGCATCGGAATAACGTTCCTTTTGCTTGGATTCAATGGTACTGTTTGCCAAATCATATTGAGCCAACACCTTCAAATAAGCCATTTCCTCATTGTAATCCGAGTCTGGGAAATCACGCTGAAAGTTTGTGATTTCAATCACAGATGACTTCAAGGATGCCACGTTAAAGGGAGACGTTTTGTGGTATAACTTCGCTTTTTCATAAGCCTTGCGCTCCAACTTGCGACGCAACTCCTTAATCATATTCGAACATTCATCCTTGAATTTCGTATCTGGATAATTATTCAAATAACTCTGCAATTCATTGATTGCTGACAAAGTACCTGTTTGGTCCAGGTTAAAATTGGGAGAATCCTTGTATAACGAAAATGCAGACATATAAATCGCTTCTTCCGCAAATTCACTGCGCGAAAAAACCTCATAAAACTTCTTGAAATGCGCATTTGCTAGGGTGTAATTCCCTAAATTGAAATCGCAATATGCCTGATAATAGGTGGCCATTTCTTGGGTAGAATCCCCCTTCATTAAGGGTAGAATCTCATCAAATAAGATACTTGCCTTGTCAAAATCTTTCTTTTTATAATAGTCCACGGCAGCCTTGTACTTGACAGGCAAACTCGCATTCTTACGGAACTTCTCAAACTTACCACATGAACTCAAGCCGAGCAATGCAATAAAACCAACTAGAATATAATTTTTCAATTTCATAAGCCCCAAATATACGGATTAATTACGACTAAATTGTAAATGATACAATTGCGCATACAATCCCTCTTGCTTCAATAACGCCTCATGCGTTCCTCGTTCTTTAATTTCACCTTTGTCCATCACCAAAATCTGATGCGCATTACGAATCGTAGATAAGCGATGGGCAATTACGACTGCCGTTCGTCCTTGCATCAGGGTAGCAATCGCTTGTTGGATTAGGCCCTCCGACTCAGAATCAACCGAAGATGTTGCCTCATCTAAAATAATAATTTTGGGGTCATGCACCATGGCACGAACGAAAGAAATAAGTTGGCGCTGACCCACACTCAACGTAGCGCCACGTTCCATCACCTCATAGGCATAGCCACCTGGCAGCGACATAATAAAATCATGCACACCTACCGCCTTCGCGGCCTCTTCAATCTTTTCCTGCGAAATGGCTGTATCGCCTAAATGAATATTGTAAGCGATGGATGCGCTAAATAAAAAGACATCTTGCAAGACGACTGCTATATTTTTACGTAAACTGTGAATCTCATAAGCTGGTAACGCAACGCCATCAACGCGAATTTCACCTTGCTGACAATCATACATACGTCCTAATAAACCAATAATAGATGATTTCCCAGCTCCCGTTGCGCCGACAATTGCTAAAGTTTGCCCCGCAGGAACTTCAAAGCTTACGTTTTTAACGACCCATTCCGGTTCGTTATAAGCAAAGCTTACATCATCAAATACAATGTTTCCTTTTAAGTCATCGGCTAAAACCTTCCCATTATTCTGAATGTAATCTGTTGAATCCAACAAAGTCAAAATACGCTCCGTCGAAACAATCCCCATTTGCAAGGTATTAAAACGATCCGCAAGCATCCGGATTGGTCGGAAAAAGAGGTTAATGAACATAATGAAGGCCGTAAGTGTCCCCACCGTAATTTGCTCTTTCAAAATATAGGTCGAAGCCATCCAAACCACAAATCCCGAACCCACCGCGGATATCACATCGGCTACGGGAAAATAAACCGAATAGGCTAAAATACCGCGAATATTCGCATCGCGATGATCCTCATTGATTTTGTTGAATTTCGCCAATTCTCGCTTTTCGGCATGGAATAATTGAACAATCATCATCCCTGAAATATGCTCTTGTACAAACGAATTCAAATTTGCCACAGCTCCACGCACTTCATTAAAGGATTTCTTGATGTATTCTTTAAAAACATAAGTTGAAAATACCATGAACGGCACTGTCGCTAAAATCACTAATGTCAGGCGCCAATCGGTGTAAAACATCACCCCGATGATCAAAAACAATTGCAACAAATCCCCAGCAATAGATGCCAAGCCTTCCGAAAACACATCATTCAAGGTCTCGATATCAGAAACCGTCCGAGTAACCAGTCGGCCGATAGGAGTCGCATCAAAAAAGGCTAGTTTCAAATCAACGATTTTGGCATAGAGCTGGACACGGATATCGCGAATAACCGTTTGCCCCAGGTAACCAGCCAAATAACTCGTAGAAAATTGAAGCCCTGTCTGCGCGAAAAGCACCGCAATCATGATAAAGAACATGTGAAGCAAGTCGGCCATTTTATCTAAACTCACAAAGTGGTCAAGCGTATACCGAATCATCAAGGGAATCACGGGTGACACACCCGCCATGCATAAAATAAGGCCTACGAGAAACCAGAACCGGAATTTATAGGGCTTAATGAAGCCATAAATCCGTCGAATAATCTGCAAATCAACAATTTTTCCGCTTTCCTTATCTTTCAATGGATTCGATTTTATCGAGTGAGCTGGCTGCGCAAGTACCGCAACCTTTGGCGCATTGACCCGCCGTTTTACCCCAAAATTGTTGATACACCAATCTTCCTAAATAGAAGAGTGCGGCAGCAAAAACCAAGAAGATGATTATTTGTTCCATGCTTAATCAACAAACCATTTGGCCTGTAAAGTTCCTAAAAATTCATCAAAGATGGGCCCTGCCCCAATGATTTCCCCTTCAAAAATCACAGCATCTCCCCCACTAAAATTGGTCACACGACCGCCAGCTTCTTCGATGATAATCTTACCTGCTGCGACATCCCAAGGCTTTAAATTGGCCTCAAAAAAGCCTTCAAATCGACCACAGGCCATATAAGCTAAATCAATCGCTGCAGCACCCATCCGGCGTAACCCATGGGAAGTGCGCATCAATTCCTTCAATAAAGACAAGTATCGATCTTGGTAGGAGAAATCATAATAGGGAAAACCGGTCGCCAACAAACTCTTACTCATGGAGTCTTGAGCTGACACCTGAATCGTCCGCTCATTCAAATAAGCTCCCTGTCCTTTCGCCGCATAAAACAATTCATCACGGTTTGGCTCGTAGATTAACCCTAAAATAGGTTGTTTCTGGTAAATCAAACCTACGGAAACGGCATAAATAGGCAATCGATGGAGGAAATTTGTTGTTCCATCCAAAGGATCAACGACCCAATAATAACCATCGCCAACTTCGCTGTAATCTGAGGCAGATTCTTCAGCCACAAAACCCGCTTCCGGGAAAACAGCGGAAAGCCCAGCCTTTAATCGAGTTTCGGCAGTTTGGTCCACAAAGGAAACCAAATCGTTCGTACCCTTGTATTGTATATCTGACTCGCCAATGTTGTTCACCATGGATTGAATCCATACACCCGTTTCGCGCACGATGGGCTTTGCATTTTCCAGGATGACAGCTAAATCGATCATTTTACTTTCGCAATTTTATGAGCTCCACTTGAAATCCAATCCGACAAAATTTGTTGGGTTTCCTTCAAATAAGCATCTTTTGCATGCTTATCGGCCGCTTTTTCTTTTTTGTCCTTATCCGCTGGGCTCTCTTCTGTCGCACCTAAAGCATCCATGATGGCCTGAGACTCATCCGGCTTTTTCTTCTGCTCGTCCAATTCCTTTTTACGCTTCTCCATATTCAAGGAAATAGAATTTTGCTCCTTGATCTTTTTCCAGCGTTCAAAATCCTGCTTCAGTTTAATCAAATCAGGTTTTGTCTTCAAACGTGCTTGAAAAGCAGCTTGCAATTGTGCCAAAGTTGGCGCAACAATATTATTCGTAGGCACATAAGCCGTCGTCGGGATCATATCCCAAGGCAATGCCGAAGGCTGAGAACTTTCACCAAACTCCTCCGCAGAAAAGGCTGAAGGCAAAGCAAAATCGGGACTAACACCTTTATGTTGCGTAGAAGAACCATTCACGCGGTAAAATTTCTCCAGCGTAATTTTCAATTGTCCTACAGGATCCTTTTCATTCGCCATATAATTATCGAGGTCGATTACCGACTGCACAGTTCCCTTACCATAGGATTGCTCTCCTACAATAATACCACGTTTATAATCTTGAATCGCAGCGGCAAAAATTTCCGATGCCGAAGCAGAGAAACGGTTAATCATAATCGCCATAGGACCGTCATAAACTTGCATGGGATCTCGGTCGACTTCCTGGGAAATCTTTCCGTCCGACTGCTTGCGCTGCACGACGGGACCTTTTGGAATAAACAAACCCGTTAATTCAACCGCTTCGATCAAAGATCCTCCCCCATTGTTACGTAAATCAATCACAAGACCATCAATTCCTTCTTGTTTGAATTCGTTTAGAAACTTACGAACATCTGCGGAAGTTGATTTAAAATCAGCCTCCCGTTTGCGTGCACCTTCAAAATCACGGTAGAACATGGGAATCGTAATCAAACCTAATTTGTAGGTTGAAGCACCTTGCTTGAAATTCAATATTTCCTTTTTGGCCGTTTGCTCTTCGAGTTTGATTTTTTCACGTACGATGCGAACTTCCGAAGTGGGAGAACCCGTCACACCCGAACCTGGCAAAATCTTCAATCGAACGACAGTTCCTTTCGGACCGCGGATCAATTTGACGGCATCGTCCGTAAACCAACCAATCACATCCACAAAAGCACCATCATCTCCTTGAGCCACACCTACGATGCGATCTTTCGGATTGATTTGCTTCGAACGAAAAGCGGGTCCACCGGGAACCAAATCTTGAATCGTCACATAATCGCCTTCCAAACGAAGCGTGGCTCCGATGCCCTCGAAACTTTGAGCCATATCTTTATTAAACTCTTGAGCAGCTTTGGGAATCATATAAGATGTATGCGGATCAATACTTTCCGTGTAGGCATTCATAAATACCTGAAAAACATCTTCAGCACGCGTACGAGCCATGTATTTGGCAGAACGCTTGTAACGATCATTCAATTCACGAACGGCCGTTGTATCCGCTTTACCTCCAATTTTCCAATCGACCAATTGGCGTTTAACATCTTTACGCCAATAGTCATCTAAATCAGCACTTGATTTTGCCCAAGCTGCTTTTTCACGATCCGGCTGATAGGTCTCGTCCAAAGTAAAATCCATGGGTTGTTTGATGATTTTATCGACATAGGCAAAACGCTCCAACATGCGTTTTTGGTACAGATTATAAATCTGAAATGCGGAGGTCAAATCACCTAGGTTTAATTGCTCATCAATCGTGAAACGGTATTTCTCAACTTCTTCGATGTCCGATGCGAGGAAATAGACCTTGTTAGGGTCTAGATTCTTTAAATAGGCATCAAAAATCTTTGATGACAAGGAATCATTCACAGGAACCTTCCGATAATGGTAATTGGACAAAATACCAAAAACCAATCGCTCCACCTTCCGTTGGGTATCCGTCGGTTGCAAATCACCTTGTTGGTAAGTAGCCACCTCCAATTTACCTTGCGTTTTCCCATGCAAGAAAACGACAACCAAGAGAGAAAGTGGAATTAAAATCGGAAGTATCCTTTTCATATTATTCTTTTTCGATCGCGATCAACTCAACTTCAAACACCAAAGCCGAATAAGGTTTGATGGTTTGTCCGCCCCCACGAATGCCATAAGCTAATTCTTGAGGAATAAATAATTTAAATTTAGAGCCAACAGGCATTAATTGTAGTGCTTCTACCCAACCAGGAATAACGCCAGAAACAGGAAAAGAAACAGGCTCACCACGTTGCACTGAAGAGTCAAACACGGTACCATCGATCAATGTTCCATGGTAATGTGTTTTTACTTTATCGGAAGCCTTAGGCTTAGGACCGTCACCCATTTTAATTACTTTGTATTGTAAGCCAGTAGCGGTTGTGATGACAGAATCCTTTGTTTTATTTTCGGCTAAGAATTTCTCCCCGGCGATGCGATTAGGCTCATGTTGTTTTGCTTGCTCAGCCATTTGCGCTTGTTGGTTTTTCATCATGAAGTTATTCATCACGCTTTGGCATTCTTGCTCATTGATCAACAAAGTACCACCTGTAGTCACAGAAGCAAAGCCCTTGGCAACCATATCAGGGTTCAATGTAACATTTTGCGACTTGAAATTTTGCGCTACGAGAACACCTACCGCATAAGAAACGGAGTCAATCGACGAATTGAATGGCTTGACAGGAACTTTGGTCAAGGAAACCGTAAGCTTCGGTTTTGTTTTTGTTTTAGGTTTTGATTGGGCGAATGACCCGAAAGTTAAACAGGAGATGCCGGCAAACAGCGCAACACGAATGAATGATAATTGCATAGTTATGGAGTTAAATCAAATTAAAGTTTCGAAGATACACGAAAATTGTGGCTCACTCAACAAAATTAACGGCATTTAACAGCGGCATATTATCTGCGAATTCTTGAATCTAAAAAAAGTCTTATGATTAAGCTCATTTTTTGATGAAGTTATGGGAATATTGAAATTTCCTAGCTAATTTTGCACCCGAAATTATATAGTAAAAATTAAACTCTTCATAAAACTTTAGTATGGCATCAGTAAGACCAGATGAGGTTTCGGCAATTTTGAGAGAACAATTATCTCAAGCGAAAACTCAAGCAGAATTAGAAGAAATAGGCACTGTACTCCAAGTGGGTGATGGTGTGGCTCGTATTTACGGCCTTTCGAATGTACAAGCAGGTGAATTGATCGTTTTTGAAAACGGTTTGAAAGCCTTAGCCTTGAACTTAGAAGAGGACAACGTAGGAGCTGTACTCTTAGGTGACTCAAGCCAAATCAAAGAAGGCGATACCGTTAAGCGTACCAACTTAATTGCCTCTGTTAAGGTAGGAGATGGTATCTTAGGACGTGTTGTAAACACCTTAGGTGAGCCTATCGATGGTAATGGCCCTATCGCTGGTACTTTATACGAAATGCCTTTGGAGCGTAAAGCACCAGGAGTTATTTTCCGTCAACCGGTAACAGAACCTTTACAATCAGGTATCAAAGCGATCGATGCGATGATTCCAGTAGGTCGTGGCCAGCGTGAGTTGGTGATCGGTGACCGTCAAACAGGTAAAACAGCTGTTTGTATCGATACAATTATCAATCAAAAAGAATTTTATGACAAGGGCGAGGCAGTTTTCTGTATCTATGTAGCCATTGGTCAAAAAGCATCTACCGTTAAGCAAATCGAGCAAACGCTTCGTAAAGCTGGCGCAATGGAATATACAGTAATCGTTTCAGCATCTGCAGGTGATCCTGCTCCGATGCAATTCTACGCACCATTTACAGGTGCTGCGATTGGCGAATTCTTCCGTGATACAGGTCGTCCAGCATTAGTTGTATATGATGACTTATCAAAACAAGCGGTAGCATACCGTGAAGTTTCTTTATTGTTACGTCGTCCACCAGGACGTGAGGCGTATCCAGGTGACGTTTTCTACCTTCACTCCCGTTTATTGGAGCGTGCGGCGAAAATCAACAATTCGGATGAAATCGCGCGTAACATGAATGACTTACCAGAGTCAATCAAAGGAATCGTGAAAGGTGGCGGTAGCTTAACAGCCCTTCCAATCATTGAAACACAAGCGGGTGACGTATCTGCTTATATTCCTACCAACGTAATTTCGATTACAGATGGTCAAATCTTCTTGGAAACAAACTTGTTTAACGCAGGTATTCGTCCAGCGATCAACGTAGGTATCTCGGTATCACGTGTAGGTGGTAACGCGCAGATCAAATCCATGAAGAAAGTAGCAGGTACATTGAAATTAGATCAAGCACAATTCCGTGAGTTAGAAGCTTTCGCGAAGTTTGGTTCTGATTTAGATGCATCCACGAAATTAACGATTGACCGTGGTCGTCGTAACTTAGAAATGTTGAAGCAACCTCAGTTCGCACCACAACCGGTGGAGGAGCAAGTTGCGATGATTTATTTAGCAACTACAGGTAACTTAGATAATGTACCGGTAGAAAAAGTTCGTGAATTCGAACAAGATTTCATTCAAGTATTACGTGCGACAGAAAATGCTACGTTAGTAGCGTTGGGTCAAGGGAAATACGATGATACCTTAACCGCTACCTTGAAGCGTGTAGGTAATGAAGTAGCAGCTAAATACAAAGCATAAAATTAGAATACTATGGCTTCCTTAAAAGAAGTAAGAAATAGAATTGTATCCGTTAACTCGACGCAACAAATCACCAAAGCCATGAAAATGGTTTCGGCAGCGAAGTTGCGTCGTGCACAGGATGCCATCCACCAAATGCGCCCCTATGCTAAGAAATTAGCAGAAATGATTGCAACGGTTTCAGCTCAAACGGAAGCCGGCGCAGAAAATCCTTTCACTGAAGTACGTGAAATCAAGCGCGCATTAATCCTTGTCGTAACATCTGACCGTGGACTTTGCGGCGCATTTAATGCGAACGTAGGGAAAGCAACGATGGCTTTGGTACAAGAGAAATATGCCGACTTGCATGCAGCTGGCCAAGTGGAAATTTTATCATTAGGCAAAAAAGGTGCAGAATATCTTTCTCGTCGTGGTTACAACGTTAATGAAGCACATACGGATATTTTTACTCGTTTGAACTTCAATAACGTACGTGAAATTGGCGATGCCGTTTTGGCATCCTTCACAGAGAAAAAATTTGATGTTGTCGAAGTAATCTTCAACTACTCAAAAAACGTGGCGACACAGATTATTCAAACAGAACAATTACTTCCTTTGGTTGCAGAGGAATCAGGCGAAAAGGCTAGCTCTGTTGATTATATCTTCGAGCCATCTGAAGAGAAAATTATTTCGGAATTAATTCCAAAGTCTATCAAGTTGTCTATTTTCCGCGCTTTATTAGAATCTAATTCTTCTGAGCATGGAGCACGTATGACGGCGATGGATAAAGCAACTGATAATGCTGGTGAATTAATTAAGGCATTGAAATTAGAGTATAACCGTTCACGCCAAGCAGCCATTACGAAGGAGATCCTTGAGATCGTCGGTGGAGCAGAAGCATTATCCGCTTAAGAAGATGAAAAAAGTATTGTTCATGGTTTTATGGGTTCTTTCCACAGGTGCTTTCGCCCAAGGCATTAAAATGCCTGCGCCAAGTCCTGGACAAAGCATCAAACAAGACTTTTCTTTATCTGCTGTGGAAGTTAAATATTCACGCCCTGTCATTAAAGGCCGTAAGATATTTGGTGACGTAGTTCCTTTTGGAAAGTTATGGCGCACAGGTGCTAATTCACCTACCAGCATAACTTTTGGCGAAGATGTCAAAATCGCAGGTCAAGCTTTGAAGGCGGGTACTTACCAATTATTAACAATCCCATCTCAATTCTCTTGGGAAATCATCTTCAACAAAGGCACAAATGGCGTATTCAATTACAATCCTGCCGAAGATGTTTTAAAGGTAAAGTTGGCAACAACGACCCTAGCACAATCAGTAGAATCATTTTCTGTTCATTTCGCTAATGTGATGGCCAACAAAATGGATTTGGTTATCTCATGGGAGAAAGTAGCCGTTTCGGTACCTATCGAAACAGAGATTGATTCCAAAATCGCAACTTCTATTGAAAAAGCGATGGCAGCTGATACACGTCCTTATTTCGAATCAGCATCTTATTACTATGAGACTGGTCGTGATTTAAAGACAGCTTTGGAATGGGTAGGCAAAGCAGTTGCCGCTAATCCATCTGCGTATTGGGTCTTGCATTTACAGGCAAAAATTCAAGCAAAGTTGGGCGATAAAGCTGCTGCCAAAGCAAGTGCTGAAAAATCCATTGCCTTAGCCAAAGAAGGAAAGAACGAAGATTACGTGACCTTGAATCAAAAATTGATTCAAAGTTTATAAATTGAACTTAATTCGCATCAAAAGCCTTTCTTAACAGGAAGGCTTTTTTTAGCATCAGATATGAAGGAAGAACTAGGATTTAGTACGGGAGAAGATCAAGAAACAGCTGTACTCGTAGCTGTGACGACGCAAAAACAAAATGCGGTGCAAACAGCTGAGTATTTGGCAGAATTGGCCTTTTTGGCATCTACCTCAGGTGTCGTGACCTTGGCAAGTTTTACACAAAACTTAGCTAAACCCGATAATCGTACCTATGTAGGGAAGGGAAAATTGGATGACATTATCGCCTATGTCATTGCCAAAGATGTGGATATCATGATTTTTGATGATGATCTAAGTCCTTCGCAAGTCCGTAACATCGAATTAACCATTTCGTTGTTGGGCAAAGAAATCAAAGTACTCGACCGAAGCTTGTTGATCCTAAACATCTTTGCCCAACGGGCACAGACTGTTCAGGCTCGTACACAAGTGGAGTTGGCGCAGTATCAGTACATGTTACCTCGCTTAACGCGTATGTGGTCTCACCTTTCCAAGCAACGTGGTGGAGTGGGTATGCGTGGTCCAGGGGAAAAAGAATTGGAAACTGACCGACGTATTGCCAATGACCGTATTGCATTCTTGAAGGATAAGTTGACAGCGATTGACAAACAATCATTTACTCAAAGAAAGAATCGGGACCGCATGGTTCGTGTTTCGTTGGTGGGTTATACCAACGTAGGTAAATCAACCTTGATGACCAAGTTGGCCAAAGCAGATGTTTTTGCTGAAAATAAATTATTTGCGACCGTTGATTCTACGGTTCGCAAGGTGGTTTGGGATGGTATTCCATTCTTATTAACCGATACAGTTGGATTCATTCGTAAACTCCCTACCCTATTAATCGAATCATTTAAGTCGACCTTGGATGAGGTGCGTGAGGCAGATGTGTTATTACACGTTGTCGATATTTCACACCCCAACTTCGAGGAGCAAATAGAAGTAGTTCAAGGCATCTTAAATGAAATGGGCGCTGGCGATAAACCTACGATCCTTGTTTTCAATAAGATTGACCTTTACAATGTGGAGGATGTGTTCTTTGAGGGAGCAGCAGTGGATGAAGATGGGAATCCAGAATTGACCAAAATGGAGCGTGTCACACGTTTCTTAAAGCAATCCCATTGGCAAACCAACACACCGAAGACCGTATTTATTTCGGCGGAACAACGTTCTAATTTAGCGGAATTACGTGAAATGGTGATGGATATCATTAAGGAAAAACACTTCCAAATATTCCCGAACTGGCTGGATACCAACCACTTGATGGGATATAATGATGGGGTGGTACCGGAGGAGAGTTAAGAGTTAAGAGTGAAGAGTGAAGAGTGAAGAATTAAGAGTGAAGAGACAAGAATATTGGCGCTGTAGTTCAACGGATAGAATAGGCGTTTCCTAAACGCTAGATCCGGGTTCGATTCCCGGCGGGGCCACAAGACGCGAAGCGTCAGTCTAGAGGGAATAAGTCCGTAGGACAAACGCTAGATACGGCCGGGGTCGCGCCCGACTCGATTCCCGGCGGGGCCACAAGACGCGAAGCGTCAGTCCAGAGGGAATAAGTCCGTAGGGCGAAAAGAAGAGCGCCCTTTCTAAACGCTAGAGACGGCCGGGTTCGATTCCCGGCGGGGCCACCCAGAGGGAAGCAGAAGAGCGCCCCTTCTAAACGCTAGAGACGGCCGGGGTCGCGCTCGAATCGATTATATTCTGTAGAGACGTGATACCTCGCGTCAAATTCATTGTCAACAAAAAATACACGATCAGACGTGAAGCATCGCGTCCAAACAAAAACCAACGGGAACAAAAAACCTTTCACATCGGTTTAACTCTCGAAAACTATATTACTTGATCTATCAATACCGCATTTTCGAATCAACTACTACCCTCCCAGAATATTGGGATGAGGTATCAAGTCAAAGCTTGTTCCTACAATCAGCTTATTTGCGCGTATTGGAAAATTCAGCACCCTCCAACATTAGATGTGAATTCATCGGAATTTACCAGCAACAAGAATTAATCGCCACAGCGATGTTGCAACAGGTCGATTTAGCCCAACTAGATGGATTTGGAAGTAGAGACAATGGAATTCTAAGCAGCTTGCGAAACCTATTATTCAAACAATTCTCCTCAAAATTGGCCATTTTGGGCAATAATATGTTGACAGGACAGCACGCGGTTTCATTCAGTAATAAAGCAGATAAATCAGCCGTTTTAACAACATTAAAGCACTATTTATCGACCTTAAGCCCAGCGCCACATCATAGCATTTTCAAGGATTTCGAACATTCGGATCGCTCGATGTTTGACATACCTGCATTTAAAACAAGCTTGAAATTCAGTTCCCAGCCGAACATGTTTTTTGACCTTCGTTCTGATTGGAAAAAAGAATCTGATTACGTGCTAGCGCTCACAAAAAAATACAGAGATCAGTACAAGCGCGCTAGAAAAAAAGCAGACGGAATCGAAAAACGCCAATTAACGCTGGAGGAAATCAAACAATTAGAAACTGAAATTAACCAGCTATATCGCCATGTAGCCGAAAATGCCCCATTTAACACTTTTTTCCTTGCTAAAAACCATTTCTACGCATTGAAGCAAGAATTAGGTGACGCTTTCCGCTTTTTCGCCTATTTCGAAAACGGCAAACTCATTGGGTTTAATACGCTCATCCACCACGACGAAATCTTAGAAACCTATTTCTTAGGCTATGACGAGAAAGTACAACGTGAAAAAATGCTTTACCTGAATATGCTCTATGACATGGTAGGCTGTAGTATTCACAATGGTTTCAAACGGATCAATTTTGGCAGAACTGCCCTCGAGATTAAAAGCTCCGTAGGTGCACAACCCGAACAATTGTACGGCTGGATGCAACACGAAAATAAACTGATCAACCGATATTTAGGCTTCTTTTTTAAGCTTTTGGAACCCGAAGTCAAATGGATTGAACGAAATCCTTTTAAAGAATTAAACTAAGGTTTTTCAATCACAAACTCATCCCCCACATGCCCATCGGATTGAATCCATTTCAGATTGAAGATATGATTACTAACATCCAATAAGACAGACCCACCAATCGTGTTATTCGTATACACAGATGACTTCATCGGATATCCGGGACGCTGACCTCCCACTTTTCCACCAGAACCACTCACCACGTAAATTACGCCTTGGCCGTTCGGTCCCACAACAAACTGATTAGGTGCTTTAGATTGAGCTACTATATGCTTAGACGCATCAAAGGTTTCATTCACTCCAGCATGCCCTCGCATGGGGAAACTACGTTCGTAAACGTGGCTATGGCCCGCAATAACCAGGTCAACTTTATATTCCTCGAAAATGGACGTCATGTTTTCACGCATGGACTTCATATCCAATTCAGTATCAGAATCATGCGAACCTTTGGAATAAGGTGGCTTATGGAAATACACAACGACCCACGGTAATTTATTGGCTGCTAAATCCGCTTTCAACCAGTCCACTTGATTGCCTTTACCGTCTTTTAGCATTAGTCCAGAAGCTTCTTGCATTTCCGTATCCAAGGCAACTAAATGCACGGGACCATAATTTACGGAATAATACGATTCAGAATGCGAGATTATACCGCCAGCTTGGCCTTCCGTAGGCATATTGAAAATCTTGAAATAAGGCGGCTCACTCGGATTATGCTTACCTGCATAATCATGATTTCCCGGCGAAGGATAAATAGGCAAGTTTTGTAAAAATAAATCCTGATATACATCAAACACATTTTTCTGATACTCTTCATCTTTTCCATTGTCATAGGCGTTGTCGCCCAACCAGATCCAAACATCGGGGCGGTTTCCTTGCGTATAAGCATTAATGGAATTCATGACTGACTTTTGACTAGCAGATCCATCACCAAAATCCCCCAAAGCCCAAATACGTACGGATTCTTTTGATCCAAAAGCTGGCGCTGTAACTACATATCGGTTCTTTTCAAAAGACTTGCTATCAATTTGATAGGCATAACGCGTTGCAGGTTTGAGTTGATGAAGCTTCAGTACATGATCTTTAACTCGGTTCGAATCTATTGCTGACAACACCTTTCCCTTAGACTGATAATACACCTGACTTGGGGCTGGAATATCTGTTCGCCAACGTACCAAAACGGAAGTAGGAGTGACAGATTGCAAGTAGGGACCGCGAATAATCTGCGCTTTTTGGCCAAGACACACACTTGCTTGAAATAGGAATAATAGGAGTATTTTTTTCATCTTTATTCAAAAAAAAAGGCGCCAAAGCTATGCTTGGCGCCTTCAATATACACAATTTTAGTAACCCGCGTTTTGCTTCAAATAACCTGTTAAGTTAGATGCGCCATCAATCGCCGTTTGTGGGATTGGGAAAACACGCATATTCTTATTCGTGTTCGTTTTCTCGGTCCAACTATCCTCATATTTACCAAAACGAATTAAATCCGTCCGGCGCTGTAATTCCCAGTAGAATTCAAAGCCACGCTCGCGAAGTAACAAGTCTAAATTAATCGTTGCCAAAGGCGACGCCGCTGAATTCGCAGTTCGTGACAATCGAACCTTATTCACATCGGCTAAAGCGCCCGCAGCGTCATTTGACTTACGCAATTTAGCCTCCGCACGCATCAAATAAACATCTGCCAACCGAACAATGATTAAATCCGCTTCACCAAAGTTTCGGCCTGATGCCGACTTATTAGAGAACTCATATTTTTCAACGCGATAGCCTGAGCTGTAATCACTTCCCTCGGTCGTAAAATCAACTTTTTCAGTATGAATAACCATCGGATTTCCTTTGCCACGTGAATTTAGAATCTTTCCAACTTGCAAAGATTTTCCATCAGCGCATTTGACGAATGCACCACTCTTATAAATCAAACCGTATTGTTGGCCTCGTAAGATACCCCGGTCAATCTTGTATGTTGCAGGATCAATACATTGATTATCCTCCTTCACGACATTTTGTTTATAAAAACGCGGATCAGCAACTGCAGGGTCAACAGCTCCATAAGCAGACACCCAAGATTGATAAAAACTTGGAGTAATTGCTGGCCCATCCGTACCATTTGCAGCTGGATACGCAGGTAATGGACGCTGATCATTAGCTAAAGAGAAATACGACATACGGTTATGTCCATTCAATTCAGCACGCTGATCTACCGCAAAAACTAATTCTTTATTCGTGTGATTCGCATTGCTGAAAATATCCCAATAATCCGCTGACAAGGCGTATTGACCTGAATTGATGATCTTATCCGTATATTCAACCACTTTATCCATATCCTCAGTTTTATGTGACGCAGTACCATAAGGATCACGCCATGAAGCCGCATTTAAATGCAAACGTGCCAATAAACCCCAAGCTCCACCTTTTGTTAGACGACCTGGGCCTACCGATGTAGATAAAACAGGTTCAATAGCTAGTAACTCACTTTTAATGTAAGTGATAGCCGCCTCACCACGTAAGATCGTTGTTACTTCACTCAAATCTTCTTTAGAGAATGCCAAACCAAACAAATCCAACATAACCATGTTGTAATAGGCACGCATCCCGCGAGCTTCCGCAAGGTACAATTTGGCATTAGGGTCATTGTTTAGCTTTAATGAATTAATTGCTGTTACAGACCGTGAAATACCCGCCAATACCGAATTCCACACATTACGAACGTTAGGATCCGTACTTGTTGTCTCATGCTTATGAAGTGACAAATAAATTCCATTATCTCCCCAATCCGTACCGCCCCGGTAGGGCAAAATTGCCTCATCTGTTGAGATTTCTTGTAAGGCAAATAAAGTAGTATGTTGGAATATTGTAGGCAACACGGCATATACCGGCGCAATCATCCCATCAGCAGCTTGCTTATCTGTTAAACCGGCTGCATTGTACTCATCCAAAACTTTTTCATTTAAATCGGAGCAACCTACTAAGGCTGTCATCCCCACCATTATCATGGCTATATTTCTTAACTTTTTCATTTCTATGTAGGTATTCAAATTAGAATGTAAGATTTAAACCAACAATCACAGATTTAGCTTTCGGGTAGCTTAGGTAATCAATACCATAAGACAAGACGCCATTGATTGAGTTATCCTTATTAACTTCTGGATCATATCCATCGTATTTCGTTTTAACCCAAAGGTTCTGACCCGTTAGCGACAAACGAGCGCTTGAGATAAACTTGCTAATGCCCATTTTGGCCGTTGGCAACTGATATCCCAAAGTCAAGTTGTTTAAACGTAGGAACGCGGCATCTTTCAAATAACGTGTTGAAATAGGTGCCGCATTATTGATTGATTCTTTTGAATCTGCAAAAGCTGCAGGCGTAACGTTTGTGTTCTTCGCAATCTTCAATTTGTAGAAGGAAGCATTCGCTGTATTGTCATAGATTTTGTTTCCAGACACGCCATTGAATTGCAATGAAAGATCAAATCCCTTGTAGGACGCATTTCCAAAGAAGTTGTACTGCGTCGTAGGCAATGCCGTTCCCGCTGCAATACGATCTTTATCAGTAATGATTCCATCACCGTCTTGATCCTTGTATTTACTCATCCCTTTATCATCAAACCCGATAAATTCTTTCAAGAAAAAGGTACCAATCGGCTGACCGTTGATATAACCATTGATCGTTGCTGAAGTCAAACCAGAGCCAGATGCAGATCCGGAAGGAATCACCGAGTATGGAGAACCTTTAACTTCATTGTTGATCAAGGTTAAGTTACCTCCCACATTGAATTTGATGCCTGATTTGGTTTCGAATTTATAATCCAAATCCATCTCCACACCACTATTCAAGATCTCCATGTTGGCCACATTCGTCCAAACGGAACTAGCGGGCTGAACGGGATCCGCTGGAATAACTTCTAACAACATATTCGTAGAAACCTTATTAAACGCATCGATCGAACCCGATAATGCACCATTTAAGAAGGCAAAATCCAAACCAAGGTTCATTTGCGTCGAAACCTCCCATTGGATATCTGGATTCGCCAACCGGGAATACGTGATACCTGCCGGAAAACTTGCTGATGCATCCAAAGGATACGAAGTCGACGAACCCACAGTTGCCGTAAATAAGGGTTGGGTAATTTTAGGTGGAATTTCTTGGTTACCTGTTTGTCCCCAGCCACCACGTAATTTCAAGTTGCTAACCGAAGAATTTTTCAAGAAAGGTTCTTCTGAAATACGCCATCCTAATGAGAATGATGGGAAAATACCGTAACGATTGTTCGAACCAAATTTAGATGAACCATCGGCACGAACTGTCGCTGTAGCTAAATATTTATCTTGGTATTGGTAGTTCAAACGTGTGTAGAACGACTGCAATTCATTGATAAAGGCAGAACCTGCTGGCTTATTAGTAGCCAATGTTAATTCCTGACCGATACCTGGATTGTAGATTGGCTCCGTAGGCACAATAGGGAATTTATTGATACTAAACGTACGCCATTGGTATTGAATTTTTTGGTACGAATGACCTACTAAAGCAGCAAAGCTGTGATCGCCCAAATCAAGGTTATACGTCAAATAATTTTCAATTAAATTATTCAAATTACTCGTGTTGTAGGTATCTAAACGACCATCTATTTTAGGGACGTTACTCGCCAAAGTCTGAACATCTCGTACTGAAGTCGAGTTGTCGTAACCAAAGTTCATGCGATATACCAAACCTTTTGTCAGTTTCACAGAAGGTGAAATATTGGCTATAAAACGGTTTGTTGTGTTGATATCTTTAAACAATTGCAACGTTGTCAATGGGTTAGATTGACTGACATAAGTTGCGGGTGTTTTTCCATCTTGCGCATACGTTGGCAACGTTGGATTATTCGAAAGCGCAGTACCTAATAAATTTTCAATTGCTGGACGCTCATTAACCGTATTTGAGAAACTTAAATTAGCGTCTAAGTTTAATCGATCATCCCAAAATTTTTGATTCACATTCATGCGGCCCGTCAAACGATCCAGTTGATTATTTTTCAAAATACCTTGTTGCATTTGTGCACCGAAAGCAGCATAATAAGTTAATTTATTTGCACCACCACCTAAACTTAGGTTATAATTCTTAGTCATTGCTTGGCGTGTAATTTCCTTTTGCCAATCTGTGTTTGCACCAAAATCTTCTAAAATACCGCTATTTGCTACTACTTGCTTACGGAATTCTGTCGCAGATAAAACAGGTAAAGCGCGAGTGATTGAACTTACACCAACTGACGTAGAAAATTCAATTTTAGATGTTCCAGCTTTTCCTTTTTTGGTTGTAACCAAAATGACACCATTCGCACCACGTGAACCGTAGATAGCTGTGGCAGAGGCATCTTTCAACACGTCGATCGTTTCGATGTCTTGCGGATTAATGAAGTTCAACGGATTACCACCACCTGTTGTTGAGTTATCCAAGGCTAACCCATCGATGACAAACAAAGGAGAAGAACCAGAACGAATACCCCCGGGTCCACGAATCGTGATTCCTTGAGATCCACCAGGCTCACCCGTTGCGGAAGTCACATTGACACCAGCAACCTTACCTTGCAATAATTGCTCAGGGGAGTTGATGATCCCTTTATTAAACGCTGCACTAGCAACTGACTTCACAGAACCCGTAACATCCGTTTTCTTTTGCGTACCATAACCTACGACAACCACTTGTTCTAAGTCGGCAGCATTTGCCGTTAAACCGACATTAATTTGTGTTTGCTTACCTACAAGCACGGATTTTGAAGCATACCCGACAAATTTGAATTCGAGCACCGCATTTTCAGACGCGACAGCAATGGAATATTGACCAGAAGCATCTACAGTTGTTCCTTTTGAAGAACCTTTGATAGAAACGGATCCACCGATGAGTGGTTCATTGCTAGAAGCATCGGTCAGTTTACCTGAAATTTTAGTACCCTGAGCAAACGCAGATGGCGCTTGCAAACAAAGTAATACAATTGCACTGGCCAACAAAAAAACTGACTTACGTTTTTTTTGTAGGAGCTCAAGCGCATGGGAGCGTAAGAGTAGTCTCATAAATAAGGGATTAAATTGATTAATGAGGTAAAAGTATATTGGTGTTTTGCCGAACAGATTAACTTGGTATTAATTCTTTGTTAGACAATTAAATCTCCGAATATTACTATTTTAAATTGACAAACAAAAAATATTTGGCTGAATTTTACTTTACAGAAAACAGTTTGATTTAGAGGAGCTTAGGGAATTAGCCAACCACTTGTTGCGGCTTGAATTTGCTCAAATGTCGCACCCGGTTGGATTTCAATGAGCTTAAATCCTCCTCCTGGCAAAATATCATACACGCCTAATTCCGTAATAACACGGGTCACACAACGGACGCCCGTCAGGGGCAAAGAACAAGAACTGACCAATTTAGATTTACCATCCGAAGTAGTTTGCAACATCGCAACAATCACTTTATCCGCTGAAGCGACCAAATCCATCGCGCCGCCCATGCCTTTGACCATTTTTCCGGGTACTTTCCAGTTGGCCAAATCCCCAAGTTCTGAAACTTCCATCCCACCCAAAATGGTCACATCAATGTGATTCCCCCTGATCATGGCAAAACTTTGTTCAGATCCAAAAACAGATCCACCCGACGCAACGGTAATGGTTTGTTTGCTCGCATTGATATAATCCGCATCCTCCGCTCCTTCTTCCGGAAATGGACCAATCCCCAATAAGCCATTTTCCGACTGCAAAATCACCTTCATTCCCTTCGGAATGTGATTCGCAACGCGGGTTGGAATACCAATTCCCAAATTCACATAATCGCCATCCTTAATTTCTAGCGCTAATCGCTTTCCGATGATTTCTTTCTTGAGCTCCTCCGGACTTAGTTCCTTGATTTCCTCCGTATCCAATTGATGTGTCAAATGCTCGATCGGCTTTTTGTAGTCCTTTCCTTGAAAAATACGCTGCACATAAATGCCAGGTGTATGAATTTGATTCGGGTCTAAAGAACCCGCAGGAACTAATTCTTCTACTTCGGCAATGGTGATTTTACCCGCCATGGCCACGACAGGATTGAAATTTTGAGAAGTTCCTTTATAAATTAAATTACCCTCCGTATCCCCTTTCCATGCCTTGACAAAAGCGTAATCGGCTGTAATGGCTTTTTCCAATAAATATTTTTTACCTTCAAATTCACGGGTTTCTTTCCCTGCAGCTACCTCCGTCCCGACTCCTGCTGGCGTATAAAAAGCTGGAATACCCGCGCCTCCGCAACGAATGCGCTCAGCCAAGGTACCCTGTGGGACCAGTTCGACGGCCAGATGTCCATGGATGATTAAATCTTCGAACAAATGATTTTCCCCAATATAGGAGCAAATCATTTTCGAAATTTGTTTGCGACTGAGCAATCGGCCAATACCAAAATTAGCTAAACCAGCTTCATTTGAAATACATGTGATTTCAGAAGTTCCTCGGTCAACCAGCGCAGTGATTAGGTTTTCAGGCACACCCGTTAATCCAAAACCACCCATGAGGATACTCACACCCGCATGTATATCATGGATTGCCTCACCGGCGTTATTGAAAACTTTATTCATTGTCGGCTATTGATAATCCGTGATTAATTCCACGTTGGGATGCAACCAAAGAAATGATGCCGGACAATCCGTACTAATTTGTTTGGTTAAAATTTGCTCCAATGCGGTCTCTTTGCCTTTTCCAGTGACCAAGAAGATGATTTTTTTTGATTGCAAAATACCTTGCATACCGACACACCAACCGAAAGCTGGTTCGGCGCCTTGCGATAAGGCAGGGTCATGTTGAATCGTTGATTCAGCTAATGTTGCCTTGTGGAAACCAGGCTGCAAAAATTCGGCAGGTTCATTGAAGGCAATGTGACCATTTTTTCCTAAACCAAGGATGCAGATATCCATCGGGCTATTCGCCTGTATATAGGATTCAATGCGTTGAATTTCATTTTCAGGAACTGCTGAATTAGGATCAAAACTCACATATCGATTCGCTGGAATGTCGAGCGGCTCCAATAAATGTTTTTGTAGGTAGGACTCGCAAGAGTCCGGATGCGAGGATGGAATTATCCCCCATTCATCCATTTTAATGACCCGCATTTGATGAAATACCTGCTTTTCTTTGCGCATTTCCGCGTACATCCCCGTAGGAGATCCACCGGTGGCTGCACAAAAAAGCAAATCGGGTTTTGCTTTGACTTCTTTAATGATATGGCTTGCTGCTAATGCACTCAATTCCTGATAGTTGGCAACTCTTGTTATTCTCATATTACAATCTTTTCACTAAAATAACGTAATGCCTCCGCATAAAGCAACAGATTATCAGTTTTCTGATATTTATTACCGATTGAATTTGCTACTTTGCGCCATAATCTAGTTCTAATAAAATATGTCCGCACACCTAATCGCTCAGGCGATGAAGGGAAAAGTAGCTATATCGCTATTATTCCTTTTCATCACCTATACTTCCGTAGCCCAACAATGGAGTTTTCACGCAGGGACTAATCTGACGACTTTTGATTTTAAAAATAACGCAGGCAATCCTATCTCAGGGATTAAAACGGGTTCAGGAAATATTTATGCCGTACAATACCAGCGCAAATTAGTTGACACGGCAGCCCTATTGTTAAAATCAAGCCCTAAGGTCATCTTTTTCAATCAACACACGGGATTAGCGAAGCTCTTGGGTAAATTCAAGTGGGGCGTAGAACTGAATATCAACCAATACAATGCAGTAGGAGATGCTGCCAATGTATCCTATAGCTACCAAACAGATTATATCGGAATTAGTCCATCCTTACAATACACGCAACAACTCTACAAAGGCTTGAGCATTCAAGCATCAGGTATTTTACAGATTTCACAGTTACTTCATGGAAATCAATGGGTCAACAATCGGTTCATGGATTTGAAGGATGACATTCAGTTTAATGGAATCCTAGGAATGGGAGGATATCAAGTGGGAATCCAACAAACAATATCGGAAAATATTCAAATCAATATTGCCTACCGACAGGTATCGAGCCTTTCTCCCAAACAATCACAGGGTACGAGTTTAGCCATAAGCCCCTCCAGTATTCTCTTTGGAATTACCATTCAACCACTATCGAAATAAATCAGATGAGAAGATATCTATTGATTCTCCTGTTCATCCCGTTTGCATTCATAAGTTTTGCGCAAACGAAAGGAATCCAATACCAGGCTGTCATTCAAGATCCAAGTCCCTATCAAATACCTGGAACTTTTATTCAAGGCCAAGCACTTCAAAGCAAGTCCGTCACAATTCGTTTTACACTAAAAACGAATAACTCGATTGATTTTGAAGAATTACACGAGACACAAACGGATGAGTTTGGTTTAATCAATTTAACGATTGGTAAGGGTAAAAAATCAACAGGCTCAAATTTTGACCAGTTGGTATGGAGTGGCCAAAACAAGGTACTCGTGGTTGCAGTCAAAATCGAAGGTCAATCCAATTTCCTGGAAGTAAGTAATCAGACACTTTTATACAGTCCATATGCGCTTTATGCGGACGCGGTGGAATATAAAAACATCAATAATGCCCCTAAAGCTGTTTCACACTTTACGAATGACGCGGGTTATTTGATCGCAAATGATTTGAAGCCTTTAGAGAAAAGGATTACGGATAATCAAACAGAGAATTTAACTACGTTTACCTTAATCAAAAATCAACAATTAACGCTCGAAACTAAAGTTGAGGAACAAAGCAAGTTGTTAAATGAAACGATACTTATCACGCAGAATCTCAGCGTTCGAATTGACCAACAAAACAATCAAATTAATCAGAATCAAACGACGCTAGTTAATCAAATCAATGGTTTGGGTGGGTCATTTGAATCCTTGGGAAATAAATCAGCCGCTACGGATTTAGGAAACACGAATCCAAGTAATCAATTATACCCGAGTCAGCGGGCCGTAAAAACCTATGTAGATCAAGTGATTTCGACCGTAACGGTCTCAGGCACACCGGATGCGACAACATTAGCGGCTGGAAAAATTCAATTGGCAGGCGATTTGGCTGGAACAGCTAGTAATCCCACGGTGCCAGGTTTAGCCTTAAAGGAAAATACCAGTAACAAGACCTTGAGTATTCCTACCGACGGAACATCCGACATCAAATTCCCGAGTGCGCGCGCCGTGAAAACGTATGTGGATCAAGCCACCCAAGGCATTGCACTAAGTGCCGACTTGAACGCGAAAGCAGACAAAATATCGCCTATATTTTC
Organism: Cytophagaceae bacterium; assembly: GCA_017984215.1. GTDB lineage: Bacteria > Bacteroidota > Bacteroidia > Cytophagales > Spirosomataceae > Aquirufa > Aquirufa regiilacus. The sequence continues at coordinate 28,887 of JAGOAA010000018.1, forward strand.
AGGAACACCCTCGCTCCCGACGGGGACAATTGGGGTAAGACAAGGTGTGGGTACGAATTCAGATCAATTAGCAACGACATCATTTGTCCAGCAGGAATTATCAGCCGCATCAATCAATTATGCTACCAAGGAAGACCTGTCAAACAAGTCAACGGCAACAGCATTAGGCACAAGTAATACCTTATACCCTACTCAAAATGCAGTCAAATCCTATGTAGACGCTCGTTTTAGCGCAGTGGTCATTCAAGATGCAAGTTTGACCGACAAAGGAATTGTTCGCCTAGGAGGTGATTTAGCGGCAGGTATAAGTACCGCAGATAACCCGATTATTCGCGATAATGCGATTAGTACGAGTAAGGTAGCGGATGCCGCCATCACAGATGTTAAGATTGCCGGAATTTCGGGTACGAAGGTCAATGGAAATATTGCCGGAGAAGCTTCAAACATAACGGGTACAGTCTTGCCTACCCATGGCGGTACCGGTGTTGCAGGAACTTTGAATGGCTACGTAAAAGGATTCGGTACATCTGCCATGCAAGCGGTGGGTACCATACCCGTTGCCGATATTAGTGGAGCAGAAGCCTCAACCAATAAAAGCAGTGATATTGCAGCAGATGCTCCATCTAGCACCAAATATCCAAGTGTATCAGCCGTCAAGACTTATGTAGATAACCAAATTGCACAAGGAACCATACCAGATGCCACAACAAGTATTTTTGGTAAAATTAAATTAGGGGGTGATTTAGCTGGAACGGGGTCCGTAGCCGGTGCACCCGTGATTACCAACAATAGCATTAGCAGCAACAAAATTGCGGACTTAGCTGTAACGAATGCCAAAATAGTTGGAGTTGATGGCACAAAAGTAGCCGGCAGTATTCCCGGAAACGCAGAAAATATTAATGGGATTGTCAATTCATCTCATGGTGGTACGGGTACAAACGGAACCTTGACAGGATATATTAAAGGAAATGGCAGTGCAGCGATGACGAGTAGTCTTACAATTCCTGTGGCAGATGTTGTAGGAGCAGAATTGAGCAGCAATAAATCCATCGCTACCGACCTAGGCAATACCGCTCCAAGCGATCAATTATATCCAAGTCAAAAAGCAGTCAAAAGCTATGTAGATGCATCAGCAGCTGGCAATATTGGATCAGCAACGCAAACTGCTCTAAATCTAAAAGAAAACACGGCAAATAAATCAGATGGAAGTATTGACGCAAATAGTTCGATTGAATTCCCCACGCAACATGCCGTAAAAATATATGTTGAGAACAAATTAGCGACTCAAAGCATTTCCTTAGCAAATTTTCAGACAATCAATCCTGATAAATTGATCGGAAATTTTGGCGCAACGGCCGCAACACCTTCGGAAATTCCAACATCAGGAACAGGAAGTGTTGTCCGAACGACAGGCGCAACCATGAGTAACGTTTTATTAAATGGAACGATTGGTGGCAATGCCATTCTGGCCACAAGTAATGGAGGATTAGGAACAGCTAATTTAACAGCTGGTTATGTGAAAGCAGGCAATCCGTTTTCCACAGTTTCGTCAATTCCTGTGAGCGATATCACAGGCGCCGTTCAGAAAGTCAATGGCTATTTACCTGATGCAAATGGCAACATTGCGCTTCGATTTGGCACTACATACACGGGTATCTACAACGGAGGCAATTTTTCACCTGTTGTTAGTTCTCCTATTAACAGTGACGTCTACATTGTTTCAGCAGATCCTACGGCAACAAACAATGGACGAGCATTCATTTACGATGGCAGTATTTGGAATGAGATCACGACGAGTCAGGCAGCATTGGATGCTCGGTATGTGAAGTTGACAGGTTCAACCATGGGAGGAAATTTGGTCTTCCCAACGGGCACAAAAATTCAACAAACGGATGCACCTACCGCATCTACGGATGTTGCTAACAAGGACTATGTAGACACTCGGGTAACAAATTCCACATCGGAAGCGACAAACCTTACACTGGGCAAAGTCCGTTTAGGAGGTGATTTGGCAGGACCAAGTTCATCGGCTTCCGACCCAATCATTTCCAATGGTGCCATCAACAATGCTAAATTAGCTTCGGGTTCTGTTTCGGACGACAAAATTACTGGAACAATTTCGGGAGCAAAAGGAGGAACAGGCGTGAACAACACGGGTAAGACCATTACTTTGGGTGGCAATTTGACAACAAGTGGAGCAAATGTTCTAACATTGAATACAACAGCCGCAACGAATGTAACATTACCTATTAGCGGTACATTAACTACCTTAGCTGGGGCTGAAGCATTGACAAATAAGACCATCAATGGTTTACAATTAACAAGTAATCTCACAGGGTTTACCATTACGGGTGGCACGACTACTAAGACCGTAACAGTTGCGAGTGATGCAAGTATATCGGGAACGAATACGGGAGATCAAACCATCACATTGAGTGGTGATCTAACGGGATCCGGAACAGGAGCAATCAGCACGACATTAGCCAATACCACCGTTACTGCAGGCGTATATGGAAGTAATGCGTTAATACCACAAATCACCGTTGATGCAAAAGGTCGTATTTCCAATGTATCTGAAATTCCTTTGTCTAACACTACCTTGGCAGGCACCATTTTAAATGATGGCAAAGTATTGATTGGAAATGCCAATAATGCCGCGGTCGAACGAAACCTTTCTGGTGATGTGACCATGAATAATACGGGCGTCACGACAATTGGCGCTTCGAAAGTAAGCAATTCCATGTTGGCTGGAAACATTGATTTAAGTACGAAAGTGACGAACACGCTTGCGATTGCCAACGGCGGTACCGGTGTGAGCAGCCTTACAAATAATGCTTTACTCGTAGGAGGTACCACGATGGGTTATATCAGCCCAGGTGCATCAGGATATGTCCTAAGCTCGAATGGTAGTACGTGGTCAGCGAATGCAATTAGTAGTTTAGGTGTTGCCACAACCGTGGGTAGCCTTAATTCAAGTAGTACCCAAAATGGGATGACGCTATTAGGAGGAGAATTGAAATTAAGTCCAGCAGACGCGACTAATCCAGGCGTTTTAACCGCTGGAACACAAACACTTGCAGGAGCTAAAACCTTTGCTCAAGACCTTAAAATCAATCAATTGATGATTGGTAATGGTGGAGGTGGACTCGATGCAAATACGTTGGTGGGCAAAAGTGCATTTACAAGCAATACAACTGGATCAAACAATACGGCGATTGGTTATCAAAGTTTAATCGTGAACACCAGTGGGACAAACAACACGGGAATAGGAGCTGGAACCTTGAGTGCTAATACTACAGGAATTGGGAATACCGCCATCGGACAAGGTGCAGGAGTAGGTAGTGGTAACTTAAGCAATACCATCGCGATTGGTTCGGGAGCCATTGTGAATGCCGACAATACCATTCAATTAGGGAATGCTAATATTACGCGGATGAATACGGCTGGGGCAATTCAAGCAGGAAGCATTCAGAATACCCCCGTGGGCTCGACTACTCCATCGACTGGTGCATTTACAGGATTGAAAACGACGGGAACAACAATGAGTCAAGTCGTGATCACGGATGCCAATAACTTATTGGTATCTACAGCAAGTTTGCCGGTTAATTTGGGTGGAACGGGTGTATCAACCATTTCTTCCAATGGTGTCTTGATTGGAAACGGAACAGGTGCCATTAACACCATCGTACCCAATGCGAGTGGACAAGTTCTAACTTGGAATGGCACTTCATGGGCTGCGACGATTCCCTCAGCTGTTTCGGTCGGAAGCGTAGGAAGTAGTTCAGCCAATGGCTTAACAATCACGAACAATGTGTTAAGTTTAAGTCCTGCGGATGTATCAAATCCGGGTATAATAACTACAGGGACACAGACATTTGCTGGTGATAAAACCTTTGCAAGCATCGCAAGTTCAGGAACCTTGAGCGTAACCGGGAATTTATCGAATGCAAACCTTACCGCATCTAAAGTTGTTTTCTCAGACGCTTCTAAAGTCTTAAGTTCTTCAGGGACAGTTGGCGTGAATCAAGGAGGTACGGGTGCTAGTACTTTCACGAGTGGGGGAATTATCGTAGGCAATGGAACATCTGCCCTATCGACAATCAGCCCAGGTACGAATGGTCAAATCTTAGTTTCGCGTTTGGGAGCTTGGAGTGTGGAAAACGCATCCCCAGCGGTTACACTAGGCGCAGTAAATGCAAGTTCTACCGCTAAAGGTTTAACCATATCCGCAGGCGGGGAAATTAGCTTAAGTCCTGCAGATGCGACCAATGCGGGTATCATGACAACAGCAGCTCAAACTTTTGCCGGTGCCAAAACCTTTGCGAGCATCACAAGCACAGGAGATGGAAGTGTCGGTGGAAACCTAAGTGTGACTGGAAATGTAACGAATTCGGCATTAACGGCGTCCAAAGTAGTCTTCACCGATATTAGTAAAAACTTAAGTTCGAGCGGAACCGTTGGCGTTGCGCAAGGTGGTACCGGATTAGCAAGTATTCCCTTGAATGGGGTTGTTATCGGAAATGGAACGAGTTCAATCGCTACGATTGTCCCTTCTAGCAATGGTCAGGTTTTGACATGGAATGGCACATCTTGGACAGCGACTACCCCAACAGCTATTTCGGTGGGTTCTGTGGGAACTAGCACAACGAATGGCTTAACAATCAGTAACAATGTCCTAAGTCTCAGCCCTGCTGATGCTACAAATCCTGGTATAGTCAATACAGGGGCACAAACGTTTGCAGGTGCGAAAACCTTTGCGAGCATTACAAGTTCCGGTAACAGTAGTGTTGGAGGAATCTTAAGCGTAACGGGTAATTTGACCAATTCAGCCTTAACAGCTTCCAAAGTTGTTTTCTCCGATGCCTCAAAAATCCTGAGTTCTTCAGGTACGGTTGGAGTTGACCAAGGAGGTACAGGAACTACAACCCTTACATCAGGTGCGCTTTTGATTGGAAACGGAACAGGCGCGGTGACAAGTCTAACTCCAAGCACAGCAGGCTATGTGCTCAAGGTCGTAGGTTCTTCATGGATTGTTTCAGCTCCAGATACAGATGAAAGTGACCAGTTTGCTGCTACGGTAGGACAAACAAGTTTTACATTAACACAAACACCAGCATCAAACAGTAAAGTACAAATGTTTATCAATGGTGTGCGGATTGATAAAAATGCCTATACGTTGAGTACCAGAACTGTCACCTACATCCCGGCAAACAACAGTGCGTTTACATTGGCTGCAGGTGACCGAATCCAATTTGATTATGAATACTAGATTTTTCATCGGAATCGTATTGCTTACGATTAACGCAGTCTATGGGCAGTCGATTACAGTTGAGGGAAGGCTATCCACATCGCGAGTGGAGTTCATTAACAAAGCGGGGAAGAAACAAACACTTGATGGAGTTGAACCAACAGGTAGACTAAATATTTTGCCTCCTTGCTCCAATATAATTGTCAATCATATCACGAGTAGAGGAGTAGCACCTGTCGCGAAAACAGTCACTTATAATTTAGCCTACACATCCATCACAGGGACAAATAAATGTTGGCTCATGCAAAACCTAGGCTCAACAAATGCGCCTACTAGCGCAACCGATGCAACGGAAGGGTCAGCGGGATGGTATTGGCAATTTGGTAGTAAAATTGGCTATCGATATACAACAAGCAGAACACCATCCTCAGCATATCCGAATCGAACCTTGACAAATGTGGATTGGTCGGCCTCACAAGACCCTTGCACCATTGAACTTGGCAGCGGATGGAGGCTTCCTACCTACGTCGAATGGCAAGCTGTTGAACTCGTTACATCAAATTTAAATGCCTTATTTAATTCCAATTTAGCCATGCATGCCGCCGGATATTTATCTACGGGAGGAACTATTGTGGAGCGAGGGTCAACTGTCCATTATTGGTCTAGCGATTCATATTCTACCACTCATGCGCGAGCTTACGTCATCCCTACCTTGAACGGATCATCGACAACATCCACCAATGACAAAGATGCCGGATTCAGTGTCCGTTGCATTCGAGACTAATATCATTTTTTCTAAAGCATGAAAAGCTTAATTTAGCAAAATGAAAGCAAACGCAATACTCATTTTGGCTGGAATAAGTCTATTCGCTTGTTCAAAAAAGAAAGAAAGCATCAATCCTACAACCGGTAACATCACCGAATCGATTTACGCCTCGGGCACAGTAAAATCAGTGGATCAATACCAAGCTTTCGTTTCCGTCAGTGGAATTATCGAAGAAATTTACGTTAAAGAAGGACAAAACGTTGACGTGGGGACTCCCCTACTTCGCGTGTCCAATGAGACCCAAAAATTCAATTTGGAAAATGCCCAATTGGCAGCCAATTTCAATGATGCAGCGAATAACCAAGGCAAAATAATGGAAGCCGAAGCGCTCGCACAAACTGCAAAAGCGAAATTGAAACTTGACTCTAGCTTATTTGTGCGACAAAAAGAATTATGGGCACAACAAGTAGGAACACGCGTTGAATACGAACAAAAAGAGCTCAATTACCAAAGTTCTAAAGCCAACTACCTTTCAGCCAATCAACGCTACAAAGACCTCAAGCGCCAAATCAATTTTAGCTCCGCTCAGACCAAAAAAAATGTACAAATTTCGGCAAGACAAAGTGATGACTTCATTTTAAAAAGTAAGGTAAAAGGGACCATCTTTAGCCTGCTAAAAGAAAAAGGAGAACTTGTAAGTCCACAAACACCCATCGCGACATTAGGCAATACCCAAAATTACAAATTGGAAATGCAGGTCGATGAACACGACATATTCAAAGTAAAATTAGGCCAAAAAGTTGCCATAACTTTTGACGCATACAAAAACGAATATTTTGAAGCAGAGGTTAGCAAAATTGCCTCCATCATGAATGAACGAAACAAAACATTCTTGATTGAAGCTGTGTTTACAAAGGCTCCACAAAAACTATATCCCAACGTAACCTTCGAAGCAAACATCATCCTGCAGTCCAAGCAAAATGTACTCATCTTGCCAAGAAATTACATCAAAAACGACTCAATCATTAGCTTAGCTGATGGAAGTACACGGATCGTTAAATTGGGATTGACCGACTTTCAAAAAGCAGAAATCGTAAGCGGATTAACAGCAAAAGACCAAGTGATTAAACCCGAATAATGAATATTAAGCTAATCATTCAGGTATCCATTTCACTACTCTTAGCCAGATGGAAACAAACCTTGGTCGCGGCCGTAGGCGTTACGTTTAGTATTGCCATGTTTGTAACCTTACTCGGGTTCATGAATGGACTCAATGACCTACTCGATGGCTTAATTATGAATCGCACGGCTCATATTCGCTTATACCATGACATCAATGTATCTAAAATCCAACCCGTTGATTTACTATCCCCTCAAACGAAAAACTTTGTTCGTTCTGTAAAACCCAAAAACCAACGACTGGAAATTTACAACAGTGCACAAATCATGCAGGCCATCAAACGCGATGACCGCGTGCTCGGCGTTGCACCTAAAATTAATGCGCAGGTCTTTTATAATGTTGGAAGCGTTGATCTAACTGGTGTTATCAATGGAATAGACCCCGATGAAGAAAACCGTCTATTTATGTTTTCTGATTATGTCACAGCAGGCAATTACCTGGATTTAAAAAACATTCCGAACAGCATTATTTTAGGCAAAGGTGTTGCTGATAAAATGGCGGCCAACATTGGCGATGTCGTACAAGTAACCACAAGCAAAGGAGAACGTTTGCAATTAAAAGTTGTCGGCTTTTTCCAATCCGGACTTCAAGATTTAGACCGCGTGCAAAGCTATTGCTCCATCAGTACCACACAAAAACTTCTTGGCGTATCCAATAATTACATCACCGACATCCAAGTTAAATTAAAAGATATTCTTCAAGCGCCCGCCATGGCAATTGAATACCAACGTTATTATGAAACGGATGCCATCGACATCCAACAAGCAAATTCCCAATTTGAAACCGGTAGTTCAGTTAGGACCATTATTTCCTATGCGGTAGGTGTGACATTATTGGTCGTAGCGGGTTTCGGAATTTACAACATCCTGAACATGATGATTTACGAAAAAATGGATTCCATTGCCATTATGAAGGCCATTGGATTTTCAGGCAAGGATGTAAATATGATCTTCATTTTTATCGCCTTAAGTATCGGCGTTTTCGGTGGCGCGATGGGTTTACTTGTAGGTTTTGGCATTTCCAATATTATCGACAACATTCCATTTAACACGGATTCATTACCTACAATCAAGACATTCCCAATCAACTACAACCCCATTTTTTACATCATTGCCTCAATTTTTTCCATCGTAACAACCTATTTAGCAGGTTATTTTCCATCGCGAAAAGCCAGCAAAATAGATCCTGTCATCATCATCCGCGGTAAATAAGTATGACACATCTCCATAAAGAAGTTTTACGGGCTAAAAACATCACCAAATACTTCCATGATCCCATGACGATCAAGGTATTGGATGAAATCAATTTCAGCTTAAATCAAAGCGAATTTGTTTCGGTGATTGGTAAATCGGGATGCGGAAAGTCGACCCTCTTGTATATTTTATCTACGATGGACACCGACTATGAAGGCGATCTATTCATTGATTCTGTCTTAATGGGAGATAAAAATGAAAAGGAACTCGCGCAAGTCCGGAATGAGAAAATTGGTTTCGTATTTCAATTCCACTACCTATTGAATGAATTCAACGTCTTAAAAAACGTCATGTTACCCGGCCTAAAACTTGGCAAATACAGTGAAAAAGAAGTAGAACACCGGGCGTATGAGAAACTGAAAGTATTGGGCATTGAACATGAAGCGCTCAAAATGCCGAATCAATTATCGGGGGGACAAAAACAACGTGTGGCAATCGCAAGGGCATTAATCAATGACCCATTATTGATCATGGGGGACGAACCTACAGGGAATTTGGACAAGAAAAATAGCGATATCGTCTTCCATACCTTTCAGCAGCTAGCAGAAGAATTCCAACAAACGCTGCTAATTGTAACCCATGACAATGAATTTGCCAGCAAAACATCACGCATTATTGAAATGCAAGATGGCAAAATTATCAACTAACTTATTCTTTAACGATTGAGGTAACGAATGGTTTCCCTTTCTGCAATACATGTAGAATGTATTTGCCTTGACGGAAATTTTGAAACTCCGTCAAATTAATTTCCGAAATCTTCTCAGGATACGTCGCCTGCCACATAGTGCTACCTACGATATCATAAATGGCAACATAGGTTGGCATTGTGCTTTCCGCTGAAAAGGAAATACGTAATTTATCTTTGAATGGATTAGGGAAAACGGTAAAGCTGATGGGGTTTTCAATCGCTACTTGGATCTTTAATCCCGAATTTTGGATACTTTTCGCTAATAAATTCGGCTGCTTAAAACCTTGACGCATCGTTAAACCCGACTGTACACTCGTACCCGTTACGACACTTGCTTGTCCAATGACATGCGAATAATATTTACCATTAATTTGCTGCGTACCACCACCTGCTGCTATCGTAGAAGAACTAATAGTCTGTGCAAAAACACCCGAAAGTGAGGCACAAAAGACAAGAATCAGTGTGTAAATTTTCATATCATCGAACTAGTTTGATTTAAAGTTACGAATTAATTCTAACCTGCGAAGTATTTCCCAAAGGGTATTCTTCGCAAAACCCACACAATTGTACCCGATATCAATAAACACATAAAGGCTGTCAAAGGAATTCCAATACTCGGATGCCACATCCCGCCATATATTTTGATTTTCACCAAATAAAACAAAACCATGATGTGCACCAAATAAACCCCGTAACTATGGGAGCTAATCCAATCCCGCAAAGCGGTCGTGCCCGGCAATGTTCCTTCGTAGGCTTTAAACAACATAAATACCCCCGCCGTCGACATGACAACACTCGGGGAGAAATTCGCATAAAGCAAGCCATAAAACTTCCCATCCTCAAGTGACTGTAAGTATGTTCCTTCCATCGTCCAAAGCGTACCCACAAGAAATAAAACCCAAGCAAATACGCGCGAAAAATCATGCCGAGCAACATAATAACCTAATACCAAATAACCTAAATAACCCGTAAAATAGGGCAATTTAATAGGCAGCGATAAGCCTGGAAAATGGGGATTATCAAACACAATGGTTACCAACCACATGCCTAAAAAGAATTGAATGTGACTTTCTTTCGCTTGACGAATCCATGTTCCTATGATGGGTATAAATAAATATACCCCAACGATCATGTAGATGTACCAAAAATGATAGGATGCCCCCTCAAAATATTGTTTGAAAACCCAATCAAAACCGAGCGAACGCCCCCCGTAGCGTACCTGCCAATTAAAAATGGCGAACACTGAATTATAAAACAGAAAGGGAACGATGATTCGTTGAAAACTCTTCTTAAAAAAAGAGCTCATTTTTTCTTCGCGGGGCAACAATAAAGCACCCGACAACATTACGAAAATAGGCACGGCATAGCGAAATCCCCCATTATAGAGATTCGCAAACCACCAAGCAGAATCAGGCGTTTTCCCAAAGCTCAACAAGACATTTGCCGCCGAATGGATCAGCAATACAGCCAATGTAGCTGTCACACGTAAATTATCTAAATATTGAACTTTGGGATTTGCCATCAATAAAAGGGTTGTTTGTAGAATCGTTTTTTGGTCGCCGCATAGATCGCATTCGCAATCGAACCACCAGTAGGTGGCAATGCCGGCTCCCCGAGTCCCGTAGGACTAATACCATTATCTACAAAATAAGCATCTATTTTCGGAACTTCATTACCGCGAATCATTCGATAGGCATTAAAATTCGTTGGGCTCGTCACGCCCGCCTGAAAATTCAATTTGGCAAACATCGCATGACCCATACCGTCGATAATCGCTCCTTTAACTTGATTTTCAGCGCCACTCAAGTTGATAACTTCACCACAATCCGTTACGGCTGTCACCTGCGTGACTTGCGCTTTTCCATTTTTAACCTGAACCTCAGCCACTTGAGCTACATAAGAAAAATGTGAATAATACACGCTAAATCCTTGATGTACACCTGGTTTCTTCTTCCATTGTGACTTTTCAGCCACTTGCTTAATGACTTCAGCAAAACGATCAGGCTCATACGTAATCTTACCCACGGGATTTAATTTTACGCGGGCAAGTAAATCCAATCGCATCTGAATGGGATCTTTTCCTGCTGCTTCGGCCACCTCGTCTAAGAATGCTTGCTCAGCAAATCCCAGGAAATTGGTAATCGGCGCGCGCCAAGGACCCGTCGTCACCGCTGATTTTTGATCCACCGATTCGATCAATACATGGTCAATGGCTCCGACTGGAAAATTATCTTGACGAGTAGAATTTCCTGCATTCAAGCCTACTCCACGCAGGTAAAATGCTGTTATATTTCCTTTGGCATCAATACCTGCTTTGAAATCGTATCGCACAGCCGGCCGGTAAGTTCCTCCACCCATATCATCCTCACGCGTCCACATCACCAATACGGGCTTTTTGATTATGCTTGATAATTCCGCAGCTTCTAACGCAAAGTCATTGCTTAAGCGCCGACCGAAACCACCACCCATTTTAGTTAACTCAACTTGTATCGTATTTTCAGGAACGCCCAACAAAGTCGCAACCGCTTTTTGCGCTGGTTGGGGAACTTGGGTTGGACCGGCCAATAAAACAGATCCTGGTTTTACATCTGCAAAAAAGTTCATCGGTTCCATGGGACTATGCGAAATGAACGGACATTCATATGTAGCCTCTATTACTTTGGTAGCCTCCGAAATGGCTTTTGCAAAATCTCCATCTTTCCGTTGGAGCGTCGCCTTATCCGATTTCATCCCCGCATCAAACCAAGCCTGATGGGTATCATTGCCTTCCAAAGGTGCCTCAGAACCATAAGAACAAGTCAAATTCTGACGTGCTTGCATGATTTCATAGGTGCTCGTGCCGACAATCGCGACCTTATTTTTGAAGGAAACGACATCAATGATGCCAGGCATTTTCTTCACATCCTCCGCCGAAAACGACTTTAAGGTCGCCCCAAATGGCGGTCGAATAATTTGCGCAAACACCATACCCGGCTTACGAACATCTATTCCGAAAACAGGTTTCCCGGTCACAATCGATTTATTATCAACGCCGCGTACGCGCGTACCGATGATTTGGTAATCCTTTCGGTCTTTGTATGTAACCGTTGCAGGTACTGGCAATTTAGCAGCCTCAGCTGCCAATGAACCGTAAGAGGCCTTTTGACCCGAAGGCCCTAAAACAAATCCTTTGGAAGTTTTACAAATACTTGCATCAACTTTCCATTGATTTGCGGCTGCTTGTACCATCATTTGACGCACACTCGCACCCGCTTTACGTAAACGCTCCCAAGAGTGTTTCAATGCACCCGAACCGCCGGTCAATTGGCGTTCAAAATTTTGCGTATCTAAATTGGCCTGCAAGACTTCCACTTGCTTCCAATCCACATCCAATTCCTCAGCCACAACGACAGGAAAGGCCGTCTTAATCCCTTGTCCAATCTCCGGATTGGGGGAATATAAACGAATTTTGCCTAAGGCATCTATGCTCAAAAAAGCGTTAAATCGGCCTGACTCATTCGCAATTGCCATCGCAGCACCTTTGGATTCAAACCAATCAAATCCCAAAGTAAACACACTCGTAAAAAGCGCAGTCTGTTGGATAAAATTTCTACGTGTCGTTTTCATTTTTTGGCTTTTTTAGAGGCTAATAAAACGGCTTCTTGGATGCGGTGATAGGTACCGCACCGACAAATATTTCCGGCCATGCCGTCGACAACTTCTTGTTTCGAAGGGTGCGGATTTTTCTTGAGTAATGCCGCAGCCGTCATGATTTGACCTGCTTGGCAATACCCGCACTGCGCTACGTCTAATTCATCCCATGCCTCTTGAATCGGGTGTTTCCCTGCAGGATCCAAGCCCTCAATCGTGGTGATTTGAGCATTACCAACAGCCGAAATGGGCAAGACGCAGGAGCGCATCGGTTCCCCATTGACCCAAACGGTGCAAGCGCCACACTGGGCAATGCCGCAGCCGAATTTGGTTCCTAATAAACCTACATGATCTCGCAAAGCCCACAAAAGTGGCGTGTTGGAGTCAATGTCCAAGCTTACTTTCTTTCGATTAATCGTCAATGTAATTGCCATGACTATTTTTTCTTTTTAGTGATTTCTTTAATACGTAGGTTTCTAAATTTCAAAGGTGAACCATGACCTAAAAACCCAATATGTCCCGTTTTGTTTAACAAACCCGGATGTTCTTTATGATCCGGAGTTCCATTCTTGATGGCCTGCATAATGTCGCCATCCGTGATTACTTCACCATTTAATATAACCTTGATGTGATTCCCTTCCGCGATGACCTCTTCCTCATTCCACTCGCCTACCGGTTTCAAGAATCCCTGTTTTGCAGGAATGATTCCATACACAGAACCATGGTATTGATAGGGTTGTAATTTGGCATACATGGGTGAGGTATTGTCCAAAATCTGTAATTCCATACCTACGTAAGCTGCATCGCCATCTAGTGGTGTACGAATGCCCAAGCCATTATTTGCACCAGGGGTCAACTGGAATTCAAATTTCATATGAAAGTCACCGTATTCCTTTTTGGTGTATAAATTCCCTTTGCCACCGCGTTTCGGATCCACCGCTAATTCACCATTCACAGGCACATAATCGGTCGTATTTCCCGTCCATTGGAACAAGGAAGAGCCATCAAAAAGAGGCTCAAAACCAATCTCTTCTGGTTTGTACGTGGGCTGAGGTACTAATTCTTTGACATAAATATTCCGGTAAACAATGTGGTTACCATGTGCCTGTAATTCTATCGCATCTTTGATGAAAATCGGAATTTTACGATCCCAATAATTTTCTAAAATGACATTATCCACAACCAGTTCGCCATTCAAATACACAGTCACACGCTCACCGCGCATGGTGATGCGAAACGTATTCCAGGTTCCAACAGGATTATCGGCAACTTTCGTCGGGTTTTTGGGATTGATTTGATTGTTGTACAAACCTCCTGAACCTACTTGAGCTCCTACATTCGTACGAGCAATGTCCCAAATTTGAACCTGGGGTGAACCACGTAAATAAAGTCCCGCATCCCCATCCTTTTCGATTTTCCAGTCGATATATAGATCAAAATCTTGGTAATCTTTGACCGAACATAAATTATCTCCATGTCCCGTAAAGTGCAACTCCTCCCCTTGGGCCAACCAGCCTTTACGCATGATTGAATCAGCTTTAATTTGCTTTATTGCTAAGGTGTCTGATGAAATCTTTCTCCGTTTGACAGGATTGTCGACCAAGCCTTTCCAGCCTCGCAAATCGACACCATTATACATCGTATAAAAACCTCGGCTTGGATTGCTCTTCATGACTTGGTCGCGAATGGCTCCGTCGGCGATTTGCCACTGATTTTCCAAAACCCATTCTTTTGTCATTTGTCCTTGAAAATCAGGGTTGGCTACATACAAGGCTGCTAATCCATCCACGGCGATTTGCTTGATATTCGGTTCTTTTAGGCCTAGGTATAAGGTACGCATAGCCGATAACGAATTGCATTTCGCTAATCCTTTATAAATCTGTTCCCGTGTTTCTAAGTTTTGTGTCAAATCCAAGGCATTGCGGTAGCGCAAAACTTGTTGGTCGACATTCGAAAATGCCTTTCCGTTAATTCGTACAAAGGCACTCAACGCCTCTTCATTTTTCTTTCCTAAGGCGTACAACCAATCCAAGTTGGCTACTTCCTGAACGAAAGGAACCCAATTGATTTTTTGAGGGGCAGAAAGGGCAAATGCGGTGATTTTACTATTGCGCGTGCCATCCAGTTTTATAAGTTGCGCCATACAATTTTGCAATGCTTTAACTTCATTCGGCAATTGCACAATGGACAATTTTTCAGCAATCAGATCAAAATCTTTCAACTCCACCCAAGATGTCAATGCAGCAAAACCAGCCGCACGTTCCGGATGATTCGATTGCACGGCACGCCAAACCAAGGTTTTCACCTCAGGCCATTT
>JAGOAA010000040.1 GCA_017984215.1 Cytophagaceae bacterium
TAGCCTCACGTAAGGCTTCTCTAAATTGAATTTCTCTCATATGATTTCTTTGTTTTGGGCATTCCCAAGCAGCGACAAAATTAGGCAAGAAAAAGCACACAACAAAACCAAAATTCAGGTTACAATCCGTCTATTTTAGTAAAATCGTCGTATTTTTGAATTTCCATTGAATAAAATCAACTATGTCAGTTCAAATCGGCGCAATTTCTGCTACTTTATCGAGCTTTTTAAGCCAACACGATTATTCACATATCGCAGTTATTGTGGACGAAAAGACACAAAAACATTGTTTGTCCCTCATTCAATCCTTGCTCCCCAAAACTTTTACAAAAATCGTCATTAAATCAGGTGAAGAGCAAAAAACACTCGCAACCTGTGAGAAAATTTGGCAGGCGATGACACGGGCCAACATGGACCGCCATGGCTTGATTATTAACCTTGGCGGTGGTGTGATTGGTGACATGGGAGGATTTTGTGCCTCAACGTATAAGCGCGGTATCGATTTTATTCAAATTCCCACGACCCTTTTGGCACAAGTTGATGCATCCGTGGGTGGAAAACTAGGCATTGATTTTCATGGCTTAAAAAATCACATTGGCGTATTTCAATTACCCAAGACGGTTTTGATCGACCCTACATTTATTCAAACACTGCCCGATCGTCAAAAAAGATCCGGATTTGCCGAAATCATCAAGCATTGTTTAATTCGAGATGCGGCAAAATGGGATACCATTGCTTCGTTGGATTTTGACCAAGTAGATTTGGCTGATCTAATTGCGCATTCCGTAGAAATCAAAAAAGCTGTTGTTGCAGAAGACCCGAAAGAGAAAGGATTACGCAAAATATTGAATTTTGGACATACACTTGGCCATGCCGTTGAAACCTATTTATTGGGCCTAGGCAAACGTGCCGTATTGCATGGAGAAGCTATCGCTGTGGGTATGATTACGGAAGCCTATTTAGCTTATCAACGAAATCTTATTGAGGCAGAAGAATTAGAAGCCATCGAAGCGATGCTTTTTGCGACATATGGTCGTATTCTAATCAAGGCAGAAGAAATCCCTGCGATCATTCAATTAACTGCGCAAGACAAGAAAAACAAAGGAACCGAAATACGCTTTTCGTTGTTAACAGGCATTGGTGATTGTGGATATGACATCCCTGTATCCAAGGCCGAGATGAAAAAAGCCTTGGAGTATTACATCGGATAATTACTCGATTACTTGCGGAACTTTGAAATATTGCTCGTTGGTATCTGGACCTAAAGCTAATGCCTTTTCACGCGAAAGCTTTGAGATAGCCTTATCTTCTCTGAAATGATTCAAAGCAGAAGTCATGTGAGCTAATGGAGCGACATTTTGCGTGTCAACAACATTCAATGCTTCCATCCAATCCAAAACTTTATTGATTGAATCTTGCATCTCGCCAACTTTTGATTCTTTCAAATCCAGGCGAGCCAAATGTGCAATTTTAACGACATCCTCTTTACTTACTTTCATCTTTCTTCGATTTAAGTTTTTTGTCCTCGGGCATTTCTTTATCCAAAAATGCATTCAACGCATCGCGATCTAAATTCGCCGTAATTTGTCCAAATGAATCAATGTTCATTTCAAATCCTGCTAAATCAGGATGTACTTTTGGAGCTTTGGCTTTCGGTTTTACTTTCATTAATTGTTGCTAGGAAAATTTTTCAAAGCTGCTGCTAATCGTTCAATTACCTGATCTTTTCCCCACAATTGCATCGAAATCATTAGATCTGGACCGGCTCCATTGCCACTTAAGGCCACGCGTAATATTTGCATCACCTTACCCATTTTGATTCCTGCAGCTTCCAACGATTCGTGAATCGCATGCTTGATATCATCTGCTTGCCAAACGGCTACCGCAGGTAATGCATCAGCTAACATGTGTAAACCCTTTTCCGCTTCCGCATTCCATTTATTTTGTATGACTGCCTCATCGTAGGTAGCAGGTTTCTCAATAAATGCAGCAACTAATGTTGCCAATTCTTGCGGAAAAGTAATCCGATCTAAAAATAAAGATACGAATGCCAAAGCTTCGTCGGCAGGCAAATGTCCCAAATATTCCTTCGCCAATACCTCCGGAGCTTGTTGTTTTAAATACTGTTCATTAAACCATTTGGCTTTATTGACATCAAATTTTGCTCCTGCTTTGTTGATGCGTTCTAAAGAAAAGGCATCAACCAATTCAGTCAAGCTGAATAATTCTTGTTCAGTACCTGGATTCCAACCTAAAAAGGCTAAGAAATTCAAGGTTGCTTCTGGCAAATAGCCTTCTTGCTTAAAGCCTTTGGAAATTGACCCTGATTGAGGATCTGTCCATTCCATAGGGAATACCGGAAAACCGCCTAAGTCCGCATCGCGTTTCGACAATTTGCCATTGCCTTCGGGTTTTAACAATAAGGGTAAATGTGCAAATTGAGGGGCTGTCCAACCAAAAGCTTGGTACAATAAAATATGTAAAGGCGCTGACGGCAACCATTCTTCTCCACGAATCACATGGGTAATCTCCATGATGTGATCATCCACGACATTCGCTAAATGATAGGTAGGCATTCCGTCGGATTTCATCAAGACTTTATCGTCTATGCTTGACGTATGGACATGAACCCAATCACGGACAGAATCTTGGAAACGCACTTCCCCTTTGGCAGGAACCTTAAGGCGAATAACATAAGGCGTATTCGCATCCAATAAGGCTTGAACCTCTGCCGCAGGTAAAGCCAATGAATTACGCAATTTAACACGTGTCAATGCATTGTATTGAAAGGCTGAACCCTTGCTTTCAAACATCGTACGCATGGCATCCAATTCCTCGGCTGTATCAAAGGCATAATAAGCCTTTTCCTCTTGGATCAATTGATCCGCATAAGCTAAATATAGTTCTTTACGCTCGCTTTGTCGGTAAGGAGCATGAGGTCCTGTTGTTCCCACCCCTTCGTCTGGGCTGATTCCTAACCAGGCTAAACTTTCTAGTATATATTGTTCTGCTCCAGGCACGAAACGCGTTTGATCGGTATCTTCAATACGGAGGATAAAAGTTCCGCCCATTTTGCGCGCGAACAGGTAATTATATAAAGCCGTTCTTACTCCACCAATATGCAATGGACCGGTTGGACTTGGGGCAAAACGTACTCGAACAGAAGCAGACATATATTATGATTTATAGGCAATACAAGCAATTTCCACACGCACATCTTTGGGAAGTCTCGCAACTTCGACCGTTTCGCGTGCGGGTGGATTTTCGGGAAAATAAGCCCCATAGACTTGGTTAATTTTAGCAAAATTATCCATGTCTTTAACAAAGATGGAACATTTGACAACATCCGTGTAGGTACAACCTGCCGCTTTTAAGATGTGTCCCATATTCTTCATGACTTGATTCGTTTCCTCTTCTATACTCGCACCGGATTCAAAAACGCTCAAAGCGATTTGACCAGAAACGAAAACCATGCCATTCACTTCCACCGCTTGCGAGTAAGGGCCAATGGCAGCGGGAGCGTCAGGAGAAAAAATTATTTTTTTTGTCATATCTTTGAAATAAGAGATGCAAGTTACCAAAATTTGCTCGAATCTCGAATTAGGAAACGGATCGATTTTCATGCAAAAAAAAGTACACAGGGTTTGGTACCAAAATAAGGGCATCGGCTACATGCTCATCTCCTCTTTGTGTTTTGCGTTAATGTCGGCACTTGCCAAATCCATGAGTGATCGTTTCGGCTCGGTGGAATTAGTCTTTTTCCGAAGTGCTGTCGGCCTACCCTTCCTGTTAACAAGTTTGGTTCGTCGGCCAGCTATCCAAAAAGGCGGGAAGCTCTACTTCATTATACTTCGGGGTTTATTGGGGGCATTTACGCTGTATTGCCTATTCTACACCTTAGAACATTTGGGGCTATCCTTGACGAACACCTACGGACAGGCATTCCCACTATTCATCGCCATTTTTAGCTTTTTCTTGATTCCCAATGAGCGCTTATCAGGCAAGCAGGTTTTATTTTTGCTGGTCGGATTTTCTGGAATTCTCCTAATTTTCCAACCAGAAGCGACCGGGCAATGGTTCAATCATGCGACCGGAATTATTTATGCTATGGGAACCGCGCTCGGATATTTGGCAATTAAGGAAGCGCAGAAATATTATGATTCACGTTGGGTTGTCGTTTCCTTCATGGGAGCAGGCTTAATCGCTTCAACTATTTCCTTGTGCTTAGGTACATTTGGCGAGATGCCCAATAGCTTTTTTACGGGACAGTGGGTGATGCCAACGCCCTTCGAATGGCTAAAAGCATTGGTCATGGGCTTATTGGCCCTAGGCGTTCAGTACTTTACGACACAGGCCTTATTGAATGAAAAAACGAGCATTGTGGGTGCCGTGGGGAATAGTGCGGTGGTCTTCTCCATTGCGATTGAAATTGCCCTTGGAAATGGACTTCCTTCGTTACTTGTATGCTTGGGGATGGGTTTGGTGGTTTGGGGTAGTTATCAGGTGAGTAGGAAATGAGGTGAGAGGGAAGAGGTAAGAGGTAAGAGGGAAGAAATAAGAGTTAATAAGTCGAATGAATGGAGTGATAGATTTAAAAACTATGATTTTACAAATACTTCATACATTTCAGTTCTACCCTGTTACCTCTTACCTCTTTCCTCTTAATTCTTCCCTCTTTTCAAAAAAAAGAACCCCAAGATTTCTCTCAGGGTTCATCAATAAAATATTCTTAGTTCAAATTATGCTGTAGCATTATTCATCACTTCCGTTTGTTTACGGATAGATTCCAAGTGAACTAATTTGAACATTTCTTCTACGAATTCAGGATATAAGCCTAAGCCTTTTGCCTGGTTTGCGCGGTCGTTGTGCAATTGCTTCCAACGATCCAACTGCAATACAGCCACGTTGTTATCACGCTTGTACTCACCTAATTTCTCAACAACAGCCATACGAGCAGCTAATACTTCCATCAATTCACGATCAATATTGTCAATCTTCTCGCGTAAACCAGCTAATTCATCAGAGAAGTCAGATCCGTAATTTGCATTACGAACTTCTAACTCACGCAACATTTCACCTAATTTCTCAGGAGTAACTTGTTGAGAAGCATCCGACCATGCTGCATCTGGGTCACGGTGCGTTTCGATGATCATACCATCGTAATTCAAATCTAAAATACGTTGAGACAATTCCATCAATAAAGCACGCTTTCCAGCCATGTGCGAAGGATCACCAATAAGTGGCATTTGAGGAAATAAACGCTTCAACTCAACCGCCATTGCCCACATCGGTGAGTTACGGTATTTCGTCTCTTGTGCATTAGAGAAACCACGGTGAATTGCTCCTAATTTCTTAATTCCAGCACCTTGTAAACGCTCAAATGCTCCAACCCATAATGCTAAATCTGGATTAACCGGATTTTTCACTAACACAGGAACATCTACACCTTTCAAAGCATCTGCCAAATCTTGTACGTTGAATGGATTCACGGTTGTACGTGCACCGATCCATAACACATCAACTCCATATTTTAAAGCCAACTCAACATGCTCAGGCGTAGCAACTTCGATTGCCAATGGCAAACCAGTTTCTTTTTTCGCCTCAACCAACCACTTCAAAGCAGGTTCACCCATACCTTCAAAGCTACCTGGACGTGTACGAGGTTTCCAAACTCCTGCACGCATAATGTGTGCATAACCTTCCGCCTTGATACGACGGGCAGTTTCTAATACTTGTTCCTCAGTTTCAGCTGAACATGGACCCGCAATAATCAACGGCTTTCCACCAGTCTGAATCCACTCTTGCATTGGTACGATGTCTAAATTGGCATTCATAATTTTCGGATTTACAAGGCTAACGCCCCAAACGTTTTGTTTATTTTATTTTATACTTCACCGCTTAAACGGATTATTAATTCTCTTATATTTGCAAGCTATTTCAAAATCAATGAACAAAACCAACGCTTCAACCTTACCTCAATTATCGTTCGAAGACACCCAAATTGCCTTTGCTTCAAAGTCCAACTTTAAACTCAAAAAGGCCTATTGGATATTTGCCTTAATGAACCAAAATTGGCTTGTAAAGTTAGGGACTTTTTTTATCAAATTGTTCCTTTTCCTTCATTTTCCCATCAAAAAACTCATAAAATCTACGATTTTTGAACAATTCTGCGGCGGAGAAACGATACAAGAATGCAAACAGACGATAGACCAACTGCAACAAGGAAAGATTGGAACGATCCTAGACTACTCAGTTGAGGGGGAAGAAAATGAAAAATCCTTTCAAATAACGAAACACGAAATATTAAAAACGATACAAAAAGCGCATGAGAATCAAGCAATTCCGTTCGCTGTTTTTAAAATGACGGGGATCTTTCAAGCAGACCTTTTGGAAGAATTTCAAACGGAATCAGGATTGACGGAAGATAATGAAGAGGCTTTTCAACATAGTAAAGAAATATTGATTGAAATATGCCAACTAGCCTACGACCTAAAGGTTCGCCTATTTATTGATGCGGAAGAGAGTTGGCTACAAGGAACAATCGACACCTTGACGTATGAAATGATGGAACGTTTCAATCACGAGACAGCTATCATATTCAATACTTTCCAGATGTACCGTGTAGATATGTTGGAAAATCTAACAAATGCGATTAAAGCTGCGAAGGACAAATCTTATTTCCTTGGAGTCAAATTGGTTCGTGGGGCATATTTGGAAAAAGAACGTCAACGCGCACATGAGGAAGAGTATTCTGAGCCCTTGCACAAAGACAAAGAACATACTGACCAAGATTTCAATTCAGGCATGTTAGCTTGCCTAACTAATATCGAACTTGTACAATTTTGTATCGGTACCCATAACGAATACAGCTGCAAATTGTTGCTTGAGGAAATGGCCACACAACAAATCCCACACAATCATCCTAACATCTACTTTGCCCAACTATTGGGCATGTCAGATAATATTAGTTACAACCTTGCGTCAGCGGGGTATAATGTAGCCAAATATGTCCCTTATGGTCCTGTGGAATCTGTAATGCCTTATTTATTCCGTCGGGCAGAGGAAAACAGCTCCATTGCCGGTCAAACTTCCCGTGAATTCACCTTGTTACTTAACGAAGTAAAACGCAGAAAAAACGCATAATGAAATCTAATTACCGCTATTTCCTTCTTAGTTTATTGATTATACTGTTGGACCAAGGAATAAAAATGGCCGTGCATCATTTCATGGATCCAGGCTATTATGGCCAGATTGAACTCATCAGTCCTTACGTCAAATTACATTATACCCTCAACCCGGGAATGGCCTTCGGAATTCAATTGGGATCCGACTATGGGAAATTGATTTTGACAAGTTTTCGTATTTTGGCCATGTTTGGGATAGGCTATTTTTTATATAAGTTGACGGTAAATCAATCCAAACCTTTATTATTGGTTTGTACGGCATTGATTTTAGGAGGCGCTATCGGCAATTTAATTGATTCCGTGTTTTATGGTGTCTTTTTAAATAATGCGCCACTAGATGCGCCCATGCAATGGTTTCATGGACAGGTAATTGATATGTTTTTCATCGATTTTTGGGAAGGCATCTTACCCACTTGGATTCCAATTTGGGGAGGCACGTATTATTCCACACCCATATTTAATTTTGCTGATGCGGCGATATTTTGCGGCGTTGTGACGATCTTGTTCTTTCAAAACTATCTTTTTAAGCAGGAAAACGAATAAACTGTAATTATGGGGCAATATTTCATCTTCTTTCTATTAGCCCTCCTCGCAGAAATCGTTGGAACCATCAGTGGATTTGGTTCCTCTATCCTATTTGTACCCCTTGCTTCGATCGTATTAGATTTCAAGGTTGTCCTTGGGATAACAGCCGTTTTTCATGTTTTCAGCAATTTGTCGAAGATCTATTTATTTCAAAAAGGTATTGATAAACAGATTGCGCTAAAACTGGGCATTCCTGCCGTTCTTTTCGTCACCTTAGGCGCATGGCAAACAAATTACATCCCACAAAAAGAAATCGAACTCGGGATGAATTTCATCATCTTTTCAATTGCTTTATACATGATGTCGGGGCATCACAAACGAATCAAAGAATCAAACACGAATTTATATCTAGGCGGGACGCTGTCAGGCTTCTTTGCTGGTTTAATCGGTACAGGGGGCGCTATTCGTGGCATTACCTTGGCGGCATTTAATTTGGAGAAAGATGCCTTCATAGCAACATCAGCAATCATCGATATGGGCGTAGATGTGAGTCGGGCAGGTGTTTACATCGCCAGTGGGTATTTCCAACGAGAACACGTCATATTAATCCCATTCCTCATCATCATTTCCATTGCTGGGTCTTATGCAGGTAAAAGAATTTTGAATTATATTCCTGAGAAGACATTTCAATATATCGTTTTAGGGGTGATTCTTTTGACGTCTTTGATACAAGGAGTGAGGTATTTTTGGTAGACATTGGACATTGTTAGACGTTAGACGTTAGACGTTAGACGTTGGACGTTAGACGTTAGACGTTAGACGTTGGACGTTAGACATTGGACGTTAGACGTTGGACGTTAGACATTGGACGTTAGACGTTGGACGTTGGACGTTAGACGTTAGACGTTGGACATTAGACGTTAGACGTTAGACATTGGACGTTGGACATTAGACGTTGGACAAAGTAGAGACGCGACACCTCGCGTCTAATATCGTCTCTAAAAGATAGGTGATTCTATTCAAAAAACATTAGACGCGAAGTATCGCGTCTCTACATGAATTAACAAACCCAAAGTATCGCGTCTCTACAAGATTTAACAAACCGAAAGAATCGATTATTACCACAAATATTAGACACAAAGTATCGGTGTCCCTGCAAAAGCAAACAAATACGATACGCCGCAATGACACAAAAAAAAGGCCCCGAATTGCTTCGGGGCCTCTCCTCATATAATTATTTATTACTTCTTCGCTGGAGCTGCTGGTGCCGCTGCTGGAGTAGCTGACTTAGGTGTAATGCCCATTTTCTTCAATACCAAATCAGACATGTTTGCATCTGTTGGGTAGTGTAATAAAATTGGAGCTGTTCCCATACCTGCATCATAATTGAATACATACGTATAAGCATTTTCAGCTGCTACTGCGTGCATGTTTTCTTCAACTTTCTTCAACAAGGGTTGTAACAATTGAGCTTGTTTCTTTTGTAAAGAAGTTTGTGAATTTTGCTGGAATTCTTGAATCGAAGTTTGCAAATTTTGCAATTCCTTTTCCTTGTCTTGCTTGATGATATCAGCTGTCTTAGGATCAGCATTCAATTTCTCAAATACAGCTAATTTATCTTGAAAATCTTTTACTTTTCCTTGATAAAGCGTCTCATATTGCTTTTGCGTATTTTTCAAATCTTCTTCCACTTGCTTAGCTTCAGGCATTTGGCTTAAGATGTAATCTGCATTAATAAATCCAATTTTTACTTGTGCTTTCGCTGGTAAAATAGCCATTCCGAACACAAGGCTCATAGCTAAGAATAGTTTGTTTTTCATAAAAAATTAATCTAGTTGTTTTTGTTTTGTATGCTTAATCACTCTAATTACTTCTTCAAATTCGGATCTAATTCCAAGCCTAATTCCTCTAACACGTAGTCTGAATAATCATGAATGGGGTTCGTGTAAATTAACGCTAAACCATCATTTGCCTTGTCAAAGACAAAATCCAAACGCTTTTGTCGAACAACACGTTCTAAAGCTTTGGATATCTCATCCAAAATAGGCTTCATCGCGTTTTGTTTCGCTTTGAACAACTCTCCCTCCTCTCCAAAAACCTTTTCTTGAAAAGCCTTCGCATCTTGGTCTTTCGACTTGATTGCAGCGATTCGTTGCTGACGCAATTCATCTGTCAAGAGCAATTCTTCTAAATGAAATTCTTTCTCCAATAAAGCAACTGCTTCTTGCTTATCTGACACCTCTTTTAACCACGCTTTTGTTTTCACATCTAAAGCAGCTTGAACTTTTTGAAATTCAGGCATTTTAGAGGTAATGAATTCCGTATCAATGTAGCCAAATTTCTGTGCGTAGGTCCGTTGTCCCATGCACAGGATTCCCAAAATTAAGAAAAAAATTGACTTTTTCATTGTTAATACTTCCTAGCGAATTTGCTGCCCAATCGAGAATGTAAATGCTTGTCGGCCAAAATCCGAATCACCCGGACGTGGCTTATCAAACGCAAATCCATAATCAATTCCAATCATACCGAACGCCGGCATAAAGATACGCGCTCCAAATCCAGCTGATTTATACAAATTAAATGGCGAATAGTCGGCCATCGATGCAAAGTTGTTTCCTCCTTCAGCAAAACCTAACACAAAAATTGTCGCAGATGGATTCAATGATACCGGATATCGTGCTTCCATCACAAATTTATTGTAAGCAACCCCACCATTTCCATATGAACCTGATGGTCCAATGACACGATCTTTATATCCACGTAAGCCAACAATATCACGGTTGAACGAGAACCCTTGAACCATCCCAGATCCACCTAAATCAAAACGCTCGAAACGCGTCGTAGGAGCACCGCCATAAGATCCCAAGAATCCTAAATGTGCACGTGTATGAAGGATAAGCTTTCCTAGTAATGGCGTAAACCAACTAGCATCAAACATCCACTTATGGTATTCGATTAAACTTCCATCTTTATTTCCTCCCATCAATGAATATGGAGGAGTTATCGAGGCATTCAATGAGAAACTCGAACCCATCCGTGGGAAGGTTGGATTATCAATGCTATTGCGCGAGAAATTCGTCATCAAGGTAATCGATGTTGACTTTCCTTGCGGATATGCCCACGTATAATAACGATCTACATCATATTGTGCAAAAGACAGGGAATTACTCAAAGAGAAATAATCATCCGGCCATTTTAATCTTTTTCCTAAACTGAATGAGACAGAGTTAACATTAAAATGGGCATCCAATAACGAATCGGGAACAGAATAAGCACTTGCTCCATATCCACCATAACCCCCATAACCTCCATAGCCACCGTAGCCGCCTAAGCCGCCACCCAATCCGCCGCCATAACCACCACCGTAACCACCGCCATAGCCGGTTGTTCTAAATTGATATGGATACGAAACACTTCGATTCAGGGAGATGGAGAATGAATTAGGCTTCTTACCACCTAACCAAGGTTCTGTGAATGTTAAACTATAGTTTTGATACGCGGCACCATTGGCTTGAAAACGAACGGACAATTTTTGCCCATCCCCTGCAGGTAATGGACGCCAGGCCGACAAATTTGTCAAGTTTTTAGCCGAGAAGTTATTAAAGACCACACCCAAAGTTCCTACAAAACCAATGTAGCCTCCCCAACCTCCAGACAACTCAATTTGATCCGATGGCTTTTCTTCTACATTGTATTCAATATCAACCGTACCGTCCGCACGTGGCTGAGGATTAGGTGTAATTTTTTCAGGATTAAAATAACCAATCGTAGACAATTCACGCACAGTACGTATGATGGCCGACTTGTTAAACTTCTGACCAGGTAACGTACGAATCTCACGCATAACGACGTGATCTGAAGTCTTCGTGTTACCATTCAAGATAACTTTGTTAATCGTAGCTTGCTTTCCTTCACTAATGCGAATCGACAAATCAATCGAATCCCCTTCGATGGCTGACTCAACAGGCTCAGCATTGTAATACAAATACCCATTATCCATGTAGACAGAGCTCAAGTCATCCCCCGGATTTCCTTGCAATTTCTTGTCTAATTCTTCTGTATTGTATACATCCCCTTTTTTGATGC
Source organism: Cytophagaceae bacterium (assembly GCA_017984215.1). Classification (GTDB taxonomy): domain Bacteria; phylum Bacteroidota; class Bacteroidia; order Cytophagales; family Spirosomataceae; genus Aquirufa; species Aquirufa regiilacus. The sequence goes on from JAGOAA010000040.1 coordinate 11,796, forward strand.
CTAAGACCATATTCAAAACCGAATCTGGGTAAATATAATTTCCCTCGAAACTGATGTTGCGGTAATAATACTTTTTCCCTTGAACAAGTTTAATGTAAAGGTCTACCGACTTTTGATCGACCTTACTAATTGAATCTGACTTGATTTGGAAATCACGAAAGCCCAATTTATTCATCGCCTCAAGCAACTTCGTTTTATCCTCATCCCATTTTTTAGGAACAAATTTAGACGGCTTAAAAATACGTCCTAAACGCACTTGCTTCGTATTTTTAATTTTACGTAAGATTAATCCACGCGATTTGGCATCAATTCCATCCAAGATAATTTTATGTACTTTAACCTTCTCGCCTTTGGCAATGTTCACGATTAATGTTGCATTATTTCCTCGCAAGGTATCAACACGAATCGTCGATTTAGTTGTCACATTTAAACGACCTTTTTCTTGATAATACTTACGAATCGCTAATTCTAAATTCTTCTTCAGCGTTTCGGTAATGATTTTTCCTTTATAGGCTTTCACCTTCTCACTTAAACTCTCTTGCTCGCCTTTACGAATACCTACATAATTAATCGCAAATAAGCGTGGCCGTTCTTTTAGCTCAATTTGAAGCCAAATCTTATCTCCTTCCACCTTAGAAGCATAAATTTCAACTTCTTCCAAAATCCCTTGGTCCATGATTTTACGAATCGCCGTTGCAACCGCATCACCAGGAACCTTAATTTTATCACCTGTTTGCAAGCCCGATATATTAATCATGGAAGCACCATCGTAGAATTGAGAACCCGTTACCTCGATACCTGCAATTTCATATTCCTTGGGATCAGCCCAAGAAAAACTCGTTGAAGCGGAATTAGTAGGCGCAAACCGACGGCCACCCAAAACCTGTGCTTGAGCAGCTTGTGTAATGAAAAGAACCAAGACCACGATAAATAGTTGCCCTAAACGATACCCCTTTGATTCTTTACGAAAATTCATGCAAATGTCTTTTTTCATTTCTAGGGTTTAACCCTCACGTTTAACTTGTTCACTTGTTTTACCAAATCGACGCTCACGCATCTGAAAATCCACAATCGCTTGATGCAAATTGACTTTTCTAAAATCTGGCCAAAACAACTCTTCAAAAATATACAACTCTGCATAGGCCAATTGCCACAGCATAAAATTACTAATTCGGTGATCCCCTCCTGTGCGAATCATCAAGTCGGGATCCGGCATTCCTGCCGTTGACAAATGCGCATTAATCATATTTGCATCTACTTGAGAAGCATCTAATTCGCCGGAAGCAACCTTTTCCGCAATCTTTTTTGTCGCTTGCGTCAAATCCCACTTTCCGGAATATGATAGCGCAAGAACCATCGTAAGCCCTTTATTATCAGCCGTTCGCTCCATCGCTGATGCTAATTCTTTCTGTGAGCCTTTCGGTAGCGACTCTAAATCTCCTATCGCCTTCAGGCGTATTTGATTCTTCATCATGCCCGGCAATTCATCGTGAATAGAACTCACCAATAAACTCATCAAAGCCTTCACCTCTGCTGGGGGTCTATTCCAGTTTTCCGTAGAAAAGGCATATAAAGTCAAATACTTTACACCCAGCTCTCCACAGCCTTCTATCGTCTCTCGAACAGCCGCAATAGCGTGTCGGTGACCGAATATACGGTCTTTAAACCCCTGCTTTTTTGCCCATCGTCCATTACCATCCATGATAACGGCAATGTGTGCCGGCAGATTGTTTACATCAATAGAATCTTTTATTTCTTGACTCACAACTTAATAAATACAAGAGGCAAAGATAGCTAATCCCTCCCCTTATTCAA
>JAGOAA010000019.1 GCA_017984215.1 Cytophagaceae bacterium
TGTCTAGTTTGTCCACGTCTTTATCCGACATCCATTGCCACTTGTCCATCGACAATTGGATCAATTCTTTTTCTGCAGCGGTCTGTGCAAAGGAAGATGAAATAGAAATGAGCAAGATGCTCAATAAGAATACTAGCTTTTTCATGTGATTTATTGTTTTAATTTAACTGGTCGAGATAAATGAGAAAATGTTAATTGAGCCATTCTCCATGTATTATTTTCCAAAACATACACTTCGGTTACCATAAAAGGATTCGTAACTACGTTGCCACCTACCTGCGCGACTAAATCGATATCGCATAATAAAATGGCGGTATTCCCGTAGAATTTCACATTCGTAGAATAGACCTCTGCTTGTTTATACCAAATAAAACCGGCTTTAATGATATCCACTTCACGCGCTTTCCCCCAGGTTCCTCCCATGTGAACAAACTCGCACTTTTCATCAAACAAAGCGGCTAATTTATCGGCATCTTTGTTGGCCATCCACTGCCACTTATCTTTCGATAATTGCTTAATCGTTTCGTCTGAATTGGTTTGCGCGAAAGCGCTGTTGAGTGTCAAGAGCATAAAGCTCAAGAATAATACGATTGATTTCATAGGTTATTTTTTTACGAAACAAATTTCAAACTTAATGCATTGAAAGTAAGTAGATAAATTCAGGGATTTTCTACCATTTTTACGGATTAGGAATGTTCGAAGTTTGCATCTATTTGATAATTGGTAAATTCGGTCAATTGAATTGAATCACATGGAAAAAAACTTGCTCATTAATAATATTGCGGAATTCAACAGTAGTAATAATCACAAGACTCTTCATCCCCTAGTGTCTGTTTTGGACTATTCTAAAGCAAACATTCGCGATTGGGGCGATGCGGATACCATCCGATTTCAATATGGACTATATAGCGTTATTTTAAAGGATGTCCAATGTGGTGACATCCGGTACGGTCGGCATACCTACGATTACCAAGCTGGAACTTTAATCTTTTTCGCTCCGGGTCAGGTGGCGGAAATTCAAAATACAAAGATTCCCTACCAACCGATGGGACATGGATTAATCTTCCATCCTGACTTGTTGATAGGAACAAGTTTGGGTCGAAATATGTCCCAGTATAAATTCTTCAATTACGAATCTCACGAAGCATTACACTTATCCGATGATGAGCGCCAAATGATATTGGACTGTTTTGCCAAAATCGAATTCGAGCTCAAGCAACCCATCGACAAGCATTCAAAGAAGCTCATCGTCTCAAACATCGAATTGTTTTTGGGTTATTGCCAAAGGTTCTACGACCGCCAATTCATCACACGGGAACATGTGAACAAAGGCATTTTAGAACGCTTTGAAACCTTATTGAACAACTATTTTGAATCTGATCAAGCGCAAGTTTACGGCATTCCATCCGTTAGTTATTTCGCGAATGAGCTGCATTTGTCGGCCAATTATTTTGGCGATTTGATCAAAAGAGAAACCGGTTTAACTGCCAAGGATTACATCCAAAACAAGACCATCGACGTGGCGAAAAATCGCGTATTCGAATCTGATAAAACGATCAATGAAATTGCGTTTGAAATGGGCTTCAAATACCCACAGCATTTCACGCGCTTATTCAAGCAACGCGTGGGTCAAACGCCTAATGAGTTTAGGTCGTTGAATTAATTCTTATTTTACTTTGGTCGAACTAAAGTAAAATAACAGTCTAGTCTATCTCTTTAATAAACTTCGCCGGCACCCCACCCACAATCGCATTACTTGGAACATCTTTCGTGACCACAGAACCCGCAGCTACAATCGAATTCTCCCCAACCGTTACACCCGGCAGAATAATTGCTCCTGCTCCAATCCACGCATTTTTTCCGATGTGAACGGCTTTGAGATCTAGGCTTTTCCGTTGACTTGGATCCACGGGATGATTCTCGGTCACCAACTTTACTTGCGGCCCAATCAACACATCGTCTTCGATCGTGATGCCGCCCAAGTCTAAAAACGAACAACCATGGTTGATGAACACGTTTTTCCCGATCGTGGTATGCTTTCCAAAATTGGTCGAAAAGGGTGCCAAAACGGTGGTTGAAGGATCAACCGTTTGACCTAAAATTTCAGATAGAATCGCACGGATGTCATCCACATTACCACAAGCATTCAACTTTGCAGAAAGCGCAATCGTTCGATTCACAATCTCCCAAACCTCCGCCCAAGCTGGGTCCGTGTTTGGAATAATTCCGCCGGCACGCATGCGTTCGAATATGCTCATGGATTAAGGATTAAGTTCGAATTTCACTTGACAATTCCCTGTTCCTAAGGCTTTCGATAGGCCTGCGATATCCCGTACTTTCCCGATGCGCGTGTAGCGATAAGGGGTAGAAAAAGATTCATAAAAAAGAACCAGAACGTTATTCCCAAACAAGAGTAGGTCGCCTGCTTGAATTTTGCCAACGGATTCTGCCTGCGTAGGCAAGGCCTGTTTTAATTCAGCGTATTTCTCATTTCCATTCAGCTCCACCATGGACAAGCTGAAGGGTAACTGATTAACTAAAGCGGCTGCGCTTTCGCTTGCTTCTAAGGAGGCATAAAATACCTGCGAGCCAATAGAAATTTTAAGGGTTGTTGGTTTAGACATCGCGCTAAAACACATGAGAAATAAAACGATGGTTACTAATACTCGCCGATTCATTTTTTGGGATATGCTAAAAAAAGCCAACCGTCTGTTGACGATTGGCTTTCCATTTATTTTTCTACCGTAATCAATCCCGGAATCTCGACCAATTCGTTGGCCTCCGCGGCGTAATCGACACCATCAAATCCGAATCCAAATAGATTTAAGAAATCCGATTTATATCCGTTCAAATCGCCGATACCCGGCAAGTTTTCTGTCGTAGCTCCTTTCCATAATTCGGCCACTTCTTTTTGAACGGCTTCATCCATTTCCCAGTCGTCGATGCGGATACGTCCTTTCTCGTCAAGCGGAATTGTACCGTTTGTATACAGACGTGCGCTGAAAAGGCGTTGGATTTGCTCAATGCAACCCTCATGCGTTCCTTTGGCCTTCATGATTTTATACAACAAGGAGATATACAACGGAATCACCGGAATCGCTGAACTTGCTTGCGTTACTAAGGCTTTATTCACCGAAACAAATGCTTTACCTCCAATATTCGCTAAGCCTTCTGTGATTTTGAAAGCCGTAGATTCCAAATGGTCTTTCGCCATTCCGATCGTTCCTTTACGGTAAACCGGCTCAGTTACTTTTGGCCCAATGTACGAATAAGCAACAGTCATCGCGCCATCCGCTAAAACGCCGGCGTTTAATAAGGCGTCCATCCACATCTGCCAATCTTCGCCACCCATCACGGCAACCGTGTTTTCGATATCTTCGTCGTTGCATGGAGTAATCGTCACTTCCGAAACGATACCTGTGTGGAAGTCAACCGTCTTATCCGAAAATGTATCGCCGATAGGCTTCAAAACCGAACGGTGCAACACGCCCGAAACAGGATGTTGGCGTACTGGAGAAGCTAAACTGTAAATCACTAAATCTATTTGGCCTAAATCTGCCTTGATTAAGTCAATCGTCTGCGCTTTCACTTCGTTCGAGAAAGCATCGCCGTTAATACTTTTCGCATAAAGACCCGCTTTGCCTGCCGCTGCTTCGAAAGCAAGGCTGTTATAATATCCTGGAGAGGCTGTTTTGCCTGCTGCAGGTGCTTTTTCAAAGAAAACGCCAATCGTCGCAGCATCCGATCCGAATGCACTCGTAATGCGAGAGGCTAAACCAAAACCCGTCGAGGCTCCGATCACAAGCACTTTTTTCGCCCCGGCAATTTTGCCTTGGGACTTCACGTAGTCAATTTGATTTAAGACGTTTTGTTCACATCCTTTCGGGTGAGAAGTCAAACAGATAAACCCTCTCATTCTAGGTTCAATAATCATAGTGCTCGAATTTTGTTTGTGCAAATATAGTTAAAGCAAGTATATTTGCCTCAACAGTAACCGTTTTCATACCGTAAGATCTGAAAGCGGTTCATTTTTTTACCAAAACTAGTAAGTTACATGGCCTTCATTACCGTATCAACCACAATCAACGCTCCGCTCAATATTGTTTGGGAAAAATGGACAAGCCCAGCACATATCCAAAAATGGAATTTTGCTTCTTTTGATTGGCATTGTCCAAATGCGTCAACCGACTTACAAGTTGGCGGCGAATTTCATTACGAGATGGCAGCCAAAGACGGCTCGATGAGCTTTGATTTTTGGGGTACCTATCTTGAAATTAACCCCGAGCAATCGCTTCACATCTTCATTGGGGATGGCCGCAACATGCAGGTTACTTTCGAAACCACCGAAGCAGGAACGAAAGTAACCGAACATTTTGAGCCGGAGAATCAAAACCCGGAAGATATGCAGCAAGCCGGCTGGCAAATGATTTTGGACAACTTCAAAAGCTACGTTGAAAGCGCTACTTTCTAGGATTTAAAATCAAGCTTACGCGCTCCAAACAATCATCCAAGTGGTAGCGAACTTCTTTGTCTGTATACTTGCGTTTGGCTAAAGCTAAACTTGCTTGTAACGCTTTCAACTCGCCGCGAACAATGGAACGAACGTCCGACTGTGCTACAGGATACGTTTCGCGCGCGCCAAAAGCAGCAGGTGCGGGCGCCTGATCTGTCATCAAGGCTTTCAAGCGCTCGATGTAGGCTTTCTGCAAATTCCGACGATACTGATCGATGTTTTTACCAGTAGTTAATTCGCTCCAAATGCCTCCGCGCAAATCTTGGAAAAGATCGATGGTCTTGTAGTTGTTTGGCTTAGTCAAGCCACTATTATCCAAACGCGCAAAGGTCTCTAAACTTAACATGCGGTTCAACGGACTAACTTGAAGGCTACGAATACGATCCGTATACCCCGCCATGTGATGCGTCACCACCTCTTTGTTGATCAACCAATCTACGTTTGTAAATACATTTGTAATTAACCAGTTGACAGCGGCTTGTTGGCTCGCCTTAGGTACAGGATTATAAGTCGAGATACCCTGGTTCGGTTTGGCATATTGCTCATATACCCCGCCCACCATCGTCGTCACATGGCCCACATAACGGGACCAAGAACCTAATAGCTCATCATTTAATTCAATCAAATCTTCGTAATCATTCGTCTTTTTACTTGTCCAGTCGGCTAAATTTTTAGCCACATATTTTAAGTTCTTCACCGCATACGTACTCGCGCGAATGGGATCATTTCCCACATCCTCCGTTTGAGAACTTGGGTCAAATGTCGTTCCCTGATTACCAAAGCGGAATCTAGGATCGCCAGCTTTGGCCTCAATCCATTTATCCAACGTAGGTACTTCATCTTCCGGATGAACCGCATCCGGCAAAACCCGATAGCCCCAATTCACCGCATAATTATCATACGGTCCCATTTGTCGGATGAAGCGAACGCCTTGATCACCCGGTTGCGCGATGTAATTGAAACGTGCGTAATCCATGATGCTCGCAGAAATTCCTTCCTTGTTGGTGAAGTCGGCTTTGCGGTAATTCTCCACCTCATACGAGCTACTCGCCCCCATGTTATGTGGGAAACCCAGCGCATGTCCCACCTCGTGCGAAATCACCATTTCCATCATTTCGCCGATGTCCTCTTCGCGGGTATCTAACGTACGTGCATTTGGATTGGCCGCACCTGTTTCCAATAAAAAGCGATTCCGGTACGAGCGCAAATGGTTGTGGTACCAAATGATATCACTCTCAATAATCTCTCCTGAACGTGGATCGCTCACGCTTGGACCCATCGCATTTCGTGTCGTACTCGCGACATAGCGAATCACCGAATAACGAATGTCTTCCGGTGAAAAATCCGGATCCTCTGCTGCGGTAGGAGCATCCTTGCAAATGATCGCATTTTTAAAACCTGCAGCTTCGAATGCTTTTTGCCAATTCTCTACCCCTTTTTTCATGTGCTTCCGCAATTTGACAGGAGTCGCAGGATCTAAATAATAGACAATGGGTTTGATGGGTTCTACCAATTCCCCACGCTTGTAAGCCGCTATATCTTTCGGCTCCAAACGCCAGCGTTGGATATACGTTTTTTGGTCTGACTTTAATTCCTCACTCGAATAATCGTATTGCTTTTGCGTGAAATAACCGACACGCTGATCGAATAAACGCGGTTTCATAGGCTTCTCCGGCAATAAAATCATCGACTGATTCATCTGCATGCTAATCGTTTCTGTATAAGCCGTTGCGGATGGTTTCGAAGCATTGTAGGTGAAATCTTGCAAAACTTCAATGTTCAAGGGGAACGATTTTACCGAGCGAATAAAGCTTCGGCTCGCATCTAAATTTCTGACTTTATGCGTCTCCCGCAAGGAAGCATCCAAACCGCTCATGGCCGGGATGTCACTGCTATAAAACTTGGTCACGTCGATGACCACATGACTTGAATCTTTGCTGTAAGTTTCAATGTCAAACATGAACAATGTAGGCTCATAGTTATTGGCCTTCACCGATAGGCTAATTGGCAAGGAATCAGCCGCCACCGCTGCATATGATTTTATCTTGATCAAGATCTTTTCCTGAAATTTTTCCCAAACAATTAATTGCTCATGGGACGACGTTCCTGCATTGACATAGCCTCCGCCTAAACCATTCGGGATTTTGGCGATTTGGCTTACTAATAACATGTCTTTGCCTAGGTGTTTCTTCGGGATTTCGAAATAATATTTATCGCCCACTTGGTGGGTGGTGAATAACCCTTTTTTGGATTTGGCCTCCTTCGTGATGACCTGTTCATAGGATTTTGACTTGGTTACCGGTCTCTTTGCTGCAGTAGAATCAGCAGGTTTTACGGGAACATTCGCGGGCACTTTGGGTGATTGCGCAAAGCTTAACAAAGATGCTGCGACAAATCCGCAGCTAAGGAGTAACGTTTTTTTCATGAATCTTCTTTTCATTTTGACCAAATTAATGAATTATTCTTTTATTCTTCGCTTGACTTGTCAGGCACGACACCACGTAGGATTACAATAATCTTCTATATTTGCGAGCGAAATCAAGCTCATATGCCCGCTCGCTCATCGCAACAAATCTTCATCAACCTTCCGGTTGCTAACCTCCAACTATCCCAACTATTTTATGAGGCGTTAGGTTTTAGGGGTAACCCAACTTTTACCGGGGAAGATCAAAAATGCATGGTTTGGAGCGATCAAATTTATGTGATGTTGCAGTCCCATGCTTTTTCAAATAAGCATGCCCATAAATCCATCGCTGATTTTCAGCAGGTCACTGGACCCTCATTTACCTTACCGCTGGAAAGTGTTGAGCAAGTAATTCTACTTGCCGAAAAAGGCTTAAAAGCAGGCGGATCAACATCCATTCCCATGATCGATGAAGGATTTATGCAGGTGCGCACCATCGAGGATCCGGATGGATATTCGTGGGGGCTCATGTACCTCGATATGCAGAAATTCAACTCGAGAAATTAATGCATCTTGCCCTTTTCCGTGAGTAAAGCGTATGCCTCCGACCATGTTGGGATGCTCTCCGACTCATAGCCATAGGTAGGCCCCGTCGCTATTTGCTTAAATGCTTTCATCGCCTTTAGATGTGCCCCACTTCGCAAATATTCCAACATGATTTCTCTACTTTCCCAAGCCGTAATCGTGCATTGATATTCATGTACTTTTTTTACGTCACAATGCAGATTTCCTTTGGCTGTTTGCGCCTGACGAAAGGCAGGAATGGCTAATAACCAAAACCGAAGATAGGCGAAGAAACCTTTGGGTTTTAAACCCGTGAGTGAGACGTACATCCGTTATTTTTTAGCGTCATTCCAGCCCTCAAAAAACCCTTTGGCAAAATCTGATCCTCCGACTTCATAACCAAATAAGCCTGCCACGACGGCTAAGTGTATGATCAACACCGCCTTTTGCCACATCGGGCGATCTTTCCACGTCTGGTTTTGATCAAACGGGTCAAACGCTAAGGCGATTCCGAATTGAGTTGCCGCATCTAGCGCCGCGTGTTTGAATAATAATTCGTATAAACCGAAAACCACGAATCCGATGTACAAGTATTTGTTGAATGATGTTTTCATCTTACCAATTGATTGGCCCCTTGCCCAAATATTTCTCGGCAATCGGCATGTAATAGGATTTTAATTCCTCGTAAACAGGAACGACAGGCGATTTGGTATATAAGTCGTATTTGTTGAAATCATGAATCCATGCCAAATATTGCTCGTCTTTCGCCGTCATAAATTGACGGTAACTACCCCCCGAATGCCATGGATAAAACGAGTGATAACGAATCATCGCCATCCCCGCTTCGGGAATTTTATTATCAGCATGATTTGTCAACACTTGGTATAAATACTCATCGTGTCCCCAGGCCAAATGTAAATTATCCAAACCACAACCCGCTTCATAAACACCTAACTCGGTATTGTAGCGACTGTCTTGCATGTCGGGATTTAAGGCATTGAATTCGGGATAAACACAAGAATCCGGAAGAGCGCAACCCACCACAAATACGTCGCCTACCAAACCCCATTGTTCAGCCTGCGAGGTTCCATCCTCATCCGCACCGAACAGGTACATAGCTTTTCCTAAATCGTGGATTAAACCTACCAACTGCATCCAATCCGGTCGGCCTTCCGCGCGTAATCCTTCGGCAGATTGCAATAAGTGAATGATGTTTGGGAGGTTCAAATCGGGATCAGAAACGTCCACTAAGACATTCAAGCGTTCCATCATTTCCCATAAATCCATGGGGCGTTCGAAGGTCAAATACTTTTTCTTCATGCGCAACACGTATTCGTAGGTCTGGCGTGAACGCATTTTTCGGTAGTGTTCCTTGACGGCAGCCGTAATATCACCTTGATCGTAATTACGAAATTCCGCTTTTTCTTTTGTTGTCGTTTCCATGATTCAAATTAATAAAATACCGTATAAAGGGCTACTACTATGCCCATAATTAAAATCGAAATAATGGCAAATTGGCTGCTGACGGTGAAGTCGGCGCGCTCCACCGCTAAGCCTTTCGGATTATCAACGCTGGAACGGTCTGCCAAAGAAATCAAAACCATCAAGGCCACCAATATCACATATACCCACGAGGTTACATGTAAAAATGGAATCGGATTTCCGCCGATAAATGTATGCAAATTCTTGAACAAAACCACGAGCGGAATGGAGGCCACCGCGGCGACAATGGCGGCCGTCGAAGTCGTCCGTTTCCAAAACAATCCCAAAGAAAACAAGGCAAATGCGCCAGGGGTTAGGTAGTTGGAATATTCTTGGATGAATTGATAGGCTTGCTCCAACTGGCGTAATTGAGGCGCAATCAGTAACGCGATACCGAAGGAAACCCAAATTGCAATGCGGCCGACCCAAACGGTTTGAGCTTCTGAGGCATTTGGATTTAGTGATTTCTTGTAAATATCTAAGCTAAAAATGGTCGAGATGCTGTTACTTTTCCCCGCTAAAGACGCTACAATTGCTGCCGTCAACGCAGCAAAAGACAGGCCTTTTAGCCCCGCTGGTAAAAGATTCATGAGCGTTGGGTAAGAATGGTCGGGCTTGATGATCCCGTCAATCGCCATCTCGTTTTGGAAGGCTCCATTTTGGTATAAGACATACATCGCGATGCCAGGAATTACACAAATCAAGGGCATCAATAATTTCAAGAAAGCCGCAAACAAAATCCCGGAACGCGCCGTGGGCAAGTCGGCCCCAAGCGTCCGCTGCACAATGTATTGATTACATCCCCAATAATTCAGGTTATTAATCCACATCCCCCCAAACAAAATCGCAAAGCCGGGAAGTGCGTCGTAGTATTTATCTCCCTCCGAAAAAATCATGTGAAAATGGTCATCGGCCTGTGTGCGTAATTCCAATAAACCTCCGAAAATGCCACCGCTGTGAAAGCGATCAGAAACCATATCCAAGGCCAAATACGTCACCACCAAGCCCCCAATAATCAACACGATTACTTGTATAAAATCCGTGTAACCGATTACCTTCATACCACCCAAGGTTATAAAAATCGCAAAAATCGCTAGGCCCAACATCGCATACAAAAAGGGGATCGAGGTAATGCTTTCAATCGCCAAGGCACCTAAATACAGAATGGACGTCAAGTTCACAAATACATAAAGCAACAACCAAAAAACAGCCATAATCGTTGCCACGGTATTGTTATACCGCTGCGACAAAAATTGGGGCATCGTGTAAATCTTGTTCTTCAAGAAAATGGGCACGAAGAAAACGGCGACGATGACGAGCGCAGCAGCCGACATCCATTCGTAGGATGAAATGGCTAAACCGATGGCAAAACCAGATCCCGACATCCCGATGAAATGTTCTGCGGAAATATTAGAGGCTAATAAAGATGCGCCGATGGCCCACCAGGTTAAGGAACCTTCAGCGAGAAAAAAGTCTTTGGTCGAAATTTCCGCCTTCTTTTTTCGTTGGTAGACCCAGTAACCATAGCTCGTAACCGAAACGAAATAGAGGAGAAATACGACGTAGTCGAGGGATTGTAATTGTTTCATGGCAATGCAATAGGTTTGAAGCAAAAAGCTTTTTGTTTTTCAAACCTACTGAAAATCAAGTAATTTAAGGCTATGAATTATCTTTCGCGCGCAATTTTACTGGTATATACACTCCTACTAATCAAGTTTGTTGTTTTTAAAGATATGGACATGATCCTCGTCGGCCACATGCGATTCTATTTTGGCGGAACTCAAACTGGTGCGGCTAATTGGATTCCCTTTAAAACCATCGCTGAATATTTTAATGGAGAGAGGGGGCTCTTGATAAGCGGATTAAATTTGGCAGGGAACTTGGTTTTGCTATTTCCAATTGGGTTTTTGCTGCCTAATTGCTTTGCTAACCTATTAGGCCGAAAAGTGATTCTCTACATCGCACTCATCATCAGCTTGGGCATTGAAACGATACAAGCTTTGTCCAATATTGGAATATTCGATGTAGACGATGTACTCCTAAATGGGATTGGGCTCTTGGGGGGATTTGGTGCATATCGGTTGATTCCGCGCAATTGGGTCAATCCATCAACCATCGCATTCGCGCTCTTGTTATCGTTGGGACTATTATTTTATATCACAAACAGCGCCCCCATTTCCAATAGGTAATCTATTCTTTTAGGAGTTTAAACGATTCAAAGGTTTCGTTTTCTGCTTTCAATTGCAAGCCATAAATCCCCGCGGGAAGCTGGCTAACGTCCAAGGTTTGATTGCCCTGAATGGCTTGTTGAAAAATGATTTTACCCCTTACATCAATCAGCCGTAAAAACCTTTCGCCCGCTCCATGAACTTGTAGCACGTCGTGAAATGGGTTCGGAAATACGGCGTTTACAAATTTAGGCTCCTCTACTCCCAGCGGCACCTCTTCAATAACCTCATCCATTTGAATGGAATTAATCTGAACGGTGGCTAACGCGGTACCCATGTCAAAAACCATGCGGGCATTCGCATCATAGGGTTCCCCCATGGTGAAGACGAAAACGAACTCTTTTTCATTAGGCTCAATCGACAAGTTATTATAGGAACTATAGGCATTGTAGGGGCTTGATGAACGCCCCAAATAGGAAGTAATGGAAATGGGTTTATCGGCTTGGGCCTTAATTTTTACCACGTAACGCTTTTTATACGTGAGTGGAAATCCTGACCTCGTGAGTTGGATGTGCCATCCGGTTCCTGTCACTTTACTCATGACAACCTGCAAACCCTGAGGAACGGTGGCCAGATTTGCACTCGCACCTGAATTTAAATTGACATTCCAACCGGCTTGGCCATTTAAAGAAAACAGATTTTTCGTTGGCAATACCTTCGCAGCGGGCATTGGGTTTTTCAATAAGGCGTCCACCAAAGGCGTTTTGTACGTATTTGTTAGCGGATTATAGATGCCAAATCCGGCGGAATATTCCCAGTAGGCCCAACTGGCACCTTGGGCTTCGAGCCAGCGGGCGATGAAAGTCGTCCAACGTGCCCGAGAATCGATGTCGGCGAGTTCATAACTCCCAAATTCCCCCACATGCAGCGGCATATTATGTTGTTTTGCCCATTGAATGACATAATCAAAATCGGCCATAATTTGATCGCGTTCCCAGGCCAAATCTTCCCATTTTGTTCCGATGTACTTGTCCTTGTTTCCAGCCCAGTCTGCCCCTTGGTGGGTGAAATTAAAGGGGCTGTAATAGTGCACGCTGAGGATTAAGTTGGGGTCTATCGGTGGGTTAAGGTCCCGAACTCCGGCAGGCCCCCCGTAGGATGCGGTACCCAAAAGCACCTTGCGGTAGGGATTCGTTTTCCGGATTTCGGCCAAAGCCACCGCAAAGTAGGTGTTCCACAATTCAGGTGTCAGCGCATCGTGCGGCTCATTCAATACCTCGAAATATAGGTGATTATCATAGCCTTTAAAATAGGTAGCTATTTGCTGCCATTGGCTGATAAAACGGGCTTTAGACGCGGCAGGATTGGTAAACAATTCCTCGTGATGATGCATGTTGATGATCACATACAAATGCTTGCTAATCGCCAAATCAACGACCGATTTAATCCGGGCCAAAAACTGGGGATTGACGGTGTATGGCGGAGTGAGTTGCGTCCTTTCCGCAACATCCCACCGGATGGGTACACGAATATGTTGGAATCCTAAATCTGCAATTTGGCCGATGTACGCTTCTTTGTATGGGTTCCCCCAAGCGGTCTCGGAAGGCGCTTCAAACATGTTTCCTAGGTTGATGCCCCGACCGAGATTTTGGCCCGATAATGAAAACGAAAAACCAACTAGCAGCCAAAAAATACGCTTCCGGAAAATCCTAATAATCAGGGACATGTAAATCAATTTGTCCCTGAAGATGCGAGCAATTTTCGAGATAATCAAATGAATAATTTCGAATCAAGTCGATGGACAAACTGTGCGATGGTTTCACGCGTGATTTCGGAAAAATGCTCCACCTTAAATAATATCGGTATTTGGCAATAGCTTGCTAAAAATGTTTCCGTCGCGGGATTAGGCTCTCCAATTATCACGATACCTGCAATGGGAATTTTCCGGCGTTCAAGCGCTTCGATGGATAGTACAGTGTGATTAATACTTCCTAGGTAATTACGCGAAACTAATATGACCGGTATTTGGAGTTGTTCAATGAGATCCACCATGAGCTCTTGATTATTCAATGGAACCATGAGGCCTCCCGCACCCTCGACAATTAAATGATTCGAGGTTTGAGGTAGTGTAAAATCCGAAAGGTGGATTTGAACCCCATCCAACGCCGCAGATGCATGCGGAGAAAGCGGAGCATTTAAACGATGCCTTTCCGGATGAAAGAACGTTTTCGGGTTAGAAGTGAGCGATTGTACTTTCATCGTATCGGTCAGGTGCAAATCCCCGGACTGCACCGGCTTCCAATAATCTGCTTGAAGGTATTCTGTCAAGATAGAAGACACGACGGTCTTCCCAATTTCGGTTCCTATTCCGGTGACAAAAAATTGCATAGGTTGTTTATCTAATTTTAGCATATTGTAATCTTTTACCTGTTTTTTCGGTCAGGAATTTCCCAGCCTGAAAACAAAGAATGCCACTTACGAAAGTTCGTTTGATTTCATGATGGAAGCTTCTTCCTACCACAGGAGCCCATCCACATTTATAAAAAAGCGATTGAGTTTTTACTTCCCAGGGGGCTGATGGAGCGACTTCCACTAAGTCCGCAAAATACCCTTCTCGGATGTAACCCCGATCGACCATTTTATAGCAGTCGGCAACACGGTGACTCGTTTTATCAACCAAAGTCGTAAGTGCTAATTCCCCACGATCCACGAGTTCAAAAAGCATCAACAAAGCATGCTGGACCATAGGAGCGCCTGATTTGATTTGCATGTAATTTCCTGATTTTTCTTCAAGACTATGCGGCGCATGGTCCGTGGCAATCATATCAATCCTTCCATCCTGTAATGCTTTCAGTAGTTCTAAGCGATCCGTTTCTGACTTAACCGATGGGTTCCACATGATTTTACTTCCTAAGTTAGGATAGTCGGCATCTGTAAAACACAGATGATGAATACACGCCTCTGCTGTTACCCGTTTTCCGGCGATTGGGCCTGGGCTAAATAATTTTGCTTCGGCTCCGGTCGAAATATGAAAAAAATGGAGTCGATTATTATGTTTTTTTTGAATGTCTAAGACCCTCCGAGTCGCTGTCTCGCAAGCCTCAGACGTACGAATGGCAGGGTGGAAAGCGATGGGGATTTCGTCTCCGTACAGTTGTTGAAATCGACTTAAGTTTCTCCGTATAATAGCATCATCTTCGCTATGCAGGGCCACTAAGGTTTCCGCTCGGGAGAATAATTTTTCGAGGTATTCCGGATTATTCGCTAATATTTCTTGGTTCTCTAGGTAGAGCCCGTCGTCGGTTATTCCACAAACCGATTCATTATCTACGCGAATTGCTTCATCCAAATTTGAGGCCGTAACGCCCATGAAAAAAGAATAATTTGCCATTGATTTTTTGGCGGCCCATTGATATTTCTCTTCAAGTAATGCCCGATTCAAGGTATTTGGGATGGTATTAGGCATATCCATAAAGGAGGTAATCCCCCCAGCGACAGCAGCTTTCGATTCACTGAAAATATCTGCTTTGTAGGTTAGCCCTGGATCTCGAAAATGGACTTGATCATCAATCATTCCTGGGATCAAATAATTCCCATTGAAATCGATAACCTGAGCATTAGCATCAGAAATCCAGGGAGCTATCCGTTCGATCCGCTCGTCCGAAATGAGTACATCGGCTTGTATTATTTGCCCTTCATTGACAATAAGCGCATTTGTGATTAGGTATTTTTTCATTTTGATGCGGCGCGGTCTAAGCGGTCGTTGATCGTGATTCCAAGACCTTCCGCCGGAAGTCTTTCGACGATAATTAAATCAAGTCCCATGTGATCCAAGGAATGAAGTGCCGAAAACAGGTTTTTAGCGGCTTCATCTAGCGCACCCGAAGGGGCTAGCACTAGATTAACTTCGACGTGAATACTTTCAATTTGAACCGATTTGTACCAAAGAATTCCTACTTTTTTATGCTTGACCGCACTCAGCATAAACAACGGCTCATAGCTTACAATCAATTCGCAGGATGGTGCATAATGCTTTTTATGTTGGCCAGGAAGCGACGCTTTTTCGGATGCCGTTCGATTTAATATACGCCCCACATGGGCCTCAATTTTCTCAATTGAAATTGCCCCATGCCGCAACAACAAAACCTCGTCATCCTCAAATCCTACGATTGTTGATTCCACTCCAGAACCACACGCTCCTCCGTCTAGGGTATAAATGGCAGGAAAATAGGCCTCCACATGTTCGGCTGTGGTTGGGCTAATGCGGTTGAATGGATTTGCACTTGGGGCGACCAACGGAAAGTTCAATTGATTTAAGAGACTTAATGCCATCGGATGGTTTGGAATTCGAATCGCTACATTTTCCTGATCGGCAGTAACGAGGCCACTAACAATTTGACTTTTGGGTAGAATCATCGTCAAGGGCCCTGGCCAAAATTGCTTGGCTAAGAGGGTCGCCTTCTCCGGGAATCGCTTAACTAACGCGCGCGCTTGACTAATGGAAGCGACATGAACAATAAGCGGATTCGAATTGGGTCTATTTTTGGTCTTAAATATATCGGAGACGGCTTTCGTGTTGAATACATTTGCCGCCAAGCCATAAACGGTTTCCGTGGGTAATCCAATGAGTTTTCCTTGCGTGAGTTGTTCACGAATAATCGATAAGTTTTGGGTAATCATGTTATTAAGGGTTACAAAAATCGCAATACATGGGGTCTTCATTTGTTAGGCAATGACTGGGAGGTCTTAGCTCGGAATAGTGACAACATTGGCAGCTATAAATTTCCGATTTTACCCGCCGAGTAGGCAAATCGCAACAAGCACATGGAAGTCCGCGTTGGATATCAGTCATGCTAAATCCCGGCGTTTCGCATATAGGACATGTCGTTTGAATCTGTTTAATAAGTTTCTTTGTTAGCGCATCAATTACCCCCATACGCGTTGGATTATGCATGGCTCGCATATCGGTTTCAAGGCTACATTGGCCGTAACGTTGAATGAAAAGTGGGAGTGTTTCCCGCAGCTCCCCTTCCACATGAATTCCTTTTATACAGTCCGAGGTATCATGCGCACTCTTCTTAAGTATGACAGCATGCGATGGGAATTGGACCTGTGCCAAAAAGGCCTCCATTTCCTCCAGCGAATGAATGTTCGCTTGGCCATAATTCGTCTTCGTGCCCAAATTCCTTACAACAAATTCCCACGCATTTTTCTTGTCGATGAGTACGACTATTTCTTCATGCGCGGGTACAAACGGGATACTTGGATGCGGCCCAAAAGACCCTTCGGATGCAATCGCCAGATCTGTTGATGTAATTTCCATGGCCAAGTAGCATTTCTGTCGAGCTGTATCCAGAGGGGATTCTAGGCGCTCAACTTCTCCGGTAAATGTGCCCAATATATCCGTGTCAAGTAAATTCGACACCACACAATTCAAGCCAAGTTCTTTTGTTAAATGTGGTGCGATAACCTGTTCTTTCCCGTGTTTGGTTGCAACAACAATGCGGCGTCCTGAAAATAAAGCAAGATTATCCATGAATAATTTGAAGAAACAGCGGAATACCGATGGTAATATTGATCGGAAAAGTAACGCCAAGCGCCATCGGAATAAAAATTCCAGGGTCTGCTTTAGGGGCAACTAGGCGCATTGCTGCTGGCACAGCAATATACGAAGCGCTCGCCGCCAGAATCGCAAAAATAAGTCGATTCGCTTCGCTATCCGTCACAAACTGACTAATATGTGAGGTTAATACACCGTTCAAAAGCGGCACGAAAATGGCGAAACAGATAAGAAATGCCCCTTGTTTTTTAAATGCAGAAAATCGGCTTGCGGCAACCATCCCCATGTCTAGTAAATAGATGGCAAGGAAGCCTTTAAATATGTCAGATGTAAAATGCTTAATCCCTTCGGATTGATTGGAATCCGAAATGAATCCGATGAGGAGGCTACCAAAAATCATTAAAACGCTCCCATTTGTTAATGCGTGTGTCAATGCTGAGCGCCAAGGTGTTTTACGAACGATTGCTTGTGGGGTACTTGGAAATAAATTCATCAAAATAACGCCCATGATAATGGCGGGAAATTCCATCGAGGCCATCACGGCAACCATTTCTCCACCTACTTTCATCTGATTCATCTCGAGAAAGGCAACGCCCGTGACAAAGGTGACAGCACTAACGGAACCATAACAGGATGCAATCGCGCCAGCATCAAATGAATTCAATTTTATCTTTAAAATAAAAAATGAGAAGATCGGGATGATGGTTGCCAAAAGCAGACCAAAAACTAAATGCTGAATTACTTCCTGGGTAATGCCCGTTACCGCCAACTCAGCACCTCCATTAAATCCGATCGAAAAAAGAAGGTACAGCGCTATAAAGCCTTTGGAGGCAGCAGGAATTGCTAAGTCACTCTTTACGATTTTGGCTATAACCCCCAAGACAAAAAAGAGCAATGTTGGGTTTTTTAAATTAAAAATAAGCAACTCAAAATTCGACATGAAATATCAGTTAGGGTCTTGTAACAGTTTAAGCAGATTTAAAGAGACGATGATGAGAAGGCTAATGGCGAGCTTATCAATGAAGATATCCGTGTTATAAAAACTTACGATCAAACCCATGCTGATAAACAAAAAGTGAATACCAACAAGTAAGCTTTTAGGTGCAAATTTCATCTCCAAATAAATATATCACAAAGTAAATGCGCCCACTTAAATAATTTTTATTTAAGTTTATAATGAAATGTATTAACATTACTTATGAATTATACACTAAATCAATTACAGATCTATTTGAAAGTTGTTCAAACAATGAGCATAACAAAAGCTGCAGAGGAATTAAATCTGACACAGCCGGCGGTCTCCATTCAGATAAAGAATTTTCAAGCACAATTCGAAATTCCGTTAATCGAGATTATCGGTAAAAAAATATATGTAACCGATTTTGGTGCGGAAATTGCCAAGTCGGCAGAGGGAATCATTGACCAAGTATATGCCATAAATTACAAAACCATGGCTTTTAAGGATCAGTTGCTCGGCCGACTAAAGGTGTCGGTTGTGTCTACAGGTAAGTATGTATTACCCTATTTTTTAACTGAATTCTTGAATCATAATCAAGGCGTGGAGATTAGCATCGATGTGACAAATCGGGAAAAGGTATTTCAAAGTTTAGAAAACAATGAAGTTGATTTTAGTTTAATATCAACTGATATCAACAGTCCGCTATATGATTACATTGATCTATTAGACAATGAACTTTACCTTGTTGGCAATCCTTCAACAGCAGCTTTAAACCCTAAGTTTGCGTTTCAAGAGTTCAACAAGGAGCTCCCCTTAATATTTCGAGAAAATGGGTCGGGCACACGAAAAATCATGGAGACTTACCTAAAAAAACAGGGCATTCATTCCCTGAAAAAACTCGAATTGATGTCAAACGAGGCGGTGAAACAAGCCGTGATGGCCGGTCTTGGATATTCCATCATGCCGATGATTGGAATAAAAAATGAATTGAAAAATGGACAATTGGCTATTATTAATCGAAGCGGACTTCCCATTGTAACGACGTGGAAACTAATTTGGCATAAAGAAAAAAATCCATCGCCCGTTGCCAAAGCCTTCATGGCCCACATCATTGAAAAGAAAGAAGAAATAAAGAAAAAGCATTTTGAATAAATAAAGCCGGGCAAAATTGCCTGGCTTTATCTTAAGAACCCTTTTCATTAATTAAATTACTCAAACGAAATCTCACTAATTGTGAGACAAACGTATTCAGGAAGTTTGATAAAAAAAAATTAAGTTTTTTATGACAACCATGAATTTTATTTATAATGAATTAGGCTTTCACTTTTAAGGTAGAACCCGTAATCTCAATGGACAATTTGGCTAAGCCGCTGGATGCAGGCCCTTGAATCAATGCCCCCGTAGAACTGAAGGTAGAACCATGCGCTGGGCACAAAAAGGAAGATGTGCTTGCGTTGTATTCCACCGTGGCACCCGCGTGCGGACAAACGGCCGAATAAGCGACAAAACTAGCTACCGTATTTCCCGTCGCGGTACGAATGACAATAAACCCATTTCGAGCGACATAATTATTGACAGCCTTTAGATCTGAATCTAAGTTGACCGTAAAGCCTGAAGACGTCGAAGGGGTGTTAACAGGAGCCGGAGCGCCATTTTCGTCTTTTGAACAAGCCTGAGCTAAGCAGGCCACACAGGCCACAGAAAAACTACCTGTTAGTGTTGATAAAAATTCCTTGCGTTTCATAATAGGTTGGTGCGTTTATTCTTCGCTTAAACTTGAAAGCGTTGAATTTGTTTAGAATCTATTCGATAAATATACAAGCCGCTTGATCTCAGCTGCCGTTCCAAGATTTGGATGAAAACAAAAGGCCCTTCACTTGAAAGCAAATACACCATAAAGCCATTAACCCAATTAATTTTTCATCTGAGATGCTTTATGGGAAAAAGATTTCCTCGAATATATCTCTATATTTAAAAATTAAATCATTTCACAATATGTCATTTCAAGCTTACATCGATAACATTCAAGCCAAAACAGGGAAAGGCCCTGAGGAATTTGTTCGCCTCGCCGAAGAAAAAGGGTTTATTTCAAACGGAACCATCACCGTAAAAGCCACCGAAATCGTCAATTGGCTCAAAGCGGATTTCGAATTAGGACATGGGCATGCCAATGCAATATTTGCCTACTTTAAAGGAAAGCGAGATTAAGGAAATTCGTAAGCCAAACGAACAAATTCGTTGGCCCTCGTGTTACCCACTAAAATCACGCCATGAACAACTGGGTTATTTCTTCCAGCAGACTGGAAAAAACGTATAAATTCGCCAACTTTGAAGCGGCCATGCTGTTTATGCAACAAGCGGCTGTTACGATCAGCGCATTAGATCACCATCCCACTTGGGCGAATACCTATAATCGCATTCACGTTTCATTGAGTACGCACGATGCTGGGAATACGGTAACCGAAAAGGATTGGGAATTGGCTCGTGCCTTGGATGCATTATATCAAAAAGAACACCATGAATAAATATGTCGCACTCCTTGCTTGTTTGATGTTAAGCGCTTGCCAATATTTACCATTCCCCCAACTCACTTCTACGACAACCATCGGCGGGAATAATGCATTTTTACTAGGGAATAATCCCCACGGTTCTTTCACCGTTAGCCTGAAGAATTTAGCAGAAACAGACGTAAAAATTTGGAGATGTCCGATCGACGGGGGCCAACATTCGCCTGTTCAGGTTAAACCAAATGAGCAAATATCAGTACGTGTAGAGAAAAACACGGCTTTGCGTATTGAAAATGCATCAGCAAAGGCCGTTGATGTTTTGCTAAAAGTTAAAGGCGATACAGGCTTATCGATGGGTTATCAAAAACCTTAAGGGTGTAAAAAGAGTTGGCGCGTGTAGTCCAACAATTTCGCATCCCCGGTAGCACCATGTCCAGGAACAACATGTTTCACCTTTGGATAAGCCGCTTGAATTTTCGAAACCGTTTCCGACCAAGCAGGAACGTTCGCGTCGCCTAAAAAGCCTTTGGTCGCCCCCAATTCTTTTATTAAACAACCACCAAAC
This sequence comes from Cytophagaceae bacterium, assembly GCA_017984215.1. GTDB lineage: Bacteria > Bacteroidota > Bacteroidia > Cytophagales > Spirosomataceae > Aquirufa > Aquirufa regiilacus. The sequence continues at coordinate 20,722 of JAGOAA010000019.1, forward strand.
AGCACTTCCTCCGCGGGAAAATAAGCAACAACATTGTCGCGGGTATGCCCTTCTCCAAAGAAACGAATAAGAACTTCCTTGCCTTCTAGCGCGATGCGTGTATTTTCCGCAAAGCCTTTTTGGGGTACTGTCATCTGATGCTGGGTAGCGAGCTCAATGGTTTTTTCATTCGCCAAAGAAGGAATTCCCGCCGCATGAAATACCGCTAATCCACCAAGGCAATCGTTGTGAAAATGGGTAGGTACAATGGCCACGATTTTGCATTTCAACACATCCTGAACCCAACGAAACAATTCTTGGGAACTTGGGTCATCCGTGGGCGTATCAAAAATCGCAACCTCGTGTCCAGAACGAATGATTAAGCCATTGCAAGCCACTTTTCCAAAATCATCCGTTTGTAAAAAAGACGTATGCACGAAGCTGTTTTCAGATAAGGTGGTAATCGTCAAACGATCTGACGTGTATAATTTTTGTTGGGCCACAGCCCCAAAACTTAGCATCAAAAGTGCGTACAGTAAACGCTTCATAAGGAGTTTGAAAAGGTTCAAACAAAAGTAAAAGATTTAATCTGCTATTTGATTCCAATGAAGTATTTTTAGGACTTCAAAACGAATCCACATGAAACTAGCATCTAAAATCGTCGGCGGAATATTCGCATTCTTGTTCTTTGTATTATTCATCATTTGCGAGCGAGATCGCCCTGTTGAGGAATTGATCCCCTTGTATGCGAATCAAGATTCGAAGTTTATGCCCATCTTAGGGATGCAAGTGCATTACCGAGATGAAGGCGTTCAAAGCGATTCGGTGCCCTTGATTTTATTGCATGGCATGTCTTCTTCGTTGAACACCTGGGACAGTGTGGCCATGGGTTTGAAAGCTGAACGAAGAATCATCAGCTTGGATTTACCTGGATTTGGGTTGACGGGGCCATCGCCAGAAAACGCCTATAATTTCACCTATTATTCGAAATTCATCGATTCCTTTACGACCCGATTGAACATTAAGCGATTCATTTTGGTTGGTAATTCGATGGGCGGAGCCATCTCGTGGAATTATGCACTTCATAATCCGAAGGGTCTTGCCAAAATGATTTTAATTGACGCCGCAGGTTATCCGAAAAAAGGAGAGAGTGGTTCTTTGGGTTTCAAAATTGCTTCGACTCCCGTAATTAATAATTTGTTATTGTATGCGACTCCGAAATTTTTGGTGCGCAAAAGTTTAGAGACTGTTTACCACGATCCTGCGCGTGTAACCGATGCGCAAGTTGAACGATTTCATGATGTGGCGATACGAGAAGGAAATCGGGCGGCGGCTTTGCAAATATTCAAAGGTTCATTTACGGGTGATTCGAAGCGATTCTTGAATTCACCTGTACCAAAAATAAAAGACATCAAAACACCTACGCTAATCTTATGGGGCGACAAGGATAACCTGATTGGGGTGAATAATGTGGACAATTTCTTGAAAGATATTCAAGGTAGTAAGGCAGAGATCTACAAAAACGTAGGCCACGTTCCCATGGAGGAGGTGCCAGGGAAGGTGGTGGAATCGATTTTGAAATTTATCCGATAAAAGCCGAAACCAAATTCGCCCATTCTTCATCCAACGAATATGCCGGCCGCGTTTTCTTCGCACGGGCATACCAGTAATCCGCATTCCAAATATCTCCTTCCTTGCGGTGTAAATAGGCATGAACCCATGCTGAATCACGGTCACCGAGCTGATCGATGAGCGCATGGGCTTTGTCCCAATCGCCTTTGGCGTCGAACCAAAGACTCTTTAAGATTGTCGAAAGCTGTGGATCTGGGGCGTCTTGAGACAAGGATTCTTTAAATGATTTCATTAGAAATTTTCTTTCGTGGCGAGACAAACAACATCTGTATCGATCAATTCGAGTGACAAAACCATGTCCTTCACAGCATCCTTATATTTCTTAAAATGTGGTGTCTGAATGTGAGACTGATAGGCTTCTACGCTGGCATAGACCTCGAATATAGTAATACTCGTCGCGTCTTTTTTGTCGGCCACCGCCGTATAGGATAATACACCGGGCTCCACGGTAATCGCAGTATTCATCTGCTCTTTTAGTAGCGATTTGTAGACGTCGAGTTGCTTGGCGTCAACTTTAATTTTGGCGATTCGATGCATCCGATTTGTTTCTTGAGCGTGAACTAGACTACACACAAGTAGAAAGAGAAGTATGAATAATTGTTTCATTTTAAGTTGGAATTTGTTCTGTTAAAACGAGATTGCCCTCGATATCAAAATACGTACAAGTCAATTTTTCGATGTTTACCTCCCACGTTGAGATACCTGTTTCAGCACACATGCGAATGAAGGTCGGATAATCCGTTTTACCCAGTTGGTGCGCCAAAAGTTCTTCTTTAAACACATCTTCGCGTAAAGACTTAGATAAGACGAGCGCATCATATTTTCCTGGCGCCTGAACAACATGCTGATGCGTTCCATGGTAGTTTACATGCCCATCCTCCACAAAGGCTATGTAATGCGAAACACCGAATGCTTTCAAATCACGAATGTATTGAGGGAAGTCGGCGCCTGATTTTACTCGGCTGTGCGCGGAGGTGATTTGGTCGAGGGAGAACATCATTAATTTGATTGTAAGATCAAAAATAACCCAAATATTCATACTGATTAACTTATTTCATCGCATTTTCTTTACCTTCATTTCTACCCTCTTGTTTATTAATTAAGAACAAGGTCGGCAAAAGGATATAAAATCCTTGGCATCGCTAGTCTCACTTGTTCCTAAATCGAGAATAAAGCGAAAGATTGTTATTATTTCATTTATTTCGAATAATTCAATTATTTCGTTTATTTTCGTAAAATAATTCACAATAATGGATGCCGAAGCAAGAATAAGTAGACCTACCAAAGAAGAGCAAAGGGTTGCCAAAGAGTCCTATGAAGCGCTATCTGCGACTTTGGAATCCCTACATGCAACGAACCCAGAAATTGAAATTGAAGAAACCTCAGAAAAAATCAGGATTCCGCTAAAGGCCTTAAAGCTATTGGCAACAATCCTAAAAGCGACAAGTCAAGGTAAACCCATTTCCATCGTTCCTATTGCCACAGAAATGACGACCCAAGCAGCATCCGAATTATTGGGATGTTCTAGGCCCCATTTAATTTCATTGCTTGAAAATGGAGAAATTCCCTTTATCAAGGTAGGAAAGCATCGTCGGATTAAATACGAAGATGTCACGCAATACAAAGCCCTCATGTATTCCAAACAACGCGCGCGAATTATCGACATGATGAAAATGGATGAAGACCTCGGGCTGTATGATTCATAGCGTTAAGTTTACCTGCTTTCTGGACACCAACGTCATTTATCCGATCTTGACGCGGGATATCCTCCTATGGTTTGCCCACTATGAATTATAAACGCCCAAATGGAGTCCTGATATTTTTACGGAATGGGCTGATGTTATGAGGCGAAAAAATGTTTCAGAAGCAGAAATACTAAAGCGCATTGAAAATGTAAATTTGGCATTTCCCGGAGCTATGGTTCAAGACTATGAATCTATAACGAAAACATTAAAACTCCCCGATTTAAAAGACCGTCATGTATTAGCAGCAGCGATTAAATCTAATGCTGGCATCATCGTAACCAATAATTTAAAAGACTTCCCAGAATCGTATTTGAAAGGCTTCAATATCGCGGCCAAAAACGTAGACGACTTTTTAACTGATCTCATTGATCTTAACCATGAAATTGCATTGGACGCCTTTCAAATGATGGTTTCTCAGAAGAAAAAACCTGACTTAGACGAATATCAGGTCCTTAATCTTTGTCGAAAAAATGGTTTAAAAGATACTGCCGACTACCTCCACGCCTTATTGTAAATTCCTTATTTCCAATATTCCACCAACTCAATCGTATCGTCCGTCGAGGACTTATTCTTATCGGAAAATAGCTGCCCAATTTTTATCACGAACTTACTCGAAATCAAGTTGAGAATCGTGTTCAAGAAGAATATTCCGAGCTTCGTTTTAGGGTGAGCTAGCCTAGGAACACCCGGAGGAAGTTTTTGAATCTTGGTCACATAAGGCCTAAAGGCCCTGTCATATGCCTCAAAAGCTTCCGGGTAATCGGCATGGCGAGATAATTCCCCCGCTAATATGTAGGCACCGACCACCGACAGGCTAACACCCATGCCCGTGAGTGGCGATGGACAAAAAGCGGCATCCCCTGTCATAGCACAACGGCCTTTGGACCAGCGGGGTGCATAAACTTGGCTGATGGCATCAAAATAGACCTCCGCATTGTTATCTAATGCGGCCAAGACTCGCTGGGCTTCCCAACCAGCATCCGCAAATTTTTCATGCAACAAGGCTTTTTGCTCTTCTTGTGACAGTTTTTCATAACCCATGGGCTCCGACATAAACGAAAAGGATGCCCGTGTGGTGCCTTCGTTATCAGGACGCATGAAGATCACACGTGCATCGGTCGCGTTATACCAGCGGGCCCAGCGACTATCCGATGAAGCTCTGGGAATCGTAAAATAAGAGACATAGAGTCCCACAGGTTTCACGAATGGCTCATCACCAAAAATCAAACTCCGCGTTCGCGAGCGAATCCCATCCGCACAAATAACTAAATCAAAATCACGGATTTCACCGTTTTGAAAAGTGACTTTTACCCCATCTTGATGTTCATCAAGCGCGATGATTTGATTGCCAAAAAGATACTCAACATTTTCCTTCGTATGCTCGTATAAAATCTTCACCAAGTCCCCGCGAAGAATTTCTAATTCACTCGTTCCCAAATTGGATTCGCCTTTCGGTAAAGCGGCCTTAGTGACATTGTTTTCATCAACAAATAAAACACCCAATTCACCCGTATCCGCTGCACGAATCTCCTCTTCGATCCCCATCCACTGTGCGATTTTTTGGGCAGCCCCTTTGATGTCGACGTTTTGGCCCCCTAAACGTAATGATTCTGCCCGTTCTACAATCGTAGTTTCAAAACCATATCGGTTTAGCCAAAATGCAAGCGTTGGACCAGCTATGCTTGCGCCCGAAATGAGTATTTTATTTACCTTCATACTTATTCCGCTAATTACTTTTTAAATACGTATTCATTTCGTTTAATCCATCGATCGGTTCCTACAAACTTCACATCTTTCACCATCGAAAAATGATTTTCTTTCAGCAAATAGGTGTGGCGTAATACCGCTTTTTTGTTTTCATTCCCATCTTCCCCTTCCACTTCAGTAATGAGTTGAAAGTCGCCATTTTGCTCTTTATTAAACGCCACAATCCGATCTTTTCCGAACAAATTCCCCATCACATAGGTCGTGTCCTTTGCATTCGCATGAGGTTCTTTGGGATATTCATACAGCATGATGAAACCCTTTTGATCCTGCGTTATACTCAGCGTTACATTCGCAGCCATTGAGAAAGGTTTACCGCTACTATAATCAAGATAGGTCAATTTTCCTGGCCAAAAACCTATCGATTTAGCTAGGTCTTTAACTTGAATATGCTGGCCATAACTCGATGACGTGAAAAAAGTAAAGAGCGTTAGTAGTACGATTTTTTTCATGTGCTTAAAATAGCTATTGTAAGTATCCTGTTTGCAAAACATCAACCGGATTGATCCCCAATTGTTCAAAAAGACTTTGGCATTGCGCCTGAAGTTCAACGAATGAAAACTCCTCCGCATAATCCTTCGCCTCTACCTCGATGAAATTTTCGCCTGACGGTAAAAAGTCGAGGTGAATGCTTACGTTTCCCAACTGATAAAGTTTGCGGATTTTATGCGTCTCCCCGACTACCTCATGCATCGCATACAATTGCTGGACCTCTTCCTCCGACGGATTTATATCATAGCGATAAACATGCGTTTTCTCCGCACTGTCCATCCCTATCCGTTCATAATGTGTGATGAGCGTACCAAGCGTGCCTTTTCGAAACTTTAATTTGCCCACGGTACAAGTGAAATAAGTATCATGCTGCTGGTCTTCCCCAATAAACATCGCACCAAGGTCCGCAAGTTGAACTCCCATTTGCCCGACATTCGAAACACGTGCTTTTAAGGTAACATCTTGATAATTTAACATGTGGGGGAATGATTTGTTAGTATGTGCACTTCAGACAATTGGTAAATTATCATAATTTCATCTAATTTACTGCTCAATCAAGTAAAACCTATACCTATGAAATCTACGCTACTGGCCCTTTGCTTGTTGGTGACCCTCGCTACGCAAGGCCAAATGCTCAATGATAGTCCCTTTGACGCAAGTATTGCACAGCCTAAATACGCCAAAGGCAAAGGCCCCAAAGTATTATTCGATAAAGGACACCACAATTTTATTGTGGAAATGGGCTTGGCAAAACCCTTGATGGATGTGGCTACAGCCGACGGATACCAAGTGAGCGTCGATTCGATGAAATTGACCAAAGCCTATTTAGCTCCCTATAAAATGCTGGTCATCTTTCCTGCCATGCCATTTAAGTTTGGCTCGAAAGGCCAGGTGACCGATGAAATTACCTTTACTCCAGACGAATTAACAGCTCTACACGATTGGGTTTCGGAAGGCGGATCGCTTTTAATGTTCGACGAACATGCGCCTATAGATAAATCGGTGACACCTCTGTTCAATAAATTCGGGATTCAATTATCGATTGGAATTGTATCCGATTCGCTCAACTATGAGACTAAATTTACGATACCTGGCAAAGAATCGTTACTCAAATTCAATCGAAATAATGGCTTTTTAAACCCAAATCATCCCATTACGGAAGGTGAGCGGGCTGGCGAGCAAATTAACAACATCATGACCTATGGAGGAGGCGGATTAACGGGTAAAGGCTACACGAACCTTTTCAAACTTTCGCCATCGGCCACCATTAAAAAGTACAGTGGAAGCGCTCCATCGGGCACTGCAGAATCACAGGCTTTGGCGGGGAAATTTGGGAAAGGCAAGGTCGTGGCATTAGGAGATTGCAATGGTTATACAGCCATGTATGTCATGATAAAATCAACAAAGTTTTCGGCTGGCATGCAGGTCGCTGATTACGATTGGAAACAATTTGCAGTCAATACCTTACACTGGCTTTCAAAATAAATTTCAAGCAAACATGAATAACCGTCGGGAATTTTTGAAGCAAAGCACAGCACTCTTAGGCCTATCTGCCCTAGATTTTTCGGGTCCTAAAAACGCCTTGTTATCCTTTTCAACCTTAGCTTGTCCTGCTTGGACATTCTCACAGGCTTTACAACATGCCTCGACAAATAATTACCAAGGTATTGAGATAAGGGGCATCAAAGGCGATCTAGATTTACCCAATCATCCGATATTTTCGGCTACGAATTTGGCATCAACATGCAGAGAAGTTGCGGACAAAAATCTGAAAATCGTCAACCTCGGTTCCTCGGCGAATCTACATTTTTTAGACCTTGCAAAAAGGCAAAAAAATTTAGACGAAGCCAAAAAATACATTGAACTCGCGAACCAATTAGCTTGTCCGTTTATCCGCGTTTTCCCAAATGACTTACCTAAAGATCAGGACGAAAAAGCGACCGTTGAAACGATTATAAACAGCCTACGCGAATTAGGTGATTATGCGAAAAATAGTGGTGTCAAAGTCCTGCTGGAGTCGCATGGAAAAGTTATTAAATCGGATATGCTTTTGCACATCATGCAAGAAGCGAATCATCAGAACGTTGGCCTCGTTTGGGACTTCTTTAATATGTGGTCGGTGACAAAAGAAGCGCCGGCGGAGATGTACCAACAATTGAAAAAATACATATTCCATACACACATCAAGGATGCGATTTTAACCGAGAAAGGCGAAACCTATACGCTGTTAGGCGAAGGTAATTCACCGGTTAAAGAAGCATTACATGCGTTGAAATCGGGAGGATACGCGGGCTATTACAGTTTTGAATGGGAGAAACTTTGGCACCCGGAAATTCAGGAGCCGGAAATTGCCCTGCCGCATTTTGCGAAAAACTTTACCAACATGTGGTTGTAACCATGAACTCAAAAGCGAAAAGAACATTTGATGCGATTGTGATTGGCTCCGGGATCAGCGGCGGTTGGTCTGCCAAAGAACTCACCGAAAAAGGTCTCAAAACCTTGCTCTTGGATCGCGGTCGGGACGTCAAACACGTGACGGATTACCCAACCATGATGCACAATCCTTGGGATTTTCCCCATGGGGGACAAGTGCCTTTGGAAATCAAACAGGAATATAAAACTGCGAGTAAAAACTATATTTATTCGGAAGCCACTTCCCACTTTTTAACGAAAGACGACGAGCAACCCTACATTCAGGACAAGCCCTACGATTGGATTCAAGCCTATCATGTAGGTGGACGCTCACTCCTGTGGGGAAGGCATACGCAACGTTGGAGTGATTTCGATTTCACAGGTCCTGAACGCGATGGCTTTGCGGTCGACTGGCCCATTCGCTATCAAGATATTGCGCCTTGGTATAGCTATGTTGAAAAATTTGCGGGGATATCCGGAAACAAGGATGGAATAGAAACCCTACCAGATGGGGAGTTTTTAAAGCCTTATGAGTTGAATTGCGTGGAGAAGTATTTTGGTCAAGTGGTTAAAAGCAAGTATCCAGATCGGCATGTGATTAGTGCGCGGACGGCCAACTTAAGTCAGGCCGACAAAATTCACCAAACGGTGGGAAGAAGCCAGTGCCAAAGTCGGACTTTATGTGAGCGTGGCTGCCCGTACGGCGGCTATTTCAGCAGCAATTCGGCGACCTTGCCGGCGGCTTATCAAACAGGTAATTTGACATTAAAGCCACACTCGGTCGTTCATTCGATTATCTACGATGAGCATAAAAACAAGGCAACAGGTGTTCGCATGGTCAATGCGCTGACACATGAAATGGAGGAATATTATGCGTCCATCATCTTTGTGAACGCATCGCCTTTGGCAAGCAATTTAATCTTATTGAATTCTACATCGTCGCGCTTCCCGAATGGCCTGGGAAATGACTCAGGAGTACTAGGCACACACATGGCATTTCATAGTTACCGCGGTAGAATCACCGCGGAATATGATGGGAATTTAGATCAGACGACAGGGGGCAAAAGACCGACGTCCGGCTATATCCCGCGATTCAGAAATGTGTATAAACAAGAAACCGATTTTCTGCGAGGCTATGCCAGCAACTTAACGGCCAACAGAGTCGTAGAAAATGCCAAAGACCTTACGGGCGAATCGCTAAAACACGCATTGTTAAACCCCAAATTGGGCAACTGGCACATCAATGTAGGCATGATGGGAGAGACGATTCCAAAGGCACATTCGACGGTTCGTTTGGACGCGCAAATGAAAGATAAATACGGCATTCCACAGTTGCGAATCTCGATCGGATATGATGAAAATGATGAGAAGATGTTGAAGGATTTCCACCAACAATTTACGGAAATGTATACGGCCGCAGGCTTTAAAAATATACAGCCAATCGATACACGTCGCTTACCCGGAAATGAGAATCATGAGATGGGTGGGGTACGCATGGGCCGCGATCCAAAGACCTCGATGTTGAACGCATTCAACCAACTGCATCATTGTCAAAATGTATTTGTGACGGACGGTTCTTGCATGACGTCGACCTCTACACAAAATCCGTCACTAACGTACATGGCACTAACCGCTCGGGCGGTGGATTACGCAGTAAAAGAAAAGAAAAAACTAAATTTATAAACATGGCAAGTATTCACCCACACATTCACTTCAACGGTAACACCGAAGAAGCATTCGAATTTTATCGTTCCGTTTTTGGCGGAGAGTTTACGCGCTTGATGCGATTCAGCGATTTGAATAGTCCTGAATTCTCATTCCCAGAGGAAGAGCAAAACAAAATCATGTTGGTTCGTTTGCCTATCGGAGGCTCGACCCAATTATCCGGAAGCGATGTACCTAATTTTTTAGGAGTCGTTAACGAAGATGAGAACCGAAGCAAGATTACGATTAGCGCAGATTCTAAAGAAGAAGCGGAGGCGATATTCGATGGCTTATCGGCCGGCGGAACGGTTGAAATGCCTTTGGATGAAGGACCGTGGGGCGCTTATTTAGGCACATTCCGGGATAAATACGGGATAGAATGGATGGTGGAGTATGATGAGCGAAAGTGAAAACGATGTTAATTATTATGATTAAATTGTCAAAAATAACCTATTGAAAAACCTATGAAAATTTTCGCACTACTTCTGTTAACTGCCTTCTCTGGCATGGCGCAAAATACCTATAACCTGATTCCATTACCCAAAGAAGTCCTACCTGCGAAGGGCCAATTTGTTGTCAAAAATTCAACGAGCATCGGGTTTTCGCATGTTGAATTTGCTCCGGTGGCTAATTTACTTCAGGAATATTTACAACGAGCGAGTACCTTCCCGATCAGCGCAAAAGCATCGAAATCTGGCTCGATCCAATTTTCGCAAAATGGCTCATTGGGCGAAGAAGCTTACACACTTCAAATTAGTTCGAAGAAAATCGACATTCAGGCGAAAACTGGAAAGGGTGCATTTTATGCGTTGCAAACCTTATTGCAATTAATGCCCGCACAAATTTATGCGGGAGCTAAAATCGCGGGAAATATTTCCATCTCCAATGTGTTGATCAAAGATGAGCCTCGGTTTTCTTACCGTGGTTTGATGCTTGATGTAGGTCGTTATTATTACCCAGTGGAATCGGTCAAACGTTTCATCGACTTAATGGCGATTTACAAAATGAATACCTTTCATTGGCATTTAACAGAAGATCAAGGATGGCGTATCGAAATCAAAAAATATCCTTTGTTGACGTCCATTTCATCTATTCGAAAAGAAAGTATGTTGGGCCATTACAAGGACCAACAATATGATGGCAAACCGCATGGTGGCTTTTATACGCAGCAAGAGGTGAAAGACATCGTTGCTTATGCAGCGAAAAAATACATTGACGTAATTCCTGAAATCGAGATGCCGGGACATTCGCAGGCTGTTTTGGCGGCTTATCCACAATTTGGAGCCAATAGCGATAAGCTGTATAAAGTCAAAACGAAGTGGGGCGTTTCGGAGGATGTATTGTTTCCGCGTGAAGAAACGTTTACATTTTTGGAAGATGTGCTGACGGAAGTAATGACTCTTTTTCCAAGTCAATACATCCACATTGGTGGGGACGAGTGCCCGAAAACACAATGGAAAGAGAGTAAGTTCTGCCAAGATTTAATTAAAAAACTTGGCTTAAAAGATGAGCATGAATTACAGAGTTATTTCATTCGTCGAATCGATAAATTTGTCACCTCTAAGGGCAAAAAATTATTGGGTTGGGATGAAATCTTGGAAGGTGGTCTTTCACCAAATGCGATGGTCATGTCTTGGCGAGGAACAAAGGGTGGGATCGAAGCTGCGAAGCAAAACCATGACGTTGTGATGTCACCGAATTCTTATTTCTATTTAGATTATTACCAGGCGGATCCGAAAACGGAGCCGCTCGCCATCGGTGGTTTGTTGCCATTAAGCAAAAGTTATTCGTTTGAGCCAAATCTTCCCGAGTTAACAGCTGAAGAAGCGAAGCATGTGGTGGGTATTCAGGCCAATGTTTGGACGGAATACATAAGTAATATCAACTATGCGGAATACATGACTTATCCGCGGGCATTAGCACTCTCTGAAGTATCCTGGTCGGCCAAAGAATCGAAGAATTATGCCGACTTCAAAAAGCGCTTAACGGGACATTTGCCTGCGATGGATGCGCTGAAAATTAACTATTCGAAAGCATTTTTAAGCCAGCCATAGATTCCAAAATAATCAAATTACATGGTGGATAAACAAGCGATCATTAAAAGACTTACTGAAAATCATCAGGAATTTGTAGCCTGTATTGAACGACTTCCCGCGGAGGAATTCAATAAAAGTCAAAACGATAAATGGACGGCGGGCCAACAGCTAGAACACATTTATCTTTCTGTGAAGCCGGTTAATTTAGCATTTAAGTTACCCACGTTTTTGTTGAAGCTTATTTGGGGAAAGGCGAATCGAGCAAGTAGAAATTACGATGAATTAATCGAGCGATATCATGCCAAATTAGCCAATGGAAGTAAAGCCACAGGTCCTTTTGTTCCCAAAAACGTGGACCTAAAAAAAGGCCAAGAACTTAAAGCAAACCTGAAAAATGTTGTGTCAAAATTATGTTTGTCGCTGGATACCTATTCAGAAGTAGAGCTCGATCAATACATTTTGCCACATCCCTTGTTGGGGAAGCTCACCTTACGTGAAATGCTCTTTTTTACGATTTACCACGTGAAACACCATGAAAACCTCATCATAAATCAGGTGTCCGAGCGTCCATTTCAAAAGTAACATCCAACCGGTCGTTAATTATATTTTTTCAACTACAATTAATTTCCAAACACTCACGGCATGAAATGCCGCAATAAACAGATTGCTAATGATCACCGGATTCGTCAGCGTACCTACCATCATGGGGCTAAGCACTTTGTATACAATTTGTACCATAAGGAGTGCCATGACCATTTTGGCATCAAATTTAACTAAGAGAACAGCAGAGAAAATGAGGATTGTCAAATAAATCGCCAACAAAATTCCCCGTGCAGGCGTTTCGATGCCATAGGAATCAACGGCCCAATTGGCATTTAGGAGAATTCCCGAACATACGGGAATGAGCACAAGGATATTAAGAATGAGCGAAAGTTTAGGGAAAAGCATCGTATTTATTGGGATAAAGCTTCGCCGAAGGTAAGTAAATTATGATCAGGATCTAGCAAACTAAACTCTTGCTGACCCCAAGGTTTACTGGCCAAGGGACCGTTTGGGTGTATGGAAATATTGTTGGCCAAGAAACCCCGATAAAGTGCTGCAATCGCATTTGTTCGGATATAAACTTGACCATAATTTTCCAAAGGATTCAAGGCCGGAAATTCAAAAAAATGGATTTCGATTTCGTCCTTTTTAAGCAATAAATAATCACCGTAATCGGCGAGTTCTTCAAAACCCAAACCTTCCAAGTAGAACGCTTGGGTCTTACATTTATCACGCATGGGAAGTTTGGGAATTATCGTATTTAACATAAGGGCTTTAATTAATGATCATAACTTACGACTCTTGAAATTTTCCAAGTTCCGTTTTCATTTTTCCAAATCATCAGAAATTTGAACGTCCCCACTTCAAGTTGGCCATTCTCCATATGCTTAAACTGATGCTTGCCTATTTCAATCGCTCCAAAATCCTGAATTGGATGGACCTCTAAGCTACCTTCCACGAGATTCCTTTTTAGGTCATAGTCTTTGTTGAAAATTTCTTGAAAGTTGGTGAATACCTTTTCATATCCCATTAAACCCCCATTATCTTGATACCATTCTAAATCTGTTGTGAAATACGTCTTCAGTAACTCCAAATTTTTGGAATTATAGGCCTCGAACATCGCACGATCGAGTTGGGCAATTTTATCAAACAGCGCCTTTTCGGTCAACGCTACCTTTTTTTCGTTCGTGTTTTGAGCGAATGCGCTCGAACATATACAAAGGCTGAATAGGAGTAATAGGAGTGTTTTCATTACGTAAAAGTGGTTTGGAAGAACAACTTAACAACCGCCCTGATTGGCTTTGCGCTTGAAAATAAATTTTTGCTCTTTAGTTACAAAGCTCGCCGTTAAAATGGGATAGGCGTATTTGGGAGCCTTCGAAACATGATGGCTCTTGATGCTGATTTTGTCATTCACTTGCAGGCCACGCAATTCATCAAATTCTTTGTTGGCCTCATCGCCAAAAGCGAGCATGTATTCCGCCCCATCAATGTTAACCATGAAACCATATCCAACGCGAGAGCCTTCGGGCAAACTGAGCGAAGTAACGACACCTTCCATGGAGGCATTTCCTCGAATCGCCCGATTAATTTTTACCGCACCGGCGTGTACCTTTTTACCCGTAGGCGATGATTCCCACAATTGGAATTCGACCCCGGCAGGAGATGCTTGCCAACTTTTGAAGCTGGCCTTATTTTCCGCAACAGTTGCAGACTTGCTAGGCTTTTCAGGACTAGTATAAAACAATCCGCTTATCCCGGCAAGTGAAAGAAATAAGGCGTACATCAATATTTTCATGATTCGTTGGTCCGTATAGGTTGACAATATACCGCTAAATTTAGCAGATACAATACGCGCAAGTCGACGTTGCACATGTTCAAATTAACTATTTTTTGCCTTTAAATGTTGATAGAGTCTTTCCAATGTTGCTTTTTGCGCACATAGTTGGGCCCCTTGAATACGCGCTTTTTTGGCATTCCACAATTCCGGAACGGAAACTTTTCCTTTGGCAAGTGAATACATCCACCACAAATCGATGAAGTTTAAGAATAAATTCAGTTGATAAAAAAGAGATGCTTTTTCGATTTGGAAACCTAATTTGGCTAATGTCCTTTCGTTGAAAAAATAGGAGGTTCCCACAATTGTCACCGACTCGGAAATCTGTTTGTTTTCAATCTTGGCGATGAGGTTTAACAGTCCTTCCACGTGGTACATGAGCGTCGTGTTTCTCAAATCAATCCCGGGTTTTACCTGTCGCAGGACGAATAAATAGTCAAAACTCGTTCCGCTATGTAGGTCTATTTGCTGCTCATTCGCCATGTAGCCCAAAAGCATCGGCGAATAATAGGTGTAGCCTCCCGTGAGTGTAAAAAGGGGCGTATATAGAAATTGGCTAACGGGAACATACAAAACAAAAGCTGCGTAAAAGCCTGGATTTGTGGAACCTTTTTCGATGATGAAAACCGCAAGCAGCAAACCCGCGATTAGCAATAGCATGGATTCAATCCAAAGGAGGGCTTTCGGCTGTTTATAAAAATCATTCATGCCTAGGCGAGTAAATTGAAAATCTCAATAAACACGAGTCCGAACACGATCGCGAGATGAACTAGTAGGGTCATTTTCTGCCAAACGGGTCGGTCGGCCCAGGGCTGCTCAGGATTAAACGGATCGAAGGCAAGAGCAATTCCGAGCGGAACCAACGCTTGCCCAATGGACTTTTCAATCAAATAAGACACCCCTAAAATAACTAAAACGAGGTAGATGTACTTCGTGAATTTTGACTTCATCCTGATACGTTTTACTTGCTATTCCAGCCATCGATAAAGCCGGCCTTGATTGCTTCGTAATTTGAAAATAAGAAGCTAATCACAATAAGCCAAAGAATGATCTTCCAATTATTTTTGATGAGTGTTTTTATGTCGGCAATAAACTGATTCATATCGGTAATTTTAAGCGTGACATTAAACTCGTAGGGCTTGGCGTCAGTCGTTTTTTTAAACTCGGAAAAATCTGTTTTTAAAACCCTTTCCATTTCTTTCAACGAATGAAGGCTCGGTTTTACCTCATTGTTCTCAATCCGCTGAATGGTTCTGAGCGTTAAGCCCGTCTGTTCAGCTAGTTCTTTTTGAGAAAAATTCAACTTTGTTCTAATCTCTTTTACGCTTGCGCCAAATTCCATATACAAATATGCTCGTTCAAATTGGAAAATACCTTGACAAAAAGACGACATGTTGGCGTCATTTGCCTGATTCAGAGGCAATAATACGAAAAGAACCCGCTTTTTTCCAAGGGGAAATCCCTCGATTCCGATAATTAGCCCCTAGGTAATGACAACAAAAACCTGATATTTATTTTACCTTGTCGAACTAAACCTATAAAAATGATGAAAAAGCTATTGGTTGTCTTGCTAAGCTGTTTGACATTCACCACCATCGCCCAAGATGGAACAATTTATCCCTTAGAAACCCCTAAAGAGCCAAATGCCATTCCCTTAAACACCGGATCCGTGAAGGAGCAGCCCGCTCCAGAGACCTGGTTTCGTCAGTGGGGCGATCCAATGGCACGCAATATTTCAACGGCTACCTTAACCCCATTTTTTCCTGAAAAGGGCAAAGCTAACGGCACAGCAGTTATCGTTGCGCCGGGTGGAGGATACCGCTGGTTATCCTTGGGAAATGAAGGCTGGGAGGTCGCAGAAGCACTTGCAAAAAAAGGAATAAGCGCTTTCGTTTTAAAGTACAGACTGTTCCCTACGCCCGAAAAATTAGAAGATTTTACGGCCTGGATGAACCGCCCACGTCCCGTTCCTGTAAAAACAGATAGTGCGGCAAAAAATACGAATCCCATGGCGCAAATGGATCTAGGCAATCAACTACAAGATGCAGAAGCGGCCTATGCGATGATTCTAAAAAACGCTACCGCATGGGGCGTTGACACCAAGCGAATCGGAATGATTGGATTCTCCGCGGGTGCCGGTTTAACGATGCATGCAACACTGAATTCACAAACGATGAAATTGGCGTTTATTGGTCCTATATATGGCGGCATGGGTCCGGTAAAAGTACCTACAAACGCTCCGCCGATGTTCAATGTCATTGCCTCGGATGACTTCTTATTTAATGGACAATTTGGGGTGGTGGATTCGTGGTTTAAGGCCGGCCGACCGGTTGAGTTTCATTTATACCAAAATGGCGGACACGGTTTTGGCCTAGGTAATCCGAATCGGACGAGCAATAAGTGGTTTGATGCCTTTGTGCATTGGTTGGATGTGAATAAGTTTTTAGTAGCAGGAAAAGGGGAATAATACTTATGATTGATCGCTTATTTACCATAGCATTAAGCCCATCCAATAGCATCGCGCTCGATCTCAGCGCCATGAATACGGAATTGAATTCCTCCGTTTATGGGAACACATCCGCCTTCTGTGAATATATCAACGAGAAATTAGCTGGCAAAATCGGCTTTGGGGGCTATTTGGAGCATCGTGTTATCTACGAGTCCCATGAGAACTTCGCGACAGCCTCCGCCGATTTCCGAAATATCCACTTGGGTATGGATTTTTGGGCTGAAGCGGGTACTTCGGTTTTTGCACCCTTATCAGGCGTGGTACATAGCTTTCAGGTTAATCCGGGCTCTGGGAATTATGGGCCAACGATCATTTTATACCATCCCGAGGAAAATATCTACAGTTTATATGGGCATTTGGCAAGTTCGGATTTAGAAAGTCTGGAAGTTGGTATGCAGGTTACCGCAGGCCAAAAGCTTTGTCACTTAGGAAACCCGGATGAAAATGGAGGTTGGCCGCCTCACTTGCATTTCCAATTAATCCGTGATTTGCAGGGATTTCAGGGAGATTATCCGGGCGTTTGCTCGATGCGTGATGTAGCATTTTATGCCCAAAACTGTCCGGATCCGGCGCGTTTTTAATAGGCCATCAGCGGTTGATGGAACTGAGTTGGATGACACGTTTAACATCTGAATCTTTCAAAACAAGATAGGGTTTCACACCTGTTGATTTAATGTCATTGCCCTTCATGGCAAAAGCCTCCTGTTTATTATCAGCAATGTAGATCTCCGTGTTTACGGGCAAAGAATAGGATTTTATTTCGTTAGGCGCCAAATTACTTACACGTGTTTGCATTTTCCCATCCGGGGTGTAGATAATTAGCGAAAGATGGTAAACATCTTTGTAATCATTGGAAAAGCTAATGTTACTATTTTCTTGGGCCGAAGCCGAAAAGGCAAATAAAAATAAGGAAAGAATAAAGGCAAGTTTTTTCAAGGGAGGGAACATTATTTGTAAAATGGAAACGAGTAACAGATCATTCAATGAACGCTTACACAGAGTACTATCTAATTGGGCCTATTAATAAAATCAATGATGGCGCCTAAAGCAACTCCTAGGGCCAATCCCATTGCAATGTATTGAGAAGAATTAGCTGTATTTTTTCCAAGCGCAAATCCTAATGCAACTCCGATTGCGGAGCCTACGGCGATTCCAGATCCGATGTTGGGGCTTTTGTTTTCTTTCATTTTGTATAAAGCACAATGGGTTGACACCAATTGATTACGTTATTTCTCTTGCTCAAACGCCTCTTTCGCAATCATAATGGCGGTCATCGCTTTAGGCCAACCAACATAAAAAGCTAAGTGGGTGATAACTTCTACCAGTTCGGCTTCCGTTAAGCCGTGCTCTTTGGCATAATTTAAATGAAATTTGAGTTGGTTGGAGTGCTCTCCCGCCACCAAAGCCGCAACGGTTATCAGGCTCCGCTCGCGTCTCGAAAGCGCCTTGCCTTCCCATACATCGCCAAATAATACGTTGTCTGTGTAACCCAAAAGTCTAGGGGCAAAATCACCTAACATTTTCTCTGCTGCAGATACTTCTTTTTCTTCGCTCATTTTTTAATTCGTTTTAACAAATATACTAAAGATGAAAGCATAAAAATGTCCGTTTTCACAATTTAGAATTCGTTTTAAAGCAAAGAATTTAACCGCATTTTAATTTCCGCGCCGCTGACAAATCGAAGACAATCAATAGAAAATTTAGATTTTTACTATATTCGTATCCGTGGAATCTTTCTCCTTAGAACCGGTCCCATTTACCTTACTTGTAACCCAATTCGTGATAAAAAGTCAAGCATGCTGGGCTTGGAAAATTTGCATAATGAGCGTAATCAACACCAAATTCAAACAAATTTCGCTGCTCCTAATAGGCTCAATCTTTGTCATCGTGTTCATTGTGGGCATGCTGTATCCCCGACAAATCAAGCGAATAATTAAAAAATTGATCGCATGGGACGCTATTTTCTATGATAACTCCTGCAAGAATTGTGAAGAATTGTTTCAGGACGGTGTGGCAGAACATGAAAATGCTTATCGCTATGAGGGAATCAAACCCAGAGATGATTTTAAGGATTTACAAAAACTACTTGATCGGCGCATTTTAATGGAAATCAAGACTTCTGAAAACTACGAAGTTGAACAGATGGACGCCTCCTTACCTGGCCTTTTACCAAAGGGATACAGGTTTATCAACCGACTAGCTCGGGAGTATCGAGCCCGATGTATCCAAAATAAGTTGGCTTATGTTCCATTTCGGATTACCAGTGCCGTGCGGACAAAAGAATCCGTCAAAGCACTTAGAAAGCGTAATGGGAATGCGATTGAAAATTCAGCGCACCTGAAGGGAAAGACAATCGATATTAGTTATTTATTCAAGAAAACGGACTTGAAACAGAAGGAATTATTTATTCAATCCTTAGCAAAATTAAAGGACGAAGGGCTATGTTATGTAAAATACGAAACGAACATGAAGTGTCTTCACATTACCTGCCGATAGCAGTGAAAAAAGGGTCTACAAAATTTACCAAGGAAGTATTCTCCTTTTTTGGTCTGCTTGCTTAATTTGTCTAATTTACTTGCGTTAAACCTATTTCCATGAAACATATATTAATTGGATTGCTCATCTTCGTGAGCTATTCACAAATTTTAGCGCAAAGCAATAAACGTCCGAACATCATCTTCATCATGTCGGACGACCATGCTTATCAGGCCATTTCGGCATACGACCAACGCTTAATTTCGACACCCAACATAGACCGCATTGCCAGAAAAGGTATCCTGTTTACGAATGCCAGCGTAACCAATTCCATCTGTGCGCCTAGTCGGGCCACGATCCTAACCGGTAAGCATTCACACCTAAATGGCAAGGTCGATAATCACTTCAAATTCGATACAACGAACATTACCTTCCCGCAGATTTTACAGGCGAACGGATACCAAACGGCGATGTTTGGGAAACTACATTTTGGGAATAGCCCAAAGGGCTTTGATCAGTTCAAAATCTTACCCGACCAAGGCAATTATTACAACCCTGATTTCTTCACAAAAAACGAGGGAAATATCAAAGTCAATGGCTATGTGACAGATATAATTACCGACATGACTTTGGACTGGTTGAAACAGGATCGAACTCCTGAAAAACCTTTCATGTTGATGTATTTACACAAGGCGCCACATCGTTCCTGGTTGATGGCAGAACGGCATTTGGATGAAATGACGCAGAAAACATACCCGGAACCCAAGACGCTTTTTGATGATTATTCCGGTCGGACATCTCCCGCCAAAGAAGCCGAAATGAATATCCTAACTAGTATGAGCTGGGCCGGCGACAACAAAATTTATCCGGCCACGATGGACTCATTGAAAATCCCCGAAATCGGTTTTGATAAGCGTCGTTTCGCTGCTGAAATGGGCCGATTAAATCCGAGCCAAAAAGCGAATTTTGACCGCGTTTACGATCGGATTAATGCGGAATTCATCAAGGCCTACCCGAGCATGACGGAGCAAGATAAAATGCGCTGGAAATTTCAACGCTACATGCAAGATTATTTAGGAACCTTACGATCAGTCGATGAGAACGTAGGCCGTTTATTGGATTATTTGGAAGCGAATAATTTGATGGAAAACACGATTATTGTGTATACCTCCGACCAAGGATTTTACTTGGGCGAGCACGGTTGGTTTGATAAGCGTTTCATCTATGATGAATCCTTCAAGACTCCGCTGATGGTGTCGTGGCCAAGCCAAATTAAAGCCGGTCAAAAATCAGATGCCTTAGTTCAAAACCTCGATTTTGCCCAAACCTTTTTGGATGCGGCAGGCATTCCTGCGCCTAAAGATATGCAAGGCCAAAGTCTAATCCCCTTGATGACAGGAAAATCTTGGAAACGCGATGCGGTATATTACCACTATTATGAATACCCCGCAGAACACATGGTGAATCGGCACTATGCCATCGTGACGAAGAAATATAAGTTAATTCATTACTATTTTTCGACGGATGCTTGGGAGCTAATCGACCGAGAGAAGGACCCTTTGGAATTAAAGAATATCTACTATGATCCGGCGTATGCTTCAATTCGAAAGACCTTGCATAAGCAATTAGACGCATTACGACTGAAATACAAGGACAATAGCACCATTAGCAACGGCTACATAGACCGCTTTTTGAATGATGCTGTAGAAGGAAAAGTATTCGGTGTGCCGAAACAAAAGGCGGCGGAGATGAAAGCCAAAAGAAAATGAGTCGGTATTCTATTACCCTTTATTTCTTAGTCATCACACTGTCTGTTTTCTGTCAGGCTAAAATCCCTATATGCCACGTTT
Organism: Cytophagaceae bacterium; assembly: GCA_017984215.1. Taxonomy (GTDB): domain Bacteria; phylum Bacteroidota; class Bacteroidia; order Cytophagales; family Spirosomataceae; genus Aquirufa; species Aquirufa regiilacus. The sequence goes on from JAGOAA010000019.1 coordinate 41,700, forward strand.
CCACACCCAATCAGCTGAAGCAAATAAAATCGATTAGTCCCAAACCTACGATGAAATCCCATGCTGGGATGAAGCGTATTCCGGCAGGCATATTTTCCATGGGCTCACACGATGCGCAGGGTCGTGTAGACGAATACCCGGTTCATCAAGTGCGTGTTAAGGCCTTTTGGATGGATGAAACGGAGGTAAGCAATGCGGCGTTTGCGGCATTTGTTAAATCGACAGGCTACATAACCACGGCTGAAAAGGCGATAGATTGGGAGGAGTTGTCAAAGCAAGTTCCAAATGGAACGCCTAAACCGGCAGATTCACTTTTGGCGCCCAGTTCTTTGGTATTCGTTCCTACGACAGGCCCAGTCGATTTAACGGACTATTCCCTATGGTGGGCGTTTAAACGAGGGGCCGACTGGCGACATCCCACGGGTCCAGGCTCAACAATTCAAGGACTAGAAAATCATCCCGTCGTTCATGTTTCATGGGATGATGCAGCCGCCTATGCCCGTTGGGCCGGCAAAAGATTACCTACAGAAGCAGAATGGGAGTGGGCCAGCCGTGGGGGGTTAAAAAATAAGATTTACCCCTGGGGGAACGTGTCGGTGAATTCCGCCCCGTATAAAGCGAATAGTTTCCAAGGGCATTTCCCCTATGAAGATCAAGCATTAGACGGGTATAAAACGATCACCGCTCCGGTTAAATCTTACCCTGCAAATGGCTATGGATTATATGATACCGCTGGAAATGTATGGGAATGGTGCGCGGATTGGTACCGCGCCGATTATTACAAAAAGAGTCCGAGCTTAAACCCACGTGGCCCTTCCTCAAGTGATGACCCGGATGAACCCGGTGTTGCCAAACGCGTCATGCGCGGTGGTTCTTTTTTATGCAATGATGGGTATTGTTCTAGTTACCGGTGCTCCGCACGGATGAAGTCAAGCCCAGACTCAGGCTTGCAGCATACCGGTTTTCGTTGTGTGATGGATTAATGTAATTAATAACAAACTACGTTAATTTCTC